>NZ_JAHLKM010000008.1:51265-94870 GCF_024449025.1 Natronomonas aquatica | reverse complement strand
CTGGTGGGCGATGTCGATGGTGACACCTCGCTCTCGCTCCTCGGCGAGGTTGTCCATCACGTAGGCGAACTCGAAGCCGCCTTTGCCCTCTCTTCGGCTTCCTCTCGGTACTGCTCGATGACGTGTTCGGGTACGCTCCCCGTCTCGAAGAGGAGCCGCCCGACCATCGTGCTCTTTCCGTGGTCGACGTGGCCGATGACGGCCAGGTTCTGGTGTGGTTTGTCGCTCATTATTGTCTCACGCGCGGATGCGCTGTATCGGGATCATTTGTCGGTGCCCCGTAAAACGATTTCGAAAGGGATTCGCCCGAATCCGGGCGCCTCGGGCGGTTTGCGAGCCGATACCACGGGGAGCGACGACCGCTACGACAGTTCCGGTAGCCGGCCGATATCCGCGAGTACCGCACTCGCCGTCTCGGGGCCGCCGGCGCCCCGCCCCGAGATGTTCAACCGTCCGGCGTGGTTCGTCTCCAGTTGGACGATGTTGAGCGTCCCCGAGACCGCCAACGTTCCGTTTTCGGGGACGAGCCGCGGTCCGACACGGACGTTGCCGTCGGAGACCTCGCCGACAAGCCGGATCGTCCGGCCGTCCTCGGCGGCCAACTCCAGGGCGCTGCCCGGCAGATCCGCGATCCCTTCGACCTCCGCGTCGGCGAGCGTGTAGGTCCCCTCATAGAGGACGTTCGCGAGGATGACACACTTCAGCGCGGCGTCGGTTCCCTCGACGTCGAAGGCCGGGTCGGCCTCGGCGACCCCGAGGTCTTGGGCCTCCGCGAGTACGTGCTCGTAATCGATCCCCTCGGCGGCCATCCGGCTGAGTATGAAGTTCGCCGTCCCGTTGAGAACGCCGCGTGCCGCGGCCACCTGTCCGTTGAGGTCGTCGATCGTCGACAGGATCGGGATCGCGCCGCCGACGGCCGCCTCGAAGAGGACGGTCCCCCCGGAGTCGGCCTCCAGCGCCCGGACCTCGTCGTAGCGTTCGGCGACCGGTCCTTTGTTCGCCAACACAGCGTGACGGTCGCGTCCGAGCGCCCGCTCGACGTGCGAGAAGCCGGGCTCGGCATCCCCGAGCGTCGTCGGCGTCGCCTCGACGAGGACGTCGTAGTCGGCGCCGAGGACGGCTTCGGGCGTCCCGTCGCCGACGATCCCGCGCTTGCGCTTCCGGGAGACGACGCCGTCCGGATCCACTCCCCCGTCCTCGACGACGCCGCTCGAGGAGTCGGCGACCCCGACGACGTCGTGGCCGTACTCGCCGGCCAACTCGAGTACCGCGGTGCCGACGGCTCCGGCACCCATCACGGCGAGTCTCATGGCCCCTCCTCCGTTAGCGGCTCGATCAGACGCAGCCCCTTCTCGTCGGCGACCGTCCGGGCGGTCTCCAGAGCGTCGCCCGTCTGGCCCTCGATCGCCTCGAGTCTGAGCCGGGCACTGGATTCCCCTTCGGTTCCCTGCGGGGCCGAAAGCGACACGTCGCCGACCGAGACGCCGCCACACTCGGTGAACTGCCGGAGCGTATCCGAAAGATCCGTCGCCACGAGGTGGCCGACCAGGACGACGGTCAACTCCTCGCTGTAGCGCTCGGCGCCGGCCTGGATCACGTTGACGCCCGCCTCTCGGAGGGCCCCGACGATCGTCTCGAACTGTGTCTCCGTCGCCTCCAGGTCGACCTCGACCGGGATGTGCCCCCTGGGCGTGAGGTTCCCGCGCTCGTGGAAGATCGAAAGCAGGTTCCCCCCGTTGTTCGCGATCGGTTCGAGGGCGCGCAACAGCTCCCCCGGCTCGTCGACGAGTTCCAGCCGGACCGTATACGATCGGACGTCCGTCTCGCTCATCGGTTCACCTCCGTACGTTGATCCATTGTTCGTTTTCAAGACCGCCGGATATATGAACGCGGTCATTTACGCGGGCGATACCCTGTTCTTTGGCCGTCGTGACGTTCTCGCTGCCGCCGGCTTCGAGCGCTGTGATGGCGGCGTCGACACTGGCCGTGACTGGTCGTCCGGGCGATTCGTCGGTCGTTGCTTCGGTAGCTGTCGTGCGTTTTGACATCCGTTCGGCGGGTCTGTAGCGTCGCCGGCATACCGGCGATGGGGTTGGTTATCGGGCGTTTCGAACCGGACCGGATCGAGAATAGTATGATGGTGGGGCTACTTGAGAGCCCCAATAGTACCGTGGATGCCGACGACTGTGTTCCCGGAGTCACCGCTGTCGAAGCGTGCGTGCTCGGATGCGACACTCCGCGTCATGCGTTCGAAACAGGTGTCACCTGTGGTTATTAAACTTTCTGTCGCCGCCGCGGGCGGTGTTCAGATAAGGATGACGAGTGAGGCGGTGTGTTTTCTGAGTTGTTCATGCCCGAAAACACACGCCTCAGCGGTAGTATCGACCAGATCGAATTAGGTTTTGTGAAACGAGAAGCGACACCGAAATTGCTGATGAAACTCGGTATTCATCCCCATCTTGCTGGCTTGTCACTTTCGAATACAGTTTCTATTCTTGAAATATTTGGTGTCGAGCGGGCTCGATCAACCGTTCAGACCAGTACTTCCGAGGTTTATTACGGTAAAATTCACTCAGAAAGCGGTCGATAGCCAATTAAACCTCGGAAGTACTGCTATGACGCCCTCATCACTGTAGGCCAGCACAATGCTAAAGCCGTGGGGTTTCTCGCTGTTACCGCATGAGGCGGACGGTCGTAGCCGGTTCCCGACGAGCGACCGGATATTCGGTTTCTTTCGGCGTGTGAGTCTCCGTAGCGCCGTGTCGCGCTCTACTCGGAATCGATATCGAGTCGATTAGAAATTTGGATAATGTTTGTTTTAGGGATAGAATATTCATATAGAGCACCAATATCGGAGTATAACGAAACAATATGCTATCTATTCCCACGAAAGGTTTAATAAACTACACCGGGGATGTTCTGACGAAGCCCACATGTCATCCCGGACACTCACGGCGGCACTGACGCTGTACCGGAGCGGGACGCTCACACTCGAAGGCGCAGCCAAGCACGGCGACGTTTCGACGGCGAAAGTCGTATCGGCGCTACGCTCGCGGGGGATCGCGGTCCGTGAATGCGATCACGACGGGGTGGACGAACGTCGAATCAACTGACGGGTTCCCGAGAAACTACCTGATTCAAGCAGAGAGTCCCGTCGTTCACGGCGGGCGTGAATCCGACAACCCACCATACAGACAGAAGTTTTAATCCAATCAAACCCCTGTATTTAGATAGTTCACTTGGGAAAATTGGAAGTGGTTTGGCGTTCCTCCGTTATCAAAAACGCGAGCCTGCCCAACGTGAGACTCCGTCGTGAGGCTGAGTCAGGTCGATGGCACGGCCTGTGTGGTTCAAGCGGATACTCAAGCACACCACTCCCACCCGGGACCGACGAACAACACACAAACCAGAGTACCCGCGAGGGGAATCTTGCCTCCGGTGGTTCAGGAACGGCCTGTTCCATGCGAGAGGAAACCTCGGTGTTCACGCCGAGGAGGATGTCATACGCCGGCGATTACAGGGCGTTCTCGATCGAGGCGGCGACCTCCCGAGCCCGGTCGGCCAGCGGTTCCGAGACCTGGCCGGCCTCGACGGATTCGTCGAGTTCGTCGTCGTCGACCCGCCGGACCTCGCCGTCGGGGCCTTTCACGACGTCGACGTGGAGGTCGACGTACCGGACCGCGCCGGGGAAGACCTCGACGGGCGTACAGACGTTGACGTAGGTACCGCGGCGCTCGCCGTCGGCTCCTTTATAAACGGTCGCGTACCACCACCGCCCCTCGACGAACGTCGTCGTCGCGATGTCGCCTTCGACCCGCTCGACGCCGAGCGCGTCGTAGGTGCCGCCGCCGGACATCTCCCGTTCGAGCGTGATCGAACCGTCGGGATCGACCTCGGTGACCTCGCCGCGGCCAAGCGTGACGGTCCGGCCGTCCGGCTTGCCGTGTTCGATCGCGATCCGATCGCCCGCGACCGGCCCGAACTGCCGGGTAACGGCCCCGAACGGGAACTCGCCGGCCGGCTCACAGAGGGCCTCGACGAAATCGACCGCGGCGCTTGCGGCCTCGTCGGCGGCCTTCGTTCGGTGGTGGCCGGTCATAGTGGTCGCCACCCGGCGGCGATACTCGTCCAGTTCGAACCGGCTCTCGCGGCCGAACCACAGCCACGCGCCGGCCTGCGGGGCGACGATCCGGCCGGGATATTCATCCGCGTCGGCGACCGCCGCCGTGAGGGCCTCGGCCCGGTCGTTGACCCGCCGGAGCGCCTCGGCCATCGCATCGAGGGAAGCCTCCTCGGCGGCCGGCGACCACCGGGGCGTCCAGCCCTCGGCCGGGTCGACGGGGAGGAGCTGTGCCATCCGGGCGGTCTCGCCCCGCGAGCCGCTCCCGTCGCGGCGGAGTTCGACGAGACCGCCGGGAACGCGGAGATCGGTCGCGAGCGTCGGCCGACGGTCACTCCAGGGCGGGGCCGGGGACGCGACCTGTAGGCGGTAGCGGTCGCCCTCGTCGACGTAGCCGTCGACGCGATCGTAGGGGAGAAACCCCGACACCCGATCGCCGTCGACCGAGCCGAGATCGACGACCGCGCCGGAGCCGAGCGTCTCCGTGACCTCGCCGGCGAAAACGGCGCCTTTCGGCGCGGGCGCACGCCAGGCGAGCGTGTCCCGGCCGATCGACTCGAGCCGGCCCCGTAGCCCGGAGACGGCCTCGGGTTCGCCGGCCACGCCGATACCCAGCCGGTCGTCGGTCGTCCGGACCGTGGCGTCGGCGACGGCGGCCGGGAACGGCTCGTCGAACCGCTCGCGGATCGGCGGCGACGCCGAGACGATGTCGTGTTCGTCCCGGAGCAGCTCGGTGAGGGCGGTCGTGTAGATGCCGCGGATCCGGACGTTCATAGCTCGGTTCGGTCGGCCGCAAGGCGGACCCGATCGTGGATCTCCGGGCCGAGCGTCAACTCGACGACCGACTCCGAGAGGACGCGACCGTCCTCGACGTAGGCGCCCCACCCATCGAAGTGGACGTACCCCCGGAGGTCGGCGGCGTGGGTGTAGAGATCGACGCCGACGAGGTCGTGTTTGGGGAACTCCGCCGAGGAGTGAGCCATGTCCATATCCGAGTACACGGTATCGAGGTCCGCGAGAAAGCTCTCGATAGCGTCGGCCTCGGCGGCGGTCGCCTCGAGGACCGACCCGGAGACCTCGGCGATCTCCGCGGTCGAGAGCCCGAACTCCCGGAGCGCCGTCTGGGTGCGCTGGTCGAAGTGCATGCCCGCCGTTCGTGGCCGATCGTTGAAAGCGTCCCGGCTTCCCCCGGCCGGCGAGCAGCGGCGGGGGCGACGATAGGGCGGGAGACGGACGGTTGGCGGCGGAAAGGTTAGGGGGATACCGCGAGAGAGTCCTCGTATGAAAGATCCGGTCGAGACGCGAGCCGACGACTCGGAGGATCTCTACGACATCGCCGACTGGGAGCCACGGACCGCGCTCGATCGGCTCGCGATCCGGACGTATCGAGGGATCCTCAGGGCCGGACGGCGGTTCGTCGTCGCCCTCGGGGTGTTCATCCTGCTCGTCATTTTGGCCGTCAGCGGGGCCGGCGGGCTGATCATCGACGACCCCTTCATCCTCGGGCTGGCGGCGTTTTCGGCCGTTCCGGCCGGCGTCCTGGCGCTGTACATCTACCGGACCGATATCACGACTAGGGAACCGCCCGGATTGCTCCTGGCGACCTTCGTCCTCTCGGTGCTGTTTGCCGGCTTCGCGGCGATCATCAACACCGTCTTCGGCTTCGTCCAGCTGTTTCCGCTCGTGGGGATCGTCCTCTTTTTCTACCTCGTCGTCGGGCCGGTAGAGGAGTCGGTCAAACTGCTCGCCGTCTGGCTGTACCCGTACCGAGACAGCCGGTTCGACTCGGTCGTCGACGGCGCCGTCTACGGGGCGATGGCCGGGCTGGGCTTTGCCGCGATCGAGAACGTCCTCTATATCACCCAGAACCTCCAGACGCCGGCGTCGGTGCTGTTACAGACGAGTGGCGGCCTCGTGGGCGGGGTTACCGAAACGATCCAGGCGGGCGGGCAGATAGCCGCCGTCCGCGGGCTGGCGGGGCCGGGCCACGTCGTCTACTCGGCGTTCGCCGGCTACTATCTGGGACTGGCGAAGTTCAACCGCGAGAACGCCGGGCCGATCGTCGCCAAGGGACTGCTCATCGCGGCGTTCATCCACGCCACGTACAACACGCTGGTCGGACTGGTGCCGGGGCTCGTCAGCCTCCTCGTTCCCGGGGTGCCGGTCCTCGTGTTGTTCTTCGGGTTCGTCGTCGTCTACCAGGGCGTCTTCCTGTATATCCTCTACCGGAAGCTGAAACGCTACGAGGCGGCCTACCGGCAGGCCCACGAGGGCGCCGAGCGAGCCTCGGAGTTCGAGGTCGAGAAAACGGAGTTCGATCCGGCGACGCGGTGAGGCGGTGAAGCGGCGCCGACGGACGGTTACCGGAACTGCACGCCCAGATCCTGCAAGCCCTCGTTTTGCATCGCGACGTTTATCAGAAGCGGCGTCAGCGCCTCGATCTCCGGGGCGTTCGCGATGCCGCCGGCGTCGAGCGGACGGAGCCCCTCGATCTCCGCCGCGAGGTCCGAGACGGTCGCCGTCGCGTCGTCGTCCTCGCCGAAGACGAGCGTGTCCCACTCGAAGTCGTTGTCGAGGTCGGCCAGCCCGCCCGCCGGGAGGTTATGGAAGGCGCCGACCAGCGGGACGTCGTCGGGTTTCGCCGACGCCGCGAGGGCGGCGACGCTGCCGGCCCCGGGGCGGTTGTAGTGAAAGCCGTCCTCGTCGCGCCGCATCCCGACTGCCGGCGTGACCAGTACCGTCCCGGGGTCGAGACGACCGGCGACCGCCTCGACGGTGTCGACGAGGTGGTAGGCGGGCACGGCGAGGACGGCGACGTCGGCCCGATCGGCCGCCATCGCGTTCTCGAAGCCCTTGTAATCGGCCTCGATTCCGCGCTCGTCGAGTTCGGCGGCGTACGCCTCGGCCCGATCGCGCGCCTTCTCGGGGTCCCGAGAGCCGACGAGGAGTTCGTGGTCCGTATCGCGACCCCACCGGAGCGCGAGCCCGCGTCCGATGTCGCCGGTACCGCCGAGGAGTGCGATTCGCATACTCCTGTCTCCGGCCGGCGGCGGGTTAACGGTTGTGAGATCGGAGACCGTTGCCACGGACGGAACGGGAGGGCGATCACTCGATCAGGCCGGGCAGCTCGTTGATGCTCTCGATGACGATGTCGGCGCCGACGTTGCGGTACTTCCGGCGGCCGGTCTCCCCCCTGAGTCCCCCCGTGAGGACGCCGACGCTCCGGTAGGTCCGATCGGGGTCGGTCTCGACGGCGTTGTTTACCGTTCGGATATCGTCGAGGGTGTCGCCGACGAAGGCCGGCCGGTCGGCATCGAGCCGGTCTGCCAACTCGACGAGCGCGCCGGGGTCGGGTTTGCCTCCCTCCCAGTCGTCCATCGTGAACCGGCGCCTTTCGGGGATCGAGAGCCCGACGCGATCGAGGGCGATCTCGGCCTCCGCGGCCGGCCGCCCGGTGAGGACACCGAGGGGCCACGCCTCGAGCGCACGGCGGGTCTCCGCCTCGAGCAAAACCGGCTCGTCGTGAATGAATCCCTCGGTGTCCAGATCCGGCTCGCCGCCCTCGAGTTCTCGGTAGAGGTCGCTCCCCAGATACAGCTGCTGGAAGACGTCCCGGAGCCGCTCGCGGTCCCACTCCGAGAGGATCTGCTCGCGGGACGCCGGGTCGAGTTCGTCCGCGACGGCGGTCTCGGCAGCCGCCGGGCCGCCGCCGGAGGCCTTTATCAGCCCGGTGTAGGTCTCGATGCTGAGCCGCGGTTTCTCCCGGCTGGCCAGCACGTACAGCGCCGCGGCGTAGGTCAGCTCCCAGTCGTTGTTGAAGCCGCCGGCGTTCTTGAACAGCTGGATGTCGTCGTACTCGATCGTCTCGCCGTAGACGTGCTCGACCGATTCGACGATAGCCCGCCGGTAGGAGTCGGCGACGTCGACGAGGACGCCGTCGACATCCAGAACGATCGCGTCGGCGTTCATGTCGTGACTCCGAACAGCGTTCCCGCCGGAAGCGTCTCCGGGGTCGCCTCGACGACCGCCGGGTCGGCGCCGAGCGTGGTGAAAAGACAGTCCGCTCCGGCCGTTTCCGCCGCGTCGGCGAGCGGTCCCTGGAGTTCCGGCGGGCAATTGAGCGCATAGACCGCGTCGGCGCCGGCGTACAGCGACGGATCGGGGTCGGTCACGTCGTCGCGGACGAACCGGACCGTCGCGGGCACCGGCCGCTCGCGGAGGTCCGTCGCCGTGACGCGGCACCCGCGTTCGGCCAGCGCGGCCGCGACGTCGGGGCAGTCACCGACGCCGACTTCGATCAGTTCGTCGTATCGGGCCAGGCGGTCGACGAGCGTGGCCATCGGGTCGGGTTGCACGTCGGGATGTTTATGAGCAACGGTATCTAACAATTTCGCATGCACGTCGACATCGTGCCGGTCGGTGACCTCCCCGCGGTCGTAAAGCGGGAGGCATCGGGGGGGCTGCGGTCGGTCTACGACTGTGAGGTGACGATTCAGGACGGCCAGCCGATCCCCGACGGCGCCTACGACGCCGACCGCGAGCAGTACCGTGCCGAGGAGTTCATCGAACTCGCCGGGCGGATCGGCGACGGAGAAAAGAACATCGCAGTCACCGACAAGGACCTCTACTACCGCCGGCGAAACTACGTCTTCGGGCTGGCGTACCTCTCGGGGAACGGCTCGGTCATCTCGACGTACCGGCTCCAGACCTCTTCGGACGGCGGGTTCTCCGAGCGGTCCGCGGGCGATATCTTCGCCGACCGGGTCCGCAAGGAAGTCATCCACGAGATCGGACACACGCTCGGGTTGGAACACTGCGACAACTCCCGGTGTGTCATGAACTTCTCGCCGACGGTCCGGGAGGTCGACGTCAAGGAGGAACACCTCTGTGGGAGTTGTCAGCGGCTCGTGTTGTAACTCGGCGCTCACTCGTTTCGGACCAGCCGCTTCTTTCCGGCCCGCGAGAGCCCTTTGATCTCGTGTTCGCGGCGCATCGCGGCCGGGCGACCGTCGAAACGCTCCGTGTGAATTACCTCGACGGGCGTCCGCCCGCGGGTGTACTTTGCGCCCTCGCCCGCGTTGTGTTCGGCGAGGCGCCGCTCGACGTCCGTCGTGTAGCCAGTATAGAAGGTGCCGTCGGCACACTCGAGTACGTAGACGAAATGCGATCCGTCGGTCGGTGTCGGCATCGATATCAGTTGCCCGACGGCGGATAAAAGTCCGTGGATCGAACGGCTGCTCGCGGCCCGCTACGACCGTTCGCCGGCGCGGTCTCTGGAAACCTCTGCGATACCGGCGTTTGCGGAACAGTTGGGACACGCACGGACGCGTCCGCTCTCGTCGGCGAACACCCGGGCGAACCGCCCGGAAACGTGCGCGTCACAGTGGTCACATCTGGGCATTCTGTCCTCAGCGAGGGGTCACTCGCCTGTATTCATATGAAGGGCTTCGAGACATTAATACTCTCGGCAAACGGTACCAAACGACCGGATCCGAGGGGGTTAAGAGCCGTTATACCGAGCGAGCGTCGACGGTCGGAAGGCCGCAGGTCCCACCCCGGGATCGAGGCCCGCGGTCGAAACGATTTAAATAGGGAGCCGATCACCCCGATCCGGGGGGCACAGGGTGGGGGTGAACTACCCCTGCCTACTCACTCACGGCTATCGCTGTTCGTTCCTTGAGGCAGGGGCTTCCTGTTTCCACGACGGAACTTGCAGACACTTCATGGATGGCATCCGTGTCCACAGCGGTTCCAGTCTCCGCAGGCGTTGCTTCGGAGTGAACCACTCCTATCTTCCGCAAACCACGTTCCCAGACGTTCAACGCGGCATTATAGTCACGGTCGGTTTCAAAACCGCAACTCGGGCATGAGTGTTCCCGGACCCACAACGGCTTCTCGGTTTTCACACCACACTGATTGCATTCTTTCGTCGTGTCTTCCGGGTCAACTTCCACGACGTGACACCCACGCTTGTTACCGTGGTGTTTGAGAATAGTGATGAAGGCTCGCCATCCAACTTCGTGGGTGTTCCGACCGTTCTTGTCGTCTTCAAGCAGTGACTTCACGTTGAGGTCTTCCACAAACACAGCGTCGAACTCGCTGGTGTAGAACGCCGCAACCTTATGCTTGAAGTCCAGTTTCTTCTGCCGCATCCGCTTATGCACTTCAGCCACCGTCTGTCGCTGTTTTTCCCAGTTGTTCGACCGGTGTTCTTTCCGGGAGAGCTTCCGTTGCTCGCGTTCCAGCCGTTCTCGGTCACTGGATAGGTCGAGACGGCTGATTTGCCTGCCGTCAGAGTCATGGATGAAGTTCGTGATGCCGAGGTCCAACCCGACAGTATATTCAGTGTCTATCTCGCCGGGGTCGGGCTTCTCGGCGGCGTCTTGTTCGATGTTGAGGCAGGCATACCATGCACCCGTCTGGTCTTTTTTGACCGTGACGTGTTTCACGTCAACGTCGTCTGGGAGTGGTCGGTGGAGCCGTATCGGAACGTCGATGTTGTCGCCGTTGACTTTCTTGAGTGTCAGGAGTCCACGTCTATTGGGGCCACTCTTCTCATCGAGTTCGAAACCCCGTTGGCGATACGTGAAACTCCGATACTCATGTGGCGCTTTCCAGTTTAACGACCCAACCGAGTAGCCTTTCTGCCTGAGCTTCCCGAGGTTTTCGATGTTGGTGGCGATCTGCTCAACAGCCTGTTGAAGGACTGTCGAGTAGATGTTCGTCAGATCAGTCCACCAGTCTTTCAAATCGGGTATCTCATCTCTGACCTGTGTGACGCGCTGTTTGACAGTGCCCTCGGTTTCGGGTATCCGGTTGTAGCGGTGCAGACTGTGGTTGTAGAGTTGTCGCACGGTGTCACGCACCCAGTCCAGTTGCTCCCGCTGCTGACTGTCAGGAAACAACCGATACTTGAGTGCGTAATCCATGCGCCGTACCTTGATTATCTACCTGTAGAAACTTAAAAATAAGCATCCCTCGCAGGACGATTCATCCCCACCCTACTCGCTCCCATCGGGTCGCTCCTTGAGGGTAGGGGCTTCTCGCCCAATCTGCTAAACGGGCGATAGAAGCATCCATGCCGCCCGATTTTGGGAAAGTATATAAAGGGCCCGGAGAAACAAGACCCTGTATGGCAGACCTGATCGTCAAAGCCACTGTGAAGGAAGCGCTCGATGACATGAACGTTGCCTCGGACTTCTACGCCGCCCTCGACGACGAGGTCGAAGAACTGCTCGAGGACGCCGCCCGACGGGCAGAGGAGAACGACCGCAAGACGGTCCAGCCGCGCGACCTGTAAGGTCGACGGCGTTTACGTTTTTTATATCACCCGAAGAGCGGCGGGGCCGGACCGCGACTTACCGTGATCCGCGTTCGCGGACGTCGACGCCCGATTCGGTTCCGACGTGGATCTCCTCGGCCATTCCGACGAAGAGGCCGTGTTCGACGACGCCCGGCAGCGCCGCGAGGTCGGCAGCGAGATCGGCGGGCGTGGCGATCTCGCCGAACGCACAGTCGACGACGAGGTTGCCGTTGTCGGTGACGACCGGGCCGTCCTTGCGTTCGGCGGCCCGAAGCGTCGGGTCACCGCCGAGCGATTCGAGCGCCGGTTCGAGAACGGGGACGGCGTCGGGCAGCACCTCGATCGGGACCGGACGGTCCAGCGTGTCGGCGAGTTTCGTCCCGTCGGCGACGATCCAGAGGCGGCCGGCGGCCGTCGCAACGAGTTTCTCGCGGGCGTGGGCCGCGCCGCCGCCCTTTATCAGATCGAAGCCGGCGATTCGGTCGGCGCCGTCGATCGCGACGTCGGGTGCGGCGTCCTCGAGCGTCACGAGCGGGATCGACGCCTCGCGGGCGAGTTGTCTGGACTGATAGGAGGTCGGGATCGCACGGATATCGAGCCCCGACTCGACCCGCCGGCCCAGCGCACGGATCGCTTCGGCGGCCGTCGAGCCGGTGCCGAACCCGACGACCGAGCCGTCGGGAACGGCCGCGGCGGCGCTCTCGCCGGCCCGTCGTTTCTGTGTGTCCGTTCCGCCGGGCTGTTTCATGCCGGCGTCTCGGACCGACGCGGAAAAAGCACTTGTGGTGTATGCCGTGTGCTGTCGCCCGGACGGACGGGCAGAGTTTTGCCCGTGGCGCGAGTGCCGCCGATATGTTCGGAACCAGCGGGATCCGCGGGGCGGTCGGAACGGAGGTGACCGCCGCCCTGGCGCTTCGGGTGGGACGGGCCCTCGGCGCGGAGACCGACCGGGTCGTCGTGGGCCGGGATCCACGGGACAGCGGCGAAGTGCTCGTCGACGCGGCGGCGGCCGGGCTCCGGGAGCTCGGAACCGACGTGGTCGATCTGGGGATGGCCGCGACGCCGACGGTCGCACGGAGCGTCGGCTGGCTCGGAGCCGACGCCGGCCTCGCGGTGACGGCGAGTCACAACCCCCCCGAGGACAACGGGCTCAAGCTGTGGCAGCCCTCGGGGCAGGCCTACGACACCGCCGACCAGAACCGCATCGCGGAACGAATCGAGGCCGACGAGTACGACCTCCGGCCGTGGGACGGGCTCGGAACGCGGACCGCCGCCGACACGTCCGCCCGGCACGTCGGGACGCTCCTCGAGGCCGCAGGCGGGGCCGACGCGCTCGATCTCGAGATCGCCGTCGACCTCGGTAACGGCGCCGGCGGGGTCACCGTCGAGGCGCTCATCGAAGCCGGGTGTGCCGTCGAGACGCTCAACGCCCAGCCGGACGGACGGTTCCCGGGGCGGCCCTCCGAGCCGACCGAAGCGAACTGTCGCGCGCTCGCGGCGCTGGTCGCTGATGGCGCCTACGATCTGGGGATCGCCCACGACGGCGACGCCGACCGGACCCGGGCGGTCGCGGGCGACGGGACCTTCCTGTCGGGCGATGCGCTTTTGACGCTCTTTGCGGCCGACGCCGCCGAGGCGGGCCGGCGTGTCGCCGTCCCCGTCGATACCAGCCTCGCCGTCGAGGACTTTCTCGCCGACCGCGGCGTGGCCGTCACCCGGACGCCCGTCGGTGACGTCCACGTCGCCGAGGCCGCACGCGCCGAGGACGTCGCCTTCGGCGGGGAGCCCTCCGGCGCCTGGATCTGGCCCGAGGCGACGCTGTGTCCGGACGGCCCGCTCGCGGCGGTTCGGCTGGCGGCGCTCGCGGCGGCCGAACCGATCGGGAAGCGACTCGAGGCGATCCCCTCGTATCCGATCCGGCGGGCGAGTATCGAACGGACGGACAAGGCGGCGACGATGGCGGCCGTCGAAGCGGAGGTGCTGGAAACCTACGAGTCGGTCGGGACCCTCGATGGCGTCAGAGTCGAGCGCGACGACGGCTGGTTTCTGATCCGTGCCAGCGGTACCCAGCCGCTCGTTCGGCTCACGGCGGAAGCGCGCGCGTCGGGACGGGCCGAGGAGCTGCTCGCGGAGGCCCGTTCGCTCGTCGAAGACGCCGACGGCGGCGGCTAAACGTCACGAACACGAAAGAACGAAGAGTCGGGCGGTCAGGTCACGTCCGG
Source organism: Natronomonas aquatica (assembly GCF_024449025.1). Taxonomy (GTDB): domain Archaea; phylum Halobacteriota; class Halobacteria; order Halobacteriales; family Haloarculaceae; genus Natronomonas; species Natronomonas aquatica. Next base: position 81,225 of record NZ_JAHLKM010000008.1, on the reverse strand, counting down.
CGGGTCGAACGGGCCTCGCGGACGTCCGATCCGTCCCGGATCTTGTCCTCACACTGTGGACAGACGCGCGGGTTCTCGACACCGTTCGGCGTGAAAACCCGTGCGTACGCTGCCGTCACGAACGCGCCGCAGTTCTGACATTCCGGCATACATACCTGGAAGGTCCGAATACACATAATTATAGTGTGAGAGACTGTACCGCGCCGGAACGGCCGTCACGGGGGCGCGGGCGGGCGGCGGTCAACACAGCTCTAGGAGCGCGTCGATCTCCTCTGCGGTGTTGAACGCGTGGACGGACGCCCGGATCACTCCCGAGGGGAGATCGCGGACAGCTATTTCAGCCGCCTCGGTTCGCTCGAGGAACGACCCGGTATCGTCGACCTCGAAGGCGACCAGCCCGGATTCGTAGACGTCTGGCGAGAGACACCTATCGCCGAGGCCCGCCTTGAGCCGATCGGTGAGCCGTTCGATCCGGGCCTCGACCGTGTCCATCCCGACCGACTCGAGCAGGTCGATCGCCTCGATCAGGCCGGCGTAGGGGGCGACCGCGTTCGTCGAGACCTCGAGACGGCTCGCATCGGGGTGATACTCCAGGCCCTCTCCGGTGGGATCGGTCACGCTCCGGTAGCCGATGTGGCGGGGGCGGAGCGCCGAAAGCGAGTCGGGGGCGACGTACACGAACCCGGCGCCCCACGGCCCGAGCAACCACTTGTGGCCCGACGCACAGACGACGTCGGCACCCCACGCCTCGACGTCGATCGGGTGCTGGCCGACCGTCTGGACGGCGTCGACGACGACGAGCGCGCCGGCGTCGTGGGCGATCTCGACAGCCTCGGCGACGGGGAGCCGCGTTCCGTGGAGCCAGCTTTCGGAACTCAGACAGACCAGCCGTGCCCCCTCGACGGCCTCCCGGTAGGCGTCCATCGGCAACCGACCCTCGGGACAGGAAACCGTCGTGACCTCGATGCCCGTCTCGGCGAGGCGCCGCCACGGCAACACGCCCGAAGGGTGTTCTAGGTCGGTCCGAACGACCCGATCGCCCGGTTCCCACTCGAGAGCGTTGGCGATCCGGCTGATCCCGTCGCCGGTCGCATCGACCAGCGCGATGTCGGCCGGGGTGGCGCCGACGTGGGGCGCGATCGCCCCCCGGGCTTTTTCCTTGAGGTCTGCGGCGGCGGTGTAGTGACCGACCGAGCAGACGTCGAATTCCTGGCGTCGCTGGGCGTCGGCGACCGCCTCGACGACGGGTTCGGGACACGGTCCGCTGGCGCCGGTGTTCAGGTACGCACACGACTGACAGGCGGGAATCTCCGCGCGGAGATCGGTCGGATCCATGGGCCGGGTTCGGCCGCCGGCGGAAAAGGTCTACCCCATCCCGTCGCCGACAGGGACGGTACTCCACAACCACAGTCGAGACGTAAACGGTTTATCCTATTGTCCCCCACTCGGAGACGACACAGATGGTCCCCCCAACGCGACGCAACCTCCTCCGGACAGCCGCCGCTTTGACCGCCGGGCTGGCCGGCTGTGGGCGGTTCACCGGCGAGGAGTCGAGCGTCTCGCGGTCGGCCTCGGACGGCCCCGGGCCGTCGACCCGCGGTGAGAACAGCGAAACCGACCCCGACAGCCTCCTGCTCCGGACCGACGCGGCCGAGCCGTCGATCCGGCTGGCAGGTGCCGACGGGACACCGGCCGGGGCGGACCGACAGTCCAGGTATCACACACACACGGTCGTCGACAGCGGATCGCGGGCCGAGAACCTCGTCGTCGCCGACGGCGCCGACGCGACGGCGGTCTCGTCGTTCATCTCGGCGACAGATTTCGAAAACGAGACGATCTATCTCGAGACGGTACGCGTCGCGGAGTGTTTCCGGCTGAAGCTCTGTTCGGTCTCGTGGGCCGTCGACGAGGTACAGACGAACTACGTGCGGCGTGGGCGCCCCTACGACGAGCGCTGTGCCGCCGACGCGGAGGTCTTCGAGTCACGGCTCGTCCGGATCCCCGCGAGCCTCGCCGAATCGGAGGTCAACGGCTACGGCTCCAGCATCAGCGGACGCGGGTCCTGCCACGGCGACGGTCCCGCCGGTGCCGAGGGCGCCGACGGCGGGTCCACGGAGGACGCGGCGAACGCCACCGACGGGGGGACGGAGCGATGACCGACCCGACCTGGACACGGCGGAGGGTCCTGCTTTCGGCCGGGGCGGCGGCGGCTCTTTCCGGCTGTAGCGGACTCGGCGGGCGATCGGACGACTCGGCCGAAGCGATCCCGATCACGCGGCTTCCGGACGTTCCCGATCCCGACGAGTCGACGCCGATCGTCGAAGCGGACCTCCCGGTCGACATCGAGCGCGACCGGCTGGCCGGAACCGCGAGCCGTGTGACGGACCTGCTCGGGCGGCTCCCGATGCCGCTGGGGCCGGAAGACATCCCCAACGGGCACGTCCGGGAGGAACTCGTTGCGGCGGCCGAACGGGCGACGGACCGCCTCGATGCGGCCCGATCGGCGGGAACGCGGCTGTCGGCGATGAGGTCGCTCCGGCGCGCACGGACCCAGGCTCGATACGCCGCGGCGGGGTGGGCCTTCGTCGCCGACGGGCGGACGGAGCCGGACCTGCGTTCGGCCCACCGGGAGACGCTGAACGAGGCGAACGCCTTCCGGTCGGAACACGAGTACCGCGGCGAGGATCCGGTCCGTGCCGTCGTCGTCCACGCCGGCATCGAAGAGACCATCGAGCGGATCTTCGGAGGTGATCCGGCACCCTACGGCGATCCCGGCGCGCTCCTGACGGTCGCCGAGTGGGGCGAGAGCGCGGAGTCGGCACGGGCGGGCCTCGAGGACAGCCGCTATCTGTACGGGCGGTTCGGGGCCTCCCTGCCGTCTGACGCCGGCGACCTCGCGTCGACGTTCGAGGCGTCGGCCGAATCGCTGACCGGGACGCTCGAACGCCACCTGGCGGAACTGCCGGCCGCCCCCGAGGAGAGCGACAGCCGATTGCGTATGCGGCTCGAAGGTCGCCTCCACGACGAGGCCGAATCGAGCGCCCGGAGCGCGAGAGACATCGAGAGCCCGGCACGGACGGTACAGTCCGCCACGGAGGCGCTCGTCGACATCCTCGCGTACGATCGGCTCCGAGACCGGATCGACGAGGGCGAGCGCTTCCGCGCCGAAACCGGCGAGGACGTCCGTGCGATACGATCCGAGGCACTTTCGGCCATCCGGACAGGGCTCGAGGAGAGCCCCCGTCCGGCGCTCGTCCGCGGCGCCCTCGCCGACGCGGCGTGGCTCGTGGTCCACGCCGACGACGAGTTGGCGCGTCAACACAGCAACGTCAGGCCCGCCGGCCTGGACGATACGATCCGGCGGTACGTCACGGCGACTCTGCGGGCCCGGAACGCCCCGGCCGCGTGCCGGGAGGTCCTCGACACGCTGGAGTCCTGAAGGCCTCCGAACCCGCCTCGACGGGCAGTTCTATCCGTCGGCGTCACGAAACGCCGTCCATGCCGACGGTCACGACTGACGGGACGCGGCTCCGATACGAACAGTCCGGGCCGGCCGATCGACCGGCTATCGCCTTCGTTCCGGACGTCGGGTTCGGCCCGTGGGTGTGGGGCTGGCAGGCGCCGACGCTCTCGGGACCGTACCGGACGCTCGTCTACGCGGCGCGCGGCACCGACGGGTCCGACCGGAGTAGCCCCTACACCCTCGATCGGTTCGCCGCCGATCTGGAGGCGGTCCTCGCCGCGGCCGGTCTCCGGCGGGTCCACCTCGTGGGGGCAGGGCTCGGCGGGATGGTCGCGCTCCGACACGCGAGGACGTACGGCCGCGCCCGGTCGCTTTCGCTTTTCGGCGTGCCGCCGTCGGGCGATCGGATCGACGCCGACGCGCTCGCGGCGCTGCACCCCTCGGACCCATCGCGGCTCCGGTCGTCGCTGTCGTTGGCGTTCACCGACCGGTTTCTGGCCGAGTCGAACGCCGTCGATCGGATCCTCGAGTGGCGGAAAACCGAGGACGCGGCCGGCGAGGCGCTCGCCGGACACCGCTCTGTGGCGCTGGGGTTCGATCCCGGACCGCTGTACGAACTGTCGGTCCCGGCGCTGGTCTTCCGTGGGACCGACGATCCGGTAGTGCCGAAGACGGCCGGCGAGACTCTCGCCGAGACGCTCCCGCGGGGACGCTTCGAGGCCGTCGAGGGCAAGCGGTGCTGTTATATCGAACACGCCGCGGCCGTGACTGACGCGATCGAGGGGTTCCTCGGCCGCGTCGAATCCGACGAGGTGTAACCGGCGTCGAACCGGGGCGAAGGGAACCGAGATCGGGGACGGGGGACGGGAGACGGGCTTCGGGGACAGGTCACTCGATCCGTTCGCGGAGGTCGGCCGTGACAGCCCCCGTTCCCGACGTGCCGCCGATGTCGGGGGTGCGCGGGGCGTCGGGGTCGGCGAGTTGGTCGGCCACCGCGTCCCGCAGCTTCGAGGCGGCCGAGGCCTCGCCGAGATGCTCGAAGAGAAGCGCCCACGATCGGACGGCGCCGATGGGGTTTGCGATCCCCTCGCCCGCGATGTCGAAGGCGCTGCCGTGGACCGGCTCGAACATCGAGGGGTGTTCGCGGGTCGGGTCGACGTTCGAGGAGGGCGCGAGGCCGAGGCTCCCGGAGATACCCGCACCGAGGTCGGTGAGGATGTCGCCGAAGAGGTTCGAGGCGACGAGCACGTCGAACTCCTCGGGCCGTCTGACGAGGTCCATACTGGCGGCGTCGACGAGCAGCCGCTCGACGGAAACCCCGGGGTACTCCGCGCCGACCTCGTCGACGATATCGTCCCAGAAGACCATCCCGTGGGCCTGTGCGTTGGACTTCGTGACGTTGGTGAGCTCGCCGTCGCGGTCGGCTGCGGCCTCGAAGGCCGCCCGAACGATTGTCTCGGTTCCCTCGCGCGTAAACAGCGCGCTCTGGACGGCGACTTCGTTGTCGAAGCCCCCGTACTCGCGACCGCCGATGTCGGCGTACTCGCCCTCCGTGTTCTGTCTGTAGACGACGAAATCGATCTCCCCGCCCGCATACTCCCGCAACGGGCTCGTAACCCCCTCGAACAGGTGGGTGGGACGCTCACAGACGTGCTGTTTGAACCCCTTCGTGATCTCGAGGCGGAGCCCGCCGAGCGTCACGTAGTCCGGCACTTCGGGGTGGCCCACGGCGCCGAGAAAGATCGCGTCGTGATCGCGGAGCCGATCGAGACCGTCCTCGGGCATCATGGCCCCCTCCGCGAGGTACCGTTCGGAACCCCACCCGTAGTCGGCGGTTTCGATCGACACGCCGGCGGCGTCGGCGGCCGCCTCGGCGACCGGCAACGAGCGATCGACGACTTCGGTGCCGATACCGTCTCCCGGGATGACTGCGATGTCGTTCGGCATCAGTTATCGGGCACCGTCGAAACATAAATCGGTTACGGTGTACGCCAAAGCGACTTCGGTAACGGTAAAGAGTTTCTCCCGTCCGAAAAATTATTGTTATATAACTACTAACAGTTACCTGATTACCGAACCGTAATCGATATCTAATGCATCACACGATCGGAACTCCCCCATCGACGAGCCGAAGTATCCCCGCCGAGGAACCATCCGTCGCGGTCGGTGGTGAGCGTCGATGACCGGCCGGGAGCGGGTTTCGGACCGTCCGCCGGACGAACGGGAGATGGATCCGGACGGGACGACACGGGACGTCTGTCCGGAGTGCGACGGCGACGTCGTCGGCGGCGACCGCGAGGAGCGCGTCTGTACGGAGTGTGGGCTCGTCGTCGACGGCCAGCAGATCGACGCCGGCCCCGAGTGGCGCGCGTTCGACGCCGCCGAACGCGACCGGAAGTCCAGAGTCGGCGCCCCGACGACGAACACCATCCACGACAAGGGGCTCTCGACGACGATCGGGTTCGACGCGACCGACGCCTACGGCAACGCCCTCGGAGGACGGAAACGCAGACAGCTCCGGCGGCTGCGGACCTGGAACCGCCGGAGCCGAACGGAGGACGCCCAGGATCGAAACCTCAGACACGCCCTCGGAGAGATCGACCGGATGGCGTCGGCACTGGGGCTGCCCGAACCGGTCAGAGAGACCGCAAGCGCCATCTACCGGCGGGCGCTTTCGGCGGATCTCCTGCGGGGCCGATCGATCGAGGGGATGGCGAGCGCGGCGCTGTACGCCGCCTCCCGGCTGGAGCGCGTCTCCCGATCGGTCGACGAGGTGACGCGGGTCAGTCGGGTCGAACGCCTCGAGATCGAACGCGCCCATCGGTATCTGGCCCGGGAACTCGAACTCGAGATCCCGCCGGCCCACCCGGGCGAGTACATCGGCCGGTTCGCCTCCGAGCTCGACTGTCCGGAGTCGACCGAACGGCTCGCTCGCGACCTCATCGAGACGGTCGTCGAGGCGGGCATCCACAGCGGCAAGAGCCCGGTCGGGATCGCCGCGAGCGCGCTCTACGCGGCCGGGCGGCTGCGCGACGACGGGCTGACGCAGGCGGACGTCTCGGAGGCGGCCGACGTCAGCAAGGTGACGATCCGGAACCGCTACCGGGAGGTGCTCTCGGTCGCGGAGATCGAGTGAGACGGGCGGAAACGACCCGGCGAGTCAATCGAGCCACTCGGGGAAACTCCCCTCGATGAGCGTCCCCGACTGGGCGTCGATGTAGTCGGCCTGCATCCCCCAGATCGCCTGTCCGAACGGCTCGCCGTCCTCCATCCGCGCTTTCACGCGGTCGTGTTTCCAGCGCGCCGGCGTCATCCGCCGGTCGACACGCTCTCTGAGCGGCTGGATGTAGCGGTTGGCCTCGGCGGCGTCGAGTCCCCGCAACTCGAGGCCGTCGCGGGCGAGTTCGAACAGTTCGGCGTAGATCTCCTCGGTGTCGGTCGTTTCGGTCCCGTCGGCGGTCACCCACGTCAGATCGGCCTCGAGCCCGTCGCGGACGGCCCGATAGAAGTTCGCCTCGGCACGCTCCCAGGGCTGATCGAAGACGGGGTGTTCGCGGCGGGGGAGACTCTCGAGCAGGCCGGCGAAGACGGCCAAAAGCGCGACGGTGCCCCGGACGGTCGGCTGGCCGGGCAGCGGCCGGAACTCGATGCGGGCGTTCGCGCTCTTGCGTGTCGATCCGTCGAAGACGGGGCGGACCCACCGCCAGAAGCTCCCGTGTGTGTGTCTGAAGTGGGCGAACTCGTCGTCGAAGCGGCCCTTCGGATCCAGATCGGCCGGCACGACCGTCGCGTCCTCGGCGATCCGGTCGATCGCCTCCTCGACGCTGTCGATGTCCTCGGGGAACGTCACCTTCTCGGCGTCGGTTGGATTCAGCACCGACTCGAAGACGGGGACCCGGTTTTCCATCCAGCACTCTTCGAGGACCGTCTCGCCGTCCTCGTCGTACAGATCCGGCGGGAAAAAGGGGGAGTTGACCGCGACGGCCAGGAGTGGCCCGGCGATCCGGAGCGCATACCGGAAGTTCTCCGGCAGGTCGCCGGCGTGGGCGACCTGATAGTGTGGCTGGATCGAAGTGATGAGACTCTCCGGCATCACGGTATCGGCCGAAAGCGAGACGTGTGGCGCCTCGAGTTGGAGTTCGGCGGCGTAGTCGGTGTTGGCCATCGCGTGATACCGAACCGCCCGCGACATGTTGGTCGCCATCCGGACCCCCTCCTCCTCGATGCTGTCGGTGAGATACTCGGAGGCCGTCTCGCCGATCGGCGGGACCGTCCAGAGGCCGTCGCTGACAAGCGCCATCCCCTCCCGGTTGACCTCGGTCCTGGCCGCATCGAGTTTCGCCTGTACCTCCGCCTCCTGTGCGCGGAGGCCGTACCGGGACAGCGGCTGGGGCGTCGTCGAGAGTTCGGCGTTGTGGAGCCCGAGTTCCTTCTCGAAGCCGATGTACTCCAACAGTCGGCGCGGCACCCGCATGAGAGCGTCCGTCTCGGCGTCGACGGCATAGAACTCGTACTCGAGGCCGACGATCGCCTGCGGGTTATCGAAGATCCCGTCGGCGACCGCCTCGCACAGCGCCTCGGCCTCGGCGTCGACCTTGGCTTCGAACGCATCGGGGTCGACGTCGAGTGCCTCCTTGATTTCGGCCGCGAGTTCCGAGGCTGACATACCGGCCTCTGTGAGCGGGAGGGATTTGAAACGTGTGGCTCGCCGGCGCGATCTACTCGAGCGCCTCGGCGAGCAGTTCGATCGGCGTCGGCGGCTCCTCGCTTTCGCCCTCGCGGTTGTGCAGTTGCGTCCGACACGACGCCCCGGGCGCGACGACGCGGTCGGGGTCGCTGTCGTCGATCTGACCGTAGAGGATCTCCGCGATCGCGTCGCTCATCGAGGCGTGTTCGGCCTCGTAGCCGAAGGAACCCGCCATCCCGCAACACCCCGAATCCAGCGGCTCGACCGCGTACCCGGCCCGACGGAGAACGCCGACGGCGTGGTGGTCCTTCTTCGTCGCTTTCTGGTGGCAGTGACCGTGATAAGCGAACGGCTCGTCGTCGGAGGAAAACGAAAGCCCCCTGTCGAGTCCGAAGGTATCGAGATACTCACAGACACCGTAGGTGTTGGCCGCGACCCGCTCGGTGACCGAATCGGGGTACAGATCGAGGTAATCCGACTGGAACATGACGGCGTCGGAGGGTTCGATCACGACCACGTCGTAGCCATCCTCGACGAGCGGGCCGAGGGCGTCGAGGTTCTCCCTGGCGGCCTCCCGGGCGGTATCGAGCATTCCCTTCGAGAAGGCCGGGCGGCCGGTGTCGCCGATCCCGTCGGGGACCGTCACCGCGACACCCGCCGCCTCAAGCACCTCGACGGCGGCCTTCGCCGCGTCCCGGTTGGTGTAGTTCGTGATCGTGTCGGGATACAGCACCGCTCGCCGGAGCGGCCCCTCGTCGGTGGCCGAACTCGCCCGCTCTGTCGAGGCGACCGCCCCGCCGCGATCCTCGAACCACTCGGCGAACGTCGTCCGGTGGAACCGCGGGAGCGGCCGCTCGGCGTCGATCCCGAGCGTCCGTTCGAGCAGCCACCGCGCGCCCGGCAGTTCCGAGGCGACGTTCGAAAGCGGCGCAGTCGCGCTCCCGAGGCGGGCGAGGAACTCGAAGTTCGCAAAGAGCCGATCGCGAAACGGCGCCCCCTCGCGCTCGTGGTGTTCGTGGGTCACCTCGGCTTTCAGTTTCGCCATGTCGACGCCGCTCGGACAATCGATCTTACAGCCCTTACAGCCGATACAGAGGTCGAGCACCTCCTCTCTGAACTCGGTCGTGAGCGCCTCCTCGGGGTCCAGTTGACCGCTCATCGCCTCCCGGAGGGCGTTGGCCCGGCCGCGGGTGCTCGTGATCTCCTCCTCGCTCGCCCGGTAGGTCGGACACATCACGCCGCCAGTCGTCTCCTGTGGCCCCCGACAGCCCCCACAGCCGTGACAGAGTTCGACCATCCCCTGCATCCCGTTTTCGTTGTCCCACTCGAGTGTGGACTCGAAGCCGGCTTCGAACCGGTATTCGGGATCGAACCGGAGGTTCTCGGTCATGTCGGTTGGGTTCTCCGCCCGGAAGACGACCTGTCCGGGGTTCAAAAGCCAGTCGGGATCGAACGCCGTTTTGAGTTGCTTGAACGTCTCCCAGAGTTCGTCGCCGTAGAGTTTGTGGTTCCACTGGGTGCGGGCACGGCCATCGCCGTGCTCGCCCGACACCGAGCCGTCGTATTTCACGACGAGATCGGTCACCGCGTCCGCGATCGACTCCATCGTCTCGACACCCTCGACGGACTTGGTGTTGATGAGCGGCCGGATGTGTAACACTCCCGGCCCGGCGTGGGCGTAGAAACTGGCGTAGGTGTCGTGAGACTCGAGGATCTCCTTGAAATCGGCGACGAACTCCGGGAGGTTTGCCGGCGGGATCGCGGTGTCCTCGATGAACGAGCCGTGTTTCTCGTCGGTCGTCCGGCTGAGCAGGATCGGGAGCCCGGACTTGCGGAGCTTCCAGATCTTCTTCCGGCTCTCCTCGTCGTAGGCCTCGATGGCGTCGAAGGCGTAGGTTCCGACGTCGGCGTTCGCCTCGGGGACCGTCCCGTCGGGGTCGGCCTCCGGATCGTACTCGGGCAGCCGGTCGTCGAGCAGCGTGGCGACACTCTCTTTGGCCTCGGCGTTGCTGTCGGCGTAGAACTCCACGATGAGCACCGCTCCCGTCCCCTCGGGAAGTATCTCGGTGACGGGTTCGAACTCCGGGGTGTCACGGGCCAGATCGAGGAGGACGTCGTCCATCACTTCCGTCGCGGCCGGGCCGTGCTCGACGATCGGGGCGACATCGCGCATCGCGGCGTCGAGGGATTCGTAGGCCAAAAGCGTCATGCCCTTCGTCTCGGGGATCGGCTCCAGCGACACCGTCGCCTCGGTGACGACGGCCAGCGTCCCCTCGCTGCCGCAAAGCAACTTCGCGACGTTTACCGTCCCGCCCTCGGCGTCGGGTTCGCCGATGCCCCGTTCGGCCCCGCGTACGTCCTCTAAGAGCCAATCGAGGTTATACCCCGAGACGTTCCGTTTCAGATCGGGGTACCGGTCCTCGATCAGATCGCCCTCCTCGTCGATGACCCGGGCGATCTCGGCGTAGATCGCCGCCTCGAGACCCTCGCCCTCGGCCAGTTCCGGCAGCTCCTCCAGTGGGACTTCCCCGAAGGTCGTCACGGTCCCGTCGGCCAGAACCGCCTCGACCGATTCGACGTAGGCGTCGGTCTTGCCGTACTGCAGCGAGTGGGCGCCCGTCGAGTTGTTGCCGATCGCGCCGCCGAGGGCGCTTTTGTCCCCCCAGGCCGGATCGGGCGCGAACTTCAGGCCGTGGGGTTTGACCGTCTCGTTGAGCGTGCCGAGATAGATCCCGGGCTGGGCCGTCGCCGTTCCGGCGTCGGGGTCGACCCCCACGAGGTCGTCCATGTGTCGGGTGAAATCGAGGACGACCGCCTCGTTGACCGTCTGTCCGGCGAGGCTGGTACCGCCGCCCCGGGGGAGGACCGGAACGCCGCGTTCGGCGCAAAAAGAGATCGTCGCGGCGACGTCGTCGGTCGATTCCGGGAAGACGACGCCGATCGGCGTCATCTCGTAGATGCTGGCGTCGGTCGCGTACATCGACCGCGAGTACGAGTCGAACCGAACGTCGCCGTCGACGACCGCCTCGAGGCCCGATAGCAGGTCGGGTCGCTCGACCGCGTCGTTCCGATAGTCGTATCCGGCCCTGGCGTCTGCCGCCGGATCCCCTCCAGTGGTCGGCACACCGTGTTTCGACATGGCTAAAGAAACGGCGGGCGGGGTAATCAGGGTGACGACAACTCGATCGTGGCCTCTTCGATCGCTTCGGTCGTCACTTCGTAGACGGTCCCGCCGACCTCGTAGTAGCCGTCGGGGGACCCGAACACGGGATTGATACCGGTGTACTCCTCGATCCGGACGGTTTCGGCGTCGAACTCGATCGCCAGCGCGACGGCGTCCCGGAGTTGGTCGTTCCGGAGGACCTGTTCGGCGATCAGCCGCGTCATTTCCCCATCGGTCGGGAGATCCCCGTCCGAGCCGGCGTCTCCGATCCGACGGAGTTCGTACGCGGCGAGTTGGCCCGTCTCGGGATCGCCCCGGTCGGATTCGGCGAGGAGGGTATCGCCCTCCCGGCGCGTCCCGACAATCGCGTTCGTCGGCGTGATCGACAGCGCGGGCGCGTCGACGTCGAACGTCGCGCCGAAGGCGTACGTTCCGTCGTCGTAGCCGCCCTCGAACCAGCCCCGGGCGCGGAAAGCGTACTGTCCCCCGCCCAGCGCCTCCAGCGAGAGGTCCTCGGTCCCGGTCTCGCCGCTTCGGTCGACCGGCTCGCTCGCATCGACCGCGTCATCGGCGACGGCCAGCCGCCAGGTGTGCGTTCCGCCAGGATCGATCGCCATCAGCGGCTCCGGATACTCCTGTGGCGCGATGTGGAACCACTCGCCGTCGACGCGCTTGTCGAGCCGCCAGTTGTGAACCCACCCCGAGGTCAAGCCTCGGGGCTTCCTGCTTCTACGACGCGCTTTGCAGGAACCGAGAGGGTTCCCGTAGGGAGCGCAGTCTGCACAGGCGTTGATTCGGAGCGTCCCGCCCCTAGCTGTGAGCGACCACGAGAAAGGATGTTCTTCGCCGCGTTCAGGTCCCTGTCCTCAGTATGACCGCACGCTGGACAGGAATGTTCTCGAATCCAGAGTGGTTTCGACGTTTCCACACCGCACTCCGAACACTCTTTGGTCGTTCCTGCTGGTTCGACTCGAACGACCTGAGTGCCATGCAGGTCGGCTTTGTACTCCAAGAGGTCCAGAAACCGCGACCATGCGGCGTCCTGTTTGTTCTTGGCGTTCTGGCTGGTTTCCAGCATCGGCTTCACGTCCAAATCCTCGACTGCCACCAAGTCGTACTCCCGAACCAGCCACGTCGTGAGTTTGTGCTGGTAGTCCAGCACTTCCCGCTTGATTTGCCGCTTCGCCGTGGCGACCTTCTGCCGTTGTTTCTCCCAGTTGGTCGACCCGTGTTCTTTCCGATCGAGTTTCCGTTGTTCGCGCCCGTAGCGGTCATACTCGTCGGACAGGTCGAGCATATCCACCGCCGTATCGTCGCTGGTGTGGATGTACGAGAGAATCCCGAGGTCCACGCCCACGCAGTCGGCAGAGTCGAGCGTATCTGGACTGGGTTTTTCCGGAAGGTCCTCGTCCGGGCGTTCCGTGACGAGACACACGAACCAGTCGCCGGTTCGCTCCTTCTTCAACACGACGCGCTTGATGTTCTCGGTCGCGGGAAGCTCCCGGTGCGCTCGAATCGGGATGTAGCCGATTTTTGAGAGTCGAAGTGTTGCGTATCCGTCTTGACCCGTGGTGTGATTCACGTCGAAGCCTTCAGACTGATACGCGACTGACCGACGTTCGCCGCTTCCCTGCCACTTCAATCGCCCTGTCTTGTGGCCGTTCTCCCGCCGCCCCTTCTGCGTCTCGACGTTCTTGTGTATCTCCGAAACGGTCTGTTGAGCGGCGTGTGCCGAGACTTCCGAAAAGAGCGGCCACTGCTGTTTCCAGTCGGTGAGTTTGCGGTGCTGGTCGTAGGCGCTTGGCCGGTTTCCGTAGTCGTAGGAGTAGTAGTCGCGGATGGCGTGGTTCCGTATCTGCCGATGGATTTCGATGTGACGCCACGTGGTTCGAAAGAGCGAAGCTCTTTCGTCATCACGAAACGGCGAAGCCGTTTCGAACGACTTCGCTGGCAGTTTCCTCGTCGGGATATGCACGACAGCGAAGCGTTACATCCATCTGAGTTAGTCCAGTCGTTCGACAGTGAGTTTGATTCGGTCGCCCGGTTCAATACCGAGCGGTTCGCGCACATCTTCGGGAATCGTGACCTGTCCCCGGTCACGGACAGTCGGGTAACATTCCATTTCTGTCTGGCCCATACGCACTCATTCAGATTCGATCGAAGTAAACATTTCGATACCGTGGGCCAGTGGGCCGGGAGAGACATCCCGGCGGCTGGTCGGCCACTGTCGGCTTCACCCCCGGGGTCAAGCCCCGAGGCACTCGCCTCGTACCGCCTGTAGAAGTTCGTCGCGAACCGCCGTTCGGACCGGTTGGCGAACTCGAAAGCGATCGCTGCCCCGCGTTCGGCCGTCTCCGCCCCGGGTTCGAGGACCAGTTCGAACGCCCCGATGTCACGCTCGTGGGCGACGATCGCGTCGTAACAGATGACGTGATCGTCCGGGTACGCCGGACACTCGCCGGCGAGATCAGCCGAGGCGATCAGGGGGATCTCGTCCTCGCCGGTCGAGCCGTCTCCGGTCGAGCCGTCGGACGTGTTCGGGTCGTCAGTCGAGTTCCCGTTCGGGTCGTCAGTCGAGTCGTCTGTCGTGTCGTCGTTTCCGTCGCCATCGGGACAGCCCGCGAGGGCTGCGCTGCCGACGGCGACGAGGAGGGCTCGGCGTCGCATACGATCGGAATAGCCCCCGCCGGCGGTATATGTCTTCAGATTCACGCGGGGACGAGACTGTAGGCGTGGCCGGGTTCGTGGAGCTGGAAGGGATCGTCGCTCCAGTACCCCGAGATGTCGCCCCGCTCGGCGAAGAAGATCCGATCGCCGTCGTCGTGGGGGACGGCCGCGCTGGTGACGTGACCGACGCCCTCGATGCGCCAACGCACTTTGCCGGTGGCCTTGTCCAGAGCGTACAGGTGCGTGTCGTAGGAGCCGACCAGCACGGTCTCTCGGGTGACCGTGAGCGACCCGAGGACGGTCCCGCCGACGTGGGTCGACCACAGCTCCTCGCCGGTTTCGGTGTCCAGCGCGTGAACGTACCGGTCGTCGCCGCCGACGTAGACGATCCCGGTGTCGGGGTCGATCGCGGGGTTGGACATGATGATCCGGTCGGTCTCGAAGCGCCACTCCTCGGTGCCGTCCGCCAGATCGAGCCGGTAGAAGTTGCCGTCCCACGAGCCGACGAAGGCGCCGCCCTCGTAGGTCGGGATCGTCCCCTTGATCTCGGCGCCGGTCTGGAACTCCCAGGCCGGTTCCAGCGAGGGGAACTCCCAGCAGTAACACACCCCGTCGTTCGAGCCGATCAGCATCCGTTCGGTCGCGGGATCGATCGCCGGCGAAGGGTGGGGCATTCCCCACAGGCGGCTGTCGTTCCACAGCGGTTTGCCGGTCGTCGCGTCCAGGGCCCACATCGTCCCCGAGGGCTCCTGCCAGGGGTAGTTGTACTCGGCGACCACGTAGATGACGCCGTCCCAGTAGGCCGGGCTCGAGCCGATCGCGATCGCCCCGTGGAGCCGCCAGTTCGAGGTCTTCCAGACGCGACGGCCCGTCTCGACGTCGTAGGCGTACATCGAGCCGTCGTAGCCGCCGATGTAGGCCGTCCCGTCGACGACAAGCGGCGTCCCGTGGAAGCCGAGGCTTCTCGATGCGCCCGTCTCGACGGTCCATCGCTTCTCGCCGTCGGGGGTCACCGCGTGCAGTTTGCCCGTATCGGAGGGGATCAACACCGTCTCGCCGTCAGGGGTCGGCCGGGGGCTCGATTTGGCGGCGGTGTGGCCGATCCCGTTGACCGGCATCGACCACTCGATCTCGACGGCGTCTGGAACGACCGCGTCGGGGTAGTATCCGAGCCGACGCAGCCCGCGTCTGAACATCGTGATCCCGTCGTCGTCCGGGTACGTCTCGTCGTACGGGAGGATCTCGGGGTCGAAATCGGCCCCCGATCGGTCGTACTCACCCCGGAGTCGATGCCACCCGATCGCGCCGAGCGACGCCGCGCCGAACCCCGCGAGGAGGCGGCGACGGGAGACGCCCCGTCGGTCCGATCCGTCTGCCATTACCCGAGGCGAGAGCCGCCGACGGTATAGGCGTCCCGGTCGCCGCAGAGCGCGGGTCGTGTCCTACAGATTCAGCTCCGGCGTGTCGAAGGCACCCTCGTTGGCTTCGGGATCGTAGTTCTTGATCGCGCTCATGACGAGTTCGAGCGTTCCCGCCGGGCTCCACCGCGCCGTGTTGATCGCGAGATCGTAAAACGAGCGGTTGCTCAGGTCGACCCCGTAGTAGGCGGCGTAGCGCTTCTCCTCGATGACCTCCCGGACCCGCATCTCCGCGGAGACCTCCTCGCGGTCGGCCGTGCGCTCGACCCGGACCTCCTCGGGGGCGTCAAGCCAGATCCGCAGATCGGCGTGGCCCGCCGCGAGATAGCCGGCCAGCCGCGATTCGAGGAGGAACGCCTTCTCGGCCTCGCCCCACTTCTCGGCGATGCCCCGGAGGCGCCGATCGAGTTCGCGGTCGAGTTCGGCGTCGCTGCTGGCCTCGGCGGTGAGCTGTGAGAGGCTCATCCCGCGTTCCTCGGCGATCTCGCGGAAGACCTCGCCGCCGGAGACGTAGCCACAATCGAGCCGCTCGGAGAGCGCCTCACACAGCGTCGTCACGCCACAGCCCGGCGGTCCCGAGACGGTGAGAAAAAGATCGGTATCGATGCGTTCGGCGTCGCGTCCGTCGTCCGACATGCCCCGAGGTTCGGAGGGCGCTCGAATAAACCCCGTCATCGGGGGGCGCTCGAACGAACCTCGCCATCCGGTGTGCGAAGAGCAGCCACGCTCGCTCCGATGATCTACGTTTATCTGTTTCCGGATCCCCCCTCCATCTACGATGACAGATTCCGGGCTGATACACCCGTCACCCGAGACGGCACTCCCCAACCCCGCCGACGCCGACAACGTCGTCTATCAACCATCGCCCGACCAACTCCGAGCGTTCTCCCGGAACCTCGAAACCGGAACCGAATTCGGCGCCCCGGCCTACGTGAGCCAACAGCGCTCCCGATGTGCCGACAAAACCAAAAACGCCCTCGACGACCCCTTCGACGCACCCGATTACGCCCACATCGATACCGCGCTCGAAGCCGCCCGCGAACGCGAAATGATCTGTCTCGACCGCCGAATCGGACGCCACCCCGAGCACGCCTCCGTCGGCCGCTACTACGTCCCCAAACCCTACGCCCGCATCGCACTCACCGTCACGAAACTCTTCGAACCCGCCGACGACGACGACGCCGAACCCGAATTCCTCACCGTCCAACTCCCCGACTACGACGAAACCGCCATCCGCATCCTCCCCGATACGGGCGTCACCGCCGTCCTCGGCAGCGACTACTCCGGCGAAGCCAAAAAGTCGTTCCTCCGACTCTTCATGCGCCGCGCCAAAGAACACGGCGGCCTCGGCCTCCACGCCGGCAGCAAACGAGTGAGATTGAAAAACGACGCAGGCGACCTCGAGGACGTCGGCCAACTGTTCCTCGGACTGTCCGCGACCGGCAAATCCACCCTGACCGCCCACGGACTGTGGCTCGACGAGCCCGAAACCGCGACGATGCTCCAAGACGACGTCTGTGGCCTCCTCCCCGACGGCACCGTCGCCGGCAGCGAAGCCAACGGCCTCTACATCAAAACACACGGCCTCGACCCAAACGAACAACCCGAAATGTACGCCGCCGCAACACACGAGTCGGCCGTCCTGGAAAACGTCGCCGTCGACGAGGACGGCACCGTCGCGTTCGACAGCGACCGATACACCGCCAACGGCCGGGCAGCGATCCGCCGCGAACACCTCGATTCCGCCGGCGAGGAGATCGACCTCGGATCCGTCGACCAGGTCTTTTTCATCACGCGCAACCCCGTGATGCCGCCCGTCGCCAAACTCTCGCCCGGAGAAGCCGCCGCCGCGTTCATGCTCGGCGAATCCATCCAGACCAGCGCCGGCGACCCCTCGAAAGCCGGCGAATCGATCCGTGTCGTCGGCACCAACCCCTTCATCATCGGCCCCGAGGGCGAGGAAGGCAACCGGTTCCGCCAACTCATCACCGACCTCGACCTCGAGTGCTTCCTCCTCAACACGGGATGTCTCGGCGACGACGCCAAAGACATCGGCGTCGAAGAGTCGGTGACACTTTTGCGCGAAATCGCCCGCGGAACCGTCGAGTGGACTGACAACGACGCGATCGGACTCACCGTCCCTCAGACCGTCCCCGGCATGGACATCGAGCAGTTCAGAGTCCCAGATCACGTCGACGACTACGAACAAAAGCTCCAGCGCCTGCGCGCCGAACGACGCGAATATCTCAACGCATTCGAACAACTCGACAAAGATATCCGAAACGCCGTCTACTGAAAGCTCCGGTCGGACGGCGGGCACGGGAGCGGATTAGCGACGCTCGTTCTCCTCGATACCCGAGACAACCCTGCTCGACGATACGGCGGACGACCCGGGAGACCACTCGGTGATACCACCCAGTAGAAAATTTTAAGCCCGGGTGCGGTGACCCACGGGCATGAGCGGAGACACGTCCACGGGCGTCGCGTCGGTTTCGCGGGGACGGCTCGGAGAGTACGTCGCCGAGATGGGGCCTTCGTGGATCGCGGGCGCCATCGCCGCGGGGCCGGCGTCGATGGCCACCCTCGTGACGGCGGGGGCGACGTTCGGCTACGCGTTGCTTTGGGTGGTGGTGCTCTCGGCGCTCTCGGGGGCGCTCGCCCAGTATCTCGCGATGCGGCTCGGGCTGTTGACCGAGACCGGGATCGTCGACGCCGTCGAGACCCACCTGGGCGAGGGGTGGGCCTGGGTTCTGGTCTCCGATGCGGTGCTGGCGGCGGGGCTGGCACAGCTCGTCATCATGAAGACGCTCGCCGACGTGAGCGAGACCGTCACGGGCGTCGACGCCCGGATCTGGGGCGTCGCGTGGGCCCTCGTGCTCGCGGTCGGGCTCGCCGGGCGGGGGTACCGGTTCCTGGAGATCGTCGCGAAACTGCTCGTCACCGCCGTCGTGGTCGCGTTTCTGGCCTCGCTCGTCGTGGTTCCAGTCGACGTCGGGAGCGCGGCCGGCGGGGTCGTCCCGGGGTTCCCCGGCGGGCTGGACAGCGCCCTCGTGGCGGCGGGGATCCTCGGCGGCGCGGTCCATATCACCCTGATCACGATGCACTCCTACACGATGCGGGCGCGGGGCTGGACGGCCCGCGATTACGGCCTCGCGAGTTTCGACGTCGGGTCCTCGATGCTCGTCGCCTTCGGGATCTACAGCCTCGCAGTCTTTCTGGTCGCGGCGAGCGTCCTCCATACCCCGGAGGTCGCCGCCGGGGAGCTCACAGCCATCTCGGCGTCGCAGGCGCTCGGGCCGCTCGTCGGGCCGAGCGCCGAGTGGCTGTTCCTGCTCGGGTTGTGGGCCGCGGCCGTCTCGACGCTGGGCGGGAACACGATCGTGCCGCCGTATCTCGTCGCGGACAAACTCGGCTGGGGCACGGACGTCTCCGACTCGCGGTACCGGGGGCTGTTGGTCGCCGTCGCGCTGATCTCGGCCGCCGGGGCGTTCATCGGCGGCGCGTTCTTCCCGCTTTTGGTGCTCGTACTCGCCTTCGGCCTCGTGGGGACGCCCTTCGCGCTTCTGGTGGTGCTGTACCTGTTGAACTCCGAGGCCGTCCCCGAGCGGAACTCGCGGCTCGCGAACGTCGGCGGGGTCACGCTCGTCGGCATCACCGCGGTACTCGCCGGGAACTTCATCCGCGAGCAGATCGCCTCCGGGCTCGGCGGCCTCTCGGGGTTCGTCGTGGCCTTCGCGGGCGTGATGGTGCTTGCGATGGTCGGCCTCGGCGGGAAGTTCCTGCGCTCTCGATACGCATGAGCGACGGTGATTCGGCCGCGAAGGCGGCCGAACGGGTCGGGAACGTTAACTCCGGCGGCACGAAGGGGCGAGCATGAGCGAAGGGACGGCGCTCCTCACCGGCGGTTCGGGATCGATCGGACGAGCGATCGCCGCGGAATTATCGAGGGACGGACTGGACGTCGCAGTCGGGTACCACAGCGACGAGTCGGGTGCGAGGGCGGCCGCAGAGACGGTCGAATCAAACGGGGGCAGGGCGGCGATACTGCAGGGCGACGTGGGCGATCCGGACGACGCGCGGGAACTCGTCGACGGCGCCCGCGAGTTGGGGCCGCTGTCGGTGCTCGTCAACGCCGCGGGCGTCGCCGATCCGGGGCCGCTCGAGTCGGCGCCCGAACGGATCGGCTGAGTGCTCTCGGTCAACGTCGAGGGAGCGATCAACAACGCGGCGGCGGCCGTCGATCCGCTCAGGGAGACGGAGGGAGCGATCGTCAACGTCGCGAGCGTCGCGGCCGAGATCGGGAGCGTCGACGTCACGTACGCGGCGTCGAAGGCGGGAATACTCGGCGTGACGCGGTCGCTGGCGCGCGAACTCGGCGACGACGACGTTACTGTCAACGCCGTCTGTCCCGGCGCGACCCGTGGGCCCCGCATCGAGGACGTCATCGAAAACCAGGCCGAACAGCGGGGGATCAGCTACGAGGCGGCGAAACGGAAGGTCTTCACCGACGACACCGCGCTCGATCGGCTGACCGAACCCGAGGACGTCGCCGAGACGGTCGCCTACCTGGCCAGCGAACGCGCCCGGAACGTGACGGCCCAGGACATCAACGTTGACGCCGGTACCGTCTGGTATTGAGGGGAACAATCGAACCGCTGTCGGGCGGTCCGCCGCCGATCCGACGCGGGATCAGCGGATGACGGTGACCGGCACCGGGATCCGGTCGACGACGCGTTCGGCGACGCTTCCGACGAAGAACCGCTCGATGAGGTCCTGGCTGTGGCTCCCGATGACGACGTGATCGATCCCGTGTTCGGTGACGTACTCGAGGATCTCCTTCGAGGGGCGGCCCTTCCGTATGGCCGTCGAGAGCTGGACGTCGTGCTCGTCGGTGAACTCCTCGGCGTCTTCGAGGATCCGCTCTCCCTCTGTCTCGCGCTGTTCGTAAATGTCCCCGAGTTTGACCCCCACGTACTGCTCGGGCTGGTGGGCGACGGTCGTGTCAACGATGAAAAGCGCCGTGATCTCCGCCTCGGGAAACCGCTCACAGGCGAACGCGAGGGCGTCCGTCGAGAGCTTCGACCCGTCGTAGGGAACCAGTACAGCGGCCATAGCGACGGTTTTGTCGCCCCTTTATTTAAAATCACCCAGGTGAATTTAAATGATATCGTGATAATTACCCGCGTATGTCCGAATTCGGTGCGTTGTCGCTCTTGCCACCGCTCTTGGCGATCGCGCTCGCCATCGTTACCCGGAAAGCAGTGCTGTCGCTGTTCCTCGGTATCTGGTCCGGGGCCGTCATCCTCACGGGCGGGGTCGGTCTGGGACAGACCTTCGGTTGGATCGCCTCGGCGATCGGGGAGAGCGTCTTCCACGCTCAGATCATCATCTTCACGCTGCTTTTGGGGTCGGCGGTGGCGATGATGTGGCGGCTCGGGGGATCACACGCCGTCCGGGCCTGGGCGGCCGAACGGGTCGATACCAAGCGTAAAGCCGGCCTCTCGGCGTGGCTTCTGGGTATCGTGCTGTTTTTCGATGACTACGCCAACACGGCCGTCGTCGGGAGCACGATGAAGGACATCTCGGACAACCTGAACATCTCTCGGGAGAAGCTCTCGTATCTCGTCGACTCGACGGCGGCACCGGTCGCGACGCTCGCCATCTCCTCGTGGGTCGCCTTCCAGCTATCGATGATCGAGTCGGGGTACGAGGCGACGGATCTGGCCGCAAGCGAGATTCCCGATTCCTTCACGGTGTTCCTGGAATCCATCCCCTACAACATGTACGCGATCTTGGCCATCGCGATGGTCGGCATCATCGTCCTCACCGGCCGGGATTACGGGGAGATGCTCGCCGCCGAGCACCGGGCCGCCGAGACCGGGAAGGTGACGCGCGACGACGCCCGCCCGATGCAGGACGTCGAGGCCGAACTCGGCGAGCCGAACGTCGACGATGCCCGGCTGATCTCGTTCATCCTGCCCATCGTCGTCCTCATCGGGGTCACCATCGGATCGGCGCTGTACACCGGCTACGAACCCGGCGCGTCGCTGTACGACGTGGTGGCCGGAGCCGACTACGCCCTGGCGCTCATCTTCGGATCGTTCGCCATGGTGGCGACCACCTACGCCCTCGGCTACGTCTACAGCATCCTGTCGCTGAGCGAAAGCGTCGACACGACCATCGACGGCTTCGGGATCATGCTGACCGCGGTGACCATCCTGGTGCTCGCGTGGGGCATCGGCAACGTCGTTTCGCCGGTCGAGGAGGGCGGCCTCGGGACGGGGGCCTACGTCGCCGATTTCGTCGAGGCGTTCCTCTCCCCCGAGGTCCTGCCAGTCGTCGTGCTGTTTACCGCCGCCTTCATCGCCTTCTCGACCGGGAGCTCCTGGGGAACGATGGGGATCGTGACGCCGGTCGCCGTGCCCGTCGCCTGGAACCTCACCGGCAGCCACACCATGGTCGCGGTCATGGTCGGGATGGTGTTCTCGGGGTCGATTTTCGGCGACCACGCCTCGCCCATCTCCGATACCACTGTCCTGTCGTCGACCTTCACCGGGGCCGACCTCATCGATCACGTCCGGACCCAGTTCTACTACGCGTTCACGGTCGTCCTGGTGGCCGCCGGGCTGATGTTGGTGTGGGGCTTTACCCGTATCACGCCGTTCGTCCTGCTGCCGGTCGGCGTCCTCGCGCTCGTCGGCATCGTCTACGGGCTCTCGGAGTTCGACGCCCGGCGGCGCGACGTCGAACCCAAGGCGACACAGGGGTCCCCGGAAGTGGTACCCGGCGACGACTGAGACGGACTGGTGTGAGTTACTGGGTATCGTCGATCGTGTCGAGCCGGTGGCTTCGAGGGTTCGGTATCGAAAAATATAGTCCATCCTGGCGGTGAAATTCCGATGTTTGAATCTCGAGACGGTACGCGCTAGAAAACCGAAAGATTCCCTGTTCATTCGAAGTTACTCGCGGCGGCCTTCGCAGTCTGTGATAACAGCATCAAGTTCATCCGTCGGCCGCCTCCACGACCGGGCCGGGAGTCCAGTCAGTCGTCCGCGGGCGCCTCTACGTCCAGTTCGTCCAGCAGCGTCCGGGCGGCCTGCGCGGAGGAGCCCGGCCCGCGAGCAGTTATGAGATCGCCGTCCACGGTGACGCTGGTGTCGGCGTCGAGTTCGGCGTCCCAGTCGGCATCCGCCGCCCGTACCTCGTCTTCGACCCAGTACGGCAGTTTGCGTCCGTCCGGCATGAGGTCGTCCTCGTCGACGATTCCCTCCTCCCACTCGTTTGGGAACCCCGTGACGGCTCGACCCTCGACCAAGAATCCCCCGTCGTCGCGGGTGAACGCCAGGAGGCCGACGGCGTGACAGACGACCAGCGCCTTCCCTTCGGTTCCAGCGACGGCGTTCCGGAGTAGGCGCCGGGCGTGACTATCCTGGTTGACGTCCCATTCGGTGCCGTGGCCGCCGGGGAAGACAATCGCATCGTAGTCTACCGCCGTCGCCTTCGCCAGCCGCACCGGGTCGTTCAGTTCCGGGTGGTTCTCCTGTACCTCGCGGACCTGATTGGCGGTTTCTTCGCCGACGTTGTCGGGATCGACCGACCGTTCGTCGACGACCGGCGGCTCGCCGGTCGGCGTTGCGACCGTCACGTCGAGGTCGTGCTCCTCGAGCGTGGTCAGTGGCTCGATGCATTCTTCGCCCCAGTACCCATGCTCGCTGACAACGAACAGTGTGCTCGTCATACCGATCTAATGTCCCCTAGCGGCAAAAGCCCATCCCAGGACGGGCACGAGCGCTGGCGGTCGAGGCCGTCTACGGCACGAGACGACGGCGGTTGCTGTAAGGATTCGAACGCCCAAAGTAATAGTCCATCCTGGATTCGAACCAGGGTCGTCAGCCCCAGAAGCTGACAGGATTGGCCGCTACCCCAATGGACTGCACTCGGAACCAAGTAAGTGGGAAACTAAACGCTATCGGTTTTTCTCCTGGCGTGGTGTTCTACGCGATGACAATTCGCACAGAGCAACACACAGTTGTCGATCTCCCGGCGGATATCGTCGAGCGATCGCCTCTCGGATAGCATCCTTGCGATCCCCACCGTTTTCTCTCCCTCGTGATGAAAATCGAGACAGGCAGGATCAGAGGCATCACATCGCGCACATCCATCGCTGTGGTATTTGTACGCCGTAACCCACGCCCGACGCTGTTTGCGAATCCGGGTATCCGACGTATTCCGTATCGTCGCCTCAATGCGCTCCGGATCCTTGGGCGTCACCGGTTTCGATATCTCATCGTGTTCTTTCCGGTGGCAATTCGCACAGAGGACAGTACATCGTTCGATCTCGGCTCTGATACGACGTTTTGAATAACCGTGGTTGACCATCTGAGAGACACCGGCGACCTTTGACTCTGGGTGATGAAAGTCGATTGCCGCCGAACGACCTTCGGCACATCGTTCGCAAGCGTACTGTTTACGTTTCAATTGAGAGAACCACTCCCGGAGTTGCTTCCGGCGACACTCCTTCGTCTCGATTCGGTCCTGCTTGTTTTTGTAGTACCACCGTTGTTGTGCCGTGAGATCGGCCCAGTCCTCGTTATCGGGGATAGTGACCGACTCGGGTTTTGGCTGAACATCTATTCCACCGTTTTCGTCCTGGGTATATGTTCGAAGTCCAGCCCGCCCTTTCGCCTCATTCCAACTCCCGAGAATTCGACAGATGGTCGTCGATGCCGGCGTCAATCCAAGCTCATCATACTGTTTCTTGGTCGGCGATTCGCCGAGCCGCTCGGCCGCCTCCCGGAGCGCATCGAGACACTCCGCCTCCGTCGTCGTCGCCATATTTTCGTCTCGTTCGTTACAATATAAAAAGCCAGCCACGAGGCGAAACTGAAGAGGAGTCTCCGTCGCCGGCGAACCGACACCGACATACTCCCGTCGCCACCACGAACGCGTATGTACGTCGGACGGTTCATCGTCGTCGCGCCGGATCGGGCTGGCTATCGGGTCTCCTCGCGGTCGTTTCCGAACCGGAAGGTAATCGAACGCGACGGGACGCTCACGGTCGTCCCGACAGCGGAGGCCCCGGAGACGGACAACCCATACATCTCGTATAACTGCCTGCGGACGACCGAAGACGACGAGTTTGCGGTGATCGGCAACGGGACGCAGGTCGACCCGATCACCGAGAAACTCGAGTCCGGATATCCGCCCCGGGACGCCCTGGCGGAGTCGTTGCTCGCCCTGGATTACGAGAAGGACGACTACGACACCCCCCGGATCGCCGGCGTCGTCGGCGAGGAGAGCTACGTCGGGATCGTCCGGCGGGACGCGCTTCTCGTCGAGGCACTCGGGGAGCCGACGCTCGTCGCCACCTACGAGAAGGACAGCCCCGAGGCGACGACGCTCGAAGCGACCGAACCGGACGCGATGGCCCGGGAACTCTACGAACGGGGTTTCGAACACCCGGTCTGTGGGGCCGCCGTCGCCCGGACCGAGGGAGCGTTCCGGACGGGTATGTATAACGGCGAGTGAGCGGGCGGTCAGTCCGCCCCGGTCAGCAGTAACAGTGCGTACTCGCCGCGGACGGCCCCCTCGTCGTGGTATTTTACGGGCTCTTCGATCAGCGCCCGGCGGCCGTCCTCGAGGGCCGCTGCCGTGAGGACGCCGTCGGTGGGGCCGCTCTCGAGGAGCCCCTCGGAGACCTCGAAGAAACGAAAGCCGTGGACGCCCGGATCGCGATCCCGGAAGTGCTGGGCGACGGGCGCGAGCAGCCGATCGCCGTCGGTCGCGATTTCGTGGCAGAACCCACCCACGTCGGCGTGCCAGCACCGTTCACCGTCGGGCGTGTAGCCGAACGCCGACTGTTCGTTCGGGTGTCGTTCGTCGGTTTCGCGGCCCTCCCTCGGAAAGGAGTTGCCGGTCAGAAAGACGACGCCGGATCCGTCGGCGTGGACGTGGTTCGGGTACGTGTACACCTCGTCGCCCTCCGGCCGCGGCGTGCCGAGATCGACCCGCCAGCGGACGTCCCCAGCGGCGAGCCGATAGCCGCAGTAGTCGGCGTGGCTCGTCACGACGAGGTCACCGCCGGCCGCCGCGACGTCGCCGACCCGGCGGGTCGCGCTCCGGTCGGGATCCCACGTCCATCGCGTTGCACCGTCGCCATCGAGGACGACGAGCCCGTCGTCGTGGGCCCCCGGACAGCGGTTGTACGCGACCGCGACGCCGCCGTCGAACGGCGCGAGCGCGATCGGCGAGGCGTCGGCGTCGTAGCGCCACCGAACCGACCCGTCGGGCGCGAGCGCGTACACCGAACTCTCGAAGTGCCGCTCCCCATCGCGGCGTTCATAACGTCTGGCAGCGACGTAGGCCGTGTCTGTCGAGACGGCGGCGTCGACGACCATCGGCAGGAAAAACCGCGTCTCTTTGGTCGGCTCGCCGAGAACGTCGGCGGCGTCGTGTCGCCACCGCTCGTTGCCGTCTACGAGCAGGCGAATTCCGCCCCGGGCCGATCGTTCGCCGATCAGCACGCCCCCCTCGAAGGGGACGAGCGTGATCGCGCTTCCGGACCCCTCGAAGGACCACCGCCGGGTCCCGTCGGGATCGAACGCCTCGACGGTGCCGGAGGCGAGCCCGACGACAGGTCCCGCTTCGGTCAGCGTCACGCCCGACCGACGGCCGGCCTGCCGGGAGCCGCAGGGGTCGACGTCACCGAGATCGATCCGACGGCCAGTGGGGGACGATCCCGGGGGACGGGGCGTGTCACTCATCGACGGGGAACGTCTCGTGGAGCGTGTGGTGGCTGTCGCCGAGGTCTTCCAGGAACGCCCCGCCGTGGTCCAAAAGACGGTCGAGCGCGCCGGCTGCGTCCCTGACGGCGACCACCCGCCCCCGGAGGTAGTCGTACTCGGGATCGGCCTCATCGGTCGCCGCGACCTCCGATTCGAGTTCGACAAGGGCGGTATCGAGGTGTCGTCGACAGGCGGCGAGGCTGTCGGCGTCGGCGAGCGCGGCGATGTGCGGTTCGGGGCTCTCGCCGAGTTCCTCGCGGGCGTGTTTCCGTGTGGCGTCGTCGCCGACGCCGAGGCTGTTCATCAGGCCGAGTCGGAGCGCTTCGATTTCGTGACAGGTCATAACTAAAGGGTTTGATCGACGAGATCGGAGACGATTCCGTCGTGGTCGATAGCGGCCGCCAGCCGGTCGGCGTCGTCCGGTTCGACGGAGCCGTACCAGACGCCGTCGGGGTAGACGGCGACGTTCGGCCCCTCGCCGCAGCGATCCAGACACGACGAGCGGGTGATCCGGGCGTCGACGTCCAGCCCGTCGACCGCCTGGCGGAGCCGTTCTAACACCTGGACGGCACCCTGGCCGGCACAGGTCCGGTTCGTGCAGACGGCGACGTGTTTGTCCGGCGCGTCGTGGGCGTGGGGGTCCTCGCCGACGTCGGAGCGGTCCTCGTGGGCCGCCCGGTGAGTCATCGCGCGCAGCATGGCCCGCGCGCCGCCGGCGTCGGCCTCGAAGCCGTCCATCTCGACTTTGTACTTGCAGGTGTCACACGACATCGAGACGTCGCCGCTGCGGGCCTCCTCGAAGCGGTCGGCGAGCACCTCCAGCAGGCGCTCGTCGGTGCCGAGCGGGTCGCCACAGCCGGCGACGGCGTAGGGATACTCGTCGTCGAACTCGGCGGTCCGCTCGCGGATCCGGCCGGTCAACACCCCGTCGCCGAGCATGTAGGGTACGACGACGACGGCGTCGGGGCGCCGTTTCGAGACGGTATGGAGGGCGTCCTCGAGGAGCGGTTCGGTCACACCGATGAACGCGGCCTCGACGTCGGCGAAATCGCGGCCCTCATAGAGCAGACGCGCCAGTTTGTGGACGTCGCCGTTCGAGTCCGGATCGGAGGAACCGCGGGCACAGAGGACGACCAGCACGTCGTCTTCGGTTCGATCGACGCCGAGGTCGTCCTCGACTTCGGCGACCCGATCGTCGAGCAGCTCGACGATCGCCGGATGGACGCCGAGGTGCCGGCCGCTGTGGACGGCGATATCGTGTTCGGCCCGCGCCTCGTTGACCACCAGCGGGACGTCCGCCTTGACGTGGCTGGCGGCGAAAAGCGACAGCGGGACGACGGTGACGTCCGAGACCGAGGGCGCAAGCGAGGCGATCGCCTCGGCGATCGAGGGCTCTTCGAGTTCGATAAAGCCCGCGTTCGTCGGCAGACCCAGCCGCCCCTCGAGTCCGGCGGCCAGTTCGCGGACCTGTTCGTTCGATCTCTCCCGCCGGGAGCCGTGGCCGGCCAACACGACGGCTTCGCTGTCTAACATTAGTACGCAGTCGCCTCCTCGATGCTCCGCCGTAGCTTCCGGCGCCGGCTCGGCGCGAGAAGCCCCGTCGTTTCGCTGTTCTCATAGAGCCACCGGCCGACTGCCGGCGCGGCGTCGTCGTCGATCCCGAACCAGTACCCGCCCGAGGAGGTCTCGGAGATCCCGCCGTACGGCGCCCCGATGTCGGCCTTATCGAGCAGCGACTGGACCCGCTCGAGGAGCTTCCGGTCGTCGTGAACGAAGGAGATCCCGACGGTCCCCGCGGAGGACTTGAAACAGACGGTGCCACAGCCCTCGAGCAGGCCGCGGAGGAGTTGGCGGTCGTGATCGGCGAGCGCGTCGAGTCGGTACCCGCCCGACGCTCCCGAAAGCGGCAGCCCGAAGGCCGCGGCGGCGCGGTCGCCGACGGCGCCGTGGAGTTGGACCGTGTAGCTGTCCTCGCTGCGGGTGATCGAGGTGTCGTGGGCGTACTCTCGTTCGATAGTATCGTGATCGACGGCGTCGGCCCCGGCGATCGCCGCGAGCCGGTCGGCGGCCACCTCGTCGGTCGTCCGCACGGTGACGCCCGCCGTCGTCACCTCGCCGTCACCGATGACTCGACCCCAGAAGTACGCCGTCTCGGGGTGGGCATCGAGCAGGTCGCTCGGCGCATCGAAATCGAGTCGGTCGGCCTCGGCGCTCGTCTCGTCCGAGGAGCCACCGGGCTCGTTTTCCAGACTCACGCTTCGGGCACCTCCCGAACCGCGATCGCGTCAGTCGGACAGGCCGCCGCGGCGTCCTCGGCGTCTGAGAGCCGGTCGTCGTCGAACGTCGCGGTCAGTTCGTCGCCGTTCCGCTCGCTGTCCGGCAGCGTTACCAACCCGTCTTCGGACTCCTCGAACCGATCGTCCCGGACGAGACAGGCGAAGATCCCGTCGCAGGCCGCCAGGTCGACCGTGATTTCGTATTCTGTCATGTCAGTAGTCGTATTTCGTCTCGTAGCCACGGGGCGTCACCATCCGGTCTTCGAAGACGTAGGTGTCCTCGTTGCCGACGATGATCGTCGTCGTCATGTCGATGATGTCCTCCTCGCCCAGTTCGGGCAGCGTTTCGAGATCGGTAAGCATCGTCTCCTCGTCGTCGCGGGAGGCGCCGTGAACGATCCCGACCGGCGTGTCGGGGTCGCGATGCTCGAGCAGGATCTCACAGCAGGTCTGGAAGTTTTCCCGCCGCTTGCGGCTCCAGGGGTTATAAATCGCGATCGTAAAGCCCTCGCCGGCGACGGCTTCGAGCCGCGATTCGATCTCCGCCATCGGCGTGAGGTGATCGGACAGCGACACCGAGACGGTGTCGTTCACGAGCGGGGCGCCGAGGCGGGCGCCACACGACTGTGCGGCCGGGACGCCGGGGACGACCTCGAAGTCGACCGCGTCGGCGCTGCCGCCCTTCGATTCGAGGATCTCGAGCGCCAGTCCCGACAGCGCATAGACGTTCGGGTCGCCCGAGCCGATGATCGCGACGTCGTTGCCGGCCAGCGTCCGGTCGATCGCCTCCTCGGTCCGGGAGACCTCCCCGCACATCGGCGTCGAGTAGATGTCCTCGGCATCGTCGGTGATCTCGTCCGGAAGCAGGTCGACGTAGGTCCGGTAGCCGACGATGTGTTCGGCATCGGCGAGTGCGGCCTTCGCCCGGGCCGTCATGCCCTCTGGCTGTCCCGGACCGAGCCCGACAGTGATCAGTTTCCCGGGATCGGCTTTGAAATCGTCGGCGCTCGCGCCGACCTCTTCCTCGTCGTCACTCGAGGCACCACACCCCGAACTCGATTCCGAGGACGAAGACGCGCCGCATTTGCTCGTCGAGTCGCTCTCAGTCGTCGTCGCGCCGCCGCATTTCGAACTCGAATCAGTTTCCGTCGTCGATGCCTCCGCCGTCTCTGTGGTGTCGTCGGTGCTCATTATCAGAAGTCCTCCACCTCGCGGCCGCCGCGCGGCGTCACGAGGTAGTGCTCGTAGTCGTTTTCCCATTCGTGGCTCTCTGCGGTCCCGACGAGGATCGAGGTGCCCATGCCGCCGACTTCGTCGGCGTGTTCCTCGGTCTCGCCGAGCGTCGTGATCGTGTGGGTCTCGTCCTCGAGGTTGCGTCCGGCCGCGCCGCGGCCGGCGTCGTTGAAGATGGCGACCGGCACGTCGTCGGATCGCTCCTCGCGGATCACGTCGATCGCCCGCTCGTGGTCGCGCCAGCAGTTATAAAGGACGATGACGAACCC
>NZ_JAHLKM010000008.1:31755-51255 GCF_024449025.1 Natronomonas aquatica | reverse complement strand
GCCGCCGCGCGGAGTTTCTCCTCGATCTCCGCCCAGCCGCGCCACTTGTCCGAAAGCGAGATCGTACAGAAGTCGTTCGACAGCGGCGCGCCGAGGTTCGCCGCCCCGCCCAGCGCCGCCGTCACGCCCGGGACGATCTCGATCGGCACGTCGTCGGCGTCCTCCTCGTCGGCCATCAGAAAGACGAGATCGCTCTTGCCGTAGACGTTCGGATCGCCGCCCGAGACGTGGGCGATGTCCTGGCCCGCTCTGACGCGCTCGAAGGCCTCCCGCGTCAACTCGACCTGCTGGCCCATCGAGGAGCGGACGATCTCCTGGTCGGTCCCGTCGGGTCGGGTCAGGACCGTCCCGTCGGTCCAGCTTTCGGGGCGGGCGGCGGTGACGCTCCCGCCGTCGGCGGCGGGTTCCGGGGGGATCGTCCCGTCCTTCCGGAGGAACTCCTGATAGAGGTTCGAGGCGATGACACAGTCGGCCGTCTCGATGACGTCCTTCGCGCGCTGGGTCATCGCGTGGGGGAGTCCGGGGCCGATCCCGACGACGTAGAGGGTGCCGTACTCCTCGGGGGGCTGTTCGTCGGCCATTACCGTCCCACCGCCACGGTGACCGCCTCGTCGAAGCGCTCTTTCTCTCGGGCCAGTTCGTGCTCGCGGCCGCCGGCGATGGCCGACGCCTCGGCGATCCCCGGCCAGCCGATCAGTTCCTTCGACCGCGAGGGCGTCGGCCCCTCGTGGTCGAAAAGCGTCTCCTTCTCGAAGAGGACGACCCCCGCCCCGATCTCCCTGGCGGCTTCATAGAGGCCCTCCTCGCTCTCCTTTCGGGTCGCGGTGGCGACGAACTCCACGTCCGAGAAGTCCAAACCGAGATCATCGAGTGCGGCCTCCCAGGCGTCCAGCACCTGTCCTTTCTCGACGCCGCTGACGGTGCCCGTCCCGAGGACGACCCCCTCGTCGTTCCGCTTCATCACGGTCACGTCGTCGCCGACCAGCACGGCGCGGGGGCCATCGAGGCGTTCGACGACGTCGAGGTCGTCGTTCAGGACGGCGAGGTTCGTCGCGACCGTCGAATCGCCGTTGACGACGTGGGCGTCCAGCGCCTTCGCTTTCGATTCGATCCCCTGTTTGCCCGCCGCCTCGGAGGCGGTCGTCATCGCCGGCACCGCCCCCAGTTGCGAGAGGTCGTGGGCGACCTGGTTGGCGCCGTGGTGGCCGCCGGTCAGCGGGATCGCCCACGTCAGCTCCTCGTCGATCACGACGACGGCGGGGTCCTCCCACTTGTCGTCGAGCAGCCCGGCCGTCTTCCGCATCGCGATGCCGGAGGCCATCAGTCCGACGAAACAATCGTACTCGCCCCAGTGTTCCTCGAAGACGTCGCCGTGATACTCGAGGATGTCTATCGCGACGTACTCGTCGGCCAGTTCCTCGCGGATCTCCTCGGCGACGGGCAGCTTCCGCTCGAAGCTGATGATCGCGATCTCCTCGGCGACTTCGCCGTCGGAGTCGGGCGTCGAGCAGTGGCCGCCGCCCGTGTCGTTTTCCTCGTCGGTTCCGGTGTCGGCGTCGTTGTCGGTGTTCGTGTCAGTGCTCATGGTTTCGGTTTCAATCGTCGGATGCGCTCTCGCTCTCGCTCTCGCTTCTGTTCGCCCACTCGCCGTACAGATACGACCGCTCGTAGCCGGCGCCCGCGGCGGCGTCGCCGATCAACACCATCGCCGAGGCCCGATAGCCCGCCGCTTCGAGCTTCCCGCCGATCGTCTCGACTGTCCCCTCGATGATGTCCTCGTCGGGCCAGGAGGCGTGATAGACGACCGTCACCGGCGTGTCGGGGTCGGCCCCCGACTCCAGCAGTCGGTCCATCGTGTCCGCGACCGCGTGGGTGCCGAGATACAGACAGGTCGTCACGTCGCCCATCCCGACGAACTCGGCGATGTGGTCGTCCTCGGCATCGAGCGTCTTGCCCTGCGGGCGGGTGAACGCGACGTGATTCGCGGTTTCGTTAAGGGTCAACTGCGTCCGGAGCGTCGCACTCGCGGCGAAGGCCGAGGTGACGCCGGGAACGAGATACGTGGGGACGCCCTCGTGTTCCAGGGCGTCCATCTGTTCTAAGGCGGCCCCGTAGATCGCCGGGTCGCCGCTGTGGAGCCGGACGACCTCGCGGCCCGCCTCGTAGGCGTCCCGCATCAGGGGTATCAGCTCCTCGAGGTCCTTGCCGACGCTGTTGACCAACTCGGCATGATCGCAGTAGGCCGAAAGCAGTTCGCTGTTGACCAGAGAGCCGGCGTGAACGACCAGATCGGCCGCCTCGAGGGCCTCCTTGCCGGCGACGGTCAAGAGACGGGGGTGGCCCGGCCCCGCGCCGATGAAGGGGATCCCCTCCTGTTCGTCCCCGGCGGCGTGCTCGTAGACCCGATCGTCGCGCTCGTGGGCGTGTTTCTCGCGCTGGGCGTCGATCGCCGTCTGTGGGTCGGTGTCGTCGTTTTGCTTTTCGCTCATTGTTCTGTCGTGTCCCCGTCGGCGTCGCGATAAGCCTCGCCGTCGCCCGCGGATTCGGCGGCCGCGAGCTGTTCGGCGATCTGTCCGCCGTCGGCGGTCGTCTCCTCGCCGAAGGCCGCCGTCGCGGGCTCCTCGCCGGCGTCGGGTTTCTCGGCGTAGGCGACGGTGTAGTAGTCCCGCTCGGCCAGTTCCGACGGATCGTCGGTGACGACCGTCTCTTGGCCCTCCATGAACAGCCGCCGGCCGTAGGTCACCTCGTAGCCCGCCTCGATCAGCCCCTCGTGAGTCGCCGGGACGTCCGTCACTTTGAAAAGAACGAGCCGGTCGGGGCCGACTGGGGCCGCCCCGCCATCGGCTTCCCGGAGGACGAGTTCCGAACCGGCCGTGATCTCGACGTCGAAAGCCGTCGCGAAGGCCGTCACCGTCGAGACACCCGGGATCACTTCGAGGTCGACCTCGGGGTGGAACCGATCGAGCGTCCGGCACAGGTGCCCGAACGTCGAGTAGACGTTCGGATCGCCGAGCGTGACGAAGGCCGCCGTTCCGCCTTTCGCCGTCGGCGCGATTTCGGCGGCGGCGGCCTTCCAGGCGCGTCTGAGCTTTTCTTCGTCGCGCGTCATCGGGAAATCGAGATCGCCCAGCTGGTCCTCGTCGACGTACTCGCCGGCGACGGCGCGGGAGAGCCGGCCGGGCGTGTAGACCACGTCGGCGGACTCGAGTATCTCCCGGCCTCTGACCGTGATCAGCCCGGCGTCGCCGGGGCCGAGCCCGACGCCGTACAGCGTCACGCCGCTCCCCCCGAGATGACGTACACCGGGTTGTCGGAGTCGAAACTCGTCGCGCCGGCGAGTTCATAGCCCGTCGAGACCTGCATCTGGACGATCTCCTCGAAGAGCTCGCGCTCGCGGAACGCCCGGACGGCGTCGCCGGCCACCTCGAGCCGCGAGACGTTCATCACGACCCGGTCGATGCCGGTTTCGGCGGCGTGATCGAGCACCCCAGCGTAGTTCCGCGAACCGCCCAGAAACAGCGCGTCGGCGTCGTCGGGCAACGCGTCGGGGGCCTCCCCCTCGATCAGCTCGACGCCCTCGATCCCGTTTGCTGCGAGGTTTTTCCGTGTCGTCTCCAGCCGCTCGGGCTTGCGCTCGATCGCCGTCACGCGGCCGGCCGCCCGGGCGGCCTCGATCGTGACCGCGCCGGTACAGGAGCCGACCTCGACGAAGTGATCGGCGTCGGTCAACTCGAGCTTCCCGAGCGTGACCGACCGGACCTCGGGCTTCGTCGGCCCGGCCCTGGCGTCGTGTGGAAGCGCTATGCGTGCCATGCCGTAACAACTGAACCCGGGCGTAAAACAATTGTGCTTGATTTAAGACAACTGAGGTTTATCGGATCGAACTTTTATTTAAATGTCTGTCCGAGTTTCCGGGCGCGTTCATAGGCCTCGTCTTCGCTTCCAACCGACGAGCGAGCGATCCGTCCGGGGACGAATTCCCGTCCACAGCCCTCCGGCGGCGGACAGACGTACTGGACCTTCCAACCGGTCGGCTCCGGTTTGAGTCCGTAGAACAGCGGCGAACCACAGTCCCGACAGCGCGCCTCTGGGTTCTTCCTCGCTAGCATCACGCGGGCACTTCCCCCGTTTTTATTGATAAACGTCGCCACCACCGTCGCATACTTTTATACTGACGACGGGACATCGACACCTAATGGCATACGACGGGCCGGCTGTCTTTCTCGCCCCCTACGGGAACGCCGCTGCACAGGAGAACTTCCGGCGGACCGTCCGCGATGGGCTCTCCGAATCCGAGGTTGTCCCCCACTCGGATGCGTATCCGTCCGGCGAGACCGTCCGGATGTGGGGGACGAAGGAGACGGTTGCGGGAACGTGGCGGAAGATCGACCCCGGCGACTACCTCCTGTTTTATAACGACGGGCAGTACGATCACGCCGCCGAAGTGATCTCCACCGAACAGAACGAACCGCTCGGCCGCGAGATCTGGCCGAACCACGAGGAAGGAAAGCCGTGGGTCTGTATCATCTACTTAAAACGTCCGATCGAGACGGAAATCGACTCGGCCGAGATCCACGACCTCGCAGGCCACGACATCGATTACGTCATGGGTTTCAGCCCGCTGAACGAGATGGGGATCGGCGGGATCCGTGGCCGGTACGGCTCCGTCGAGAACCTGATTCACGGCGAATCCCCCGTCCACGAACGATCAACCCCGGACACGGGATCGGAGCCGGACATCCATGCGACCCCGACAGTCGATATTTCCAGTTCAGTCTTCGACTCGCTTTATTTCCCCGACGGGCAACTCGAGGAGCTAACCGAACAGATAAACGCCGCGCTGAACGCGGGCAAGCACCTGGTGTTCACCGGGCCGCCGGGGACCGGAAAGACCGAGATCGCCCGACTTCTGTGTTCGCATCTAGTCTCCGAGTTCCCGGCTATTTATACAGGCCAGCAGCTGACGACGGCGACGGCCGACTGGTCGACGTTCGAAACGGTCGGCGGCTACATGCCCGGCGAAGCCGAGGGCGAGAACCTCTCGTTCGAGCCGGGGCAGGTCCTCCGACGGTTCAAAAAGGACGAAGGCCAGCGAAACGAACTGCTCGTCATCGACGAGATCAACCGCGCCGACATCGACAAGTCGTTCGGCCAGCTCTTTACCCTCCTGTCGGGACAGGCGGTCCAGTTGCCCTACAGACGCGACGGTGAGGAGATCGAGATCGTCCCCGCGTCCGGTTTCGAGGGAAGTCTCGAATCCCACCGCTACGTCGTCCCCGAATCGTGGCGTATCTTCGCGACGATGAACTCCTACGACAAGACCTCGCTGTACGAACTCTCGTATGCGTTCATGCGACGCTTCGCGTTCGTCCACGTCGACGCGCCGGAGGTTCCCGCCGACCGGGAGGCAAGCGGCGAGTTGGTCCGATCGTACGCCGACGTGTGGGGGATCGACGCCGATGCCGCGACACTCCGGGACGTGGGCGAGATCTGGTTCGCCGTCAACGCGACGGAAGACGGTCGGGATATCGGCCCCGCGATCGTCGGGGACGTCCTCTCACACGTCAGCGGTCGGAACACCGACCGCCGGGTAGCTCTCACCGGCGCAGTCGCTAGCTACGCGTTTCCGCAACTGGAGGGTGTCCCGAACCGGAGCCGCATCGTCTCCCGGATCGCCGAGACCGGGACCGTTGACCGCGCCCGGCTGTATCGGCTGGCCGGGGACGTACTCGGTGTGGCCGTCGATGGATAGAGACGAACTCGTCGCCGGGCTGTCGAGGGACATCCTGGCGTACGTGATGCACGGCTCGTTCCCCGAGAGCCACGTGGCAAGCGAACTCAAACCCGACGGTCTCGACGAACGCTTCGACGACTACGGGACGCTCGTTCGGCTCCACTTCATCCTCAAACCGGACGTCGTCGCGTTCGTCGAGGCACTGCCGGAGCGCCTCCGGAGCGTCAGGACGGGGACCGAGACCACACGGACGGTTTCGCGTGGCACCGTCGATGGGCGGGTCGACTGGCCGGCGACGGTGAAACGGCGATACTCGAGGAATCCCCACGACAGTACGCTGTTCGTCTGTGAGGACCGCTCGGAGAGCTACGATATCGCCGAGAACCTCGTTCTCAAACGACTGCTCGCGGTGATTTATACGACGCTGGAGGACTGTGCGGAATACCTTCGGGCCGACTACGAATGGGTCACCGACCGGTGGCGAGATAACCTCGAGTTGGTCGACGTTATGCGCCGGATGTTCGAACGGAACGTCCACGTCAAACGCATCCGCGATCCGGAGACATACGAACCGACCGAACGGATGCTCCGACGGGCTGAAAACGCCCGAACACCCCTATATACCGAGGCAGCTGCGCTCCTCCGGTTCTACCGAGAGAGCCGCCAAGCCGATCCCGACGCGGTCGCCGAACTGCTCGAGGAGACGGCGATCACGCCGGACGACGAGGAGACTCTTCTGGAGTTGTACGTCCTCTTTCGGTTCGTTTCGGCGATCGAATCGCTACGGGAGGATTCGTTCACCGTCTCGACGATCGCCACCGATTCACAGGCAGTCGCCCGGATGGTCGACGAGGAGGCCGAAATCACGCTGTATCACGACAACTCCGCGAGCGACCGGGGGCTGTCGTTCATCCCCGAAAACATCCAAAAGGACAGAGCCGACCTCACCCGAAGCGAGATGGTCCAGCGTGAAACCCGGGAAGTGCTTTCGACGTACTTCGAGGACGAGAGATTCCGTCGCGTCACCGGTCGCCCCGACGTGATCGTTCTCGAGGTCGATACAGATGATCGTCGAGAGTATCTCATCACCGAGATCAAGAACTCGACGAACCCGGAGACGATCCGGTCGGGGATCAAAGAGACGCTCGAATATTTGGCGTTCCTCCGTGACGGTGGAGAGTTCGTTTTCGAGGACGACTCGGCGTATTTCGGCTCCGGCTGGAACGGCCTGCTCGTCGTTCAGGACATCGAGGAAAGCGAGACAGCACCACTCGACAAACAGCGCTCGATCAGGATCCTACAGGCGTCGGAAGTCGAAACAGAGCTTCGGACGATACTGGAGTCCGTCGTTAGCTAACCGAACACTTCGTCCCCGTCGCCGTCGAGGAGGCCGGCGGCTTCGCCGAGTTCCGGGAGACGGCGACGAAGACCAACTCGCTCGTCGATCGACTTCGAAAGCTGACACTGCCCGCCGTCGGGGACGTTCGGGAGGGGCTGAAGAGCTATCTGCAGACGAAATCGAGGGCAGAGGAACTGGAGGGAAAGATCGAGCGCACCGACGATCTGATCGACGAGATCGTCTACGAACTGTACGGATTGACCGACGAGGAAATCGAGATCGTCGAGGAGGCGGTCGAAAAGCAGCGTCCGCGAGGGAGCGACGCGACCGAGCGGTTGACCGAACGTGACCGAAGGGAACGGTCGGCCTTTTTCATCGACGTTTTTCAAGGAGTGGTTCCCGCAGCGAGCGAGGAAACCCGACGCAGAAAAAGGTCGAGACGCGAATTTAAATACGAGAGGATACAAACGAGGGGGTGTGACCGAAATCGTTCGTGGTCCCGAACACAGCGACGGAGCCCCCGCTATCGGGGGGACAGGGATTCGCATCTGGAACATCGCGAGCGCCTACGAGCACAGCGGCTACTCGCCCGACGAGATCGTCGAACTGTATCCCGCGCTGTCGCTTTCTGACGTCCACACGGCGCTTGCCTATTACTACGAGCATATCGAGGAATCCCGGAACCGGGACGACGCCGAATCCGCCGAACGGCCCGCATGACCGACACTCCAACGCCCCCCGAGGAGCCCTACGACGTCGGCGACCGCGTCCGGGTCCGACTCGCCGACGAGGACGCAGAGAGCCCTTTCGAAGAGACGGTCGGCCGGGTGGTTCACGTCTTCGCCGACGATTCCGATCCCGACCCCGACCCGGAAACCGACCCCGATCCCGATCGGGAACTGGCACGCGCCGCCTACCGCCTCGAGGACGCCGAAAGCGGGGAGACGCTCCCGGTGGTCTTCCGGCACCGGGATCTGGTTTCGACCGACGAGTAGTCGCGGCCACCGATCACTCGAACCCGCTGACGAGCGTCACGACCCACTGGGCGGGATCGCCCCGGTCGCGGATCTCGATCCGCTCGACCCACTTGACCCACTGAAACCCCCGGCGTCCGGGCGCGACGAGGCGTGCCGGCGCGCCGTGGCCGTGGGTGAGCGCTTCGCCGCCGACGTGGGTCGCGAGCAATGCCTCGCGTGCCTCCGCGGTCGGCAGCGACCACCGGTAGCCGGTCACGGAGACGAACCGGACGTGGGTCGCCCGATCCTCGATCCCCGCCGCATCGAGCAGTCTGCCGATGCGGACGCCGCCCCACTCCTGAACGGTGTACCACCCGCTCGTACAGTCGAGAAGTGCCTCCTCGGTCGTTTCGGGCTCCCGGAGGAGAGCGTCGTACCCGATCGAAAGCGGCGTTTCGACGAGCCCCTCGACGGTCAGCGTGTACTCGCCGGGGACGACCGGCTCGGGATCGTCGGCGACCCACATCGTCACCGGGAAGGAACCGTTACCCGACCCCTCGGTCGGTTTCGAGCCGGTGAACCGCCGATTCGCACCCGCCACGCCGGCGGCGCGAGCGAGGCCGTCCCCGATCCGGGCGACGAGCCCGCCGGCCGCGAGCAGGCCGAAGTACTTCAGCGCGGTTCGGCGCTCGGCGATATCGCGCCGCCGGGGAAGCCGGAACCGCGTCGTCATGTGGGCGAAAACGAACGGGATCAAAAGCAAGCCGAGACCGACGTGAACCGCGAGAAGCGGCCAGACGGCGACCCAGACCAGCCCGACGACCCCCCAGACGACCCCGGTCGCAAGCGTCGCGACGGCGACGACCCCGGTCGCGACCGACAGCGCTGTCGATGGCTGGCGCCGGTCGGGATCCGTGAGCCGGTCCCGGACGCGGACCAGCTTGAAAACGAGCAAGACCGAAAGCGCGAGCCCGACGGCACGGTGCGCCCACAGCCACAGCCACCCGAAGCCGTCGGGCCGACCGACCGTGAACGAGTACAGTCCGGACCCGACCGCAAAGAGGACACAGCCGAGTATCGACCAGTCGACGGCCCGCGGCGGCGGCGCGTACCGGAGAATTCGATCGTCGACGCTGGTCATATCGGGTCGTCTCGGGCGGCGCTATTCGATCTCGTCTTCGAGTTCGATGTCGCTGCTCTCGATGTCGCCGCTCTCGATGTCGGCGCTCTCCATCTCCAGATCCAGATCGACGTCGCCGTTCCCGGCCGCCAACTCCTCGATGCTGTCGATCCCGAGCATCTCGCGGGTCCCCTCGTCGAACTCCAGCGACTCCAGCCCGGAACCGCCCCCGACGTCGCCGCCGGTGAGGTGTTCGCCGTACCGGCCCAGAAGGGAGGTGAGCTCCTGCGGGAGGACGAACGTCGTCGATTCGCCTTGCCCGATCGTCTCCAGGGACTCCATCCCGCGTTCGATGATGGCGCGTTCGCCCATCGACTCGGCGGATTTCGCCCGCAGCACCGTCGAGATGGCCTCGCCCTGCGCTTCGAGGACGCTCGCCTGCTTTTCACCTTGCGCCTCGAGGATGTTCGCCTGCTTGTCGCCCTCGGCCTTCTCGATCGCCGAGCGACGCTCGCCCTGCGCCTCGAGGATCATCGCCCGCCGCTTGCGCTCGGCGGAGGTCTGCTGTTCCATCGCCCGCTGGACGTCGGGTGAGGGGTTTACTTCCCGGACCTCGACGGCCTCGACGCGGACGCCCCACTCGTCGGTCGGCCCCTCCAGTTCGTGCCGGATGCGGCGGTTGATCTTCTCGCGTTTCGAGAGCGTCTCGTCGAGTTCCATATCACCCAGCACGGCCCGCAGCGTCGTCTGGGCGAGGTTCGAGGTCGCGGTCCGGTAGTCGTCGACCTCCAGGAAGGCCCGCTTTGCGTCCATCACCTTGATGTAGACGACGGCGTCGGCGGTCACCGGCGAGTTGTCCTCGGTGATCGCCTCCTGGCGGGGCACGTCGAGCGTCTGGGTCCGCATATCGAAGGGGTAGGTCTTCGAGACGAACGGCGGGACGAAGTGCAATCCCGGCTCCAGGAGTTCCCGGTACTCGCCGAAGACTGTCAGCGCCTCCTTCTCGTAGGCCTCGACGATCTTGACGGCGCTGTAGACGGCGGCGACGGCGACGAAAAGCAGCGCCAGCCCGGCGACCGTGAGCGGGTCGAGTTCGACCGCGCCGAACCAGACCGCTACGCCGACCGCAAGGAGGGCAAAGAGGACGACCGACACACGCGTCGAGAGCCCGGAACTCTTGCGGCCGAGTTCGCGGGCGGCGCTGTCTGACATACTCTCCCATTAGGTCTCACGCTACTTGAACCCCGTCGCTGGGATGGAAAGGGGTCTTATCCCGGCGACGCAGTCTATAATGTATTATGATTCTATATAAACTGTTTTGTATTCGAAGTGAGCACCACTGTATATACCATGCAGGAGGGACGATCGACGTCGTTTGCCGATCCCTCGGTTTCCTTAGACGACGCTCCACGGGAGATGGCCCGGAAGATCTGCCAGGGGTTCCTCGCACACGATCGCGGCGAGAGGGAAGCGGCGCTGGATGCCTTCGAGTTCGTCGACGCACTGCAGTTTCGAAACAGTACCCCGGAGGACGTCCGACTGGCCGCCGACGCCCTCGTCGGGGCGCTGTGGGCGAAAGACGACCTCGAGTTGCGGTACCTGCGGGACGGGACGCTGGATCGGGACGGACTCGCCGACGCCGACTGGAGCTCCGTTCGGCGGAAGTTCAGAGAACGGGCGGCCGCCCTCGGGATCGACGGGGAGTACGCGAGGTTCAAGACCGAGGCGTGGCGGCGACACAAGACGGGCGGGGACTACTGGACGCCGTTTCAGCGGGCCCAGCTGCTGGAGCTCCGGACCGCCCTCGGGGACCCGGCCTACCCCGGCAAACCGAAGGAGGGCCGGTCGGGCGCGGGGCCCGAGGCGCTCAGGTACGCCCTGGCCGTCGAGCTCCACGACATGCACACGCGCCGCCACTGGGAGCAGGCGGAGGAAGCGATGGTCCCGTACTTCGAACGTATCGTCGCCCACCACACCAATGAGTGAACACGAGCGGGAACGGCCGGAGTCGGACGTCGAGTTGGTCACCGAACAGCCCACGACCGACCCGGTGACGATTCTCGCGGTCGACGACGACGGATCCCTGCTCGATCTGACGGCGACGTTTCTCGAGCGGGAGCGCGATCGCTTCGAGGTCCTGACGAGAACCCGGGCCGACAAGGCGGCCTCGGAGCTGTCGACGGGGGAGATCGACGTCGACGCCATCGTCAGCGATTACGACATGCCCCCCATGAACGGGCTGGAGTTCCTCGAGGAGGTGCGGGAGCAGTACCCCGAGATACCCTTCATCCTCTTTACCGGCAAAGGGAGCGAAGAGATCGCGAGCCGCGCCATCTCGGCGGGCGTGACGGACTACCTGCAGAAGGAAACCGGATCGAGCCAGTACTCGGTGCTGGCGAACCGACTGCTCCATGCAGTCGAGAAGTACCGCACGCGGCGGGAACTGGAACGCTCCGAACGGAAGTTCAGCAAGCTCGTCGAGAACTCCTCGGATTTCATCTCGATCGTCTCGGCGGAGGGCCGCTTCGAGTACGTCTCGCCGTGTGAACACATCATCGGCTACCCCCGCGGGAAGCTGATCGGCGATTCGGTGTTCAACTACGTCCACCCCGGGGACCGAAAGGAGGTGATGGAGACGTTCTTCGAGGCCGTCGAGGACCCCGAGATGGACCCGGTCGTCGAGTTCCGGCTCAACAGTTCCGACGACCGAGAGCGGGTCATCGAATCCCGGGGGACGAACCTGCTGGACGACGAGATCGTCTCCGGGTTCGTGGTCAACACCCGTGAGATAACGGCCCTGAAGGCGCGCGAGCGGGACCTCAAACGGCGGAACGAACAGCTCGAGAACATCAGGGATCTGATCACCCACGACGTGCGGAACCCGATCACCGTCGCCCTCAGCTCGATCGAACTCCACCGGGAGACCGGCGAGGGGTCCCACATCGAGACGGTCGAGAGGGCGCTCAATCGGATCGACACGCTCGTCGACCAGACGAACGTGCTGGCCGAACAGCCGGGACAGATCGAGCCGACCGGTATCGTCTCACTCGAGGACATCGTCCGGTCGGCCTGGAGCGTCGTCGAAACACCCGGAGCGACGCTCCGGATCGAGGACTCCAGGCGGCTCGAAGCCGACGCCGACCGCCTGAAACAGCTCTTCGAGAACCTGCTCGACAACGCCGTCGAACACGGCTCGAGGGGCGACCGGGCGGGTCCCGACGAGGAGGTTACGTGTACCACCGGGACGCTGGCGGACGGGATCTACTTCGAGGACGACGGGGCGGGGATCCCCGAACCCGACCGCGAGTTGGTCTTCGATTCCGGATACACGACCGACGAGGAGGGTGCGGGCCTCGGGTTGACCATCGCCGAACGGATCGCGACCGGCCACGGCTGGGAGATCGAGGTCACGGAGGGGACCGACGGCGGGGCGCGCTTCGAGATCACCGGCATCAGCTTCCGGCCGGCCGTCTACGAGTAGGCGGCTCTGCCATCGTCGTGCAGGACGGATCAGAGCGCCTCCTCGATCGTCCGGGCGGTCGCACGGCCGACGCCCTCGACCGCCTCGAGTTCTTCGCGGGAGGCCGCCCGGAGCCCCGCGAGGCTGCCGAACCGCCCGAGGAGCCGACGCCGCAGTTCGGGGCCGACGCCCTCGACGTCGTCCAGCGGCGTCGAGACGGTATCACGGACGGTCCGGTGGTACTGGACGGCAAAGCGGTGGGCCTCGTCGCGGACGCGCTGGAGGAGGTGCAAGGCGGGATCGTCGTCGTCCCAATCGTGAACGCCGTCGGGGGTGACGACCCGTTCTTCGGACTTCGCGAGCGCGACCGCGGGGACCGACCAGCCCGTCTCGGCGAGCCCATCCCGGGCGGCGGTGAGTTGGCCCTCGCCGCCGTCGATGACGAGTAGATCGGGATCGGGCCGGTCGTCCCGACCCTCGATCGCCCGGCGGGCGCGCCACCGGAGGAGGGCCCGCATGTTCGCGTAATCGTCGTTCGTCTCCTCGAGTTTCTTCCGGCGGTAGCCGGATTTTTCCGGCGAGCCGTCGACGAAAACGACGTCGCTGCCGACGACGGCCTCGCCGCCGGCGTGGCTCACGTCGAACCCCTCGATCCGGTCGGGGCGGTCGATCCCGAGCCGTCGGGCGAGTTCGGCCGTGCCGTCGGCCGCGCCGGCGCTCCGGCGGGCGTTCTTCAACGCGAGATCGACCAGCGTCGCCTCCCGGCCCGCGCCCGGGACCCGGACGGCGACGCCCTCGCCTTCGAGCCACCGATCGAGTTCCGGGTCGTCGTACCGCTCGGGGAGAAGCAACGCGTCCGGCAGCGGCCGGTCGGCGTAAAACTGCGGGATGAACGCCGAAAGCACCGCCCCGATACGGCTTTCGCCGTCGGGGGCCTCGAGGCGGTGCCGCTGGCGATCGACCAGTTTGCCGTTTTCGCTGTGGAGTCTGGCGACGGTCGCCGATCCGCCCTCCGTGGCGACCCCGAGAACGTCGACGAGTTCCTCCCGGCGGCCGGCGACGGCCTCGCCGCCGCCCTCATGGAAGGACTCGACCGCCTCGAGTCGATCCCGGAGGGCGGCCGCCCGCTCGAAGGCCTCCGCTTCGGCGGCGACCTCCATCTCCCGGCGGAGCGGTCCCGCGAGCGCGCCCGTCTCGCCCTCCAGAAACCGGATCGCCGACTCGACGTCCTCGGCGTAGTCCTCGGGGGTGATTTCGCCGGTACAGGGGGCGCTACACAGCCCCATCTCGTAGTCGAGGCAGGGGCGGTCCCGACCCGCGTACTTGTGGTCCGAACAGCCCCGGAGCCCGTAGACCGAACGGATCGCCTTGAGGACGGTCTCGACGCGGCCCTTGTCGGTGAAGGGACCGAAGACCGTCGCGCCCTCGGGCGGGTCGCGCGTGACCTCGATCCGCGGGGCGTCGTGATCGGTGACGGCAACGAGCGGGTAGGACTTGTCGTCCTTCAGCCGGACGTTGTACCGGGGGCGGTGCCGCTTTATCAGGTTCGCCTCCAGGAGCAACGCCTGCGTCTCGGTGTCCGTGACCGCGAAGTCGATCCGGTCGGCGCGTTCGACCATCCGGCGGATCCGCTCGCTCCGGGGGTCGGTGTAGGACCGGACCCGCTTGCGGAGGTCGACCGCCTTGCCGACGTACAGCACCCGGTCGTCGGTCTCGAACCGGTAGATTCCGGGCGCTTTCGGGAGTTCGCTGGCCCGGTCTGTGACCGCGGCCGCGTCCATATCCGGGACTCGGAGCGCAAGGAGTATCAGCGTGACGCGTTCGCCCCGGAGCCGTTCCGAGGGGGCCGGAAGACGGCGGGGCCGGAGCAGGGGAAGAGGTATGTCCGGGGAGGCCGATCCCGAAACGATGGCCGAAACCGAACGCCTCTGGCTCGTCGAGCGCGATTA
This sequence comes from Natronomonas aquatica, assembly GCF_024449025.1. Taxonomy (GTDB): domain Archaea; phylum Halobacteriota; class Halobacteria; order Halobacteriales; family Haloarculaceae; genus Natronomonas; species Natronomonas aquatica. The sequence continues at coordinate 36,697 of NZ_JAHLKM010000008.1, read as the reverse complement.
CGGCGACGAGTCGCTCGTCGAGCTCGTCTACGCCACCCCCGACGGGTCTGGCCGTCTGGTGAAACACTTCAGCGTCCAGTTGCTCCGGGCGAAGGAGATCACCGCCGCGATCGACGTCGACCCGGAGAAAGTCGAGCCGATCGAGGACGAACCCACGCGGGAACGGTACGCGTCCGAGGTCGAACGCGTCCGCGAGTCACACGATCCCGACGAGACGATCTGAGTGCCGGTCGGATCCTCAAGGCCTATAATGCGTCGGGCGGAAGCCGCATACAATATGGCCGCCATCGAACTGGACGGCGTCGAGAAGTCCTTCGGCGACGTGCGCGCGCTCCGTGGCGTCGACCTCGAAGTCGAAGAGGGCGAAATATTCGGGTTTCTCGGCCCCAACGGCGCCGGAAAGTCGACGACGATCAACGTCCTGCTTGATTTCGTCCGGCCGGACGCAGGCTCGGTCCGCGTGCTCGGACGCGACGCCCGCGAAGAGAGCGTCGCCGTCCGGGAACGGACCGGCGTCCTCCCCGAGGGATTCGACATCTACGACCGCCTGACGGCACGCGAACACGTCGCCTTCGCCATCGATTCGAAGGGCACCGACGACGCCCCTTACCCCGTTTTAGAACGGGTCGGGCTACAGGACGCCGCGGAACGGAAGGCCGGCGGGTTCTCGACGGGGATGCGACAGCGGCTCGCGTTGGCGATGGCGCTGGTCGGCGAACCCGAGCTTTTGATCCTCGATGAGCCCTCCTCGGGGCTGGACCCCAACGGCGCCCGCGAACTCCGCGAGATCGTCAACCAGGAGGCCGACGACGGCACGACCGTCTTCTTTTCGAGTCACATCCTCGGGCAGGTCGAGGCCGTCTGTGATCGGGTCGGCATCATCCGCGAGGGCGAACTCGTCGCCGTCGACACCATCGAGGGGCTCCGCGAGAACGTCGGCGGCGGCTCGACGCTCGTCGTCGAGGTCGATTCGGTGCCCGAGGACGCCGCCCACCACCTCAAGAGCCTCGATGGCGTCTCGGAGGTGACGATCGAGGGCACGACGCTCCGGATCACCTGCGAGGACGACATGAAGATGGACGCGATCCAGGAACTCGAAGCGCAGGGGGCCGAGGTCTCGGACTTCTCGACGGAGGAGGCGCCCCTGGAGGATCTCTTTGCGGCCTACACGGGGGAGGAAGCATGAGCTGGCAGGCCGTCGCCGAGAAGGACTTCCGGGACGCGATCCGCTCGCGGCTGTTGGTCGTGTTGACGGTGCTTTTCGCGCTGTTTTCGGCCGGCGCCGCCTATGTCGTCACGGAAATCGATCCGCCACAGCAGGCGGCCTTTACCGGTGAAGTGACGACGTTTCTGCTCATCGTCGGGCTGTTGCAAGCGACGGCGGTGTTCATCCCGATCGTCGCCATCGCGGCCGCCTACCGATCGCTGGCGGGCGAACGCGAAAGCGGCAGCCTGAAGCTCCTGTTGTCGCTGCCGAACGGCCGCCTCGACGTCGTCGTCGGGAAGTTCCTCGGGCGAGCCGGGGTCGTCGCCGTCGCGCTCTTCGTCGGCTTCGCAGTCGGGATCGTCGTCACGGCCTCGCTGGCCGACGCCTTCTCGGCGCCGGAATATCTCGCGTTCGTCGGCGTCTCGCTGCTTTTTGCGTTCGTCTTCGTCGCGATCGCCGTCGGCGTCTCGGCGTTTACCGCCTCCACGTCGCGGGCGGCCTACGGCTCCTTCGGGCTGTTCGTGGTCTTTCAGTTCCTGTGGGGCGTGTTGGCCCAGGGGATCGCCTACGCCGCGAACGGTTTCTCCTTTGAGGGCATAGAGCAGGGGGATACGATCTTCAACCTCTTTCAGCTCATCCAGATCCTCAGCCCGACGACCGCCTACCAGCAGGGCGCCCGGTGGGTGATCCGACTCATCGCCGAGGAACAGGAGGCCCAGCAGGCCGCGGCCGACGCCCCCTTCTTCCTCGAGGACTGGTTCGGATTCGTCGTGTTGGCGTTCTGGATCGTCGTCCCGTTGGCCGCCGGCTACCTCCGGTTCGAAGCCTCCGATCTGTAGGTCGGGACGTTCCCGCTCTTTTCCCCGTTTCCCCGCTGTCATCCCACCCGAAACAGCCGTCTGCTCGCCGTCGAACAGCCGTCTGACAACAGTTTCACCCTGCTCCCCTCGTGTGGTTTCACTTCCACTCCGCATGCATGGGTTTTATTATGTTACCGACCCCTCTTTCGGTTGCACACGCTCCTTCCCTTCTGTTCCAACCGCTCGCCCAGCGGCCGCGTCGGAAGGCATACCACACACCGTCCGGTAGGGTGGGTATGCTCGAACTCGCCGACGTGAGAGCGGCCCGCAGGCGGGTCGCCGGGACGGCCCGCGAGACACCTCTGGAACGGTCGACGACGTTCTCCGAACGGACCGGCGCAGACGTCCGGCTCAAACTGGAACACCTCCAGCGGACCGGCGCGTTCAAGATCCGCGGGGCGACGAACAAGATCGCACTCTTAGACGAGGCCGAACGCAAGGCGGGCGTCGTCGCTGCCAGCGCCGGCAACCACGCCCAAGGGGTCGCCCTGGCGGCGACGAAGGCCGGCGTCGACTCGACGATCGTCATGCCCGAATACGCCCCGATCTCGAAGATCGACGCCACCCGATCGTACGGCGCCGAGGTAGTGCTCCACGGGGTCGATTACGATACGGCCGCCGAGCGCGCCCACGAGATCGAACGCGAGGAGGGCCGCGTATACGTCCACGCCTTCGACGACCCGGCCGTGATGGCCGGCCAGGGGACGATCGGGCTGGAGATCGCAGAACAGTGCCCCGAGGTCGACACCGTCGCCGTTCCGATCGGCGGCGGCGGGCTCATCGCCGGGATCGCGACCGCGATCAAGGCGTTGACCGACGCCAGGGTCGTCGGTGTCCAGGCCGAGGGGGCCGCAAGCGCCGCCGAATCGCTGCGTCGGGGCGAGATCGTCGAACGGGACTCGGTCGATACCATCGCCGACGGGATCGCCACCCGGAAGATCGGCGAGAATACCTTCGAGGTGATACGCGAGCGCGTCGACGAGATCGTCACGGTCTCGGACGCCGAGATCGCAAACGCCCTGACCTCGCTTCTGGAGCGTTCGAAGACGCTCGTCGAGGGGGCCGGCGCCGTCCCGCTGGCGGCGGTTATCGAGGAGCGTTTCGCGTACGACGACGGCGAGACGATCGTTCCCACCCTCTGTGGCGGCAACATCGATCTGAACGTCCTCACGACGGTCATCACCCGGGGGCTGGTCGAACGCGGGCGGTTCCTCCGGATCAGGACGGTGCTGAAGGACCGACCCGGCGCGCTCGAAGAACTCGTCGAGTTGTTGACCGAACACCGGACGAACATCTACGCCATCGAACACGATCGGGCCTCGAAGGACATCGCGGTCAACGCCGCCGAGGTCGAACTCGACCTCGAAACGCGGGGTCACGAACACGTCGCGGAGCTGATCGAGACGCTAGAATCACACGGCTACGAGGTCAACGTCCGAGTGTAACGGCAGGGAGAGGGGAGTATCGACGCCTACAGGAACCGGAACGTCTCGAGGTTCTTCGGCGCGAACGTCCGCATGTTGAAGTCGTGATACAGCGCCGAAGAGAGGTCCTGCACCGACGATTCGTCGCCGTGTACACAGAGCACCTTCTCGGGGCGGGGGTTCATCGTGCGGACGAAGTTCATCAACCCCTGTCGGTCGGCGTGTCCGGAGAACCCATCGACCGTCTCGACGTTCATGTTCAGCGTGAGGGTGCCCCGATCCGAGGCACGGTCGTTCATCGGGATCTCATCCCAGCCGTTCTGGATCCGGCGGCCGAGCGTCCCCTGGGCCTGGTAGCCGACGAAGACGAGCGAGGAGTCGGACTCGGCGCCGACGTGGGTGAGCCACGACATGATCGGCCCGCCCTCGATCATCCCCGACGTCGAGAGGACGATACAGGGACCGCCGTCGGCGATCTCCTGGCGTTCGTCCTCGCCGCCGTCGATGTGGTTGAACTGGTCGGCGAGGAAGGGGTTCTCGTCGTCGTGGAAGATCCGGTCCCGGAGGTCGTCACGGAGGTACTCGGGGTAGGTCGTGTGGATCGCCGTCGCCTCCCAGATCATCCCGTCGAGGTGTACCGGCACCTCCGGAATCTCGCCCTTCCGCATCGCCTCCTCCAAGACGAGCATGATCTCTTGGGAGCGGCCGACGGCGAAGGCCGGGATCAGCACCTTCCCGCCGTCGGTGGTCGTCTCGCGGATGACCTCCTTGAGTTTCTCCTCGGAGTCTTCCTGGTCGGTCTGGTAGTCGTTGCGACCGCCGTAGGTCGACTCCATGACGAGCGTCTCGACGCGGGGGAAGTCGTTGACGGCGCCGTTGAAAAGGCGGGTGTCGTCGTAGTGGATATCACCGGAGAAGGCGACGTTGTAGAGGCCGTCGCCGACGTGGAAGTGGGTGACCGCCGAGCCGAGGATGTGGCCGGCGTTGTGGAACGTGATCTTCAGGTCCGGCGCGATGTCGGTCACGTCGCCGTATTCGAGGGGTATGGTGTGTTTGATCGCCTCCCGGACCTGCGCGGACTCGTAGGGGGGCGTCCGACCCTCCTTGGCCGCGACGTCCAGATAATCCAGCGTCAGAAGGCCCATGAGATCGCGGGTCGGTTCGGTACAGTAGATCGGACCGTCGTAGCCGTACTTGAACAAAAGCGGGACGAGCGCGGAGTGATCGAGGTGGGCGTGGGTCAACACGACCGCATCGAGGTTCGAGGCGCCGGCGCCCAGCGCCTCGGGCACCTGCAGGTAGGGGACTTCCCCCTCCGCGCCGGGTTTGTCGCCACAGTCGATGAGCACGCGCGTCTCGGGGGTGTTGAGGATGAAGGCGGCCCGGCCGACCTCCCGACAGCAGCCGAGCGTCGTGATCCGGACCCACTCGTCGTCGGACATCTCCTCGCG
>NZ_JAHLKM010000008.1:0-31745 GCF_024449025.1 Natronomonas aquatica | reverse complement strand
CGTTCTAGGATGTCGCGGCGCTCTTCGCGTTCCTGTTTGAGGAAGTTCCGGACGTTCGAGACCGTCGAGGACTCGATCGGCGGCGTCCGGACGACCTCCGGCGTCCAGCCGACCTGCTGGGTGATCTCTCTGAGCGTCGAGCCGTGTCGGCCGATGACGACGCCGGGTTTCTCGGCTTCGATGACGACCTCGCCGGTGTCGGCGTGGAAATCGAGGTCGGTGACGCCCGCCTCCTCGGGGATCACCCTCCGGATCTTCTCGCGGGCCTCGCTCGGTCGGGCGAGGACCTCCGGATCCGGACGGACGGTGATCCGCTTTCGGAGCTTCGAGGCGAGCCGCCGGATCAGGTCGCCGTCGCCCGCGAACTTCTTGGGGTCGCGGGTGTAGACGACCAGTTCCGGCCCCTCGTAGGTCACATCCGAGACGGAGATGTCGTTGGGGACTTCGCTGACGATCGTTGCCTTGATATCATCGAGTTTCCGCTCTACTGCACTCATACGTTAGAAATCCTTAGTTCGGGCTCCGGTCGCTCCACGGGTCGCGTCCGCCAACGGCAGACGGGGTCGCCGACTGTATCGGTGACAAGGGTCATTGGATTCGGATCTGCGGTGGCTGTCGTCGGGTGACGGCCGCGGGAGGTACCGGAAAACCCGCTCGTATTCGGTTCTAACCCACTACTAATATAAAACCCTTCGCAAAGTGACGTATGGCCCGTATGGAGATCACCCCGACGACGGTCGCCGACGAACACGAACGCCTCAGGTCGAGGGAATCGATCCCGACGCTGATAAACGACACCCGCGACCGGCTCGGTTCGCTGTTCGGGACCGAGGTCGGTCACGTCACGGCCGAAGCGTACCGACGCGAGGTCGATGCGGTCTTCGCCGACGGCGATCGGGCGGTGAACGTCGCCGGCTTCTGTGTGCTGCTCCGGGAATTGGACTGTCCGGGCGATTACCCCGGGTTCGTCGTTGACGAGTATCTCGGTCGGAAGCTCGCGGCGACGATCGCCAGCGGCGAGCCGCTTGCGCTTTTGGCGGAGGCGACGTTTCACTTCGCCGATTCCCACGTTCACGGCGACCCCGGGGACTCGGCCGGGAGCGACGATCTGGACGCCGCCCTGGCGGCCGGCTTTCAGACCAGACTACCCGGCTGGGAGTGGCAGGAAACCGAAAGCCCGTTCGGTTCGGTCCGGTAGCGACGGAATATAAAAACCCACGAAACCATGGCCCACAACCGAGAGTCCCGGCGTTCGTATGCTGTCGTATGGCAACTGTCGAAACACGGATCGGGGGCTTCGGAACCGACCGCGATCGGGGGCTGCTGTCGGCCTCGTGGATCGTCCTGATTGCGGTTCTTATCGGTGTTCTGCTCGCACAGTGGGCGAACGTCTCTATGGATATGCGAACCCAGGCGGGGATCTATCTCTTCGGGATGGTCGTGTTGAATCTCCCATACGGTGGTTACGAGCACATGGCAAACCTCCGAAGCCGGGGGCTGCCGTTCGGAACGCGGTATATCGGTCTCTATTTGCTCCTTGTCGCCGGGTTCATCGCCCTCTTTTTCGCCGCGCCGGTCGTCGGACTCGCCCTGGCGATCGCCGTCGCAGTCACGAAAGGCGGCCACGGCGGGCTCCGGGTTCTCGACGCGCTCGTCAGCACCGACCACCTCCGGACGAAGCCACAGCGGGGGCTCGCGGCGTTCGTCCGCGGCGGGACGGTAATGATCGTCCCGATGTATTTTTGGCCCGGTGACTTCGCGGCGTTCAGCACGTTCATGGTAGACATTTTCCGGCCGGGAGCCTTCGCCGCCGTCGCGCCGTATTTCACCGAGTTCCGGGTCGCGCTCGGGGGCGTCTTCGCTGCCGCCGTCGGCGTGCACGCCGGGCTCGGCTTTGTACGTCGGGAAGCGCTTTCGACGTGGCTCGTCGACGTCGGCGAGACGGCGCTTTTGATACTCTACTTTGCCCTCGTCCCGGTCGTCATCGCTGTCGGGCTGTACTTCCCGCTTTGGTACTCGATGCGACAGAGCGCCCGCGTCGAGGCGATCAGGGACGAACTGCCGTCCCCGGATCCCGAGTCAACACCCTCGTTACACGCGGTGGTTATCGCGTTCGTCCTCGGTGCGATCGCGACGTTCGGGCTAGCCGCGCTGGTCGCGACGCTCGCGCCGAACCCGCTGTCGACCAACGATCCCCTCGTCAGCGGCGTCGCGTTCTTCAGCGTCTTTATCAGTATTATTGCCCTTCCGCACGTCGTCGTCGGCAGTTGGCTCGACACCGACCGCGGCATCTGGTACGTTCCGTAACGACCGCTCACGTACGTCCATCTCACAATGCTCGAATCGACTGACACGGCACGATCGACGCATCGGGACGAAGACCAGCCCCTGAGCGACCAGGAGACGACAGTCGTCGGCGGCGGGATCGGCGGCCTGTCGGCGGCCTGTTATCTCGCCGACAGCGGTGCGAACGTGACACTCATCGAGCGACACGACCAACTCGGCGGCGTCGCCGGGCGGATCGAAACCGAAGGCTTTCGGATCGATACCGGGCCGTCGTGGTATCTGATGCCCGAGACGTTCGAGCGGTTCTTCGCGGCCTTCGACCGCAAGCCCGAGGACTACTACGAGCTGACGCGGCTCGATCCCCACTACCGGATCTTATGGAAGGACGGCGATCGGGTCGACGTGCCCGACGACCCGGATGCGGTGGCCGACCTGTTTGAGTCCTACGAATCCGGCGGAGCGGACGCGTTTCGGTCGTATCTCGATGGGGCCGAACGCGCCTACGAGATCGGCGTCGAGGAGTTCGTCTATCGGGACCGATCCAGGTTCCGGGACTGTCTGGATCCGCGGCTGTTGCGGGCGGCACGCGGCGTGACCCTTCTGAGTCCGATGGCCGACTACGTCGCCGACTACTTCGAGCACCCGAAGCTCCGACAGCTCGTCCAGTTCACGCTCGTCTTTCTGGGCGGCGCGCCGCACAACACGCCCGCGATTTACACGCTCATGTCCCACGTCGATTTCAACCTCGGCGTCTATCATCCGACCGGTGGCATCGCGAGCGTCGTCGACGGGCTCGCCGAACTGGCCGTAGAACTCGGCGTCGATATCGAAACCGGCCGGACTGTGACGGGGCTCGATCCGGCCGACGGAGGGTTCGACGTTCGGACGGAAGCCGGAGAGCGTCAGACTGATACCGTCGTTGCGAACGCCAACCCGGCCCACGTCGATCGGGATCTCCTTCCGGACGGGGCAAGCGAGTACGGCGAAGCGTACTGGCAAAATCGGACGTACGCGCCCTCCGCGTTCCTCCTGTATCTCGGCGTCGAGGGTGACGTCGATCCGCTTTCCCACCATACGCTTGTGTTGCCGACCGACTGGGACGACCACTTCGAGGCGATCTTCGAGCGGCCGCGATGGCCGGAGGATCCGGCTTACTACATCAACGTACCCTCGAAGACCGACCCGACGATGGCGCCGTCGGGACACGAAGCGATCGTCGTTCTGGTGCCGATCGCGCCCGGGCTGGAGGACGGGCCGGCCCGAGAGCGGTTTCGGCGGAAGATACTACAGGATATCCGCACCGACACCGGCGTCAATCTAGAGGGTCGGATCGTTCTGGAACGGAGTGTCTGCGTTTCGGAGTTCGGCGAGCGGTACCGGACCCCCCAGGGGACCGCGCTCGGTCTGGCGCATACGCTCGGACAGACGGGGCCGTTGCGCCCCTCGATCAGGTCGTCGGTTTCGGATTCACTGTACTATACCGGCTCGTACACCTCGCCGGGGATCGGCGTTCCGATGTGTCTCGTCGGCGGCGAACACACAGCCACCGCAGTCCGTGACGACGCGGTACCCGGACCGATCGGTCGGCTGCTGAATCAGCGATGAGTGCGTCGTAGAAAGCTTCAAACCACGAGAGAACAGTACTCTATCTGCGGGCGGAACAGGCCGAGTGTCTCGGGGCTTGACACCGTGGTGCTTCACCGATGTTCGCTGGTGGCAGGGAGACAGCGGATCACGTAGCGAAAACTCTATCCATATAGCCGTTCATGCAGAGATATGCCTGTTGGATCACGCCTCTCCGTACGTTTAGCCGACTTTGGGTCACGCTCGATCATCACGCACGTTCTTATGGGAATCGGCTTTGTCGGTGCCGTCGTTTCTGGACTGTTCATCGAGGGTAGTTTGGGAGTGATCTCGATGGTTGCGTTCATAAATTTCACCGCTGGGCTGTGGATCTGTCAGTCGATCCATTCACTCGGTAACGCTGCGACCGACGATGACTACAATGGCGTGCTAATGGAGGTCCTCAACCGTGTCTACTGATCCGGGAATCGATAGTTTCCGGTTCGGGCGCATATTATTACTTATCAGCGTCGTAACAGCGGTTTTCCTGGTACTCAGCGCAGACCGACTTGAAGGTGAGGCATTCCAGATCGGTGCTTTTGCGATCGGAACGGTCGCCGTTGTTACTGCTATCATCGGTTTTTTGATCGCCGTTGGAAGTGCTGTTGATGCCTGAGATAACACGCTATCGACGATAGCTACGACAACTGCTCGCTAACGATCCGGTCGGCGTGCTCGATGAACGTCTCCTCGGTCCCGGCGGGGATCGTCGCGCCGGCGGCGATGTCGTGGCCGCCGCCGTCGCCGCCGACCGCGCGGGCGGCCTCGCCCATCACGACCGAGAGATCCAGCCCCGAGGAGACGAGCGGCCCCGTCGCCCGGCCCGAAACCTTCGTCTCCTCGTCGGTCTTCTCCGCGAAGGCGACGATGGGCGACTCCCGGGAGACGCCGTCGGCGCCCATCGACATGCCGGCGATGATGCCGACGATCGTCTCTTTGATCTCCGCGCCGGCGTCGAACCACTGGAGGTGCTCCGTCCGGGTGACGCCATTGTTTTCGACGTACTCGATGCCCTCCGAGAGGTTCCGGCGGTGGTTCCGGAGGAGCTTCTTCGCCCGCTCGAAGGCCGAGCCGCGGTCGCCGAGACAGACCGCAAGCCCCACGTCGGCACGCTCGTAGCGGGCGGTCGCGTTCAGAAGCGTCGAGAACTCGCTTGCGTCCCGCAGTTCCGTGCCGACCGCCTCCTCGGTGAGGAGGTAGCTCGTCCCGACGAGGCGATCGATCTTGGACGCCGGAACGCCGCGGGAGACGGCGTGTCGGACCAGGGCGCTGGCGAGGGTTCGTTTCTCCTCGTCGGTCAGGTCGACCCACCGTTTCCACTCGTCGTCGGCCAGACACGGGACGTCGAGCCCCTCCAGAAACGAGACGGCCCCGCGCTCGTCGTTCGTGATACCCGGGATCCGCACGTCGGAGGCGTACTCGAGCAGTTTCGGCAGCGGGCGGGTCTGTTTGCCGTAGACGGCCAGATCCTTCGTCTCCTCTAAGACGCCCGCCTCGATACCTTCCTCGACGATGGCGCGGTTGGCACCGTGGAGCTGGCCGTCGGAGGCCTGCATGTCCCCGACCGCCCCGACGACCGCGAGAGCGGCCAGATCCCGGTTGTCGAGGCGTTCGTCGGCGCCCGGTCGGCCCGCGAGTTCGCGGGCGAGCAGGTAGCTCGCGCCGGCCCCCGAGAGTTCGGAGGCCCCGTCGATCCCTTCGAGCAGGGGATTGAGGTGATACTCGGTCCCGGCGTCGGCGGGCTGGTGGTGGTCGGCGATCACCGGGACGAAATCGCCTGCGGCCTCGTGGTCGGCGATGATATCGAGCTGGCCGCTCCCGAAGTCGGTGAAAAGAACCGTCCCGTAGTCGCGTTCGGCGATGGCGGCGATCGCGTCGGCGTCGAGCTGTTTCTCGAAGACGGCCTCGAAGGAGATCCCGGCCCGCTCGAGGGCGGCGGCGGCGACCGCGGCGCTGGTCAGCCCGTCGGCGTCGATGTGGGAGGCGAGCAACACGCGGTCGGCGTCGAGCAGGCGCCCGGCACACGAGGCGGCACGGGGCTGTAACGCCGAAACGGGGGCGTCTGCGGCGGCCATCGTACTGGAAGGTAGTGCGCGTTCGGATTTAAATCATCGCCGTCGCCGGAGCCGATCAGTCCTCGTCGGGTAAGTCGTCGATGAGGACGACGGCCTCGCCGTCGATGACCTGGCCGTCGTCTTTCGCGACGGTCGTCCGGAGCCGGTACTGGTCGCCGCCGAGGTCCTCGGCGACCTCGACGGTCGCGGTCACGTGGTCGTCGATCCGGACCGGGGCGCGGAACTCCAGATCCTGAGAGAGATAGACGATCCCGCCGGGGAGCCGCGCGAGGGCGGCGCTTATTAGCCCGGTGACGAGGATGCCGTGGACGATACGGCCGTTGAACCGGGTGCGTTCGGCCCACTCGTCGTCGAGGTGCATCGGGTTCGTGTCGCCGGAGGCGGCGGCGAACCGCTGGACGTCCCGCCCGGAGAGGGTCTTGGCGAACCGGACGGTATCGCCGACCTCGAGTTCCTCGCCGACGTTCCGCTCGACGTCCCACTCCGGGAGGTCGACACCGCCGTCGAGACGGCCCCCGGCCGACGGGTCGGGGCCGGTTTCGCCGCCGGCTCCGTTCGTCGGGGCCGAACCCAACACCGAGAAGGCCGCCCGGTTGGCCGCCCGGTTCGCCTCGAGGAAGCCCTTAAATACGCGCGAGGAGGCGTCGGCCCACACGTCGAGCGGGGTCGAAGCCGTATCGTCGTTCACCATGCCCTCTAGTAGGGGCGGCCGGTAATAAAAGGTAGTGTTGATCGGGAGATAAAATCCATTCAGAGGGTTTGTCTGTCATTTATTGGTATTCTGCGGAAATCTTATATGCTCCGGACAGGTATACAGGGTAATGACAGACACCAACGAGGACGGGGACGGACTCATGTGGCCGCCGAACATGCTGAAGGCGATGCAGGAGACGTCCGAACAGGCGACAAAAAAACAGCAGGAGGCCCTCCAGAGCCTCTTTATGGGGGCGGGGACCGGAAGCCCCGACCTCAACGGCATCACCGAGGAGCTCGGGGCGATGAGCCGGATGGCGACGTTCAAGACCCGCATCCAGAGCGGCGGCCGGATCTCGATCCCGGACGCCGAGCGGGAAGCGCTCGACATCGGCGAGGGCGATATCGTCCAGACGGTCGTCGTGCCGGTCAAACGGACGGGGGAAGACGATGAGTGACGACCGCGACCCGATCAGCGCCGGGTTCGAACTCCAGCGGAAGGCCCTCGAGGCGAGCCGGACGGCCCTCGAGGAGGGCGTCGAGTTCCAGCGGGAACTCGGCGGGGCGCTCGTGGGGGGCGTCGAGACGACCGAGGAGGCGGGAAGCCGCGGGATCGAGACGACCCGGAACGCGATCCATGCCTATCTCGATGCGGTCGAATCGACGCTGCCCGGCGCCGACGAACCGGTCTCGGAGATCCGATCGTCGGTTGACGAGGGGTTCGATACCCTCGAAGAGCAACACGCAGAGGCGTTCGGGGCGATCGGCGAGGAACTCGATGAGGGGACGGACACCTACGAGGCGTTCGCCGAGGACTCCCTGGAGACGCTCTCCGAGCAGCTCGATGCGGTGCTGGAGACCCACGAGGAGATCGAATCCCGGACGCTCGATGCCTTCGAGGAGGCCGAAACACAGCTCGAGGAGACGCTGACACGGATGGAGGAAGGAAACGACGAACTCACCGCGGAGATGGAAGAACGGACCGAAGAGTTCATCGAGGAGTTCGAGACACAACTCGAGCAGTTCCGGGGCCAACTGTCGGAGATGCAAACCCGCGTCGAGACGATCCAGCGGGAATCGATCGACGGCGATGGAACCGACGAGTGAGAACGGGTAGGTCGGCAGTCGGACGGATGTATCAGCGTTCAGAACGGAAGGGGGCGGCTTTTCACGATGCACGCAAACGTGGTACGTACGAACAATGAACAATAACAACAGAGAGCTACAGGAGGAGTGGACCGGACTGGTCGAGAACATGAACGAGGCAGTGGCGGAGTCGATGGAACAGAACATGGAGGCGAGTGCGGCGTTCATGGAGTCGTGGGCAGACGCGATGGAGGACACGATGCCCGGCGAGGAGGAGCTCGCCGACGGGATCGAGGGCTACAGCGGGGCCTACGAGGTGTGGATGGACGCCGCCGAGCAGATGTTCGAGCGCACCGCCGACGGCGCGGCCGGCGAGGGGGTCGATCCGACCGAGTTCCGCGACATCTGGCTGCAGAGCGCCAACGAGGCGTTCAAGGAAGTGATGGGGACATCGGCCTTCGCGGCGGCCAACGGCCAGCTCGTCAACGCGATGATGGACATGCGCGAACACGTCGACGAGGTAGGCGAGGAGACGCTCGCCGAGTTGGGCATGCCGACCCAATCGAACATCGACGAGGTCGGCGAACGGCTCGTCGAACTCGAACGCCGCCAGCACCGCGTCGAAGAGAAGCTGGACCGGATCCTCGGGGCTGTCGAATGAGCGCCAACAACCCCTTCTCGTTCGCGGTGGACTTCCAGCGGGAGCTGCTCGAGTCGGCGGCCGACGCCGTCGACAAGGGGTCTATCGCGGGCGAGCAGTTCGACCGGATCGAAAGCGTCGAAGTCGGGAAAACACCCGGCGAGGTCGTCTACGAGGAGAACAAACTCGAGCTGTTACATTACGAGCCGCTGACCGACGAGCAACACGAAACGCCCATCCTCATCGTCTACGCGCTGATAAACAAGCCCTTCATCCTCGATCTCCAGCCGGACAGGAGCGTCGTCCGGCGCCTGCTCGAGGCCGGCCACGACGTCTACCTGATCGACTGGAACGAACCATCGCGGCTCGATCAGCACCTCACCCTCGATGACTACGTCAACCGCTACATCGACAACTGCGTCGACGTCGTCCGGGAGCGCTCCGGCGTCGACCGGATCAACCTTCTGGGCTACTGTATGGGCGGGACGATGACGGCGATGTACACCGCTCTCCACGGGGAGAAGGTCCGGACGCTCGGGCTCATGGCGGCCGGGCTCCGGTTCGACGACACCGGCGGCGTCCTCGAGTTGTGGGGCGACGACGAGTACTACGACCCCCGGGACGTCGTCGACGTCTACGGGAACGTCCCGGCGGAGATGCTCGACGTCGGCTTCGCGCTGATGGATCCCGTCGCCAACTACGTCTCGAAGTACGTCCGGCTGTACGACAACCTCGAGAACGACGACTTCGTCGAGAACTTCGCCCGCATGGAGCGGTGGCTCGGCGAGGGGATCGACCTGGCCGGCGAGACCTACATCCAGTTCCTGGAGGAGATCTATCAGGGCAACAACCTCTATGAGAACGACCTGTACATCGGGGGCGAACACGTCGACGTCACCGAGATCGACGTACCGCTGTTGCAGATCGTCGGCGAGTACGATCACCTCATCCCGCCGGAGACGAGCAAGCCGTTCAACGAGGTCGTCGGCAGCGAGGACACCGAGACCATCGAGTACCCGACGGGCCACATCGGGCTGTCCGTGTCGGGATCGAGCCACCGGGACGTCTGGCCCCGGGTCGCCGAGTGGTTCATCGAGAAATCGACCGACGATCCGGAACGGCTCGAGGCGGTCGAGGAAGCCGTCGAGGAAGCGACCGACCAGATCGGGATCGAGGAGATCGACGTCGACATCGAGATCGAAAACGCGGGGGAAACGGACGAAGAGGAAGGGGGAGCCGAAACCGACGTGTCAGAAGGCGGGGACAGTAGCGACGGGGGAAGCGACGACGGAGACGAGACCGCCGCGTCCGACCTCGAGACGATCGACGGGATCGGCCCGGCCTACGCCGAACGGCTCCGCGAGAGCGGGATCGAAACGGTCGCGGACCTCAGAGAGGCGGATCCGGGGACGGTCGCCGACGCCGCAGACGTCGGGCCCGCCCGGGTGGACAGCTGGATCGAACAGGTCGACAGGTAGCGCCGGCGGTCAGGCGACAGCCCGGTCACGAACCGTGGATGTCCGCCGATCGGCCGCGACGGGCGGATCGTCGACGGCGGGCGCCGTCGAGAGGAGCAACCGGACGTGTCCGAGGTACGGGACCCGGAGTTCGGCGGTGCCGACGATCCACTCGGGGCGAACCGGCGCCGAAAGCCGCGTGACCTGATCGTACCGCGTGTTGGTCCGCGTGTTGTCGCCTTTGGTGATGAAGCCGGCGTGGGGGGCCGGACAGTGCTCCAGTTCCGAGCAGTCGTCGGCGCGGCCGATTGCGCCGGGGGCGGCCCGGTCGTACCAGTTTTCGCCCTCCTCGACCCACAGCATCGCGCGGTGGATCACCGGCGTCCGTCCGGTGTTGCCGTTCGGCCGGAAGACGATCACGTCGCCGGGCGCGCCGAAGTTCGCTTCCCCCCGCGTCCGGGCGACGTCGGCGGGGACGACCCCGGTCGAGCCGCCCTCCGTCACGGGCGCCGCCTCGGAGGTGAACCGTTCGTTGTCGACGACGAAGACAAGATCGCCGCGCTCCATGTTCGGCTCCATGCTGCCGGATTCGATCGCGACCATCGGCGGCCAGACGCCGCTGATAACAAAGAGCGTCGCCCCGAGAAAGAGAACGAGGGCGACGCTCGTAAGCAGATCCCGGACGTAGAGCATCGGGCCCGAATCGACCGTCCGGAACCACCGGAGCCAGCCGAGCACGCCCGAGGGGCGATCGGGGTCGGACGAATCGCCGGGGCGACGGTCGTCCGTCCTGTCGGTCATTACCCTCCATAACGGGGCCCCGAACGTGAACGTTCTGGGTTCGTTCCGCGAGGCGGCCCCGACAGGGAGGCGGGTCCGCTACGCTTTTGTCCGGCGCCGGCGACGTACGGCTGTGCCACTGGAGAAGCCGGCGCACATCGCCCGCGAACTCGCGAGCCACGGCTACACGGCCGACAGGGAGGCGATCACGCTGCTCGCCCGGGCGGGGGACACCGCCGGATCGCTCGCACTCGCGGTCGAGGCGACCCCCGACGGAGCGTTGAAGCTCACGAAGGAGGACGTCCGGGAGGCCCTCGAGACGCGTCCGGAGGGCCGGCGGGATCCGATCTCGGAAGCCGAGCCGCCGTCGGCGGATACGGAGACGCCCCCGAGAGAGGAAAGCGCCACCACGGCGGCGGGCGGCGATCGGGGAGGAAAACCGGACGAAGGCGACGGCCAAGACCCCCTCGTTTCGACTGGAACCGGGGGCGACCGAACGGAGGACGGGAACGGGGGGTCTCCACTCGAAACGGAGGGGTCTTCCGGGATCACGGCCGGGAGCGAGACCGGGAGCGAAGCCCCGAACGGCATCGGACAGACGGCGGAGACGGCCGGCGCGGGGACGGGAGTCACGGACGAGGAAGCGACCAGAACCGCCGATCCGTCGCTCCGATCGCTCGAGGTCGAAAACGACATGACCGGCTACTCGACGGGGACCGGCGAATACGGGGACTTCGTGTCGACGTTCCGGGACCGCTACGAACGGCTCGCGGGCACGCTCCGGGGGCGGGTCAACCACCGCAACGCGACGGCGCTGGAGGCCAGTC
The DNA here is from genome assembly GCF_024449025.1 of Natronomonas aquatica. Classification (GTDB taxonomy): domain Archaea; phylum Halobacteriota; class Halobacteria; order Halobacteriales; family Haloarculaceae; genus Natronomonas; species Natronomonas aquatica. Next base: position 20,278 of record NZ_JAHLKM010000008.1, on the reverse strand, counting down.
CGGGCGGCGGCGACGCCGGGATGGTCGGGATGATCTCCGATATCCGCTCGACCGCCTCGGGCCACTGGCTCGTCGAACTCGAGGACACGACGGGCACCTTCCCCTGTCTGGTGATGAAAGACAAAGAGATCGCGGGGCTGGTCGAGGAACTCTTGTACGACGAGGTGATCGGCGTCGAGGGGACGCTCTCGGACGACGGCGGCATCCTGTTCGTCGACGATCTGTACTTTCCCGACGTTCCCCGGACGTACGAGCCCTCGACGGCCGACAGACACGTCCAGGCCGCCCTGATCAGCGACATCCACGTCGGCAGCCAGGAGTTCGTCGCCGACGCCTGGAGCGAGTTCGCTTCCTGGCTCCACACCCCGGAAGCGGCCGACATCGAGTACCTGCTCATCGCGGGCGATATGGTCGAGGGGGTCGGCGTCTACCCCGACCAGGACGAGGAACTGGACGTCGTCGACATCTTCGAGCAGTACCGGACCTTCTCGGAGCACCTCAAGGAGGTGCCGGGCGACATCGAGATCGTGATGATCCCCGGCAACCACGACGCCGTCCGGCTGGCGGAACCCCAGCCGGGGTTCGACGAGGAACTGCGGGGGATCATGACGGCCCACGACGCCCGCATCGCCTCGAACCCGGCGCTCGTCACCGTCGAGGGCGTCTCCGTGCTCATGTATCACGGCGTCTCCTTGGACGAGGTGATCGCCGAACTCCCCGAGGAGAAAGCCAACTACGACGAACCCCACCGGGCGATGTACCAGCTTTTGAAAAAGCGTCACGTCGCCCCGCAGTTCGGCGACCACACCCGGCTGGCACCCGAGGCCAAGGACTATCTCGTCATCGGGGAGGTCCCGGACGTCTTCCATACGGGCCACGTCCACAAACTCGGGTGGGGGAAGTACCGGAACGTGCTGTCGGTAAACTCCGGGTGCTGGCAGGCCCAGACCGCCTTCCAAAAGAGCGTTAACATCGATCCCGACGTCGGCTACGCGCCGATCCTCGATCTCGATACGCTGGAGATGACCGTCCGGAAGTTTACCTGACCGCACCCGGAGTCGACCGGTCGCCTTTTAGCCACCAGTGGCCAACGCACCGTATGTTCGAGACGCGCCCCGACCGCGACGCCGAAGTCGTTCTCGTCGGGCGGTCCAACGTGGGGAAATCCACACTCATGCGGGAACTCACGGGGCACAGCTTCGAGACCGGGGGCAGCCCCGGCGTCACGACGGAACCGAACCACTACGACTGGACGTCGGAGGATTTCCTCATCACGGATCTCCCGGGCTTTGGCTTCATGTCGGGCGTCCCCGAGGACGTCCGCGAGCGGATCAAGACGGACGTCGTCCGGTACATCGAGGAAAACGCCGGGAAGATCCTCGTCGGAGTACTGGTCGTCGACGGCAAGGCCGTCATCGACATCATCGACCGTCATTCCGGGGAGAGGGAAGTCCCACACGACGTCGAGATGTTCGGCTTCCTGCAGGAGCTGGGGATTCCGGCCGTCGTCGCGGTCAACAAGATGGACAAGGTCGACGACCGCGACGAGCGGCTGGACGAACTCGCCGAACGGCTCGGGCTGTACCCGCCCTGGCAGCAGTTCGACGAGACGCTCGCGCCCATCTCGGCGAAACGCGGCTCGATCGGACCGCTCGAGGCGGCCGTCCGACACCACCTCCACGAGCAGCAACGCGACGATCTATTCAAGTTCTTCTGAGGGGCTGGCAGGGTCGGTCGCCGGAAACGTGGACCAGCAGTCTTTTTGGGCCGTCGAACCGTCTATCGGGGTATGTTCGGAGGAGGCGGCGGGCTGAACCCCCGCAAGATGAAGCAGATGATGAACCAGATGGGGATCGACCTCGAGGACATCGACGCCGAGGAAGTCATTATTCGCACACCCGAGGAGGAACTCGTCTTCCACGACGCCGAGGTCCAGCGGATGGACGCCCAGGGCCAACAGACCTACCAGGTCGTCGGCGAACCCGATACCCGCCCGCGCTCGGCGGCGTCGGACGAAGCAGCGTCCGAAGCCGACGGGACCGACGGGGACGGCGGGGCCGACGGGAGCGAGTTCTCCGAGGAGGACGTCGAGATCGTCGCCGCGCGGACCGGCGTTCCCGAGGAGACGGCCCGCGAGGCCCTCGAGGAGACCGGTGATCTGGCGGCCGCCGTCCAGAAACTGGAGTGACGGGAGCCGACGATCGGGTGCTCGTCGTCCGCGGGAGCCGGGAGTTCCTGCTGGAACCGGGCGCGACTCAGGAGACCGACCTCGGCGTCCTCGAACTCCCCGAGGACGTCGAGCCGGGGACCGTCGTCGAGACCCATCTCGGGGAGGCCTTCGAGGTCCGGCGACTCCGCGGGCCAGACCTGTTCGATCACCTGGAACGGACCGGCGCCCCGATGATGCCCCGGGACATCGGGCTCGTCGTCGGCCACACCGGCGTGGCCGCGGGCGATCGCGCGCTCGATGCGGGCACCGGAACGGGCGTGCTCGCGGCGTATCTCGGCCGCCTCGGCGTCGAGGTGACGACCTACGAGCGCGATCCGGAATTCGCCGATACCGCCAGAGGGAACATGGAGACCGCCGGCGTCGCTGGGACCGTCGACGTCCGGACCGGCGACCTGACCGAAACGCTCGACGACTTCGCGGCCGAATTCGATCTCCTCACGCTCGATACCGAGGACGCCCCCGCCGTCGTCGAGCACGCCGAGGAACTGCTCGCACCCGGCGGGTTCCTCGCCGTGTACTCGCCGTTCGTCGAGTCGGCCCGCGAGGCCGTCGAAGCGGCCCGCGGGGCCGGACTGGCCGACATCGAGACGCTCGAGACGATCCAGCGGCGGATGGACTTCGACGACCGCGGCTCGCGCCCCTCGACGGCCGGCGTCGGCCACACCGGCTATCTCGTCTTCGCCCGCTTCAGGCCGCAGTTCGGGTCGCCCTCCTGACGCTCGCTCGACAGTAGCTTCACGTTGGCTTTTTTGTATCACGCGACAGGCGGATCAACACCGGCGAATCGGAGGATTTCAGCGTCGTCGGGATCCGCTATCAGCCGAGGACGAATCCGAGCAGTTCCCCGGGATCAGTCTCGATTTCGCACCCGTCGATCTCGCCCGACGGTCCGGCGGCACCCGCGATGTAGAAGCCGTCGTCGTACCAAAGCGCCAGCCGGCCGACGACGGCGACGCGTTTATCCCCGTCAGCCACCTCGACTGGAATCTCTCCCCTGTAGGGTGTCGTCCGCGCGCGCCGGTCGCCGTCGAGTTCCGTCCGTTCGGTGGCGCCGACCGAGACCGACTCGATTCCGCGCTCGCGGAGCTCCGCCACAAAGGTTCGTTTGGCCTCCCGGAGGACGCGAGGACGGAGCGCAGCATGGCCACCGAAGGCCGGTGGCGGGCGGATCTCGAGGGCGGCGACGAAGAGAAACCGCCAGACTCGATCCGGACCGCCCGCCTCGACGACCCGCGATCGGAGGTCACCGTCCCCGTAGAGGAGCGTCCGGCTCTCGACGGAGACACCGAAGCCCTCGAAGACGGTTTCGGTCCGGTCCTCGATTCGCCGCCAGCCGTTCGCTCGGAGGTCAGCGTCCGGGACGGGCGGCGGCGAGACCATACCGTATGTGGGGCGGAGGTGTACTTAGGCGATCGGGTAGCCTCGTCGTTACTCGTATGACATCCTCCCCGCGGTGAACGGCAGGGTTTCCTCCGTGGGAGTCTCAGCCGGTCTAAGATTCCCCGGAAGCAACATTCCCGTCACGGTGGACGGTACTCGGGTCTGTGCGCTGTTCTTTGGGACTTTCGTGAGGGTGTGGTATCCCCGACCAGTTGTGGTCGTCCCACTCGAACCGCACGGGCTGTGCCATCGGCCTGACTGCCTTCTCTGTGTGCCGTCTCAGGAACGTTTCTGAAGCCGTAAGGTCGGCCTGCCCCTCGAACCCACACGGGCAGGTGAGCGTGTCTTGGTGGCGTGTCGTCCGGTCGGTTGAACCGCACTGTGGACACTCCTGGCTGGTCCACGCTTCCGACCGGACTTCCACCGAGATACCGTATTCCTCGGCAGTACACGCCAGTCTCACGGTGAATTGCTTGAACGCCCAGAAGTTGTGGGTCTTGGCGTTGGTTTCGACCGACCAGTGTGTTTCGAGTACGTCGGTCAATCCACCGATATACACGGTATCGACCCCTTCGGCGTACAGTCGTTCCAGCAGGTCACGACACAGTGCGTCTTGTGCGTGGTCGCGGCGACGAGTCCGTTTCCGGTACAGCCGCCGAATACGCTTGCTACTGTATCGGCTTTCCCGTAGCTTGGACTGCAACCGGGCGATTTCTCGTGTTGTGTCACGGAATCGCTGGAACAACTCGCGGCCTTCGTACAGATATTGCTCGCCGGTTGTGGTGGTACAGGCAACGAGATTGTTCGCACCAACATCCAGAGCGGCCTTCTCGTCGGCCAGTGGAGTGTCCCGTGTTTCGTCAGAAACAGTCACGGGTTGCGAAGCTCGGAAGGTGCTATCAGTCTCGTCGTACCACAGGTCTAACCGGCCCTGTTTCTCGTAGTCAGGCCAATTCGGGTCGCCAACGATTTCGAGCCGAAGACGGCTTTTCGGGCTGTTGTGCCTGTCACGGAGTTCTTTTCCGACGACCATCTCAAGCCGGGAGCGGTCACCCCACTCAACGGTGTAGGCGTCTTTTCGGACGACGCCTTTGAGAACACGTCCGTCGTCTTCGTTGCCACGGAAGCCCGGCGGTTCCGGGTGTTCCGTGACCGATGCGTTCGACTCGTCGTGGTACTTGTTTTTCGTGTTGAAGAACCCGCGCCACGCTTCGCTGTTTGCTCGCCGGAGAGTTTGAGCGGTGGACGCGCCGAGAACGCCTTTATATTTGCCTTCGAGAGCGCCGGTATCGGCGTCCCACACGTCTTCGCCCTCGAAGCCGTCTTCGTCGTTGTAGCGCATGAGGCGCTGGTAGTTTATTTCATTCCAGAGAGCGGCGGAAGCGTCCAACAGGTCCCGTAGCACCTGCTCATCGGCGTCGGTGAGTGGTCGCACGGCGAACGTGTTGGAACGCTTCATGCCACAATTCTTTTCACGTCTTCACGTCAAATAAGACTTATGAGACATGACTGTTGACACACCGCTTACGTGTTACATCTGTGGAGAAACGGATGATTGGACAACTGTTGATTTGATTGGTTGTTTCGAGGACCGACAGGTGGCAGGGGAACGGTTTGAAGAAAAACATGGAAAAGAGCCGGACAGCTACCTGTTCGTCTGTCCTGAGTGCAAAGAGGAGAACCCGCACCATGCCGAAAACTGCTACGAAAAGTACGGGAGAGTCGAATGAGGCCAGCAATTGACCTTTCGTATGGATTGCACGGTCGTCTGAAAGATTACGCCGAAGCAAACGACTTGGAGCTTTCAGAAGCGTATGCAGAGGTGTTAGAAGCAGGTCTTGAAGCGTTGGAGACTCAAGACCAGCAGTAACACGGCAGTTTCTCACCAAAGCTTACGCGGTTCACCTATGGAAACGCTGCTGGCCGAACAAACCACCGCTGACGACAAAATAATTACGCCGTCGTGGAATTCGCTGTCCCCACAGCCGGCAGGCGGTCGGAACGTGTTTTGCGGTGCGGTCGCTGTCCGGCGATAGCAGTCGCTCACGATACCCCCGGCCGGCCGCTGAGGGCCGCCGAGCGGGCGGCCCTCAGTTCCCTCGTCTATGCACTCACACCTGGTGGATCGTAGACTTCCCCTCGGTCAAGCATATGGTAGATCGACACCAGCATCTTCCGCGCCGTCGCCACGATTGCTTTCTGTGAGTTCTTCCGGCTAGCTAACCGCTCGTAAAACCGACTCAGATACTCGTCGTTGCAGGTGTGGACAGCAGTATGAGCGGCCTGAACGAGCAGCCTGTCGCGTTCCCAGTATTTAAAACCGGCGTGAAGCCGGTAATGGCGACCTGATGGCTGCGAATTCCAACTCTCAGCAAAGGCCGCCAACAGAAAAAACGGACGCAGCGTACTTCAATTCTGATCAATCAACTGCGACCGCAGTGTACTCGCTGCTCGACGCAGTCGGCAGCGAGTCCATCGCCGACGAGTTCGATATCGGCAAACACAGCAAGAAACACGACTTCGACAACCACCTCAAAGTCGCCGTGCGTGAAGGGATCGATCCTTCAGACTCGCTTGCCGAACTCGAAGAAACCACCGATACAGCCGCTGAAATGGAGAAGATGGCTGCCTCTACGTTCTCACGGTACACGAACGACCGCGACTACCGCGCGGTCGTTCGCACCATGTTCGAATTACTCCACACCCCACAGCTGGCTCATCAACGAGCAGTCGAACGAAAACGACTCCAGCGACTCATGCGAGGCGTTGTTGCGACCGATGCGACAAATCTCGAACTCACACGGTCGGTCGTCGTCTCGGACGACTTCGTCGGAGACGACGAGCAGTCCTACGAGATCGACACTGGCGACGGTGGCATCAAACTCCATCTTGCCGCGCGTGTCGACGGAGAACACAAGCATCCGCTGGGTGCGACCGTGACAGAAGGTGAGTCTCACGAAAATCCGCAGTTTGAGCATCTCTACGGCGATGTCGAGGTCTTTCCAGACCTCGACTCGCCGATCTGGGTCTTTGACCGTGGCTACACACGCTACGAGCGCTTTTGCGGCTTCACAGCCATCAACGATGACTTCATCACACTGCTAGAATCGGACGCTCGGTACGATGTCTGTGAACAGATCCAGACCGCTGAGGTAACCGACGGTGATGAAGCACGGCAGGTACGGGACGACCGTATCGAACTCGCCGACACAGGAGAACAGTTCCGGAAAGTAGTGCTTGAAACGCCGGACGGAGAGCAACTCGAGTACCTGACGACGCTGGCGTCGTCAGAGTACGACCCCATCGACGTAATCAGCATCTACACGCTGCGAACTGTGATCGAGATCCTGTTTCGGGAGCTGAAGCAGTATTTGAACGGTGAGAACTTCCACTCGACAACGCTCAACGGCGTGCTGTTCGAGTTGTTTTCTGCGTTGGTTGGACTGTTGTTGATCCAGTGGCTGCGGCAACGCCACCCGATGCGGGGTGGCGTGCCGCAAGCGATTCGAGAAGTACGGAAACGCTGGAACGACACGCTCGGCTCGGTTGGGTAACTCCTCACACGGCGGGTGGTTCGCCGCCGCTGTGAGCGGCGGCTCTGGTCAGCGAAGCAGATACCACTCGAAATTCTGGCAGAAACCTGGCCGAACCGGACTTTCGAACCGAATCCGCTGACTTCCCGTCACCGCGTATCTTTCAGCCAGCTGACTCAGCTTGATTTCGTTGCTCACGCCCGCGCGGTGTCTTTATCAACTCGAAACGCGACAGCTGCAGGCGGGATCCGACAGCCAATATTCCGACAACAGTCAGGGCGCGACGCTTCCCGAGAGCCGGGACCCATCGGAACCCCGGGATCCGAGCGATCGCACCGCCGACGAGGGGCCGAAAGATGAACACCGTTATCTCCCATGACCGGCAACCGGGGGATATGAGCGACCACACGGGAACGCAGGTGAGACGATGCGCGTAGTCGCGAAGTTCGGCGGGACGAGCCTCGGCAACGGCGACCGGGTCAACCGGGCGGCCGATTCGATCGCCGACGCGGTCAACGAGGGCCACGAGGTCGCCGTCGTCGCGAGCGCGATGGGCTCGACGACCGATTTCCTTCTGGACGCGATCACCTTCGAGGCCGACGAGGCCGACGAGGCCGAGATCGTCTCGATGGGCGAGCGGACCTCGGTCCGGATGCTGAAAGCCGCCCTCGGGGCCCGCGGGATCGATGCGAAGTTCCTCGAACCGGGCACCGAAGACTGGCCGGTCATCACGGACGAACACGGCCAGGTCGACGTCGAGGAGACCAAACGCCGGGCGAAACAGCTCGCCGCCGACATGGCCGCCAAGGGCTACGTCCCGGTCCTCACCGGCTTTCTCGCGCAGGATCACGCCGGCAACGTGACGACACTGGGACGCGGCGGCTCCGATACGACCGCGGTCATGCTCGGCAACTACATGGACGCGGAAGAAGTCGTCATCATCACCGACGTCGAGGGCGTCATGACCGGCGATCCGCGAGTCGTCGAGGGTGCCCGAAACGTCGGCGAGATTACGGTCGACGAACTCCGGAACCTCTCGTTTCGGGGCGCGGAGGTCGTCGCCCCCTCGGCGCTGTCGTACAAGACGGGCGAAATGGTCGTCCGGGTCGCCCACTACCAGCACGGCGACCTGCTGGACGGCGGCACCAAGATCGAAGGGCAGTTCGAGAACCTCATCGACATGCGCGAGGAACCTTTGGCCTGTCTGACCGCCGCCGGGCGGGCGATCCGGAACACGCCGGGGGTGCTCTCGGATCTCTCGGCCGTCCTCGCGGATGCCGATATCAACGTCGACGCCGTCTCCAGCGGGATGGACTCGATCTCGTTTTACGTCGATGCCGCAGTCGCCGAGCGCGCCGAGAACGTCCTCCACCAGGCCGTTATCGACCTGAACGAGGTCTCAAGCGTCACGGTCGATTCGGACGTGGCGGTCCTCCGTATCACCGGCGGCGAGGCCTCGGGGCAGTCGGCGCTCCTCGAGGACGTCGTCGTCCCGCTGGCGGACGAACACGTCGAGATACTCGATCTGATCACGAGCGCGACCTCGATCGCGGTGTTTCTCGAGTGGGACGACCGCGAGGACGCGCTGGAACTCATTCAGGACGCGGTGTAGAGCCGGAACCTTTCTATCCGGGCGGTCGGATCACCCCGTATGCGCGTCGCAGTCATCGGCGGCTCAACGGTCGACGCACCGACGTACGACACCGCAGTCACCGTCGGTCGGCTTCTCGGCGAGCGCGGCCACACCGTCGTCTGTGGCGGATTGGGCGGTGTCATGGAGGCCGTCTGTGAGGGGGCGAGCCAAGCCGGGGCCGAGACGGTCGGCATCCTACCAGGCGAGGACCGAAGCGCGGCCAACGGATGGGTGGACACGCCGATAGCGACGGGGCTGGGCAACGCCAGAAACCCGCTCGTCGCGCTCAACGGCGACGGCGTCATCGCGATCGACGGAGCGACGGGGACGCTCTCGGAGATCGGTCACGCGCTCGATTTCGGCCGGCCGGTCGCCGGCCTCCGAACCCACGGGATCGAAACGGCGGGGTTCGAGGCGGTCGAAACGCCGACCGCGGCGGTCGAGTACGTCGAGCGGGCGGTTCCGGGGGAGCCGGGGGCGAGATAGGCGACCTGGAAGGCGGCTACCACTCCATACCGCCGTTGACGCCGAGTACCTGGCCGGTCATGTAACTCGAGTCCCGGCTCGCGACGAAGCGAACGAGGCCGGCGACGTCCTCGGGTGTCGCGAACCGATCCAGCGGGATCCGCCGGAGGATCTTCTCTTTGACCCGGCCGGGGACGATCTCGAGCATCCCGGTGTCGACAAAGCCGGGCGCGATGCAGTTGGCCGTCGAACCCTCCGAGGCCAACTCCAGGGCGAGCGTCCGGGTGAACCCGAAGAGCCCGGATTTCGTCGTCGCGTAGTTGGCCTGCCCGTAGTTGCCCTGCTGGCCGACGACGCTGGAGATGTTGATCAGCCGGCCGTGTTCGGCGGCCTTGATGTCCTCGAAGAAACAATGCGTACAGTTGAACGTCCCCCCGAGGTTGACGTCGAGGACGCGGTCCCAGTCGTCCCGGGTCATGTTCTCGAACTTCTTGTCGGCGGTGATCCCCGCGTTGTTGACCAACACGTCCAGTTCGCCGAACCGGTCGTGGACCGCCTCCGTCATCGCCTCGACCTGCTCGTAGTCCGCGATATCGGCCTGTACGGTCACCGCATCGCCGCCTTCCGCTTCGATCGTCTCGACGACGGCCGCCGCCTCCGCTTCGGAGGTCCGGTAGTTGACGGCCACGTCCGCCCCGCAACGCCCGAGTTCGGTCGCGATGGCGCGGCCGATACCGCGGGACGCTCCCGTGACGAGGCAGGTCTGGTCTTCGAGCATATACATCCTGGCGATGGGAACGGCAAAAGGGTTGCTGACCGTAGTTCGGCTACCGCCGGCTGATCACTCGAGGGCGTCGTCGATCTGCGATTGGAACTCATCGAGCCACTCGGTATCGGAGAGCTCCGCCATCCGTTCGCGTAGATGCGGCTTACAGAGGCCGACCTTGATGTGATCTTTCTCGACTGCGACAGCGGCCTCGTCGTCACAGTAGTGACACTGCATGAAAGTCACTATGTGACGGAGGGGTTTGAACCCAGCGCTCGCGTCAGTCCAGTGTCCGACAGGCAGCCGACACCGCCCGGGGAGACGTTCCGCCGCCGTCGCCCGGGAGACGCTCGAAACTCAAAACGCCGCCCGGAACGTCCGGTAGGCGCGTCTGTCGAGGCCCGCCTCCCCGAGCGTTTCCCCGTGGGCGTCGCTGCCGCCCGTCACGAGCAGGTCGTGGCGTTCGATCGCCCGCTCGATCGGCCGGGGGTCTATCTCCCGATCGTACGGATAGAAGCGTTCGACGGCGTCGAGATCCGAACAGAGCGAAAGCGCCGCCGCCGGGTCGTCGTACCGGTAGGGGTGGGCCAGCGAGACGAGCCCACAGGCGTCCTCGAGGACGCCGAGTCCGTCCTCGAAGGAGGGAATCTCGCGGGGGACATAACAGGGGCCGCCGGCGCCGATCAGCTCCTCGAAGGCCCCGGCGTAGCTGTACTCCGAGACCGCCGCGATCGCCTCGGCGATGTGGGGACGGCCGAGCCCTGCCCGCGGCTCGACGGGGGTTTCGACCCCGAGCCGGTCCTCGACGCGCTCGATTATCTCCCGTCCGCGCTCTTTCCGGTCGGTCTGGAGGCGGTCGATCAGCGACTCCAGGGCCGGCGTCCGCCGGGCGCCGTAACCGAGGAGATCGATCCGGTGCTCGCCCGCCTCGACCCGGAGTTCGATCCCGTGCACGACGGTCACACCGTCGATCGTCGCGACGGGCGTCGGAAGCTCCGGGTGGAGCCGGTCGTGGTCCGTGACGGCGACGGCGGAAACGCCCGCGGCCTCGGCGGCTTCCGGAAGCGTCTCCCGGGTCAGGCTGCCGTCGGAGTTCGTCGTGTGAACGTGGAGATCGGCGACGACCATAGCGGGGCTTCCGTGCCGGGAGGACAAAGCCGCGGCGCTTCAGCCTATTTATCATGGAATATAATGACACTAGGTGTCTTTACCTCTGTGGGATGTATTTATACCAAACATTCATGAAGGATAGGCGGTTTCGTCGGTGTATGCGAGCGTTCGCAACAGCAAACGACCGGATCGACTCTCACACTTTCCCCGCGACCGCCGCGGAACTCATCGCCGAACACGGCGACGTCGAACTCGATCTCCCGAACGGCGAGGAGACGTTCGGCGACGCCCTGGGCCGGCTCGGCGAGACGACCTTCACCGACGCCGAGGACGCCCGCCTGGCGGCGTATTCGGCCGTCTCGAAGGGTGCGATCGGACGGCAGAACTACTCGGATCGGGACGCGCCGTCGATCGGCGAGAACGGCCCGGATCCGGTCTCCTTTTGATCGATAGCGATTAGACGCCCGGAACGCCGAGGGCGCCGATCCCGAGGCCGAACACCGAGTTCACGACCGCGAGGATGACGAGCGCCGCGAGCCACGCGATGACGCCGATGAGTGCCGCGTTTTTCCACCCGCCGGGGTAGCGCCAGTTGACGACGCCGACCCAGACGACGAGCGCCAGAAGCGTTCCCACGAGCGGGATCCACGAAAAGAGCGCCCAGCCGACCGCGCCGACGAGCGCCGTCACGACCGCGTGACCGTAGTCTTTCGTGCCGGCAACGAGGCTGGCGCTGACGTAAATCGCCAGGCCGCCGACGAGCAATGCGACGAGAAACGCGACCAGCGAGCCGATGAAAGGGACGACCATTCGCTCACGCTACGCCGCGAGGTGGGAAACCGTTGGTGGCCGCCGGCCCCGGAACGTCACGCCTCCGAGAGCCGCCGCAACACGTCCGGCGCCGCCTCGAGGGCGTCCTCGAGCGCGTCGGCGTCGGGGCCGCCGCCCTGTGCGAAGTCCGGCGGGCCGCCCCCGCCCCCACCGACACGCTCGGCGAGGTCGCTCACGACCGCCCCGGCGTTGATCTCGACGCCGTCGGGGACCGCGACGACGAACGTCGCGCCGTCGAGACCGCTGCCGAGGACCGCGGCGTTACCTTCCTCGACCAGGGCGTTCGCGGTCGCCCGGAGTTCGTCCATGTCGGCGTCGACGCGCTGGATCACCGCGGTCGTTCCGGCGAGGTCGATCTCCTCGCCGCCGCCCTCGCCCTGAGCGCGGACCGAAGCGAGTTGCTCTTTGAGCTCTTCGATCCGTTTGCCCCGGTCCTTCCACTCCTCGAAGAACCGTTCGACCGTCCCGGGAACCTCCTGTGGGGAGACATCGAGCGTCCCCGCGGCGTCGTACAGCGCGTCCTCGGTGCGCTGGGTCGCCTCGATCGCGGCGTCGCCCGCCGCGAAGACGAGCCGTTCGACGCCGTCCTGGATCCGCTCGTTCGAGAGGAGCTTGATCGTCCCGATGTCGCCGGTCCGGAGGACGTGGGTACCGGCGCAGGCCTGGACGTCCTCGCCGACGTGGATCAGCCGCAGTTTCTCCCCCGGCGGGATCCCGCCCTGATAGAGATCGAAGCCGTGCTCGTCTTCGGCCTCGCGGCGGTCGGGCCACTCCTGTTTGACGGTGAGGTTGTCGGTGACGATCCCGTTGGCGAGACGTTCGATTCGTTTGACCTCCTCGCGGGAGATCCGCTCGTAATGGCGGATGTCGAGCCGCGAGGACTCGGTCCCTTTCTGGGCACCGGCCTGCCGGACGTGTTCCCCGAGGACCTCCCGGGCGGCGTGGCCGATGATGTGGGTCGCAGTGTGGTGTTGCATGAGCCGGCGGCGGCGCGTCCCGTCGACCGTCCCGCGGACGAACTCGCCTTTTCCCGGGTCGCCGTCCGTTCGGTGCAACACGGTTCCGTCGGCCTCCTGGACGTCCGTGACCTCCACGGTCACGTCCTCGCCGGAGATCGAGCCGGTATCGGCGGGCTGGCCGCCCCCTTCCGGGTAGAACATCGTCTGATCGAGGACGACGTCGTAGACCGTCTCGCCGTCCCCGTCGTCGCGTTCGATCACGTCGAGAACGACCGCCTCGAAGTCGGTGCGCTCGGGTTCGTCGTAGTAGAGCTTCTCGGTCTCCGGCAGATCGGCGACGGCCGCCTCGTCGGGCGCTGTCTCCGCCGTCTCGCCGGCGTCGTCATCGTCGCTGTGTCGGGCGGCGACGCGCGCATAGAAGTCGTCGGGGATCTCGACGTTGACACCGTGTTCGGCGGCGATCTCCTCGACGGTGTCGGGCTGGATCCCGCGGCTGTCGTAGAGTTCAAGCACCTCCTCTAGGGGGATCGGCTCGCCGCGGTCGGCGTACTCGTCGGCGAGGCGTTCGACCTGCCGGCCCCCGCGTTCGAGCGTCTCGCGGTACTTTTCGACCTCGGTGCGGACGATATCGCGGATCGTATCCCGGTTCCGGTACTCGAGCCGTTCGGCCTGCATGTCGACGAGCTCGTCGAGGGGGGCGTCGACGCCGACGCGGTCGGCCAGCCGTTTCGTCCGCCGCAGGACCATCCGGGCGAGATACCCCGTCGAGACGTTCGAGGGCACGATCCCGTCGCCGAGCATGTACGCCAGCGTCCGGCAGTGGTCGGCGATGGCGTAGATCGTCTCGAGCGGTTCGACGAGTTCCCGGAGCCGGTCGGTCGGGACCTCGAGCGCGGCGGCGATATCGCCCCTGGCAGCCTCCACGTCGTCGACGTCGTCGATATCGAGCTGGCCGGAGAGCCGCGCCGCCCGGTGTACGAGTTCGGCCTCCTCGTCGGTGTATTCGAGGCCCGCGTTGTCCTTCAAAAAGGAGATCATCTCCGGATAGATCGCCTCGTACACCGTCGCGGTCCCCTGGGACATCCAGGTCCACCGCTCGAGCCCGTAGCCCGTATCGACGATGTAGGTGTCCATGAAGGAGTATGTGTTGCCGTCCTTGAGTTCGTACTCGCCGTCGGGGTCCTGTTCCATGCACATGAAAACGAGTGTGGCGAGTTCGAGCCCCCGGTAGATCACCTCGATCGCGGGGCCGGCGTTGCCGCCGCCGACCCACGGGTCCTCGATGTAGGTCACCGCCTCGATATCGGCGCCGAGAGAATCGAGCAGTTCGTCACAGTAGGCGACGGTCTCGCTCTTCCAGTAGACCTCCCCCTCGTAGGCGTACTGGTCGGGGTTCTCGATGTCCTCCCGGGCGTTGAACGCGTGGTGGGCCATCATCTCGAAGGCCATCGTGTGGCGGCCGGTCTTGCCGACGTTGTCGATGTCCTGCATCCGGATACAGGGCTGAGATACCGTCAGGGGGTTGGCCGGCGGCGGGGTTTCCCCGGACGTGACGAGCGGCTGGAAGTCGTAGATAGAGGCCTGCGTCAACAGCACGTCGTCCCGCCAGCGGTTCGCCGCGACAGGGTACGGATCGATGCGTTCGTGGCCGTGCTCCTCGAAAAAGGAGAGAAACGCCTCCCGCATCTCCTCGAGGCTGAATTCCGCCTCGAAGCCCGGATTGTCGATGAACTCGTAGTCCGCACACGGCGGTTCCCCGCATAGCTCCCGGTCGGGGTCCCGCGTCCAGAAGTGTGCCCCACAGGAGGGACACTCCTTGCGTTCGAAGCCCTCCTCGTGGAAGTACTCGAGTTGGTATTCCTCTTCGAGGTCGCTCATTACGCTCCGTTTGGCCCGTGCTCGGCTAAAGGGTTTTCGAGTGTCCAGCGAGCCGAGAAATCGACAGAGACACGTTTAGAGACCGTCTCCGGGGATCGTTCGGGTTTGTTTCGCGATTCGGCCCGCGGTCACCGGCCGTCGAGGTCGGCGACGTCGGCGGCGGTCGGAGCCTCGGGGAGGTCCTCGAGACACGAAAAACAGAGGAAGTACTCGCTGCCGTCGTCGAACTCGAGGGTCAGCCCGCCGGTACCCTCCGGATCGGACGACCAGATGCCGGCGATCCCGCCGCCGATCGGGACCGCCTCGCCGCAGGCGTCACAGGGATCGGATGCCACACTCGGGCTACGGACGGGGGCGACAAAAGCCGATCGCTCACGTGGGCGGGTGCAGCGCCACGCCGTCGACGACCATCGGGACGGACGCGAGCGCGCCGACCGAGAGCGAGGCCCACAGTGGAACCGTCACGAGGTGGCCGACGAGTACGGCACACAGCAGGACGAGCGGGATCGCCGCCAAGAGGAGATCGTACCTGGAGAGCTCCGACGGATCGACGGGACGGGGATCGTCCGGGACCCTCGGGTGGGCGGTGCCGGGGATATCACGTTCGGGCTGTCGTTCGGACATCTGTTCTACCTCCATCCGTGTTAACGAATGTGTCGATAATAAAATTTCCGCTGATAAGTTATATAGTGGTTATCTAGAATTAATTACGAACCAACATCACGGCTATACAAACTTCTTGAGAACGTGATCGAAATAGTTGGCTGTGACGTTTATATAAATACACTCTCCCGACGTCGACAGCCGGCTCCGCGTCCGATCGTCGGCCGATAACCGGTTGGCCAAGCGTTATACCCGCCGAACGGCGACTACCGATGATGGCGGACATCGCCTGGGACGAGGAGGACCCCTTCGAAGAGCAACGCGACGACGTCGAGGACCCGATGGCTCGGCTCTTTTCAGTGTACGGCCGGCCGAACCTCGGCTCGATGGTCGTCGGGATCGTCGCGAGCATCGCGGCTCGCCTGCTCGATCTCGTGCCGCCGATCATGCTGGGTGTGGCGATCGACGCGATCTTCGGCGAACAGGTGTTTTCGCTCTGGCTCGTCCCCGAGGCGTGGATTCCGGCCGACGAGACGGCGCAGTTCTGGCTCGTGATCGGCCTCATCGCCGGGGCGTTCGTGCTGGCGGCGGCGTTTCACTGGCTCCGCAACTGGGGGTTCAACGCCTTCGCCCAGAACATCCAACACAGCGTCCGGACCGACACCTACGACGCGATGCAGCGGCTCGAGATGGGCTTTTTCGCCGACAAACAGACCGGCGAACTGATGTCGGTGCTCTCGAACGACGTCAACCAACTCGAGCAGTTCCTCAACGAGGGGCTGAACTCCGTGTTCCGGCTCGGCGTGATGGTCGTGGGGATCGGGGGCGTGTTGCTGTACTACAACTGGCAACTCGCGCTCATCGCCCTGCTCCCGGTACCGCTCATCGCGGGCTTTACCTACGTCTTCATCAGGGTGATCCAGCCGAAGTACGCCCGCGTCCGATCGGCGGTCGGGACGGTCAACTCCCGGCTCGAGAACAACCTCGGCGGCATCGAGGTGATCAAATCCTCCAATACCGAGGGTTACGAGTCCGACCGGGTCGAGGAGGTCTCGACGGAGTATCTCGACGCCAACTGGAGCGCGATCGGGACGCGGATCAAGTTCTTCCCCGGCCTCCGGTTGCTTTCGGGGATCGGCTTCGTCGTCACGTTCCTCGTCGGGGGGCTGTGGGTCTTCACCGGGGCCGCCCCGGGGCCGCTTTCGGGGGAGCTGACCGTCGGTACCTTCGTCGTCTTCATCCTCTTTACCCAGCGGTTCATCTGGCCCATGGCCCAGTTCGGTCAAATCGTCAACATGTACCAGCGAGCCCACGCCTCCGCCGAGCGGATCTTCGGGCTGATGGACGAACCCGACCGGCTGGCCGTCGACCCCGACGCCGAACCGCTCGCCGTGGAGGAAGGCGCCGTCGAGTACGACGATGTCACGTTCGCCTACGAGGGCGAAGCGCCCGTCGTCGAGGGGATCGATTTCGCCGTCCCGGGCGGCGAGACGCTCGCGTTAGTCGGTCCCACGGGGGCCGGGAAATCGACCGTTCTGAAGCTTCTGTTGCGGCTCTACGACGTCGATAGCGGATCGATCCGGATCGACGGCCAGGACATCCGGAACGTGACCTTGCGTTCGCTCCGGCAATCCATCGCGTACGTCGGCCAGGAGACGTTCCTGTTTCACGGGACCGTCAGGGAGAACATCACCTACGGCACCTTCGACGCCGACGAGGAGGCGGTGATCGAGGCCGCCAAGGCCGCCGAAGCCCACGAGTTCATCACCAACCTCCCGGACGGCTACGAGACGATGGTCGGCGAACGCGGCGTCAAACTCTCCGGCGGCCAGCGACAGCGGGTCTCGATCGCCCGCGCCGTGCTGAAGGATCCGGCGATCCTCGTCCTCGACGAGGCGACCTCCGACGTCGACACCGAGACGGAGATGCTGATCCAGCGCTCCTTGGATCGGCTCACGGCGGATCGGACCACCTTCGCGATCGCCCACCGGCTCTCGACGATCAAAGACGCCGACCGGATCGTCGTCCTCGAGGACGGTCGGATCGCCGAACGCGGCTCCCACGGGGAACTGCTCGAGGCTGGCGGCCTCTATGCGCACCTGTGGGGCGTGCAGGCGGGCGAGATCGAGGGACTCCCCGAGGAGTTCATCCGGCGGGCGGCGAAACGGCGAGCGCAAACGGAGACCGGGGACGACTGAACGCGATCGATCGCGGACGAACGCCTCAGAGTCGATCGACGATAGCCTGAGTCACCTCGTCCGTCGAGGCGTTCCCGCCCAGATCCGCCGTCCGGGGGCCCTCTTCGAGGGTCGTCTCGACGGCCGTCCGGACGCGGTCGGCCGCCACATCGTACTCGAGATATTCGAGCAACATCGCGGCCGAGAGGATCGCCGCCGAGGGGTTCGCGACCCCTTCGCCGGCGATATCGGGGGCCGTCCCGTGGACGGGTTCGAACAGCGCGTTGTTGGGGCCGACGTTCGCGCTCGGGAGCAACCCGAGCCCGCCGACGAGTCCGGCGGCCAGATCCGAGAGGACGTCGCCGGCGAGGTTCGGACAGACGACGACGCCGAACTGTGTCGGGTCGAGACAGACACGGGTCGCGAAGGCGTCGATCAACACGTCGTCGGCCTCGACAGCGTGGTCGGCGGCGACGCCTTCGACCGCCTTCCGGAAGCGCCCGTCGGTCTCGCGCATGACGTTGTCCTTGTGGGCGATCGTAAAGCCGTCGTATCCCCCGTCGGCGACGTACTCGCAGGCGAACTCCGCGAGTCGCCGGGAGGCCGTCCCGGTGACGACGCGGGTCAGCGTCGAGACGTCCTCGGTCAGCCGGTGTTCGTTCCCGCCGTAGACGCCCTCGGTGTTCTCCCGGAGGAAGACCAGATCCGTCTCCGGCTGTAACGCGTCGACGCCCGGATACGCCTTCGCCGGGCGGATATTGACGAACGACCCGACGGCTTCCCGCAGCGGGAGGATGACGTCGGCGGCTGTCTCGCCGGTCGCGCCGAAAAGCGTCGCGTCAGCCGACGCCGCCAGGTCGTAGGTCTCCTCGGGCAGCGCCGTACCGGTCGATTCCTTCACGGCATCGCCGGCCTCCGCCTCGAGGAACTCCAACTCGACATCGAGCGATCGGAGGACCTCGACCGCCGCCGGCGTGACTTCCCGCCCGATCCCGTCACCGGGAACGACGACGATTTCCTGATTCATACCGACGCCATCGCCACGTGCCGATGAAAGTAGTTCGGTTTCGTCGTCTCGCGCCCCGAAAACACCCGATCGAGCGGTTCTGAGAGGGAATATATTTAATATACGCGGATCGATTCCACCTACAGCATGAACGACGAGAAGATCTTCGAGGGCGTGAAAGTGCTCGATCTGACGACGTTCGTCACGGGCGGGTTCTGCTCGCTGATGTTGGCGAACCAGGGCGCCGAGGTCGTGAAGATCGAGCGGCCGGGAGTCGGCGACGACAACCGCCACTCCGGGCCGCCCTTCATCGACGGCGAGTCGCCGTACTTCTGGACGGTCAACTACGGCAAACGGAGCGTCGAGTTGGATCTCAAGACGGAGGCGGGGCTGGAAGCGCTGTACGACCTCGTCGAGAAGGCCGACGTCTTCCTCCAGAACTTCCGGCCGGGGACCGCCGAACGCATCGGCGTCGACGACGAGACGATCCGCTCGCACAACGACGAGATCGTCTACTGTGCGATCTCGGCGTTCGGCCAGACGGGGCCGTGGAGCCAACGCCCCGGCTACGATCTCATGATTCAGGGCGCAAGCGGGATCATGAGCATCACCGGCGAGGAGGACGGCGACCCGGTGAAAGTCGGGCTCCCGATGACGGACCTCATCACCGCGATGTGGGCCGCCTTCGGTATCTCGGGGGCGCTGTATCGCCGACAGAAGACCGGCGAGGGCGAGTACATCGACCTGGGGATGCTCGATTCGGCGCTCCCCTGGCTCACCAAACAGGCCGGGAAGGTGTTCGCCGGCGAGTCGCCCTCCCGGATGGGGACGAAGGACCCCGTCCTCGCCCCCTATCAGACGTTCCCGACCGCCGACGGCTACATCAACGTCGCGGCGCTGAACCAGAAGCTCTGGAGCGCGCTCTGTGTGGCGATCGATCGCCCGGATCTGGAGGACGACGACCGCTTCGCGACGAACTCCGATCGGGTCGACAACATGGACGAACTCGAGGCGATCATCAGCGACGAACTGCGCGAGCGGACCACCGACGAGTGGATGACGCGGATCGTCGATGAGGCGGGCGTCCCCGCCAGCCCGGTGTTCGACGTCGAGGACGCGCTGTACAACGAACAGGCCGAAGCCCGGGGGATGACGAGGACGCTCGAGCACCCCGACCACGGGGAGGTCCCGGTCATCGAGCACCCGCTCAACTTCGAGAACGCCGACAGCGGCTTCGAGGCCCCCGCCCCCCGGCTCGGCGAGCACAACCGGAACGTCTTCGAGGAGGCCGGATACAGCGACGACGAGATCGAACACCTCGAAGAGGAAGGCGCCTTCGGCGGCGAGTAAGGCCCGCTATCCGCCCGTCGCGTCTGGCAGTCGGAAACACCGAAAATCTCGGAACAACAATCCTTTTGATAACAGGTCGAATAGCCGTACTATGACAGAGGCTCTCAAAAAGGGACTGGAGGGCGTGTTGGTGGCGGAGTCGTCGTTGAGTTCGATCGACGGCGAGGCCGGCGAGTTGGTCTATCGGGGGTACTCGATCGAAGATCTCGCACAGAGCTCCAGCTACGAGGAGGTGTTACACCTGTTGTGGCACGGCCACCTCCCGGAGAAAAAAGAGCTTACCACGTTCAAACGAGCGATGGCCGAAGCGCGCGCCCTCGAGGCCTCGACACACCGACTGATCGAGGATCTAGCTGC
>NZ_JAHLKM010000081.1 GCF_024449025.1 Natronomonas aquatica | reverse complement strand
TGATACGGTCGTGCGAAACTACTTACCGGTGTAGACTCGATTTCGTGTAATGAGTCGGTTGGACGGTATCACTCTGGAAGAACTTCAGGAACTGCGTGAGCAAACAGAAGGAGAGATCCCTCGGGAACGGGTGCTGGCCGCGATCGGACGAAAACAGGGCGACGAACTTGATAGACTGGCTGAACGCCATGGCGTCGTTGAGAAGACAGTCCGCAACTGGCTCGATCGGTTCGCGCGCGAACCGATCGAGCAGGCACCATACGACGACGATCGACCAGGTCGCCCCTCGAAACTCAATGAGGAACAACGCGAGCAGTTGTTCGAGCAACTCCAGCAGCCACCGACCGAACTCGGCTACGAACAGCAAGCGTGGTCGTCAACGCTGCTGATCGACCACGTCAAAGAGGAATACGATGTGGAGTACAGCAAAGGACACGCGCGCAAACTCATGAGCAAGGCCGAGCTGTCCTACCGGACAGCACGGCCGCGCAATCACGAGGCCGACCCCGAACAGGAGGCAGAGTT
>NZ_JAHLKM010000056.1 GCF_024449025.1 Natronomonas aquatica | reverse complement strand
CCGTTGCTGAACCGAATATCTGGAACTATCTCTGCCCGTAATTCCCGGTAAAAACTAACGCACGACCGTATCACAGACCCGGACGGGCTTGATGGAGAGGTTGTGCGTCACACGTGTGATAACGAGTCCTGTTGTAACCCAAATCATCTGCTTACAGGCACTTACACCGAGAATAACTACGATGCTGTTATCCGTGGGGGCATTGATCACGACTTCGAACCCCACCAAATCCGTCGCATCAGGCAGCTCAACGATCGTGGAACCTCGTGTGGGGAGATTGCATCGGAGTACAGTACTTCAGCAGGGCATATTCGAATGATTTGCGAGCGTAAGCGGTACGCGTGGGTGGACTGATTGACCATCCGAGCGTGGCATTACTCGTTTTGCAATCGTATCAGCCAATCAGTGAATGTCGTATTTGTATTGATCGCCGAATCATAATGGATTCTGATGCCGTTTACGCGTGAGTTACACGCCTCACAGGGCACATAGAGCCGTTGCCGCACAATCCGCTTAGGGTTAGCTAAAGCGTGGGTTGAGAAGTATCTCGGACAGGACGGAGACTGGAATCGAACAGGTACGGAGGACCGGTAGGCTTCCGGTTCGGAAACCGAGACTGTCGAGTTGGTAGAGTTCGCGGATGCAGCAGGTTTCGTTATTTCTAATCCCGTACGCGGTCATCAGTAAGTTTCTCGTGTAACTCGAATAGTGGATCGACGTCTGACGCAGCGTACCGCTTAACGACACGGCGCAAATCTGTATTTGGTCGATCGGAGAGGAGTTCGATCCCCATCGAAGGCATTTCAGCACCTGTTACCTTCGACCCCATCCATTCCGGCTCATCAGCCGTGATTTGGTGGATTTCGAGGGCGTCATCCAAGGAAACCCAATCCCCTTTCCGGTCCTTCATATCTTGGATCAAATCAACGTGATTGGACGTATCGAGTAGGAGCGCCAGTCTTCTTGAAACGCTCATCCCGGAGTCAACGTCATCAATCCTGGATGCGCGGTGTCTGAGAACTGGGAGGTCGTAGTTGTTACCATTATACGATAGAATCGTTCGGCCAGAATCGGTCCGATCGGCGATCCAGTCGATTGTGTCGTTAATTAGCTCACCTTCCGCGGTGAGAGTAGGGGTATTCCGGAAGAGAACTGTAACATTGGTGTCGCCGTGCGGAGGTGCGTGGCCGAGGGCGACCGCGAATACAGTCCAATGTTCCGGATTCTGGAAGTCGGGGTCATTTACGAGTGGGATTGTCTCGATGTCGATTGCGATACGATGATTGTGAGGCATCACCGACTCGCAGACGACAATCGACAAATACCTCTGGATTTCTGCTGATTCGGCACAAATCGTTGTAAGCAGCCCGAAGTAGGCGCGACGGTGATTCTATCGGAGAAGGTGGCAAATAGCAGGGTTAGCGTACGGTGGATGCCAATGATGTTAGTCGAACAACGTCTTTTCTCATGGCCTCCTC
Organism: Natronomonas aquatica; assembly: GCF_024449025.1. GTDB lineage: Archaea > Halobacteriota > Halobacteria > Halobacteriales > Haloarculaceae > Natronomonas > Natronomonas aquatica. The sequence continues at coordinate 6,859 of NZ_JAHLKM010000056.1, read as the reverse complement.
TCAACGTTAGCTGACACTAAGATCGGATATGCCTCTCTTGAGGTCTTGATTCCGGATTTTCTCGCCGTTGCGATCTAATACGTATCTTGCTGCGATCGTCACCACCAACTCTAGGTCCGCAGCTACCAGTCCGTCAGTCATCGATGCTGCGCGTTTCATATCATCGCTGTCCAGTTGATGTGGGCGGTCGGCGAGTTGGGCTTTCAACACTGCCGCGCGTGCGTCCCCATCCGGTTTCCCGACGTGGACCTTCTTGTCGATCCGACCAGAACGGATTCCAGCGTCGTCCAGGGATTCCAGACGATTCGTTGCACCGACAAACACGACGTTGTGATCTTCGGTGTTTTCGAGGTGGTTCAAGAACTCGTTGACGACCTTATTGTCCTCTTCGTGCGCATTCCCGTCCCCGTCACGGTTCTTTAACACCGTGTCCAATTCATCAAGGAATACGACTGCACCGCCTTCCTGTGCGGCGACCGTCTTGGCTTCCTCGAAGAGCGTCTGGACCTTCGTTGCAGACTCGTTAATCCACTTACTCTGGAGATCTGCACCGCTCGACTTTGCGAACGGCAGCCCGAGTTCCGTGGCAAGTGCCTTCGCTATGAATGTCTTCCCGGTTCCAGGGGGGCCGTGGAAGATAATATTCGGTGCGGACACACCGAGTTCGGCCGCCTTCTCACGATGCGTGGTGAGCGGCCTGATCACATCGCGTTCCAATTCGTGCTTCAAACCTTCCATTCCGCCAACATCGGCGAAGCTCACGTCCGTCTCTGGCTCCCACCGATATTCCATATCACAGAACTTCGAGGCACTCGCAGACGCGTTGTCCGAAACTGTCCCGTTCTCGGATGGATCCGCATCGGTGGTATCCGGCTGGTTAGTATTGGATGGCGTATCGATCCTCTGAGTCGTGTTCTGTTGCTTTCGTGCGGGTGTAGCGGCCTCGCGGTCGGACCAGTGCTCGGTCTTCTCACGGACGATGTCTGGATCGAGTGTTGAACCGTTCTGCTGGGCTCCGATCGGTGTTGTATCTGTCCTGAATAACTTGTAGAATACGTACGTCAGTGGCAGACCCACGGCTGCGAGTGCTGCGAAAGATTCCCCAGACCCTTCGGGCAATGCAGTCACCAGCACACCCGAGTTTGTCACTTGTGCCGCTACGGAGAAGGTCATGGTACTGACCGCCCCAAGAACACCCCCCGAACCAATGATGGTGTATTCTGTCCGACCATACAGTCGTGGTGTACCCATTGCGCTGATGAAGCCCAGGGCGACCATCATAGCGAACACCGTAGCGACGACGACGAAAGTGGCGGCAAGTCCTGCGCTTACGATCCATAGAGATTCACCTAAGGCCGGGCTTGTGGCTTGTGCGAATGTGAGAGGTTCTCCATAGAGGATGGCCGTTGCACTAAGAATAATTGCAGTAGTGAAACTGAGTACGCCGGCTATCTCTCCCGCAGTTGGGGCAGCGGATCGCCATTCATATTTCGAGAGTATGTTGGACCTCATGTCCACGTTACCACAAAATATGGATAATTAAGGAAACTTGTATTTCTAACCGTCTGTCCGTCGAAAGCCTGGGGGAATGAGCTTCAACACGCGGTTCTGTAGGCTCGACCGATAACACGCGTCATTCAGGAACGAGATCTGTATGTCGGAACTGTACCGGAAGCATCTCGTAATCGTCCACACGTTGGACTCGGTATGAATACCGATCTAACTCCCGGTCAGTCTCACTGTCCAAATTATCCGTGAACACCTCTACAACCTCACACACAGTTCCGTGAAACCTGGAATCTGGGTCATCAGGGCTCAGATACACGCAGACGCGATCACCGGTTGAGTACGGCGTGTCAGAGGGTTGCGGGATATCTTCCATCGGTCGTGTAGTGTCAGTGGGATTGGTTTGCAAGTCATTAAGTGGATTACTATAGTATCGGAGTTGCCGGTTAGCCACCGGCCGCACGTGGGTTGTTTGAGCCAACCTTCACCCGTCCAGGATTCCTGAGACGGGTATTCACCCTACTCCTACGTCAGCACGAACAACCTTCACAACCCGCAGTGTCGGTGCCCTCTACCCTGTTTTACCCCGGTGTGGTATCTGTACATACAGATAAAATCCGTCAGAGGTCGGATGCGATCGACACCTTTCGATGGCAGCGATCGCGTGAAAGTATGCAACTTCGTATTAATTCGACCACTTGACACCGTGGTGGTGTACGATAATCCGGACCTTCAAGAGGACCAGCGTACGTCGACAAACTGCCGGACGAAGTGGCGCTCCGGCACCCCAGAGAGAGTGACCACGGCCGTGGTGGGTCGTGGTACCTCGTTCGACCGGGTCGGTCGTGGTGGACCGATCCGCTCGGATACCGTAGTGTCCATCCATCTCATCCTACTTGTGTGTGGGTATTCCGTCCGGTCAATAAGTCCGATGAGTGCTGGTAACCGGTTGGTCCGAACAAAGACAGTGCCCGCCCACTGTTTCTACTCACTGTGGCTGCCCAATGTCGTCACCCAGTGTTATCAGCCGAGACGGCTCCCCAATATTGTCATCCATTGGAGTCATCCAGTGTTATCACTCACTGTGGCCATCTAATGTTATCACTCACTGTGGCCGTGTAGTGGGAGTAGGAAAAGCCGGTACTCAATGGGGCCGGTATTAACGGTCACACAGAGCTCTCACAGAGCATTCAGGAGTAGAGGTGCGTTCCCTCCGAGCAACATTACAAATGGCGTCCAGATACGCGACTGGGCTGCCAGCGGCAAAGAAAGAAGATGAATTGACCGTGAATAAACGGGGGACAACACCGGATTGTCAGTCTTGGTGACTGATTACTTCGAATCAAGCGCTGCGGCAAACTCTTCTGCTGGTTCAAGTCCCGTGTCACCCGATTGCGTTGAGTATCTGATCACCCATCCCCCTGGAACTGATCCAGTCTCTTGCTCCGTGTCGAACACTGCATACTCTCGATAAATCCGTTCAATTGTGACCGATCCCCACTCTGAGTGAGTGTGAGTGGTGTTTGTGACGAGTTCCATATGTCTACACATTACTCCACCTACAGTTGAACATTCACGATTCAACTTTCCGGTACGCACAAACGTTCGAATCCGATCTTTGAAAAAGTAGAGACCCACACGGAACTGACCATCTGGGTGGAGGGATAGTCTAAGTAAAGACTATACTCATTGAGTTAGATGCCATTAGTATCCCAGATGACCCGGAAACAAATCGGACGAAACACCGGGAATTCAGGCCGGATTAACGTTTCCGGGTCTGAACTCGAAAAGCTTGGCTTGGACATCGGTGACGACGTCGAAGTGGACGTCGTCGATGCCAAAGAAGTTGCCCACGCACTAATCGACAGCAAGGACTCCGAAGAATTCCTCATCGTTACCCCAGCCTAAGACATGCAAACGGCACTCACCTACCGTACGAACCGCGACCTGTTCTCGAACTACTACCTTGACGAACACCTCCCCGAGACCGAAGAATGGGACGAAGTCAGCGACGAAGAACTCCAGCAGGCCTACGACGACATTATGGATCTCTGGGAGCGCGAGAAGGAAACAGCTCCAAAGCGCAACGAATCCCAGCTCGAAGAGAAGTTTATTCGGCCGATGTTCAGGAAGCTGGGCATTCCCTTCGAAGTCGAGGAGAGCACCAGCCGTACACAACGCCGGCCTGACTACGGCTTCTTCGAGACTGAAGAGGCTGCCCGTGATGCTTTCCAACGGCGCGACGAAGGAAGCGACTTCTACAAGAACTCCGTCGCGGTGGCCGACGCGAAACGATGGGGTCGCCCGCTCGACACCCGTGGAAGTGGCGAACACGAACGTGACTTCGAGAATCCGAGTTACCAGATTCACGTCTACCTGCAGGAGACGCCCGCTCGGTGGGCCGTTCTGACGGATGGGAAGAAGTGGCGACTCTACTATGGCCCGACCAGCCACCGCCTCGACTCCTACTACGAGGTGGACCTTCCGACGATCTTGGAGAGTGGCGACCTTGAAGACTTCAAGTACTTCTACCTCTTCTTCCGACACGAAGCGTTCTTGGAAGACACCGGCGGGGACAGCTTCCTCGACGACGTATATGGTGAGTCCAATGTCTTCGCCCAAGAGTTGGGAGAGGATCTGCAAGACAACATCTACGAGGCTATCAAGGTCCTTTCAGAGGGCTTCCTCCAGTACCCTGAGAACGATCTTGATGAGGACGATCTCAGCCGGATTCACGACAGTTCGCTCATCTACCTGTACCGGCTCATCTTCGTTCTTTACGCTGAAGCAGAGGGTCGTGAGCTACTCGACACAAGCAATGAGATTTACGAGCAGTCCTACAGTCTGAACTCTCTCAAGCAAGAGGTCGCGGAAGAGATCGATAGTGGTGACCCGAAGTATCGTGACTGGCAGGATAACCTCCAGTCCCGTCTGGACGAACTGTTTACCCTCATCGACAAGGGTAGCAAGTCCCGTGGAATTCCCGAAGAAGACCTCTACATCCCGGCATACAACGGTGGACTGTTTCGAACTGACCCTGATGAAGACGACAGCACAGAAGCAAAGTTCCTCGCCAATCACGATGTCGGCGACGCCTACCTTGCGAAGGTTGTCGAACTCCTGACGCGAAGCAAGAACAGCAACGGTGGCGGGAAGATTTTCGTCGATTACTCATCACTCGATGTCCGGCATCTCGGGTCGATTTATGAGGGACTCTTAGAATACCAGATCAACGTGGCCCACGAGCCGCTGGCCATTGACGACGGCGAGTACGTGATCCCAGACGAGGGTGACGACGTCGTCGTACAGGAGGGCGAAGTCTACCTGACAACGGGGAGCGGTGAGCGGAAGGCCACCGGGTCGTACTACACGCCTGAGTACGTCGTCGAGTACATCGTCGAGAACACGCTCGAACCGCTCGTGTCGGACATCCGGAACGATTTGATGGCACAGAGTGCTCGTGGTGAACGTGGCTTTGCCGCGGAGTTCGCCGAGCGAGTGTTCGAGCTAAAGATTCTCGACCCAGCGATGGGGAGCGGACACTTCCTCACGAGTGCCATCGACTACTTGGCCCGCGAGATCATCGATGCCCAGGAGAAGCAAGCCGCACAGCAGGGTATCGAGACTGTCGATAAAGAGCACGACATCAACTGGGCACGTCGGCAGGTCGCCCAGCGCTGTATCTACGGTGTGGACCTGAATCCGCTCGCAGTCGAGCTGGCGAAGGTGTCACTATGGCTTCGAACGCTCGCTGCTGAGCAGCCGCTTGCATTCCTCGACCACCACCTGAAGACTGGGAACTCACTCGTTGGCAGCGACATCGAAGAAATCGAAGAACTGGAGTCTGACAGCGGTGGTGACAGTCAGAACGCATCGCTCGCGGACTTCGGTGTGGCTCGGAAGGGGACGATCGAGCAGTTGATGCGGATTTACGAGGACTTCATCGCCATCGAAAACCAGGAAATTGCGGACGTCAAGGAGATGGAGTCCAAGTACGACGAGTTCGAGCGAAACAAGCTCCGGCAGCGGCTTGAGGCGATGACGAACGTCCACACTGCCGAAGAATTCGGACTAGACAATCTCCCGAGTGATGCCTATGAGCGGATGGCGGCAGCGATGGAAGACGATTACGAGTGGGAGCAGATCGAACAGATGCAGTGGTTCCAGGATGCGCAACAGTGGGCCGATGACGATGACTACTTCCACTGGAAGTTAGAGTATCCTGAAGCGTTCTACGACGAAGGCGGGTCAGAGATCGATGATCCTGGGTTCGATGCAGTAATTGGTAACCCACCGTACGTCCGTATGGAACAAATCAAACCGCTGAAACCCTTCCTTTCTTCGAATTATGAGGTTCATGATAGCCGTGTTGACCTCTACGGCTACTTTATGGAACGAAGTTTGGAGCTATGCGCTTCGAAGTACGGTGTTATTGTCTCAAATAAGTGGATGCGAGCAAAGTACGGTGAGAATCTCCGGGAGCTCCTCAGCCGACATCAAGTTGAGCAGATACTCGATTTCGGGGACTTAGAGGTATTCCCCGGTATCTCGACATACCCTGCGATTCTCATAATTGACTCCCAGTCGGAGTTCACTGATGAGGTTCGTGCTGCCCAATTTGAGACTCTAAAGTTCACGAGTTTATCTGACGCTTTCGAACAACAGGCTATCAATCTACCTTCAGACTATTTTGGTAGAGAGAAGTGGTCAATGGGATCAGTTGATGAAGAGCGAATTAAGCGTAGTTTGGATACACGAGGGCTACAACTGTCAGAATACATTTCCGGTGAGCTTGGTATAACCAAAGTGAACGACGGGATTGGTTGGGGAATCAAGACAGGGGGCAATGATGCGTTCATAATTGATGAGAAAAAGCGTGATGAGCTCATCAAGGATGATCCCAAATCAGAGGAGATCATTAAACCCCTAATCAAGGGAACGGATTTGTCGAGGTACCACATCGACTTCCAAGATCGTTATCTGATTTACGCGAAGCAAGGTATCCAGATTGATCAGTATCCTGCAGTGAAGAATCATCTCGAAAACTACCGTGAACAAATCGGGAGCACAGCAACAGATGAAGAATGGTACGAACTGATGCAGGGTCAGGCCGAATACCAGAAATTCTTCGATTCGGCCAAGATCTGTTATCCGGACATCTCGAAGGAATGTAGCTTTGCGATGGATGATCAGGCGTATTATCTGGCCAATACATGTTACTTCATTCCCTCCAACTCGTATGCTTTACTCGCTGTCCTGAACTCAACACCAATTAATTGGTCGTGTCGCAAAGTCCTCTAGAATTCAGTAGTAACTGACTCCCCTGAGCAAGGGGACGCCTCTGGTGTCCACC
>NZ_JAHLKM010000080.1 GCF_024449025.1 Natronomonas aquatica | reverse complement strand
ACCACGTTCAAACGAGCGATGGCCGAAGCGCGCGCCCTCGAGGCCTCGACACACCGACTGATCGAGGATCTAGCTGCGGCCGACGAGGAACCGATGGCCGCCCTCCGCAGCATCGTCTCGGCGCTCTCGGCGACCGACCCCGACGCCGACCCCGACATCGACGCCACCGACCTCGAGGCCAACCTCCGAAAGGGCCGCCGTATCACCGCCAAACTCCCCACCGCACTCGCCGCCTTTACCCGCCTGCGAAACGGCGACGATCCCGTCGCCCCCAACCAAGAGTTGGATCACGCCGCGAACTTTCTGTACATGCTCAACGGCGAGAAACCCGACGCGGTGCTGGCGGAAACGTTCGATATCGCGCTGGTGTTGCACGCCGATCACGGGCTGAACGCCTCGACGTTCGCGGCGATGGTGACCGCCTCGACGCTGGCGGATGTCCACGCCTCGGTCACATCGGCTGTGGGGGCGCTCTCGGGGAGTTTGCACGGCGGGGCGAATCAAAACGTCATGGAGATGCTCAAGGAGGTCGACGCGACCGAGAA
>NZ_JAHLKM010000007.1:12969-128404 GCF_024449025.1 Natronomonas aquatica | reverse complement strand
CAAGCAACGACCAATCCTCCAAGAAACCCTCGCAACCGCTACTCAACCGAGGTGTGAGTCTTAGCTAAAGACGCATGAAAATCAAAGTTACTGAACAGATTCCACGACGTTCGCGGCATCCGCGTCCCTGCTGAAGTACGCCGAGCGTAGTCATACGCGGGCTTTGAACTCAGTCGATACAGTAGCCATTTTGAATTTAAACTGGCCTCCGACACTATAGGGAAAATATCGGTTGACGCGACTCCCTCAAAATTAGGTTGTGCCGATTTCTCAAGATTTGGACGAAGTTTTGCAAAGAGAATATCCCCTGCCTCAAATCGGCGCTTAGTGCTTGAGAGGTCATCAAGAGGCTCCCAATCCGGAACCGGGTTGTTTGGGTCAATATGCTCCAACCCAATATGTTTCTCTAATTCTATCTCTTGTGGATTAACGTTGTCTGACCGCTTATACGCTACCTGATGAAGTTGGACTTTCTTCCATCTCTGCTTCTGTGCATCACTCTCATCTCCCTTAGCGAACTCGTCCAACGTCACCTCCTCACTCATAATTCAACGCCCCGATATGCTCGTTCATTGTGGCTTCTATCTCGTCACGCTCTGCCTGCAACTCGCGTAACTTTGTCAGTTCTTCCGCCACGTCAATATCCTCCTCCGGCTCAGTAGTATCGACGTAGAGCGCGATGTTGAGATTGTAGTCGTTCTCTCGAATCTCATCAAGCGATACTGTTCTACTCACACGCTCCTCGGTCGCCCACTCGCGGAAGTTCTCAATGATCTGGTCGAGTCCATCCTTGGTGAGAACATTCTGGTTCGATTCGTCACGATAGAAATCTTCGTCAGCGGCGTGGATGAATTGCACTTCGCCCTCACGTTCGGCGGGCTTGTCCGTATTCAACACAAGGACGGCGGAGGGAATCGAGTTGTTCTGGAACAGGTTCTCGGGAAGCCCGACGATAGCCTCCACCATATCCTCCTCAAGCATGAACTCTCGATAGCGCGACTCGTGCTTGCGGAACAGCACACCATGGGGAATGACAATAGCGGCCTTGCCCCCCGCCCCATCGCGCTCGGGACGCTTGAGTTGCTTCGCCATATGCATAATAAAGGCGTAGTCGCCACGGTCGGCACGCGGGAGTTTCTCGTGCCAGTCGAAGCGCCCATACGGGTCGTCTTGGAGGTCGTCTTTCGCCCAATCAGCCGAGAACGGGAAATTTGCGAGGACGCGGTCGAAGCGCGTGAGTTCGCTGTCCTCCTCGTCGGTGAACGCGGGGGTTGAGAGAGAATCCTCGCGCTCAATCTCCCCTTCCAATCCGTGAATGGAGAGATTCATCTTCGCAATCGCGGCAATATCGGGGTTCACCTCCTGTCCGGTGAAGGTCATCTTCGTCGGGTCGCCGCCCTGCTCCTCGCGGTAGTAGCGAGCGGCCTCAATGAGCATCCCACCAGAACCAACTGTCGGGTCGTGGAAGGTCATTCCGTCGTCAAACTCATCGACAAGCCGAACGCAGAGATTCACGATGTGTGGGGGCGTGAAGAACTGCCCGCCAGACTTTCCCTCCTCCTCCGCAAAGTGACGAACCAAGTCCATATACGCCTCTCCGAGCATGTCCGGAGGGACGCTGTCTCGGTCGAGGTCGTATGTCGTGAGATGTTCAACGAGTTTTCCGAGCCGGTCGTCATCGAGTGCATCGGCATCGATGTAATCTGCGAGAAATACTCCGGTCAATTCTGAATTTTCTTCTACAAGTGCGTCAAAGGCTTCGTTAAGGGATTGATCTACGTTGTCGCTGACAGCTCGAAGATCATCCCATAGGTAGCCTTCAGGAACGACAGGAATATCATAGAGATTCTTTCGCCGTGCGAAATCCTCACCGTACTCCTCAACGTTCTGTTCGTACTGCTTCTCAAACTCGTCGGAGATTGATTTGTAGTAGACGAGTGGGAGGATGTATTCCTTGTAGTCAGTCGGGTCAACGGCATCCCGAATTATATCGGCACACTTGAACAGATGATTTTCGAGGTCGTTCAAAGAGAGTGGCATATGCATACTGTTTTGCGCCGGTATGATATGCTCTGCGGTGAGACGCAGAGTTATCGCTATAATTCGCCCGGGGGCTTTTGATGCATCCAGAGAAAGAACAGGATATGCCGTTCAGCGCGACATGGCACAATATCCTCGATAACGCCGAAGAGCTTCCCTCTGATGCAACCCTACTCACGCCTCTGTCCCGAGAACCATTCCGGATTAGGGACGTACAGGAATATCGGGTTTTGATCGAATATCGAAACAAGGACGGAACTACTCCGCTTCAGCGTGAACAGTTCGAGACACTCTTTCAACGCGTTGAGGAAAGCCGTGGAGAGTTTGATCTTGACCGACTCCCACCGGACGCCGAACCCTATGCGACGGTTCTGAGTCTCCATCCACGGTTCGAGATCGATGATCGAGAGGGTACGCTGACCGAAAGTGAGACACCGACCAGTTCACCGTTGGTTGACGCCCACGAGGTAGACACCGATAAGGGCGAACGAGAGGAACCCGATATTCCGGTCTATGCTGACGCGCTTCTGTTGATCGATGCCCTTGAGAGGTATGATCCGACAGATCTCGAAGGGATGGATACTCCGGTCTTGGTGAATCTCTATACACTTCTTTCAGATGTCCAACGGGACGCGAACGATCTCCGACAAGACGTTCGGAGTGTTCTGCTTGACCGTCTACACCACGACCAGCCTGTTTCAGGTCAGTATGGCTCAGTTCAGAGAACATCACGTCGGAACCGTTCGCTTCGAAATGAAGATGAAGTCATTCAGAAGTTGGAAGCAGAAGGAATTGATCGTGAGCGTGTGACCAGCGTGGATACCAGCAAGGTGGATGAAGCGCTTGAAGTAACGGAACTCGCTGAATCTGATCTATATGAGATCGAAGAGAGTGCATACGTTCGGAAAGCCGATGTCGATGAAGAAGAGAAGGAAACCCGACTTCAGGGACTGAAGGATCGCCTCGCCGCGACAAATGAAGAGACGGACGAACTTCAGAAAGAAATCGAAGAGCTGGAGCAACGGATTGATGATCTGACGAGCTTCGATACAGGATCATCGTTCCAGTCGAAATGAAGGGATGAAGCCTATGCCAGAAAACTGAATATAGATCGCGATAAGGGTGAGAGACTGACAACGGGCAAAGGAGAGCAGATTTAGCTTAGTTCTGTAGAGTTCCTTAGCGAACAATACAGGATAGACAAAAGTTAGATACTATTGTTTCAGATATTTATCCAGAACTCGTCTACACAGCGACCTTATCGCTACTGATATTCAGTTTTAATATCGAACTTTAACCAAGATCTAAATATGCAATATAAAACTGCAAATACGGCCATTAGAAAACCCCGGCTCCTATCCCCACTTCCTCGGCCTAAGTGAGGTTCAGCGTGGAACTACCCAATAGATAGCTCCTTCCGTTAGATGGGATCTACTTGTTATAGCGTATGGCTGGCTGATGTTTAATAGTTACTATGTACTGATAATATTTATAAAAATCGCCGTGTGAAGATGCGATTATGTTATTATAGAATTTCTATACTATAGATATAGATCCGATTTTAGCTCCCAATATTTGAATCTCGAAGGGAGGGTTTGCGATGGAAATATTAGGTCTATTTGCCGACTCAGATTTGGCTCCGGTTTCTGTGGTGGAACACGGTCAAGCTTGAACGGGGGATAGCTCAACGAATTATCGAAGCGAGAAATTGGTTAATAACACGGAGGGGAATTTAAATATTAAACCAATATTGATAACACCGCAATACCTGTCGCAACTAACGAGATAGTGATTCCCATTCTCGAATTGGCGGCGATTGTTTTAGAGTTTATTTGTTGCCCGATCATCATTAGAGACTGTTCCAATCGTTCTATTTCCATCGGAATATCTCCACTTTCGATAGACGTTAAAAGCTGATTATGTGCGGTATTGCTGGTAGAATTTATCTGTTCAAGAGAACTCAGATTTTGTGTTATCATCGCTTCGTGAAGATTCTCTATATCCTCATTGAGCCGCTGATATCTTTGTTCTAAATTGTTGAGTTCCGATTGGGTATTGTATCCTGTAATAGATAGCTCAATTTCGGAGACTTCATTTCTAAGCTCTGATAGCCGTCTGCGTGTTTCGATAATCAATTTCGCGTATTCCAACATCCCTTCGTCAATATTGTTATTCGGTAAAGGAATAATTCGGCGTGCCGCGTTCTCCAATTCCCTGCTCATATTGGAAAGCCTAATTTGCTCCTATAATATAACTCTCCTGTCTTGGTGGGTACAGTCAGAAAGGCCTTCGAATAAATTGAATCTATAATATAAAATATCTTATAAATAGAAAAAATCTAATACAAGACCGCAACAATACACCGATTGATGCACATCAATCATATCAAAATGGCTCCTACAACAGGGAGACACGCAGAACAGGTCCCCACAGATTTCTTTTATTCAAGAGTAATAGAAAAGAACCAAGAAGATTTCCAAAAAATAAGTCCAGTTGGACAGTTTAACGAGAAAGTTCGTGAGTTGGTCCGAGAACAAAAAGAGCAGATTTCTAAAGAATTGGAAGAATTTGGTGAACCAGTTTCAACTATCGCTCAAGATGTACTGTTTCCAAATGAACGCGTAAGTGTTGGGGTTAGAGGTAGGCCTCCCGGATCAGAGGATATTACAACCACCAAATACACAGGGGATCGAACCGAGAATCCAGTCCTTCTATTCCTCTTAGGAGAAGATTCTCACAGATATAGACATCCAGACGAGCGTTCAAAAGAACTTCGAATAAGCGTACTGTCAAAAGATTCTGATGACGGAGAATCCTTTCTTGGATTTTTTGCAAACGAAACTCAAGAGATTAGCACTTACGTCGGAGATTATGCTACTATCAAAGAATTAGAACATGGTGGTGAGATTGTTCATGACTATTTTAATAGGAAAGTTAATCAAAATTCAAATCTGGAAGGGTGGCATCAAGACGTTCAGAAAAACGATTTTGAAGAAGAGGTATTCGAAGCTGTAAGAGAATTTACGGGAGTGGCTCTCCCAAACATTCGTATTGAAGTTGATGTAGGAGATAATCCAGATTTTGACGTCGTAGCTCTGCCTCTCGGCGGCTTTAGTTCAAATTATGCAATTGAAGTAAAGGACTATCTGCAAGATGATAATGAAGAGGTTGCAGAGGCTCCCGCGATGAATAAAGATTCGGGAGAACTACGTTCCGAACTCATTCGTAAGCCGAAAGAATATGCAGAACAGGCTGACTTAAATCTCATAACGGTCGTTAAGGGTCTTTCTGAAGAACAATATGATAATTTACAACGGTTAGCAGACTCTTCCAATGTTATATTATTGAATGAAAGCAATTATCAAGAAGAATTGAGTAAATTTTTGTTTGAAACAAGTTTTAGAGAGATGGAAGAGTATGTAATTTAAACATTTCTTAGATAGCTTTCACGTCCCCATCTGCCCGTTCTTTGTCGCTTTATCGAATGTTTCTCCATAATCTTGTGGGTCATATCAACTCTACCAGCTGTGACCTCCTCCAGCCGATCGCCGTTCAACGAACATACTTTCGCTCAGATCTTCCGGCATCCGTTACGCTACTCTTAGTACAACGTTCAAATCTATCTGGCCTTCGCTACAATACGAGATCTACAAGCTTATCGCTTTGACCACAGCTTTATCAGACTATAGCGGCTACTGCATTATGAATCGCAAGACGTGAACGGTGGCGTGAATCCGCCGTTTCAATCCAATGAGACAATCGGAACATAATCGCATGACTACGCGGGCTTGGACTCCTGAAAAGACCCGAAGGGTCTTCATGGGTCGGGGCGGATTTGAACCGCCGACTTCCGCCGTGTGAAGGCGGTGTCATAACCGGCCTAGACCACCGACCCGCGGTTCGAGGGTATCGCCGCCCCGGACTTAACCCTTTTCAAGCTATTCGTCGGCCCGGTCGCTCCGGTAACGGTCGATCCGTTCGCGGGCGTCCGCAATCGCCTCGTGGGTCTCGCCTTCGGCTTTCTCCTGGAGTGTTTTGAGTTCCTCGCGGACCTCGTCGAACCGGCCGGGTTCGGGTTCCTCTTCCTCCCGGTCGATGAGATCGTCGACTCGCTCCCGAACGGGGGAAAGTTCCTCCGAAACCCCGGCCTTCGCCGTCTCTCCGGCACGTTTCAGGTAGTACTTGGCGTCCTCGAAGTGTTTGTTCATAAGTCAACCGTATATAGGTAAAGAACGGATAAAACGGTTGTGGCACCCCGATCCGCCCGGAACGGACGGAACGGAGGCAAAAACGGAGCGAGCGCGGACGGAACGGTTATGGAGGCGTCAGGGTTATTGAGATGGCCACGGTATAGGTGAGTATGAGCCAGAGCGTCGAAGCGTCCGACAAGCCGGTACAGGTGACCGAGGACGCCGCCGAGCAAGCCCTCTCGCTGATCGAAAACGAGGGATACGACACCGACGAGGCCGGACTCCGGCTGTTCGTCCAGCAGGGCGGCTGTGCCGGACTCTCGTATGGACTCCGGTTCGACGTCGAGCCCGAGGACGACGACGCCGTGACCGAACACCACGGGCTGCGAGTCTTCGTCGATCCGGCGAGCCAGAAATACATCAACGGTTCGGTGCTGCATTTCGAGGGAGGACTCCAGGGCAAGGGGTTCGACGTCGAGAACCCCAACGTCGAAAGCGAGTGCGGCTGTGGTGAGTCCTTCCGGACCTAACGTGCGGTAGACGCCGGTTCCTTCGTTACAACAGCGATCGGAAGCCGATGCACACTCGGTCGCGTGACTGCAGTCCGATCGATGTATAAACAGTTGCGATGGTTACGATAATCCGCCAGCGACGGTTTCGATCCCGGGGGCGCCGCACTATCTCTCGAACGGTCCGAGCGACCGCGCCGAGTTGGCGACGACGAGCGTACTCGAGGTCGCCATCGCGGCGGCGGCGAAAAGCGGGTTCAACAGGCCGGCCGCGGCGGTCGGGATCGCGATCGCGTTGTAGAGGAACGCCCACCCGAGGTTCTGTCGGATGCGGCCGTTGGTCCGATCGGCGATAGTGAACGTCTCGGGGACCGACCGGAGGTCGTCGTCGACGATCACGGCGTCAGCAGCGTCGCTGGCGAGTTGGGTACCGCTTCCGAGCGCGATCCCGAGATCCGCCGCCGCCAGCGCCGGCGCGTCGTTGCTCCCGTCTCCGACCATCGCGACAGCCCCGCGCGTTCGGAGCCGCCGGACCGTCTCTGCTTTCGCCTCCGGCGGAACACCGTCAAAGACCTCCGAGACGCCCTCGACCGACCGGAACCGGTCGGCGGCTGCCCCCTCGTCGCCGGTCAACACGACCACGGCGCGGTCCGCCGAGAGCGTCTCGACGGCGGCGCGCCACTCAGGGCGGGGCGTGTCCCCGACGGCGATGACTCCCTGAACCCGTCCGTCCCAGCCGACCGTGACCGGGACGTCCCCGTTCGCCCTGATTCGAGCGATACGGTTTCGATACCGGTCGTCGATCGCGAACCCCCGCTCCTCGAGCAGGTTCGGATGTCCGACCACTGTTTCCTGGCCGTCGACCGGCGCGCTGACACCCTGGGACGTCCGATCGAACTCCCCGGGATCAACCGGGGTCACGCCCCCGTCAGTCGCCGGCTCTTCGGGACGCGCTATCGAGTCCCGGTCCGCATACTCGACGATCGCGGCCGCGATCGGATGTTCCGAGAGCGATTCGACGGCGGCGGCCCGCCGAAGTACCTCTCCGGATCGGTCGGCGTGGACCGAGACGACGGACATCGAGCCCTCAGTCAGCGTCCCGGTCTTGTCGAGGACGACAGTTTCGATCTCCGGAGCGTCCTCGAAGACAGCCTCCGTCGTCACGATGATCCCGCGCTCGATCGCCGTCCGGATGCCGGCGGCGACCGCAAGCGGCGTCGCGAGCCCGAGCGCACACGGACAGGAGACGATGAGAACGGTCAGACCGATCAGCATGGCGGCCGTCGGGCTACCGCCCGTCAGGAGCGTCCAGCCGGCGACGACGGCCGCGAGGACGATCACGAGCGGGACGAACACCGTCGCCAGCCGGTCGGCGAGCCGCTGGACGCCCGGCGTCGAACTCTGTATCGACCACAGCAACTCGACGAGCCGATCGAGCGTACTCGTCGCCGTTTCGTCGACTTCGATCTCCAGCGGGGCGTCGGTGACGACGGTCCCGCCGGCGACGAGATCGCCCGGTCGCTTGCTCACGGGCGTGGATTCGCCGGTGACAAGTGACTCATCGACAGCTGCACTCCCCGATTGCACCGTTCCGTCGAGCGGGACCCGTTCGCCCGAACGGACGAGCAGTCTCTCGCCCGGCTCGACGGCGTCGACCGGGACGGTCTCGCCCGTCTCCGCGAGCCGGGCGTCCTCGATCCGGCTCTCGGTCAGCTCCGAGAGCCGGCCGACGGCGCGCTGTTTGATCTTGCTCTCGTAGTAGCCGCCGCCTGTTACGACGAGGATTATCGCGACAGTCACGTCGAAATAGAGGTCGGTCCGTCCGACGCCCATCGCCAGGGTGCTGTAGACGTACGCGCTGGTCGCCGCGAGCGCGACGAGTAAGTCCATGTTCGGGACCCCTGCCCGGAGGCTGACGTACGCCCCACGCAGGATCGGCCAGCCGGTGTAAAACAAAACGAAGGAGGTCATGACCCAGATGTTCGCGAAGACGTAGAGCCCGTCGAGTCCCCCGAAGTCCGCGACCGGTTCGTAGCCGAAGTAGGTCGGATACAGAAACAGCGCGTACCATACCATCACCATCATCCCGAAGAGTCCGCCGCCGACGAGGAACTTCGCGGTCTCGCTGGTGTCGCTTGCGGGGGAGCCGTCCGAGCGCCGGCTCGCGGTGTAGCCGTACCCCGAGAGCAACTCGGGGATCTCTCCCTCGTCGAGGCGGTCGGGGTCGTACCGGACGCGGACGGTGTCGGTCGCGTAACTCGCCTCGACGGCGTGGATCCCATCGTCGGTTTCGGCCCGCCCCTCGATGAACGCCTCACAGGTCGTACAGTGCATCCCGTCGACGGCGAAGAAGGCGGATTCGCCCTCGCGGTCGGATCCGTCAGAGCCGGCCGTCCGATCTGTCCCCTGTCCGTCGATCGCCTCCTTAACCGCCGCCGTTTCGCTTTCAGCCAGATCGCCGAGCGAACGCTGGACCTCGAGACAGCCGCGACAGCAAAACGTGCCGTCAACGTCCGGATCGGTGACCGGCGGCCGGGGTGTGGAGAGATCGCAGAGCCGACAGGTCGTCTCGGCGTCCGTCGGACCGTCGGCGTTCTCGGGGGTCGTCATCGGTTTCGGTTACGGTAAGTCGAAAGGCGGAGCCGACAGCCGGATCGGGGCTTTCGAACTGCGTCCGGTAGAACGGCCGCCATCAGTCAGGCCGACGCGGTGCCGTGACCCTCCGACCCTTCCGCCTCGCCCGTGAGCATAGCCATCGACGCGAGGATAATGAGAACGTTTACTGCCGAGACGGCCGCAGCGGTCCCGGAGCTCGCGATCCCGTACCACGCGACCGGGACGAACGCCAGGGCGCCGACCATCGCCGCCGCCCGCGGGGAGAGTGTATCGGATGTCATCACCCGGAGTTAGTCCCACGAAACAAAAAATCATCGCCCGAATCCCGTGGGGCAGGAACCGTAGGAAAAGTAGATAACTGGAGACACTCTACGGTCGTACATATGAGCTCAGAGCTAGAACGGGAGATCGGACACGACGAGTTCGATCCGGTCGGAACGCTCGGATTAATAACAATATACTTCCTGATACTTGTCGTCCTGTGGATATTCATGTACTTCGTCGAGTTCGCCGGCGGAGACCTGACCGTCGTCGGGGTGGTCGTATGAACATACACACCTACGAGAAGTTCTGGCTCGGCGCCTCGATGGTACTCATCGTCGGGTTCATCCTGACCATCACGTACGGATCGGTCGGGCTCGGGATCGCGATGGTGGACGATTCGGAACCCACGATCAATCCGGAAAACGTCGGCGATCACCCCGACTTCGGGGATCCTGGAGTCGAACAGGTCGGTGAAAACGAGTACGTGGTCCACGTGGTCGCGGTGCAGTTCGCGTACTTCCCGGGCGAGATCGAGGTGCCGGCCGACAGCACCGTGACGTTCAAACTCACGAGCGAGGACGTGATCCACAGCTTCAGCGTCGTCGGCACGAACGCGAACACGATGATCATTCCCGGCGAAATCGCGAGCGTGACCGTCGAGGCGGACGAACCGGGCGAATACGGGATCGTCTGCAGTGAGTACTGTGGGTCCGGACACCACGACATGGAGGGCAAACTCACCGTCGTGCCCCAAGACGAGTTCGAACTGGAGGGAGACGAATGAGCACTGAAAGCGGGACGTTCCTCGATCAGTTCCCGGCGGAAGCGAAGGTGGTCCGAACGGCGTTCTATAGCTCCTTCGTCGCGCTCTTTGTCGGCGCGCTGATGGGCATCCTGCAAGTGCTACATCGGACGGACGTCCTCCGGATCGTCGACTCGGCGGACTACTACTCGCTTCTGACACTCCATGCAGTACTGCTGGTGCTTTCGTTCTCCGTCTTTTTCCTCGTCGGTATATTCACCTGGGCCGTGACGACGAGCCTCGATCGTGGCCTCCAGGATCTCCGGTACACGTGGGCCTGGTACGGGCTGATGGCACTCGGCACGCTTTTGGCCGGCATCGCGGTCCTCGGGGCGTTCATCCCGGGACTCGATATGAGCGCGGCCGTTCTCTATACGTTCTACGCGCCGCTGCAGGCGCACCCGTTCTACTACCTCGGTCTCGCGCTCTTTATCGTCGGGACGTGGCTGGCCGGTCTCGATTGGTTCCGATCGTGGTGGGCCTGGAAGAAGGACAACCCCGACGAGCGGATCCCGCTGCCGACGTTCATGGCGCTGACGACGACGCTGTTTTGGATCCTGTCGAGCGCCGGCGTCGCCGTCTCGGTGCTCGCTTTCCTGTTGCCGTGGTCGCTCGGGATCATCGATCAGGTCAACGCGCTCTTGACCCGGACGCTGTTTTGGTACTTCGGCCACGCGGTCGTGTACTTCTGGCTGATGCCGGCGTACCTCCTGTGGTACACCATGCTTCCGAAGATTTCGGGCGGCAAGTTGTTCAGCGATCCGCTGGCGCGCGTCGTGTTCGTGCTGTTTTTGATCCTTTCGACGCCGACCGGGATCCACCACCAGTATCTCGACCCGGGGATCGCGGAGGGCTTTAAGTTCATCGCGATGGTGAACACGATGTTCCTGCTGTTACCGAGTCTGCTGACGGCCTTTACCGTCGTCGCCAGCATGGAACACGGCGCACGCCAGCGCGGCGGGAGCGGCCTGTTCGGATGGCTCAGAGCGCTCCCCTGGCGTGACCCGGTCTTCACCGGGATGGCGCTCGCGGGGCTGATGTTCGCGGCGGCCGGCTTCTCCGGTATGATCAACGCCGGCATGAACATCAACTACCTCGTGCACAACACGTGGTGGGTCGTCGGTCACTTCCATCTCACCGTCGGAACGGCGGTCGCGCTGACGTTCATGGCGGCCACCTACTGGTTCCTGCCGCAACTGACCGGCAAGGCGATCTGGAGCAAGTCGCTCGGGCTCGTTCAGGTGTTGGTGTGGTTCGTCGGGATGACGTTCATGAGTAACTCGATGCACCGCCAGGGCCTGATCGGCGTCCCGCGCCGGACCGCAGAACCACAGTACAGTGGTTTCGACTACGAGGTCGCCGTCGGCTCGATGGCCGAACTCAACATGCAGGTCATCATCGGCGGAACCCTGCTTTTCATCTCGACGCTCCTGTTCTTGACCGTCGTCGTGATGACCGTCATCGGAGACAAAGTCGACGGGCTTCCGGACAACGGCTACGCCGACACGCTTTCGGGTCCCGAGGACGCCCCGCTCGTCCTCGATAACCTGAAACTCTGGGCCGGTATCGCCGCCCTGCTCGTTATCCTGGCGTACTCGCTGCCGCTGGCGGCGATCATCACCCGTGGCGGTATCCTGGGTCCGGGCGGAAGCCCCTCGCCGCAGTTCGTCGATACGCTGCTGTTCGTCGGACGAGTGGCCGCCGACACCGTGGGCGGGGTGATCGCCTGATGCGGGTCAGCCGGGCAGGGCTCCTCGTGGCCATCGTGATCATGGTCCCGATCATCGTCGAACTCCGGACTGTGGTCGTCCATCTGGGCTTCGACGTCTCACTCGCGGAGACGGCACTTTTCGGCGCCATGATGATCGGCGCGCTCGTCCTGTGGGCGATGGCGCCCGACATTCGGGGTCGGGAACCGAACGGCGAATAAAACAGCGCAGCTGGTTTCTAGTACGCTTCGGCAAGCCCCGAAAGCGCCTCGTGTTCGGTCGTCGTGTGAGGTGCCGTAAGCGGCGAGACGCTGACGCGTCCCTCGAGTACGGCCCGTCGGTCGCTGCCCTCGGGGTCCGGCACGGAACCGCTCGCCATCAGTTCCCAGATCCGGTCGTGGATCGTGACTGTCCCGTTGCCGTCGTGTTCGGCGTCCATCTCGTAGACGTGCGAGGGCCGGGTGATCTCCATCGGCGCGGTTCCCTCCTCGGGCGGCAACGGCGCGTTGACGTTGAGGTAGTCAGCCGTCTCGAAGACGCCGACGTTCGAGGCGTGCTCGATGAGATACCGGACGGCGCGTGCGGCCTCCTCGAAGTGGACCGGATCCGGCGAGACGTTCTTGAAATCAATCCCGCCGACCGGGAAGTACACCGACGCGGCGATCGCCGGCACGTCGAAGAAGGCCGCCTCGACGGCCGCAGAGACGGTCCCGGACCGGCCGAGGACGTACGCCCCGAGGTTCGCCCCGTGGTTGCACCCCGAAACGACAAGGTCGGGGTCGATATCCAGCGCACCCAGTCCCGCGATAACGCAGTCGGCGGGCGTCCCCTCGACGGCGTACCCGAGTTCGTGTTCGGTCAACGCCACGTCGGTCGAGAGCTGTCTGCCGACGGCGCTTTGATCGTCCGCGGGGGCGACCGCGGTCACGTCGGCGATCGGCGAGAGGCGCTCGTAGAGCGTCCGCAGACCGACCTCGTCGATCCCGTCGTCGTTCGTGAGGAGAATTCGCATACGACGAGTGCGTTCGGCCGCCGCAAAAGCCCACCGCTATCTGGGCCGGGCACGGGGGTCCGGACACGAGTTCCGGAGGTGACCAAGACGGGGACTACCGGCTCCCGAGCAGTTCCTTGGCGTTCTTCAGATACATCGGGATCGCCGTTCGGCGGGCCCGGTCGATCGCCCCGCGTACGGCGGTTCCGACCGACTCGAAACAGCCCTCGCCGTGGCCGACGACCAGCCGGTCGGGGTCGTATACCCGGAGCTGTTTCGGGGGGAACGGACGCAACATGGGATGGACGCCGAGCGTCTCGTCGGGGGCACGGAAGTGTGGGGCGGTCCCGAGTGCCTCGGGGACAACGAGTGTTTCGCCGTCGAAGAGGACCGCCTCCTGCCAGAACGGGTTATCGAGCAAGCGGATCACCTCGAACCCCGCGAGCCGGTCGTCGAACCGCTCTATCGGCGCAGCGAGATCGCCGGCGACGCCGCTCATCCATTCGGGAACGTAGACCGGGACGTCGTGCCGTGTCGCGATCGCCGCCGCGTCGCGTTTGTGTCGATCGAGCAGGACGACGACGCCGGCGGGGTCGGCGTACTCCCCGAGCCGTTCGTCCAGTCCCTCGGCGTCGACCGGATCGAGGATCCAGAGCCCGTCGTCGCTCTCGATTGCGTGGGCAGTCCGTCGCATCGTCTCCTCGGGGTAGGCGATCCACCCGACGCCGCCGTCGAACCGATCGACGACGGTCAACTCGCCCGCCCCGGTGCCTTTCATCGGCATACGTTACGGTAGGGCAGAGAGACGTATAAGCGCGCGGCCCGCGGTAGCTTCGACCCGGTCGTCGGCCCGGGCCCTCCGTCCAGTAGGCCACCGTGGACGGTCACGAACGCGGCAAGAATTTTTTCTATCCCCGTCCGTTGAAACGACCGTGGATCCGCCTCGATTTCGAATGCTGACCCGGCGTCGATTCCTTTCCGGCCACGGAAGCGTCGCCGCGCTCGCCGTGGTGGCCGGCTGTACCGACAGCGGGACCGATACCCCGGACGGCACGGAGAGCGAAGAAACGGACGGCTCGGGGGATGTAGACGGCGATACCGACGACTCGAGTCCGGACACCGGAGGCGACGGTGAGGACGGCGATACCGAACCCGACGGAACGGGGACTGATGATGAAGACAGCGACACGGCGAACGAAAGCGGGAACCCGGACGACCCCGATCTCCGGGAGGCAAACGTCGTAGACGTCGCGTTCGAGGGGGGAGACGGGACCTACGAGTTCGAGGTGACACTGCATCACGACGACGACGGCGAGGACGGTTACGCGAACTGGTGGCAGATCGAACGGCTCGACGGAACACAGCTCGGTCGACGGGAGTTGTTGCACGCCCACTCGCGACAGCCGTTCACGCGGTCGGAAACGATCGAAATTCCCGACGGCGTCGACTGCGTCGTCGTGCGTGGACACGACGAGACCCACGGATACGGCGGGCTCGCCGCGACGGTGGATCTGGCGTCGGGGGCGACGCGGACGATCGCCCAGGGATCCGAAAAGCGCCCGTTCGGCGCTGACGAGTGCCCCGAATAGTTCCGTGCCACCGGCGTGTCACCGGCATTTCACCGGCCCCACCGCCGGTTTCCGCCTGTAGGTTTATTCCGGACCGCGCCGAACCGACAGTATGCTCGATTCGTGCCGCTGGCTCGCCCCGGAGGTCAAACGCCCCGACCGGATCGGTTCGTTCTACGAGGAGCATCTCTCGGTCCCCGTAGCCGCCGACTCGGACCGCGAGCGGGTCCTCGATGTCGGCGGCGGCTCCGAACTCCGGTTGCGCCGGCCCGACGGCGTCCCCCGCGGGGGACTCCATACACATTACGCGCTGTCGTGTCCGGCCGACGCCTACGAGCGGTGGTTCGAGCGGCTCTCGGCGGCGTTCGATCTACAGGAGGTCGACTTCGGGAGCATGCGCTCTCTGTACTTTTACGATCCGGCCGGCAACTGCGTCGAGATCGGCGGCACCGACGACGTGCAGGGCGGCGGGGAGCCGACGCTGTCGGGGCTCTTCGAGGTCGTACTCGAGGTGGAATCGCTGCCCGACGCCGAGGAGTTCTACGCCGATCTTGGCTTCGAGGTCGTCGACCGCGGGGAGAACCGCCGCCGGACGCGGCTCACGACGGGGGCGTTCGACATCGAGTTGTGGGAGCCACACCTCGGGCTGGCCGACGCCCGCGGCGGCGTCCACGTCGATATCGGGATCGGAACAGCCGACCCGGAAGCGGTCGCCGGCGCGGTCGCGGGACGGACCACGAAACGCGAGACGGTCGCCGATAGCGTCCGGATCCGGGACCCTGATGGGCATTACCTGACGCTTCTCGGGTAGGCGGCTCAACCGAGGCGATCCGAGTCGATCTCCCGTCCCGGCGGCGAGACGACGAGGAATCCACGGAAGTGCATCAACTCCCCGCCGAGATCGCGGACCTCGCGGGCGAACCCTGCCGCGAGTTCGTTCAACTCGCCCTCGATGTTCAACACGAGCACGTCGTCGTTTTCGACGTGTTCGATCCACGCCTCGGGATCGGTCGTCCCGTCGAGGACGCCGAGAACGACCTGTCCGCCCGGCTCCGGTTCGTCGAGTTCCCCTTCGGCCGTCTGGAGATCGAGGTCGAAATCGCTCATAACGGTCACTCGCTCCGGGGGAGAAAAAGCTTGCCGGCGTCGTTCGGCGTGCGGCGGGCTGTCGATCCCGGACCGTCGAGACGCGTCGCTTTTGTCCGTCGGAGACCAACCCCCGGAAGTGACGGACGATCCTGCGGATCCGAACGGGGACGCCTCCTCGATCGACGCCGGGGCGTTTTACGACCTCCTCGAGGCGCGGCGCCGGCCCGCCGTGACGACCGCCGAGGTCGCGGAATCGATCGGGTGTTCGATCGAAGCGGCGGCGGACGCGCTCGCGGAGCTGGTCGACGGAAGCGAGATCGGGCGGCTGGCGCCCGACGGCGACAACGTGTGGTTCCCCGATCGCGTGGGATCGGCCGAGGAACGTCTCACGGTGTTCGGATCGCGCCGGCGGATCGTCGCCGACCGCCCGGCCCAGTACACCAGGGCACTCCTTACGCAGTTCGCCCACCTCGAGGAGACCAACGGCGAGGGCGGCTACGTCTACACGGTCCGTGAGGAAGACATCTGGAACGCGCCCTACGAGACGCTCCCGGAGCTGACGGCGACGGTCCGGTCGGCACTGGGGGACCGATACGAGGCGCTGGAGGAATGGATCGAAGGACAGTGGGAGCGGGCCCACAAGTTCCGGCTGACGACTCACGAGGACGGTTACGTGGTCCTCGAGGCGAAAAGCGCCGACCTGCTGGGTAACGTCGCCGAACCGAAACTGGACGACGACGTGTTGCGGGCGAAGATCGGCGACACGACGGCCTGGGTCGCCGACGACCGCACCGCCGAACTCAAGCGGACGCTCTACGAGGCGGGCTACCCGGTCGAGGATCACCGGGATCTGGAGACCGGCGACGAGTTGGCCTTCGATCTCACCCTCGAGTTGCGACCCTATCAGGCCGATTGGATCGTTCGCTTTGCCGATGCCGGATCGGGCGTCCTCGTCGGCCCGCCCGGATCGGGAAAGACGGTCGCCGCCCTCGGTATCATGGCCGACGTCGGCGGCGAGACGCTCGTGTTGGTGCCCTCCCGGGAGCTGGCTACCCAGTGGCACGACGTCCTCCTCGAGGAGACGACCCTGTCGCCGGAGCAGATCGGCGAGTACCACGGCGGGCGAAAGGAGATCCGGCCCGTCACGATCGCCACCTACCGGACGGCCGGGATGGACCGTCACCGCCGGCTCTTCGACTCCCGGAAGTGGGGGTTGATCGTCTACGACGAGGTCCATCACATCCCGAGCCCGATCCACCGCCGGAGCGCCAGCCTCCAGACCAAACACCGGCTCGGACTGACCGCGACGCCGGTGCGGGAGACCGAAGACCAAGAGCAGATCTACACGCTCGTCGGCCGCCCGATCGGCACCGACTGGGAGGCGCTCTTCGATGCCGGCTACGTGGCCGAACCCGAGGTCGAGATCCGGTTTCTGCCGTGGGGGTCGGAGCTACACCGAAACGAGTACGACGCGGCCGTCGGCCACGAGAAACGACAGCTCGCGGCGACCAATCCGGCGAAAATCCGCGAGATCGCCGCGATCCTCCACGAACACCGCGGTTCGAAGGCGATCGTCTTCGTCGAGTTCCTCGAACAGGGCGAGGCGATCGCCGAGGAACTCTCCGCCCCCTTTATCAGCGGCGAGACGCCGCATGCACGCCGGAGTCGGCTGTTCGATCGGTTCCGGAGCGGTCGGCTGGATACGATCGTCGTCTCCCGGGTCGGCGACGAGGGGATCGATCTGCCGGACACGGAGGTCGCGATCGCGGCCTCGGGGCTCGGCGGCTCCAGACGGCAGGGCACCCAGCGGGCCGGCCGGACGATGCGTCCCGTCGGGAAGGCGCGGATGTACGTCCTGGCGACACGCGGGAGCCGGGAGGAAGACTTCGCCAGAAAGCGGACGAAACACCTGGCGGCCCGCGGCGTTCGGGTCCGGGAGGCCGAACCGGTCACGGCGGGACCGGAGGCGAGGACCGACCGATCCGGCGAGGGGACGACCCCGATCGGCGAGGAATGAATTAAGACGGCTCGCCGCGAGGGGGCGCACGTGACCAACGGGGACGGAGACAGCGGGGACGTCGGACGGCGCCACGAGCGATTGACCCGCCATCCGACGCCCGGCCCGCACAACTCGCTTTGGTCGTGGCCCGACGCCAAACACCCGCTCCGGGTCGTCTTCAACTACGTCTGTATCGTCCTCGCGCGGCACGCCCCGAGTCTCCGACTGAAGAACTGGCTTCTCAGGCGGATCGGCGTGACGGTCGGATCGGGCGTCTCATGGGGGCTGGAGTCGACGCCGGACGTGTTCTGGCCGGAACTCGTCACCGTCGACGACGACGCGATCATCGGCTACGACGCGACGCTTCTGTGCCACGAGTTCCTCCAGGGGGAATACCGAACGGGCGAGATCCGGGTCGGCGAGCGGGCGATGATCGGCGCCGGCGCCGTCGTCCTGCCAGGCGTCGAGATCGGGAGCGATGCCCAGATCGCCGCGAACTCGCTGATCGCCGAGGACGTCCCCGAAGACGAAACGTGGGCCGGAGTACCCGCCCGACCGGTCGATCGCGACGATCGCGACGATCGATAACCCTACTCGAAGACCGGGCCTTCCTGGAGCGATTCGATGTCCTCCAGTACCGTCTCGGCCTGTCGGGGATCGAGCGCGATCTGGACCTCGTTGCCCGAGCTGTCCGAGGCGACGACCTTGATCCGGCTCCCGCCAAAGGCACGGGCCTCGACCGATTCGACGTCGAAGAGCTTCGAGCTCGCCGCCTTGTTCGTCGGGCCGACGTTCTTGATACTGCCGTCTTTCAGCTCCATCGAAAACGACTCGAGGTTTAGGTTCAGCACGGCGACGGTTGGTCCTGGGGCCCCCTAACTATTCGCCCCGGATCCGGATCGCGCCCTCCCGGAACACCTTCCGGTTGGGGAGGATGTACTCCTCGCCGTCGCGTTCGATATGCGTCACGAAGACGCCCATCTCCTGGACGATGCCGCGGTGACCGTCGATCTCGATCTCGTCGCCGATCGCGTACGGCTCGCTCAACAGGAGATAGATCCCGGCAGCGGCCGACGAAAGGAGATCCTTGAACGCCAGCCCGCCCAGAAAGAAGACGCCGAAGGCGTAGGCGGCGAGCAGAATCAAAAGCGCCCCGGTCGCGACGCCGAGCTGTGACAGCGCGACGAGGGCGGCGACATAGAGGATCGAGACCTTGAGAAGCGTCGAGACGATCGTCACCTCGGGGAGCTTGATGCTCTTGAGCCGCTCGTCGACGACGAGTTCGGCCTTGTCGGCGACGACGAGGCCGATCAACACGATGAAGATGGCGACGAACAGCTGCGGGAGGAACCGGCCGACCGCCTCGACGAGCGCCTCCTCGGGGACGAGACCGATCGTCCGGGCGGCGTACAGCGCCGCGACGACGAACACGAAGAGCCCCGACAGCTGTGCGAGCAGCTGGACCGTCGAACTGCCGAGCTGTCTGGCGGTCCGTTCGAACGGCGTTCCCTCGACGGCCTCGTCGACGCCCGAGGCAAAGAGGATCCGGCGGACGAAAAACGCCGCGAGCGAACCGAGCAAAAGCCCGGCCAAGAGAACCGCGACGGCGATCAGAAGGTTCTGTTCCGGAGTCGAAAGGCTCTGGAACCAACCCCGGACGCCGAACTGACACGGATACATCAGTACTCCTCCGGATCGAGCTCCAGGATGATCTCACCGCCCGAAAAGGCCCGCACGAGCCCGTCGGATTCGGAGAGGACGACCGCGACAGCGTTGGTGTCTTTGGTGATCGCTCCCGCGGCCATGTGGCGCGCGCCGAGTCCCTTCGGGATATCGACGCCCTCGGCGGCCGGTTCGAGATAGCGGTAGGCGGAGACGATCTTCCCCGAGTCGGAGATGACGAAGGCGCCGTCGAGCCGGGAGAACTCCTTGAGCATCACGTCGACGATCGGATCGCCGACGTGGACGTGGCTCTTCTCGAAGGGGTTGTAGCTGAGCGGACGGGATTTGTTCATTACCTTGCCGGCGTCGCCGACGACGAACAGCGCGCCGACGCGTTTGCCCTTCTGGCCCTTCTTCCCGAGTTCGATAGCGACCTCGAGGACGTTCCGGATGACCTCCGGCTCGGCACGGCTGTCGACGAAAAGTCCGTACACCCCCGACCGGTCGAAATCGCCCGCACGGACCCGTGTGACCGTGTCGATGTCGTCGGCGAACAGCCGCAACGCGCAGGCGACCTGATCTCCCTCCTCGATGAATTCGTTTTCGAGTCCTCCCTCGATCCCGAACCGGATCCGCTCACGGACGTCCTCGAACTCGAGGGGGAGTTCGACGAACGCCTCGGCGTCGACGTCGTTTTCCGTCCCGACGACGACGACCGGTTCGTCGGCTTCCTGAAACCGCCCATAGAGCGACCCGCTCGGGGAGAACAGGAACGCACCGTCGACCTCCGACACGACGTCATCTAGCAGGTCACCGAGTTGACTCATCGTTTACCGTTCTGCTCCGACGGAAAAAAGCGTTGTGGGGCGACTGACGGGTGATCGGCGGGCGGAGACCGACAACCCGATGCGGCCTCCCGAACGGGAGGCGAATTTATACCAGGCGGGGACCATGATCCGACCCGATGCGTTACCTCCCGCATACGTCGACGGTACCCGGGGTCGCCTCGGCGGGACTCGTCAGTCTGATCGGTGTTCTGTTGTTCGTTCCGAACGCTCTGTGGCTCGCCTCGGGAAGTGGATCCACTCCGGGGACCGTCCTCGCGGCGGTCGGGACGCTGCTTTCGACCGTGCTGGTCCTCGGCGGATATCTGTTGCTCAGAGACGAGACGACCGCGACACACGTCCCCCGGATCGCCGGCTGGGCGGTGCTCGGAACGGTCCTCCTGGGGTTGATCGTCGTCTTGATCGACCTCACCGGCGTCGGGATCCCGCTTTTCGCCGGCGCGACGCTTCTGTCCGTCAGCACCTTCGCCCACGTCATCATCGGCGTCCGCGACGTCCAGCGAATCCGTGCCGAGGAACTGGCCCAACAGCGGGAGAAGCTGGCTGTCCTCAACCGGCTGGTGCGGCACAACCTCAGACACGAAGCCCAGTACCTGCTCGGGGCGAAAAGCATGCTCACGTCGGCAGATGCCCCCGACGAGCGCGAGACGATCTCGGCCGATGTCGGTGAGGTCGCCGAACAGCTGACCGAGATGCACGATACGCTCGAGCGGACCCAACAGATCATTCGGCGGGGTAGCCGATCGAACTCCGAGGTAGATCTCGGTGAGGCCGCCGCACGGGTCGTCTCGGAGTACCGGCAGGCCCATCCCGAGGCGACGATCACGGTCGACGTTCCCGGGGGTCTCACGGTCAGCGCCGGGCCGGAACTCGGGAACGTCATCGAGGAGTTACTCGAGAACGCCGTCGTATACACCGAAGGCTCGCCCGAAATCGGGGTGACCGCCGGTCGGACGAACGGCGGCGTCCGGCTGACCGTGACCGACAACGGTCCCGGAATCCCCGAACCGGACCGATCAGTCATCACCCGCGAGGCCGATATTGACCAGATGACCCACGCCCAGGGGCTCGGTCTGTGGTTCGTCCGGTGGGCGATGGACGCCTACGGCGGCGGGTTCAGTCTGGAGACGGGCGAAGACGGGACGATAGTCAGTCTCGAATTCGACCGGGCGTAACCGCTTGGGTGCGGTCCTACCACTCGCTCCCGTCGGCCAGATCGACGTCGCTATCGAGCTTCGAGGACGGACAGACGTCCTCGAGGACACACTCGGCACAGTCGGGATTTCTCGCCGTACAGGTGTCGCGGCCGTGGCTTATCAGCAGATGCGTGAACTCCTTCCAGTCCTCTTCGGGGACGATGTCCATGAGATCCGACTCGATCCGCGCCGGCGAATCCGCGTCGGTCAGCCCAAGCCGGCGCGAGAGCCGCTGGACGTGGGTATCGACGGCGATCCCTTCGATCACCTCGTGGCCGTGCTGGAGGACGACGTTGGCGGTCTTCCTGCCGACCCCGGCCAGCTCGGTCAGCTCCGACATCGTGTCGGGGACCTCGCCGTCGTGTTTCTCGAAGATGTCCCGACAGGCCGACTTGATGTAGCCGGCCTTGCTGTTGTAGTAGGTGATCGAGTCGATCGCTCCGGCGAGTTCCGCCTCGTCGGCCTCGGCGTACTCGCGGGGGCCCTCGTACGTCTCGAATAACTCCTCCGTGACGTTGTTTACGCGCTCGTCGGTACACTGGGCCGAAAGGACGACCGCGATGAGCAACTCGAGGCGGTTCGAGAACCGAAGCGATATTTCGGGCTCGGGATACTGTTCGTAAAGCCGATCGAGGACGACGACGACCTGTGACTCTCTGGAGGGACGCGGCGTGCCCATACTCAGAGAGCGGGCGGCCGACCCTTGGCGCTTCGGGTTCGCGCCATTCAGGCGAGCGAAAACGCCAGGGTCGGGGGCGCGATCGGTGGGTCACGCCAGACGGCGCCGCCGCTCGGATCGCCGCCGGTGGCCGTCGCGGCGAAAAGCGTAGACAGCGTCCAGACCTCGTCGTCGCGCCGCCCCCGAAGACAGACGGTCGAGACCCGATCGAGGCCGTCTATCGTACACCGAACCCCGGTCCGTCGTTCGAGGAGGCCGGCGACGGTTTCCGGAACGGGATCGGTATCGAGAACGCCGCCAGGGAGCGTCCAGTCGTCGCCGTCGGGCAACGCCAACACGCCCGCTTCACTTTCGATTCGGGCCCGGACCGCCACCCCGTGCCGACGGTCCTCCAGAGCCGCGAACTCCTCGGGGGTGACGCCGACGGTGGTCTGTCGAAAGTCGAACCGGTCGTACTCCTCATAGAGGACATCGAGATACCGGGACACCCCCTCGGAGAGCGAACAGCTCATGCCAGGCCGAAGGGACAACGGATGGATAAACCCACGGGATCGTCCGCCATCGCCGGCCGCGGTAACGACCGATTAAACGGAACGGATGGACGGACGGGTCAGAGGACGCCGGTCACTGTTGCGGCCTCGATAGCGGCCGGCTCCTCGATCCCGTCGCCGAGGATGGTATACCGGTCGCGGATCTCGTGGGCGGTCGTCATCGCCTCGATGAACTGCTCGTCGCCGATCCCGAGTCCCCCGGCGGTCGTCGGCGCGTCGATGCCGGCCAGAGCGTCCCGGACCCGCTTCCAGTCGCCACCCTCGCCGCTGTGGAGGTACTCGGTGACGATCGAGGCGACGCCGACCTGGTGGCCATGGAGCGCCGCGTCGGTGGCGATCCGATCGAGCTGGTGGGAGATGAGGTGTTCGGCGCCGGAGGCAGGCCGGGAAGAGCCCGCGATCGACATCGCCACACCCGAAGAGACCAACGCCTTGACGACGACCCACGCCGACTCCTCGAGGCCGCGTTTGATCGAGTCGGACCGATCGACGAGCATTTCGGCGGTCATCCGCGAAAGCGCGCCCGCGTACTCGCTGTACTCGACGTTCTTCAGCCGGTGGGCGAGCTGCCAGTCCTTGACGGCGGTGTAGTTCGAGATGATATCGGCACAGCCCGCGGTCGTCAGCCGCCACGGCGCGTTCGCGATGAGTTCGGTGTCGGCGATCACCGCGAGCGGCGGGTGGGCCGCCACCGAGTGGCGGCTGTCGCCGTCGGGAACCGATCCACGCCCGGAGACGATACCGTCGTGGCTCGCCGCCGTCGGGACCGACACGAAACCACAGCCGCGTTCGTCGGCGGCCATCTTTGCGATATCGATCGGCTTGCCGCCCCCGAGGCCGATGAGGTAGCCGGCGTCGATCTCTTCGGCGGCCGCCATGACCTCCTCGACGGCGCCGAAACTCGCCCGTTCGACGATCGTGACCGCGGGCTCGATACCGATCGACTCGAAGGCGGCCCGGAGCCGGTCGGCTGCGAGATCCGCAGGGGTCGGGCTCGTGACGACGAGCGGCTGCCCGTCCAGATAGAGTTCCTCGATCGCCTCGACGACCGAATCGAGGACGCCGTGGCCGACGACGACGTTCCGCGGGAGGCGGATCCACGTCGATTTCTCGAACATGGGCTCTCTACTCCGGCGAAACATTTAGAAGATGAGGGTCGACGTCAGATCAGACCGGAGGAACTGCACTAGGTCACTCGACCGTCCCGAGGACGTCTAGGAGTCGTTCCTCGGTCTCTCTGTCGGGGCCGTCCCGGCCGGTCCGTTCGGACTCGCGGTGTTCCTCGACGGTCGCCGCGAGCGCCTCTTCGTGGGATGTCGGCTCCCATCCGAGCGATCGGAGCCTGCTCGTCTCCAGCAGGTGCGGATAATCGCGATAGAGCGGGAAATCATCGAGCGAGCGCCCGACCGTCCCGAGTTCGCGTTCGCTCGCGAAGGTCGGCTCGACGTCGACCCCACAGGCGTCGGCGATCAACTCGACCCACTCGCCGAGGACGGGAACGTGGCCGTCACCGACGTTGTACGCCTCGCCGGCGGCCCCCTCCTCGGCGACCGTCCGGATCGCGCTCGCGACGTCCGCGACGTAGACCAGATGCCGGAGATTCGTCCCGTCGCCGGGGACGACGATCCGATCGTGGGTTTCGATCCGGTCGATCCAGTAGTCGAACCGTCCGGTGTAATCGTGGGGGCCGTAGACGACCGGCGGCCGGATCGACATCGCGTTGACACCCCGGTCGGCGGCCGCGAAAACTGCCCGATCGCCCTCTGCCTTCCGTTGTCCGTAGGTCTCTGGGGAATCGTCGGTCGCGGCCTCGACCGGACAGTCCTTCAGGGATGTCTCGCCCTCCCGTTTCGGGACCCGTTCGGCGCCGTAGGCGTCACCCGAAGAGATGTAGACGTACGCGTCGGCGTCCGCAAAAATGTCCGTCGCCGCGTGGACGTCCCGTGGCCGATAGGCGATACAGTCGACGACGACGTCCGGCGAGAGATCCAGCCCCGCCCGCCGGAGGTCGGCCTCGGTTTCCCGGTCGCCTTCGACGTGATCGACCCGGTCCTCGTCGGCGAAGGGGTTCTCGTGGTCTCCCCGGTTGAAAACCGTCACCGCGTAGCCGGCCTCGAGAAACTCCCGGACGGTGTGGCGGCCGATAAACCGGGTGCCGCCGATGACGAGTGCGTGTTCGGACATACCCGCCTTCGGAGGGGGACGGCGAAAAAGGATGTGGAGCAACGGGCCGATCCAAGGCTACCCGAAGGCCCGCGTCATCTCGCTGCCCTCCCGTATCCCCAACAGCGTTTCGGTCCCTTCCCGATCGAACCGCATCGGCCGGCGCCACCACGGTCCCTTTCCGGAGTCGCTCGACAGATCGGTGACGAGCCGGTTGGCTTCGGTGCCGGCGGTCGGTGACGAGAGCGGAACTGCGACGTCGTACAGCGCCGACCCCGAACGGGCTCCCTCCAGAAGCACCCGCGCGTCGAAGGGATCGCGCTTGAGGTGGGCGTTGCCCGCAAAGCGCGACCGCTCCCGCGCGGAGAGCCCCTCCGTCGCGTCGACTGGATCGGAGGCAAGCCGGAACTGCCCGATGACGTAGGCACCCCATTCGGGAGCGATCCACTCGGCGGGATCTCCCCCGACCGTCGATAGCGTCGCATAGAAGAAGACGTGATCGCCCGCATCGAGGTCGGAAAGCGGCCGGGCTTTGACGCCGTGTGGATCGCCGTAGGTATAGGACGTACAGCCGTGGACGCCCGCGAAGGTCGGGTCGAGATGGACCGGCGTGTCGGCGACCGATCCGACGTCGGTCTCGAGATCGAGGTCGGCGTAGGTCGGCATGGAAGCTTCCTCGCGGGTCGGCTCGGATTCGGGAATCGGGATGTATTCGAAGGAGCCGTCGGCGTAGATCGGTCCCCGGAACCCCGGCTCGTTCGTGTTCGCACCGACGTTGACGGCGACGCTGCGCATCCTCCTACCAGTACGACCGCGGGTTCTCGAGCCACCGCCTGCTCCGCGCGCCGACGCCGATCGCCACGACCAGCGCGAAAGCGAGGAACGCCACGGCCACGGCGGCGGGGACCACGTTCGGTCCGATCGAGAGCGTCGTCGCGATCAACTCGACGGTCGCCCCGGCGCTCCAGACGATGACGAGGAGCACGATCGCAACCGAGAGGAGTTTAGGCCAGTCCATACCCGGATGTCGTGCGGAAGCATATAAAACACACCGCATCGTGGGACGGGCCGACGGGGGTGTCGGCGACGCCGGTCGCTTCCGGAGGGCCAATAAACGACGGGAGCCAACGTCGGCGCATGACCACCGTCGTCGTCCTCGCCGATCCGCCCCGGCCGGTAACCGCCCTGTCGACGCTCGCCGAGACGACGCCGCTCTCGGCGAGCGAAGCGGCCGACCTCTATACGGCCCTCCTGAAAGATACGGTACTCGCTGCCGACCGGAGCGGCGGCGAGACGCTCGTGAACTACCGGCCGGCCGACGCCCTCGGGATCGACGCTGACGCGGAGGCCGAACTCCGGGAGCTGCTATCGGACGTCCTCGATCCCGAGTCGATCCGTTTCGAACCCCAGGTCGGCGAGACGTTCGCCGGTCGCGTCGGCAACACGGCGACCCACCTGCTGGAGACCGAGGGAGTCGGCTCGGTCGGCATCGCCCGCCCGGAGGCGGCCCTGCTCGCCCGCACCGACATCGACAGCGCGGCGATGAAGCTCCGAAGCGCCCCGGTCGTCCTCGGGTCGGCCCCCGGCGGCCGGGTCGGCTACGCAGCCTTCGGCGAGCCGATCGACTTCACGAACTGTTATGCGCCGCCGGCGATCGGGACGCTGACCGACCGGGCGGTCGATGCGGGGCTCGGTGTCGATTTCCTCGAGACCAAACCGTATCTGGAGACCGCCGCCGATCTGGCCGAGGTCGTCCTCGCGGTCCGGACGCGGCGGCGAGCCGACGCGATCGTGCCGCCGCACCTCGCGGCGTGGATCGACGGGAGCGATCTCGTCGTCTCGGCCGGCGACGGCGGACTGTCGATCGACCGGTAACGGAAGAATCGAACGGGTGGATCGATTTCGGATTCTGGGGAGTCACCGGCCACGGCGTACATGTTAGGAACTGTACTCAGCTCTGAGAACTGTATTTAATCTCCCACGTGACCGATCCACACGGGACTGATGTGGTTCGGCTACGAGTGTGGATCGACACTGTCCGAGCGAACGGTGCCGGGGAGTGAGATCAGTACGACCGTCCGATGCGAGGACTGCGAGCGGACCTACGCGGCGACGATCTCGAACGTGAGTACGTTTGAGGGCCGAACTGAGTAGCACATGCCGTCCAGCACCTAACCGACAGGTCTTATACGCGGCCGAAACTACGTACGACTGTGGTGGGATGGCAGAGCGGCCCATTGCGCCGGTCTTGAAAACCGGTCCCCGTGAGGGGTTCCTGGGTTCGAATCCCAGTCCCACCGTCACCGTCCGTTTCGAACGTCCGGACCGGATCCCGCGAAGACCCTCCTCATCCGTGAGACCACCCTACGTCCCCGGTGCCGAAACGAGATTTTCGAGGGACTCGAGGTCGTCCGTCTCCTCGAGGCGGCGGACGTTTTCGGCCACGATATCGGCGAGCCGGGGCCAGTGTTCGGGTGAGTGGCCGGCGTTATGCGGCGTGATGAAGACGTTCTCGAACGTCCAGAGCGGATGATCGGTCGGCAACGGCTCCGGGTCCGTGACGTCGAGCGCGGCGCCCCGGAGGAACTGTGATCTGATCGCGTCGACGAGCGCCTCCGTTTCGATCAGTCCGCCCCGAGCGATGTTGATGAGAAACGCGTCGGGTCCGAGGATCTCGAGCGCCGTCCCGTCGACGAGTCCGCGTGTCGTCTCGGTCAGCGGGCTCGCGAGGACGAGATAGTCCGTCTCGGCGAGCGCGGCGTGAAAGTCCTCCGGATCGAAGCCGATGACCCGGTCCGCCGGGCCGCCCTTCTCGGGGGTGTAGCGGACGCCGACCGTCTCCACCTCGAACCCCGCCAGCCGGGTGACGATCGCCTGGCCGATCGGCCCCTGACCGACGACCGTCACAGTGCTCCCTTTGAGTTCGTCCATCTGGAAGTGACGCCACTCCCGGCGCTGTTTTCGTTTCCAACCTTCGTGGATGCGCCGGGCAAACACCAGTATGTGGCCGAGGACCGTCTCCGCGATGTTCGGGGCGTGGACCCCCGAGGCGTTGGTGACGGCGACACCGGCCTGCTGTAGTTCCTCCATCGGGACGTGGCCGGTTCCAGCCCACGTGCAGGCAAAGAGCCGCAATCGCGATGCCTCCGCGATCAGTTCTTGCGGGATCGATACGCCGGTAACGACGTCGGCCGTTCGGATCAGCTCCCGTTCCTCGGCGGGCGTCGACGCCTTCCGGACCGAGTAGTTCGGCAGTCGATCGCGGAGCGCGTTCGCATACGTGTCCGTCGAGAGACCGTGTGCCCCTTTCTGACGGACCAAGACGTCGATAGACGCAGACTCGGACATGGGTAGATCGTGGCTACAGACAGAGAACTGATAACTGTTTATACGCTTTCACGGAGCCACCGGACCGCGGGGGTTCCGAAAGAGACCCCGGATCGGTTTTTGGGCTCGCCCCGTCGGGAGGCGCTCGCGAACGCAACCTAAAGCATGAGGCTCTGAATCCCGTATCGGCGTTATCTGACGACCGACAGCGGGACTGTCGCCCTCTCGATGGCGGCTTCGCGACACTCCCGACGGCGGGTTCACGATCCCCCGAGCGGCCGCGGTTGCCCGCGTAGATCCGGGTCACCTTCGTCGATTCGACGTGGTCCGTGATCGCCTCGGGCGGGTAGCCGGACAGGAGCTGCGGTTCGATCTCGATGTCGGCATCGTACACCCGGGCGATCTCGCGTGCGATCTCGTGGCTCAGTTCAGTGTCCGCTTTCCGCGTTGTATTGCTTTCTCTCCGCCGAGACGTTTGAGCCCGACGACCAACTCTGCATTCGGCGTCAGCACGTGGACGATCTCGAGGGGAGTACCCCGGACGCTCGGATCGCTTGCGGCGTGTTCGATCGCGAGTTCGCTGACCGCCGATCCGTCCGTCGCGACGAAGTATTCCATACCGGTCTCTAACCTCCGAAAGGGGGAAGCAAGGACCCGTTGATGTTCAAATATCGCTCGTGGTCGGCGCCACTCGCTGCCCGGGAGAACGCAGCCATCGACGGTCAAAACGGCAGCCGGACGGAACCTGCATCGGGGCACCGGCGGACATTTAAATATTATCGAATCATAGACTAATATTGGGCATGGAAGAACTCGTCACCGCTGGCGCCATCGCCGCCTTGCTCGTGGGGGTTCACGCGGTGTTCGCGGTGTATCTCTACCGGGTCCTGTCTGCCGAGCCGAAGAAGACGGAGTCGACGGCCGACGCGGTCGAGCGGATGGGATCGAAGGCATCCGACGAGACGACTACGATGGGGCCGGGGGGCGATACCGAACAGGGCGGAGACCGATCGACAATACCGTGTCCGGTCTGTGGCGTCCCGAACGATCCGTCGTTTCAGTTCTGCCGTCAGTGTGTCGCCGATCTCTCGGGGGGTTCCATGTCGGTAAACGGTGCAGCCGACGGATCCAGCGGGTGAGTCCCACCGGTCACCGTGTCACGTCACTCCCGGTACCGTCGTTCCGTCGCCGGCGCAATCGCGTCGGCGTCCGGAGCGAGATACCGGACGAGCGTGCCCCCGACGAGCAGGCCGGCCGCGACCGAGACGGCGATCATATCCGGTGAAGCCCCGCCCTGAACCGCGATGAGTCCAGCCGAGAGTCCCACGAGCAGGACAGCCCCGACTTTCACCCACCGGAGCGTCCGGGCACGATCTTCATCGGGGATGGGGTCGACCACTAGCCGCCCGCCTCCGGAACGGAGGCCTGCATGCCGAGGGGCCGCCACGGCGTCGCCGTCTGTTCGGAGAGATCGGTCCGGAACGTCCCGTAGTAGGACCGAACGGTCGACTCGGCGTCCATGCCTTCCGGTTCGAGCCGGGGGGTCTTACCGCTGCTGATAGCCCCGCCGTCGGTTTCAGGCGAGTCGGTCGACGACCGTTCCGTCGTCGACGACGAGGTTGTAGGCTTCCTCGTCGTCGTTCCAGAGGACCAGGACGTTCTCGAAGCGGAGCAACGCACCGTAGGGTGCCGCCTCGAGGTCCTCGTTCAGCGCCGACCGTCGCGTCAGGACGGCGTAGTGGTCCGTCCGCTCGGAGCCGTCGCTGATCTTGAAAAGCGGGTTGCCGTCCTCGGCCAGATCCGGCGACAGTTTCAGCGCGTCGAGGTCGATCCGTTCGGTGACGTGACGCTCCGTCTCGGCCATCTTCGCGACCCGATCGGGGTCCGGTTCGTACTCGATCGCCCGCCGGCCGTCCGTCCGCAAAAGCAGGTACGCGAACTGGACGGTCGTGTTGAGATAGGTTCCGTCGTCGGCCCCGGCGGCGTCGAACCGCTCTTGGAACGCCGGCGGCTCGGTGTCGGGTTTCCGGGTGAACGTCCAGCCGCGATCCCCCGGCGATTCGCCGGGCCACAGACGGATCGTCGGCGCGTAGACGGTCACGTCCGGGCGACGGTCGAGCACGGCCCGTTCGATCTCCCGGAGCCGGGTCGCGGTCCGCTCTTCGGCCGGCGACAGCGCGAGCAACGTCCCGTCCGGTTCCAGGGCCTTCAGGTACCGCGCGGCGACGTCGACCGGCGAATCGAGCTCCGAGAGGACGTTCGCGAAGACGACGAGGTCGTACTCGTTCTCGGGGATGAAGGACTCGGCCGTTTCGCGGCTGACCGTCGCGTCGAACCCGTTTCGGGTCGGTCCGAGCATCCACTCGAGGACGTCGGCGGCCGCGCTCGGCTCGACGGCGTCGTATTCGACGAGAGTCCCCTGAGGAAAGTACTCACAGGTTCCGAGCGCCGGCCCGCCGACCCCGGCACCGATCTCGAGGATCCGAAGCCGCCGGGAGAAGAGCCCCTGGCTCCCGAGTTCGTCGAGGGCGTACTGGATCGCCGCGTAGTAGTCCGGGAGGTGATACAGCGCGTACGCGAGAGCCGTCTCCTCGTCGTAGGTGATGGGCTCGTCGGCGAAATAAGCGGTCTTCAGTTCGTCGATCCGCGCTCGGAGCCGGTCGCCAGCCTCGCTCTCGGCCCAATCCGGGCCGTAGCGGTCGACGAGCAGTTCCTCCAAGCGCCGGGCGTAGGACTCCGGGAACCGCCCGATGCCGTCGAACGCCGGCGTGATCGACCCCTCCTCGACGGGGACGAACGTGCCGTCCTCGCGCTCGCGGAGCCCGATCTCGAATGCGTTCTCCCTGAGCGTCCGTCTGACCACCGCCGGGTGGGGCCGGCCCTCGACGTACTCGTAGATCTCTTCGGGGTCGATCGGCCGGACGCCCCGGAGATACCGGGCGGTGTCGATGATCCCTTCGGTGTCGGTCATTCCCCCGCCTCCTCGTAGAGTTCGACGAAGGTCTCGGCGTCAGCGGCGGCGATCTCGGCGGCGGCGTCGGCGACTGGGGTGCTGCCGTCGAAGCGCGCCTGGATCTCCGCGTACACCTCCGGCGTGTCGCCGGTGAGTCTCTCTACCAGCTCCGAGAGCGGCTCGGAAAACGCCGTCTGGAACCGCGGATCGATCTCCTCGGCAGCGAGCGCGTAGGCAAGGACGGCAGTGTGGGCCTTCGCCTGGACAGTCTCCATCGCCCGGTCGTGCTCCTCGACTGTCGTCTCGAACACCTCGTTGCCGGCCGCCTCGAGGGCCGAACGGAGTCGGCCGATCGCCGGACCGTCGCGGACGACCACGCTCGGCACGTTTCCCGGCGCGTTCGACGCCGAAAACAGCGGGTGAAAGCTCGCACACGCTCGACTCTCGGCGTGGCTCTCCAGCGCCGCAACCGAGTCACGCATCTCTCCGGCGACGTCGACGACCGCCCCGGTCGCCTTTCCGGCGTGCGCCTCGATCGCCGCCGGGGTCGAGGACATAGGCACGGCGTGACAGACGACGTCAAAGGTCTCGTCGGTATCCAGCGGCACGGCCCGAGACCCCGCGATCGCCGCGGCCGCCTCCCGCGCGGTCTCCGGGTCGCGGTCGGCGAAGGCAACCGTACCGGCGCCGCTCTCGCGGGCGAACCACCGGCCCATCTCTCCCGCCCCGACGACCAGCAGTTGCATACCTCCGGTTGCCCCGCGGCGTTCAAAAGAGGTTCGTCTCTTGACAGCACTTTTTATTCGAAGACGCTGGGTCCACCGTACGATGATCGCACTACGCGCAGCCTTTCGGATCGATCCGGAGAGCCGCGGGGGAGGCGCTCGATCTCGTCGGACACTCGTCGAGAAGTCGAACGGAGAGGACGGGATGGTTGGTACCGGGCGGCGACAGATGTCCTGGAGGGGAACACGATTCGATGTTTCGAACAGTATGAAGACGCCGAGGCCTTCGAATCCCACACCTAAACCGACCGTTTCCGGGAATTCGAGGCCGCCTTACCCGATCTCCTCGCCGGCGAGCCCGAAGTCCTCCGGTCCGACATCGAGGAGGCGACCGAACCGGACCTCCGATCACCGATCCGGGTCGACGGGTAGCTCCTTTTCGTAGCTCGTGAGGTTCTCGTGGCCGTCCTCGGTGACGACGACCAGATCCTCGATACGGACGCCGCCGACGGTCGGATCGTACAGCCCCGGCTCGACCGTCACGACGTTGCCGGCTTCGAGTTCGATCTCCTGTTCGGAGAGGCGGGGGTACTCGTGGATATCGAGGCCGATCCCGTGGCCGGTCGTGTGGATGAACCCGGTCTCGGCGTCCCCGTCTGCGCGTAGCGTCGGGAGTCCGGCATCCTCGTAGATGTCACAGACGGCGTCGTGGACCTCGCTCCCGGAAACGCCCGCTTCGATCACCTCGAGGGCGGCCCGCTGGGCTTCGAGGGTGAGATCGTACCACGACTGGACCGTCTCGGAGGGCTCGCCGACACAGAACGTCCGGGTGAGATCGCCGTAATAGCCAGTCTCCTTCGATCTGGGAAAGATATCGACGATGATCGGCTCGCCGGCTTCGAGCGGTCCGGACCCCCGGTCGTGGGGATCGGCCGCGTCGGCGCCGCAGGCGACGATCGTCTCGTCGAGCGCGTAGCCGTTCCGCAACAGGTCGATCTCGATGGCCTCCTTGAGCCGTTCGGAGGTCAGCGGTTCGCCCTCGTAGACGAGCCGCCCGCCGTCGACCGACGCGGCCCCGAGCAGTTCCTCGGCGCGGGCCATCGCGGCCTCGTTTGCGCTCTGGGCCGCCCGGATGTGGTCGATCTCGCGGTCAGTCTTCGTCGCCCGGATCGATTCGACGATGGCGTCAGTATCGGTCTGTACCGCCACGCCGAGTTCCCGGAGGCCGTCGGCGGTCCCGATCGGGAAGTCCTCCGGGACGGCGACGCGTTCGACATCGTGGGCGTCGAGAAACGCCGCGATCGTCCGGTGTTTGCCTTCGGTCGGGCCGTACTCGGCGACGAACGCCTTGTGATCGAACTCGGCGTGGCGCTCGACGCCGTCGGCGCGGGCGGTCCGTTTCGCGCGGCCGTACTCCAACGCCGAGGTCAAAAGCCGTGTCTCGCCGGTGTACAGCGTCACGAACGGGTCGGGGGCGGTAAAGCCCGAGAGGTACCGCTG
Organism: Natronomonas aquatica; assembly: GCF_024449025.1. Lineage (GTDB taxonomy): Archaea > Halobacteriota > Halobacteria > Halobacteriales > Haloarculaceae > Natronomonas > Natronomonas aquatica. The sequence goes on along the minus strand of NZ_JAHLKM010000007.1, from coordinate 95,026 downwards.
GGAGGGATCCTCGCCGTCGGCCTCGATCAGGTAGCCGTCGAGGTCGGTCCGATCGAGGAACGAATCGAGTTCGGAGAGATCCATACCGGCATACAGGACGGGGGACACATAGCCCTTACCGCCTGCGACCGTCGGGCTTCGAGCCGGCAGGCATTTGCCGACGGCCCGCGAGCGGCCGGTATGGACGTTCGGATTTCACCGTCCCGCGTCGGCGGTACCGCACGGGCGCCCCCCTCGAAGAGCTATACCCACCGCGCGATCCTCGCGGCCGGTTACGCCGACGGCGCGACTGTTCGGAACCCGCTTTTCAGTGCCGACACCGCGGCGACCGCACGGGCGGTGGAGTCCTACGGCGGCAGGACGGAACGGGTCGGCGACGACCTCGAGGTGACGGGATTTGACGGCGATCCGGGGACGCCAGCCGACGTCATCGACTGTGCCAACAGCGGAACGACGATGCGGCTGACGACCGCGACGGCGGGGCTAGTCGAGGGACTCGCCGTTCTCACCGGCGATTCGTCGCTCCGGTCGCGACCGCAGGGTCCGCTCCTGGACGCCCTCGAAGGGCTTGGCGTTCGGGCCGAATCGACACGGGGGAACGGACAGGCGCCGCTCGTCGTCGGCGGCGGCACCGAGGGTGGAACGACGGCCATCAGGGGCGATGTCTCCTCGCAGTACATCACGGGTCTCCTGATGGCCGGCGCCGTCACCGACAGGGGGATCGAGATCGAACTCACGACCGAACTCAAGTCCGCGCCGTACGTCGATATCACTCTCGAGGTGCTGGAGGCGTTCGGCGTGGAGGCGTCGGTGGTCGGCGGCGACGACACGGCGGTTCGGTCGGCCGGTGCCGAGGGGTTCGCCGTCGACGGCGCCCAGCAGTACGACCCGGCGGACGAGGAGTACCGCGTACCCGGCGATTTCTCCTCGATGTCGTATCTCCTGGCAGCCGGGGCGCTCGCCGCCGACAGGGAACTCGTCGTCGCGGGGGCCCGACCGAGCGCACAGGGCGACGCCGCGATCGTGTCGATCCTCGAATCGATGGGGGCCAACATCGAGTGGGATCGGGAGGCAGGACGGATCGCGGTCGGACGGGCACCGCTTTCGGGTATCGAGGTCGGTGTCGCGGACACGCCGGATCTACTGCCGACGATCGCGGTACTCGGCGCCGCAGCCGAGGGGAGGACCCGGATCACCGATTGCGCACACGTCCGGCTGAAAGAGACCGATCGCGTCGCGGCGATGGCGTCGGAACTCCGAAAGATGGGCGTCGACATCGAGGAGCAAGAAGACGAACTCCGTGTCCACGGCGGCGACCTCGAAGGGGCGACCGTCGCGGGCCACGACGACCACCGGATCATCATGGCGCTTTCCGTCGCCGCCCTCCTCGCGGAGGGCGAGACGACGATCGAGGGCGCCGAGGACGTCGACGTGTCGTTTCCGTCGTTTTTCGAGGTGTTCTCAGATCTCGGTGTCGAACTCGAAAGGCGCTAATCGACCTGAGTCACTACCGCTCGGGAAACCCATCTGGCAGGGACGCGAAAGCCCGGATTACGGCGGTCGGTTTCGATCGTAGCGTCGGGAGACGAGGGTATCGCCGTCGATTCAGAGACGGAGACGGAGACGGAGACGGCAATCGCGATCTCGAGATATTCGTGGCTCGCGCGATAGCTGCACGAAATCATAGCCGACAGAATAGCCCGATCGAGTTACTCGAAGTCGCCCTCTTCGAGGGCGGCCCGGAACACCATCCCGAGCGCGAGGTGCTGGCGGGCCGCGGCCGCGATCTCCGAGCGGGCGTCGTCGGCGTCGTCGAGGATGTACTCTTTCGTCTTGACCAGTTCGCGCTGGTCCAAGACCCCCTCGTCACAGAGTTCGTGTAGGCGCGGGTAGACCGTACCGGGGCTGAGCATGGTGTCGAACTCCTCGCCGAGATCGTCCAGCAGTTGCTTGCCGTGGGTGTCGGAATCCCGAAGCGCGACCAGCGCGACCAGGAGTTCGTCCAGCGATGACTTGATGTGGGCCTCGTCGTAGGAGAACGCCTCCTCGCCGAAAAGCGAGGCCTCGACCTCTGCCACGGTTTCGGAGACGACCGTTCCGGACGCGTCGGACCGTCCCGTCCCCTCCAGTTCCTCGCGGAGCCGCTCGATGGAAATCGACTCACTGCTCGTTTCGGTGCCGATCTCGGTCGGAGACTTCATTTGCTTCATATCTCCCCCAAGGACCCCGTAGAGTATAATAAAGGTTCAGCGGTTTCAGAACGCGAATCGGCTGTTCAGAACGTGAATATCGGCCAGTAAATTTATATAGTATGAACTGACCACGAGACAGTCTTTGAACAGAGACAACCCGATACGGGACGATCAGATACCTACGTTCGGATCGTCTCCGTCGGTTGTATCGTCACTCATAAGTCGTGGTGTATCCGCCGTCCCACAGCAGATCGCCACCGTTGAGGTGTTTGCCGTGCCTGGAGAAGCCGAACACGAAGAGGTTCGCGACCTCGGCGGGCGTCATCATCTCCTTGGTTCGGGCCTGGCCCAGCATCACGTCCTCGACGACCTCGCGTTCGGAGATCCCGCGTTCGGCGGCGGTGTCTTCGATCTGATTCACCATCAGCGGCGTCAGGACGTAGCCGACGCTGACCGAAAAGCCCCGCAGCGTTCCCTCCCCCTCGGCGGCGATCGACCGGGTGAGTCCCGCGAGTCCGTGTTTCGCCGTGATGTAGGCCGGCTTGTCCTGGGTCGCGTAGTGGCCGTGAACCGAAGACATGTTGCCGATAGCGCCGACCCCGTCGTCGGTCGCACGGATGTGGGGCATCGCGAACTTGGCGACGAGAAACGGCGCCCGCAGCATGACGTCCAGGAGAAGGTCGTACTTTTCGGTCGGGAATTCGGGGAGCGAGGCGATGTGCTGCATGCCTGCGATGTTCGCGACATAGCGGAGCTCGCCCGCCTCGGCGGCGGCCTCGATCATCGCCTCGACGTCCCCATCGTCGGTGAGGTCGGTCGGAACCGGCCGAACGTCGCCGGAAGCGTCGACGGCCCCCGCGAGGTCGACCGTCTTCTCGAGGCCCTCCTCGTCGATATCGGCCCCGACGACGGTGAGGCCGTTGGCTGCCAGCGCGATGGCGGTCGCCTGTCCGATCCCTGATGCGGCCCCGGTGACGACGGCGACGCTGTCCGGTTCGAAGTGGGGATCGTCGAGCACGAGCAGGTCCTCGGCTGTCAGCTCCGGTTCAGCGAGATCGAAGGATTCGGAAGACATCGTACTGAACGGAGTGTGCCGGCGAAAGAATAAAAGAGTGTACCCGATGTGTACCTCAGAGACAACCGAAGACACCTGGGGAACGCACACTCCCCTCGATCGGTTCGATATACGACTGCGCGGGCGCGGTACGTTTTTATCCGGTTTGACGGCAGTGGCGGACCCGGTGACCGGGTAGAGTTTGTATATAAACCTTCGCCGTGAGCGCACCCTTACTACACGTCAGCAAACGCGGTATGACCCCGGCTATCCTACGGAGCGACGTAATGGCGAAAGCAGCAGTTGTTATCCTCGCAGGAACCGACGGGCACGAAAACCTCGGCCGGCTCGTGAACGGACTCGAGACCGCAAGGGAGTTCGCCGAAACCGACGGCGACGAGATCGAGTTGATCTTCGACGGGGCCGGAACACAGTGGGTCCCCGAACTCGAAGACGAGGACAGCGACCATCACGAACTCTATCGGACGGTCCGGGAGGACACGTCCGTCTGTGACTACTGTTCGGGGGCGTTCGGAGTCGAGGACGCGGTCGCCGACGCCGGCGTGAGGGTTCTGGACGACCACGATGGACACCCGAGTATCCGCTCGCTAGTCGACGACGGTTACGAGGTCATCACGTTCTAGAGCATCGACCACGTGTCGAGACACGACGGGTCGAGACCGGAGCGGGCGGACTCCTATACCGGGAAGAGTGGGAGACGAACGGAAGGGGCCGAAGGCTTATTGGGTGACTTCCGGTAGGGTGTGTCATGAAACCAGATGCCGGGTACGGAACGGATACGCTGTCGACAGAAATCAGAGCGCGGTTCGTGCCCGACGTGAACGGGTTGCGGATGCACGTCCTGGAAGCGGGGGCTGATCCGGACAGACCATGCGTGGTACTCCTGCATGGGTTCCCGGAGATGGCCTATAGCTGGCGGAAAGTCATCGTACCGTTAGCGGAGGCCGGCTACCACGTCGTTGCCCCGGATCAACGCGGGTTCGGTCGCACGACCGGATGGGACGGATCCTACGATGGGGATCTCGCCTCGTTCCGGATGATGAATCGGGTCCGGGATGTCCTCGGACTCGTCGATGCCCTGGGGCGGGACTCCGTCGCCGCCGTGATCGGCCACGATTCGGGATCTCCCGTTGCCGCCTGGTGTTCGTTGCTCCGGCCCGACGTGTTTCGGGCAGCAGCACTCATGAGCGCGCCGTTCGGCGGCCCCCCCGAGCTGTCGTCCGAGACCGAAACAGATATCGAGAAAATAAACAAGGATCTCGGGCGGCTCTCACGGCCCCGCAAGCACTATCAGTGGTATTACTCGACGCGCACGGCCAACCACGACATGTTGAACTGCCCTCAGGGCGTTCACGATTTCCTGCGGGCGTACTATCATTACAAAAGCGCCGACTGGGAAGGGAACGACCCACGACCGCTAGACGGCTGGAGTGCCGACCAGCTGGCGAACCTGCCGACGTATTACGTCATGGATCGGCACAAAGGGATGGCAGAGACCGTGGCTCCGTATATGCCCTCCGAGGAGCAGATCCAATCGTGTCAGTGGCTCACCGAGGAAGAACTCGGCGTATATAGCACCGAATACAAACGGACGGGCTTTCAGGGCGGACTTCAGTGGTATCGGTGCATGACGAATCCGCGGTATCAACGCGATCTCCAGGTGTTCGCCGATCGGACCCTCGACGTGCCGTCGGTGTTTATCGCGGGCCGAAACGACTGGGGCGTCTATCAGAACCCCGGTGTCTTCGAACGGATGCAAGAGACGGTCTGTACCGACATGCGTCGCTGTATTCTCGTCGAAGGTGCCGGCCACTGGGTACAACAGGAAGCACCGGAACGCGTCCTCGAGCTTCTCCGTGAGTTCCTAGACGACGTCGACGGATCTACGCGGACTTAAGTCACTTGAGACGTTTCTCCCGACTCCCAGGAGAGCGTGCTGATCCCAGATAGATAACTCGGTTCCTTTTGAGTGTTTTATGTTCGAAAGCGACTGCCTCGACGGAAGACGGGAAGTGAGGAGGGGGTCAGAGGTTCCGGTAGGAGTGACATCCGAGCCGAGGACGAATCTCAATATTCAATATCAGATTCGTATAATTACCAATTTTATATAATTTATATATTTTTATAATATATGTATTTATCTAAGTGATATAGTATAACTCCAGTCACGACGCGAACTATCAACGCCGGGCTCGTAACTGACCGCGGTGTGACGAAACAGGAGCGATTCCGGATAACCGTTCCACGAATCCCGTCTCAAGTCTAGACACATCTATAGAAGCCCGAGCACCCAAGCTATCCGAGGATCATCAAATAATTCTCCAATATTTTTGATTTAGCGCCAAATAATATCAACTCTATTTCTCTAAATAAGTATTTACGAACATCTTCTTGAAGAATTTTCCTTTCGGGGAGACGAAACAAGTGCAAACAGCGGGAAGGTGTATCTAGAACAGTGCTGCAGCCCATTATACGTCTGCTAGATACATTTACGCGACACATAGCCGCCGAGAACAGGCCCTATCGTAACCGGTACTCCACCGCTCGGGACGCCACACCGCCATCGGACGACGCCCGACTATCCGAGGAACCGTCGGTCCGTTACCGTTCACGACACCAAGGGTGTCACGACGGTTCTAGCTGTCTAATATATTAATTATATGACTATGTTATAAATTCTATATTATTAGGAAATAACAGAGTATTGATATAACTGCTACCCGTGACATCGTGTTTAGGGCCGGGCGACCGGCGAGTACCGGACTCCCTGAGTCGAGGATAGCAACTACCGGGGAAGATCGGTATCCCTGTCAGCAAGGATTCTCGACCCGCCGCGCGAGAAGAACAGGCGCCGACGGTCTATCAGTTGCCGACGTCCATCGCGCGTTCGAGAACGTTCTCGCCGTACAGGTCCGCGAGGTCGTCGTGTTGATCGGGACGGTTCCCGTAGACGTCCTGGAAAAGCGTGATCGGCGTCTGTAGCGCCTGATACGTCGCCTCGTCCCACATCCGATCGCGGCTGACGTCGACCTCGACGCCGTCGATCGCGACGGTCGCCGATTGGGTCATCGCGATCGCCCCTCGGCCGGCTTCCTTGGCCGCCTCGAACTCCTCCATCGAGTCGACGATGTCGTCGAGGCTCGGCACGTAATCGAGCAGATCAAGCAATTCGTCCTCGAGTTCTGCCTCGTCGACGGCGAGTTCGTCGTTGCCGACCGACAGCACGTACCCGTCGGCGGTCGCCTCGATCGAGACCCGGTCCCCCTCGTAGACCTCGACGCCGTCCTCGTGGTCGAGTTCGACCTCGCGGCCGTCGGCATCGAGAAGCCAGTAGCCCTCCCGGGGCGGAAGCGGGGCCTTGTTCGCCTCGACGACTTGACCGGGAGTCAGAGACCAGATGCCGAGCATTCCCTTCGATCGGTTGTCGGTCATCCGCTCGTGGTAGCCCTCGACGTCCCGGATGTCGTCGTAGGGGCCGTCGACCGCGATGAGGCCGTTGGCGCTGGCCGCCCGGGACGTGTTGTGCCGCAGTTCCGCCCACTCTGGGAGCCCGCCGGTCGGCGTGATCGCGCGCATGTCTTTCGTGTAATCGACCTCGCCGTCGACGAGCAGGAACATCCGCTGGAGGTTGTTGGTCGGTTTGCCCATCTCATCGCGGAGCTTCCCCATCGCGAGTTCGGAAGCGCCGCTCTCGACGATGACCGACATCTTGAGGCTCCCCTCCTCGAGGCCGTGTTCGTGCTCGATGATAGTGAAGAACTCGTCGGCCTTCTTCCAGTCGTCGATGTCGCCCACCTCGGGGATAACGAAGCCATCGAGGTGCTCGACCGCGCCGTTGTCGGGATCGGTGATCTCGAGCATGCGCTGGAAACCCTGATACCGTGTCGAAGGGCTATCGCGGTGCCAGACGACGCGGGGGTGGATCTCGCCGGGGAACTCGGCCCCGTGTTCGGAGACGACGTCGATGATGTTTCGCGCACCCTCCTCGCGCATGTTCGGTGCGGTCGCGTCCTCGTTGTCCGGAACCCAGACGTCCGGGGCCTTCATTCCCCGGAGCCCGGCGGCGCTTTTGAGCATCTTCGCCGAGTCGTCTTCACCCTCGACGGCCGTGGGGGTGGTAAAGAACGTCCGAACGAACTTCCGGTCGTGTGTCCGTTTGTCGATTGCGGTCATCTCGGTCGTCCCTAAACACTCTGCGTGGATGCTTAAATGTGGCTCATCTCGGATATCCGACCCCGTACCCTCGAAGGGCGCTTAGGCGACACGGTTCGTGAGGCTCTCTCCGTGTTTGATCTTCTCGATGTTCTCTTTCACTACCTCGGCGATGTCGAGATGGTAGCGGTTCGTCGCCGATCCCTTGTGTGGGGAGATGATGACGTCCTCGAAGTCCCACAGCGGCGACTCAGCCGGCAACGGTTCCTCCTCGAAAACATCGAGTGCGGCCCCCGCGATGTTTTCCGATCGGAGGGCCTCAACGAGCGCGGCCTCGTCGACGACCGGCCCCCGACCGACGTTGATGAGGTATGCGTCGTCACGCATCGTCTCGAACTCCCCGTCGCTTATCATGCTCTCCGTTTCCGGTGTGTGCGGAACGGTGAGCGCGACGAAGCGAGCCTCCGCGATGGCGTCCCCGAGTTTGTCCGGCGGATACACTTCCGGGACGCCGGGGACCGCCTCCTGTCTCCGACGAACGCCGACTACGTCCATCCCCAGCGCGTCGGCGCGTTTGGCGATTCCAGTACCGAGCGTCCCTAGACCGACGACACAGAGCTGTTCGTTCTCGACGGTGAAGGGACGTTCGTACTCGGGGGAATACCAGTCGTCTTCGTTTTGGTGATCGCGGTACACGTGGACGAGTCGGGAGAGAGAGAGCATATAGCCGATAGCGAGTTCACCGACCGTCGCCCCGTGGATACCACTGGTATTCGTGAGCGGTACCCCCCTATTCTCGTAGTCCCGGGTGTCGAACGCGTCGTGTCCGGCCCGGATGCAGTGGATCCAGCTGGCATCGAGAAATTCCGGACGGGGGACGTACGTCGCCACGGCGTCGCCGTCCTCGTACGTTTCGCCGTCGCCGACGAGTTCGTTTGGTATCTCGAGGTCGTCGAAGGCGGCGAGAAAATCTTCCGGGGGAACGACGTTCTCGACCGATTCGTGTATATATAACCGCTCGATGTCCGAAACCATGTCCTTGCTGATTGGCGAGCGGGAATTGAATCTTACGACTCGTGTGTTTCCGTGGATCAGCCAATTTCATGAGTAATGTTAAGCAGTAGCACATATAACGTACACGGGAAGCAGCGCCAGCGGTAAGCATCTAGCTATGACCATAGAAACGGAGATCATCGAGAAGGCCATCAGGCGAGTGGAACGCGAGCGTTCGTTACTCTCCGCCGAGCAGTGTCGTTTCCGGACGTTCCGTACGGCAGTCAGTCGTGCGACGGCAGACGAGGCCGACACGCCATCGGGAACCGCCACAGATCTCGTCGACATCTACCGCGAGACGGTGATGGAGACGCCGGATTTCGAAACGGCGTACGACGAGACACTCAAAGAGAGCCTCGAAGAGGAGCTATCCCCATCGTTGGCGGAGACACTGTTGTCTAACGCTCCCCTGACGCAGAAACGGAAACGTGACCTTCTGATAGCGACGAACGCGGCTATCGAACGACGGGAGCGGTTCCGCTCGGAACTGGATCAGGAACAGGAATCCCTCGAGACGATGTTGAGTGAACTGATGGATATCCGCTCGAAGATCCGGGAACTGCCGGCGTGTTCCCCGAGACAACACACCATCGAGGACGTACTCGACATCTGGGAAGCGTACGATACACTAGAACAGCGGTGTAACGACCTCCTCGAAGAGCGCCAACGGCACATCCATCGGGTGAAACGGGAGGCCCGGGAGGACGACCGAGGATACATACTCAACGAATACCTCTATCACGATCTCGAAACAGCGTATCCGGTTCTCTCCGCTATCGCAAAGACGTGTGAAACGATCGACTCACGGAAGAGCGGGAGCACGTTCGATCGCACAGCGTCCGTGGCTTGAGATGCGGGCCGATCGGGTTTCGAATTCTCGCGGAGGTCTGTGGCTCCCGAAGGGCGGTTCTCGACGTCCCCGTAATAAGCCCCGTGACCTCGTTCCGTCCGCGTCGGTATCGTGCTGGAACCGTAACGAAAGAGCCGAAGCCGGGAGACGGGGAAAGCGGACCGTGGATATAGAGTTCCCCTCCCGGCTTCGAGAGCAGGGTCGGAGCCGAAAAGCGGCAACGGTGGCAACGTTGGTTGTCTGGAGTTTGGCGCGGCACCCAGTGACGAAGTACTTCTCGGCTCCACTAGAGGTGTCGACTCGCTACTCACTCAAACTTTGTGGTGACCCGGGTACGGTCGTGCTCGCCCGCATGGGGGGTGGACCGGATCATCGAATCTACCTAAAAGGGGAACGTTCGCAGGTTCGCCTTACAGCCGGGGAAGGGCCGCGTCGCGGATCGACTCAGTCCGGTTGCGCTGTGGAAAGCGGTAGTGCGACAACGCACTAATCCACACAATTTTTATAAATGATATACACGCGTTGTAAGATATGAGGATAACAGGAGTCGAGGCTATCCCCCTAGAGAGCCCCGTCGATACGATCCAGATGAAAACGGGGAAGAAAGAACAATCGGTCGCCGTGCTGCCGGTGCTCGTGAAAGTACATACGGACGCGGGGATCACCGGTTTGGGTGAGACACTCACGTACGATCCCTCCGGGAGGGAGGCGAAGTTCGCCGCACAGGGGGTCCGATCGCTCGAACGGCATCTCCTCGAGGAGGATCCACTCGACGTGAAGCAACGCTGGGACGACCTCTATCAGCATGTGAAACGTTCCGGGGCGTTCAAACCGCTGTCGGCTATCGACGAGGCCCTCTGGGACATCGTCGGAAAGAACGCGGAGAGACCGCTGTATGAACTGCTCGGCGGGGCCACGAACGACGTGGCCGCGTACGCGACGTTCCCACACCGGAAGCCGGTCGAGGAACTCGTCGAGGACGGCGCGTGGCTCGCCGAATCCGGGTTCGATTCGATGAAGATCACCGTCGGTGCCGGCGTCGAGACCGACCGGGAACGGATCCGGACGGTCGGAGAATCGCTCCCGTCGGGGTTCGGCTTGGCGATGGACGCGAACACGTCCTACAGCTTTTCACAGGCGCTTCGACTGGCACGGACCGCCGACGAACTCGAAATGGAGTGGTTCGAGGAACCGATCTCACACACCGATATCGACGGGCAAGCCGAACTCAACCGTCGAGTCGACGTTCCGATCGCGGCGTATCAATCCCATTATCCCCACTACCCGGCTGTCGATCATCTCCGGGCGGACGCGCTTGAGGTGTATCAACCCGCGCTCTATCTCTGCGGTGGCGTAACGGCCGGTAGTCGGGTGGCCACGCTGGCGGAAGCGTTCGACAAACGCTTCGTCCCGCACGCGTTCGGGCCGCTCGTCAATTACGCCGCGAGCCTTCACGTCTGTGTCGCCAGTTCCGCCTGTGATCTCATCGAGTTCGCCGTCTACGACGACGAGGTCGACGACCCGGGCGAGTACATGGCGAGTCCGTACGTCGCGAACCAAGACGAGTTCAGCCTCGATGATGACGGCACCATTTCACCGCCCGACACACCAGGGCTCGGGATCGAACTCGACGAGAGCGTCGTCGAAGAACTCCGGCTCGATTGAACACACGGTCGTTTGGGAGTCATCGAACCGAGACGTAACCGATCCACACTGTCGTCGTCCGATTGACGATATACGGTTCCGGACGCCGAAAGCGGCTCATTTTTAACCCAGCATCGTGTTCGGCTTCCGTCCGAAAGCCCCGATACAAACCCACAAACGCTCGACGGTTTCAGTGTATCACTATATTAATACGCTTCGTTAAATACTGACCAAAAATATTATAATGATTGACCATTGATAGAGCTATGTGTCACCCATGAGCAAGGATGATCGCATTGATAGACGGAAGTTCATCGCACTGACCGGAGCAACCAGCGTCGCGGCACTCGCCGGATGTAGCGGTAACGGTGACGGTAACGGCGGCAACGGCGGTGGTAACGGGGACGGCAACGGCGGCGGTAGCGACGGTAGTGACGGTAGTGACGGTAGTGACGGCAGCGACGGTAGCGATGGCGGCGACGACGGTGACGACGGCGAGTGGGTTCCCGAACGGAACCTCCGGGTCATCGTCCCGTGGGGGGCCGGTGGCGGTACGGACACGGCGACCCGCGGTGTCGCCCAGCCGGCCGAACAGATCCTACAGGAGGACAGAGGGCTCGACATCAGCATCAACGTCGAGAACATCACCGGCGCCAACGGCATGAACGCGGCCCGGGAAGTGCTCGACCAGCCCGCCGACGGGTACACGCTGTTGGCGAACACGAACGTCATCGTCCCGAACATCGTCTCGGGGCGGGCGGACTTTTCGGTCGAGGACTGGGCCGGTGTCTGTCGGGTCCAACACGACACGAGCTGGCTTGTCGGGACCGGTGACGAGAGTCTCGACACCTACTTCGAGGACGCCGAGGCAATGGCCGAATTCGGACAAGACAACACCATCCTCGCCGGTTTAACCGGCGGCGTCGCGAGTGCGGTGTTCATCTATCAGTGCGCCACGGCTGGCGGTTTCTGGGAGAACACTCAGCTCGTCTCCTACGACGACGCCGGGCAGATGTGGAACGACACGGCGACCGGCGAGATCCACTTCGGGTTCGGCGAGATCCACGAGTTCGTCGAGCGCTACGAGGCCGGCGATCTCAGTGGGCTGGCGATCGGCAAGGAAGGCCGCCTCGACGAGCCCTACGATGACATTCCGACGACGGTTGAACTAGGATGGGAGGACGCGACGTGGGGCGTGACGCGTGGCATCAACGCCAAGGGTGGGACGCCCGAGGAGGCGCTCACCTACTGGCAGGACCTGTGGCAGGAAGCGATGCAGTCCGAGTCCTACCAGGAACTCGCTGCCGAGACGATGGTCGATCTCCGCCCCGGCTTTGCCCCGGCGGACGAGTGGCTGGAGGGTCTCCAGAACGAACGGTCGCTGTTCGTGACCGTTCGGGACGCGCTCGAAGAGAGAAACTGACGGACCCCGTCGACGGTTTCTCCGGTATCGGCTCATCACCACTATTATTATCCTCACCCAGTATGTCACAAGCAGTATGGTTGCACTACACACACGCGTTATCGGCGCGAGGCAAAGTATCGGACCACGTTCAGCGAACCGAGAGCGAAACGGACGATATCAGATCTGAACGATGGTCGTAGAACAACTCGTAGGAGGATTCGCCAACATCCTCACCAACCCGCTCAATCTCTTCGTTTTCGCCGTCGCCCTGACACTCGGACTTTTCAGCGGCGCGATCCCGGGCATGAACGGGACGATGACGGTTGTATTGATGATCCCAATCACGTTCAGCATGGATCCGGTCACTGCGATCATGATGCTGTCGGTCATCTACGCCGCGGCGGTGTACGCCGGATCGATCAGCGCCATCATGTTCAAAGTCCCCGGCGCTCCGGAAGCGATCATGACGACGCTGGACGGCTATCCGATGAACCAGAGGGGGGAACTCAAAAGGGCCATACGGACGGCGGTGTTCTCCTCGGCCTTCGGCGGCGTTGTCGGCACCATCATCCTCATCTTCTTTTCGCCGGTTCTGTCCGACTTGGCGACCCAGTTATCGGACCCGGAGTACTTCGCGGTCATCGTACTCGGCCTGGCACTGATCTCGACGATCGGTTCCGGGAACGTGGTCAAATCGACCATGACGCTGTCGATCGGGCTGTTCTTGGGGACAGTCGGCCTCGATCCCCTCCAGTCGATGCAGCGGTTCACGTTCGGGTTCGAGTTGCTGCAAAGCGGCGTCTCGCTCATCCCGGTCATTCTTGGGCTCTTCGCCGTCACCGAGGTACTCAAACAGGTCTACACCGGCGGCCACATGCTCGGCGAGTCGGATGAAGACACTGGCGGATTCCAGCTCAGGGATCTCGTGCCGCCGTTTCGGTATATCAAACGGTTTCCCAAGCTCTTGAGTGTCAACTCCGTGCTCGGGACGATGATCGGCATCCTGCCGGGGGCTGGGGCGACGACCGGCGCGCTGTTCGGATACACGTTCGGCCAGCGGATCGTCCCGAAGAGCGTCAGAGAGAAGTTCGGGACCGGTGTTCAGGAAGGCATCGTCGCGCCGGAGTCCGCGAACAACGCCGCCGCGAGCGGGGCGTTCGTGCCGCTTTTGACGCTCGGGATCCCCGGCAGCGCGACGACCGCGGTCATTCTGGCTGCGTTCATCCTCCATGGGATCCGTCCCGGCCCCGAGTTGCTCACGACACAGGGGACGTTGGTCTATACGATCTTCGCCGCACTCCTCTTGGCTAATGTCACGATGCTTCTGGCGAACCAGCCGTTCGTGAGCATCTTCACGAAGATCCGACACCTGCCACGGCCGATCCTGCTGATGTTGATCATGGCGTTCACGATCATCGGCTCGTACGCGACCCGGAACATCATGTTCGATCTCTGGCTCATGTTGCTCTTCGGGCTGGTCGGGTTCCTCTTCGAGCGGTACAACTACTCGATCGCGCCGTTGATCATCGGCCTGGTGCTCGGGCCGTTGGCCGAACCCGCCCTGCGGCGGGGACTGATCAAGGCCCAGGGAGAGTATATTGTCTTCCTCCAGCGACCGATCTCCGCCGTGTTGATCATCGCGGCCGTTCTCGTGTTCTTCATCCCGCTGATCCAAGACTCCGGGATCGTCGGAAAGATCGTCGACAGGCTCTTCCGGGATGGGGGTGAGGTGAAGCCATGAGCGAGGAAGCCCCCATCGAAACGGAGGATCCGCAGGACCTGACCGAGGAACTCGAAGCCGACGAGGTGCCGAGCCTCCAACTTGACGGGGCGATTACCCTCGTCATTCTGCTCGGATCGCTGGGGCTGCTCGCACACTCGCTTCGCGTCGATACGGTCATGCTCGGCAACAGCGCCGATCCCGGACCGCGGTTCTGGCCCCACCTGATACTCGGCGTCATCGCGGTCTCCGCCGTGCTCAATCTCGGGATAATATACAAGCGGTACGGACAGGAATCGGTGCTGCTGGTCCCCACGAAGTCGGTTATTACCGAAGGGTTCAATCGACGGTTCCGCGACCTCTCGACCGAAGAGTGGGAGTTCTACGGGATCATCGTGGCAACGGCTGTCTACCTGATCTTCCTCAGCAGGGTCGGGTACCTGCTCACCACGCCGCTCTATCTGTTCGCTTTCGGCTGGATACTCAAATACCGGCGCCCGCTCGTACTCGGGGTCACGAGCCTCATCGTCTCGACGGGGATATTCGTCGCCTTCCGGATCTACATGAACATCGCGCTCCCGTACGGCGACGGCATTTTCCGATCGTTCCATCTCGCCGTCGAGGCGCTGTTCTGATCCACCGTTCGAATCTATCGTTTCTCGTCCGATCTCCATTTTGTCGCTGTGTTCGTGTCCGTCACCTCCCGGTGTGGTTTCGACGCCGTGACCGCTCGGCAAGCGGATGACACGGATGTGGCCCGGGGATCACGAGCAGAAGAGTTTTTTCCGTGCGCAGCAACCATACTGTACACATTATGGCTTCGGGAGACTATCCGGTCCGGCCGGATCCAGCGAACGACAACAGGTCGGCGTACGATTACCGGGGGAACACCGTCGAAGATCCCTCGTTACGCGACGATCTGGCCGAACGTATCGAGGGCGAGGTCCGGTTCGACGAGTACTCCCGAGAGATGTATGCGACCGACGCCAGCGCCTACGAGGTCACCCCGATCGGTGTCGTGTACCCGACGTCGACGGCCGACGTCAGCGCGATCGTGGAATACTGTGCGGACAACGAGATCCCCGTGCTTCCGCGTGGCGGCGGGACGTCACTCGCGGGACAGACCGTAAACGAGGCCGTCGTCCTCGATTTCACCCGGGATCTGGGTGACATCCTCGGGATCGATCCCGACCGGGGTCGCACGCGTGTCCAGTCCGGAACGGTGCTCGCCGAGTTGAACGAGGCGCTGAAACCGCACGGACTGAAGTTCGCGCCGGATCCCTCGACCGCAAACCGGAGCGCGATCGGCGGAGCAGTCGGAAACAACACGACCGGTGCCCATTCGCTGAAGTACGGCAAAACCGACGCCTACGTCGAAGAACTCGAAGTGGTCCTCGCGGACGGGACGGTCACGACGCTCGGTGAGGTCCCGATCGGTGAGGTCCGGGATCGCGCCGATTCCGAGGGCAGCCTCGAAGAGCGACTGTACGCGGCGGTCGTTCGGATCATCGACGAAGAAAGCGAACACGTAGAGGACGCCTACCCCAGTATCAAGCGCAACGTCTCCGGGTACAACCTCGACGTGATCGTCGAGCAGGCTCGGGCGATCGAGGCAGGAGAACGCGAGACGGTGAACCTCGCAAAGCTTGTCGTCGGCAGCGAGGGCACCCTCGCGATCGTCACCGAAGCCGAACTCTCTCTCGAACCGCTCCCCGAAACCAAGGCGATCGGGCTTTTGACCTACGACAGCCTCATCGACGCGATGGAGGACGTGAGTTCGATACTCGCCCACGACCCGGCTGCCGTCGAGGTCCTCGACGGCGTGCTTTTGGACCTGGCTCGCGACCTCGAGGAGTTCAAAGACGTCGTCGGTATCCTCCCCGAACGGACGGATACGTTCCTGCTGGTGGAATTTTACGCCCGAAACGAGACGGAGGCCGAAGAGAAGGTCGAAGCGCTCCTCGAGGACCGCGTCGGCGAGATCGCCTTCGACGGGCTGACGGCGTACGAAGAGGCCGAACAAAAGCAGTTCTGGCAGATGCGGAAGGCCTCGACGCCGATCCTCCTCTCGCGGACCACGGACGAAAAGCACATCGCCTTCATCGAGGACGTCGCGGTCCCGCCCGAACACCTCCCCGAGTACATCGCCGACTTCCAGCAGATCTTCGAGGACCACGATACGTTCGGCTCGTTTTACGCACACGCCGGCCCGGGCTGTATCCACGTGCGTCCGCTGATCAACACGAAGAAAACCGACGGCATCGAGCGGATGGAATCGATCGCCGACGCCGCAACGGATCTCGCCGTCAAGTACGGCGGGAGCGTCTCGGGCGAACACGGCGACGGACGGGCTCGAACCCAGTGGAACCGAAAGCTGTACGGAGAGCATCTCTGGCAGGTGTTCCGTGACCTCAAGACGGCCGTCGACCCGGACTGGCTGCTCAACCCCGGAACGGTGTGTGGCGATGTCGACATGACGGAGAACCTCCGGTTCGATGCGGAGTACGAGTTCGACGCCGACTTCGACCCGGCGCTGAACTGGGGAAACGACAACGGGTTCCAGGGAATGGTCGAACTCTGTCACGGCTGTGGCGGCTGTCGAGGGAGCCAGGAGACCACGGGGAACGTGATGTGTCCAACCTATCGGGCCGCCCAAGAGGAAATCACGTCGACGCGCGGGCGGGCGAACATGCTTCGACAGGCGATGAGCGGCGACCTCTCGGAGGAGCAGTTCGACGTCGAGTTCATGACTGAAGTACTCGATCTGTGTGTCGGCTGCAAGGGGTGTGCGAGGGACTGTCCCAGCGAGGTCGACATGGCGAAGATGAAAGTCGAGGTGGAAAACGAGTACTACGACCGCCACGGGACCCCGCTTCGGGCACGGCTGTTCGCGGAAATCGATCGGCTGTCACGGGTCGGGAGCGCGCTGGCGCCGCTCTCGAACTGGGCCTCCCGGGTTCCCGGGGGGCGATACCTCATGGAGCAGATCGGCGGGATCGCCCGCGAACGGTCGCTGCCGACGTTCCACCGCGAAACGCTGGTCGATTGGTTCGAAGCCCGGGGGCCGAACGTTTCCGAATCGGACGCACACAGAAAGGTAGTACTCTTTCCGGACACCTATACCAACTACAACCGGCCGGCCGCCGGAAAAGCCGCGGTCCGGCTCCTGGAAGCGGCCGGCGTCCACGTGGCCGTTCACGGATCGGGCCGCGATAGCGGCCGCCCGGCCTTCTCGAAGGGACTCCTCGATCGGGCACGGGAGCGTGCCGAGGCCAACGTCGCGGCGCTCGCACCGATGGTCCGTGACGGGTGGGACATCGTCGTCGTCGAACCGTCGGACGCGGTAATGCTGCAATCCGACTACCGTGATCTGTTGTCCGGTGAGGGCGTCGAAACCGTCGCGAACGCGAGCTACGGTGTCTGTGAGTATCTCGACGTCCACCGACTCGACGAGGAGCTCGCTTTCGGCGATCCGGACACCCACCTCACCTACCACGGGCACTGCCACCAGAAGGCGACGAAAAAGGACCACCACGCCGTCGGCGTCCTCCGAAGAGCCGGCTACCGCGTCGATCCGCTCGATTCCGGGTGTTGCGGGATGGCCGGCTCGTTCGGCTACGAGGCCGAACACTACTCGATGAGTCGCGCGATCGGCCGGATTCTCTTCGATCAGATCGAGGACAGCGACGGCGACGCCGTCGTCGCCCCCGGTGCCTCCTGTCGGACACAGATCGGCGACGAGTACGGTGAGAAACCCCCACATCCGGTAGAGCGACTGCACGAAGCGCTCGAGTGAGAGCCCGCTGTGAAACGAAATCGGATATTTCGTTCCGAAACGTTCCCGAACGTAGCCGGAATCAGGACCGGAGCGTGGCAACGACCGGACAGTCCGCCTCCAGGAGTATCGACTGCGTCGTACTCCCGAAGATAGCCTTCCCCACGGGGGTCAGCTTTCGGCCGCCGACGACGATGTACTCCGCGTCGTGGTCGCTCGCATAGTCCGTGACCTCCTCCGCCGCTTCCCCGACGAGACCGACAGCGGTCGCGTCGGGTGCGATATCCGCGGCGCTCTCCCGGGCGATCTCTCTCGCCACCTCTTTTATTCGCTCCATCTCGACGGCCTCCCCCGACGTTTCGAACGACGCGCGCTCGATATCGCGGAGTTCACCCCGGCTCAACACGTGTACGACGTGTAACTCACCGGTGAACGCCTCCGCCAGCTTCCGTCCCTGTGTAACGATCCGGTCCGTGCTTTCCGATCTGTCTACCGCCGCGACAATGACCATACCCGGGATTCGGGGGACTCCCGATTAAATTTTGTGCCATCCCGTCGAACAAATACGACAGAGAACGGAGAAGAAGGCTGCTCGCCCGGTCGGAGGTTCAAACTCCGGACCCGGGACGTCTCACTCGAGATCCGGACGCGAGAGGTCGGTCTCCTTTGCCGTCATGAACTCCAACAGCGTGGGGGTCCCCTCCCGGGTCTTTTCGATACCGCGTTTCAGCGCCGGCGCGACGTCGTCGGGATCCTCGATTCGTTCGCCGTACCCGCCGAGCGCCTCGGCGACCTCCGCGAAGTCGCCGTAGAAAGGGGTATCGTAGGACGCCATCTCCCGGTTGTTCAAGTAAATCGAGAGGATCGGGATGTCCTCCCGGGTCGCGGTCTCGAAATCCAGCCCGGTCATCCCGATAGCGCCGTCGCCCCAGACGTTGATACAGAGCTTCTCCGGGTGGAGCAGTTTGGCTCCCATGATGAGGCCGAGTCCGTACCCGAGCTGGGTCGTTTTCCCCCACCCGATGTACGACAGCGGCTCCGTCACCTCGAAGAAGGGAGCGAGAAAGTCACGCGGGTTACCGGCATCGTGGGTGACGATACAGTCCTCCTTGTCGACGATACCGTCGAGTTCGTGGATGATCCGATAGGGATTGATCGGTTCCTCCTCGGAGGTAAGTTTCGGACGCCACTCCGCGAGCCAGTCTTCGCGTACCTCGTCTATTTCGGCGGCCACATCGTCGAAGCGCCCGGGGGAATCCCCGTCGAGACGCGTTTCTATCTCGTCGACAAGCGACTCGAGTACCAGCCGGGCATCGCCGACGACCGAGTGATCCGCCTCGACGTCCTTGTCGATATCGACGGGGTCGAGCGTCGAGTGGATGACCGTATTGTCGTCGGGAACCGTGATCCCGTATGCGGTCTGGGTGAAACTGCATCCGACGCCGAAGATGACGTCGGCCTCCCGGAGGAAATGCGCTAGCTGTCCGGGTTCGCTCTTGCTCCCGGCGCCCAGCGATAGCGGGTGGTCCTCCGGAAACGCGCTCTTGCCGTTGAGACTCGTCCCGACCGGAACCTCGAGCGTCTCGGCCAACTCTAAGAGCGCATCCCAGCCCTGGGCGTAATGGACGCCCTGTCCCGCGAAGACGACCGGCCGGTCGGCCTCGAGCAGTATCTCGGCTGCTTCGCTGATGTCGGCCGGATCCGGACCGGGCGTGCTCGTGGTAGCCGGTTTGTAGTCGAACTCCTCGACGTCCTGGTGGAAGACGTCCTTCGGGACCTCCACGAGCGCCGGGCCCGGCCGACCGTTTTTCCCGTTGCTGAACGCACGCCGCATCGTCTCGTCCACCGCGTCGGTGTCCGTCAGTTGCTCCGCCGACTGGGTGACGTGCTGGTAGTTGAGCAGCGAGTTGAACTTCGGTTCGACGTCGGTTTTCCGTTCGTCGTAGCCCGCCGGAATCGCGACGAGTGGCGCGGATTCCCCGTAGGCCTGCGCCACAGCCCCGATGGCGTTCTCGGTCCCGGGACCGTGCTGGCAGGCGAAGGCCGCGATCCCCTCACCGGAGGTCAGACGACCGATCGCATCTACCATGTGAACGCCGGTTCGCTCCTGCCGGACGACGATCTGCCGGATGCCGACCGCCTCCGCAGCGTCCTGATCGAAAAGCGGGTTGCTCGGGAACCCGATGAGGTATTCGACGCCCTCCGCTTTCAGTGCCTGGGCTATCGTTTCTGTGACATCCATATAGAGACTCGATTCTTCACAGAAGCATATAATATGATTGGTTCTTTCGTCCGTCTGCGGCCTCAGAGAAAGGTTGCTGGCCGTCCCAGGCCGACACCTCGTTCCGGGCTTCGAACCCGGCCCTGGTCCTGATTCTGACCCCACCCCGGTGTCCGATCGCTTTCCCGACCGTCGGGGATCCCCGGCGGTTCCCCGCGGGTTTAAATGGCCGAATTTCCTGCGGTTTTAAATAGTCGAAACGCGACAGATACGCGTATGGCTGGAGAGGTACACGTAGACGTCGACGATCGGGTAGCGACACTCACGATCGACAACACCGAGAAGCGAAACGCGCTCGGGCCGCCGCTCCTCGCGAAGATAACCGATGCCGTCCGCGAACTGGAGGAACGCGACGACGTCCGCTGTCTGGTCATCACCGGCGCAGGCGAGAAAGCGTTCAGTTCGGGGTTCGATATCTCGTATCACCAGCGCAATTACGAGGGAGGTGTGGAGGGACCGGACGTGGAAGGTGAAGAGGTGGGCTTCGACGAGATGGTCGATCGGGTCAAGCACTTCGATTACCCGGTCATCGCGAGGATCAACGGCGGGACGTTCGGCGGTTCGATGCATCTGATCGCGGCCTGTGATTTCCGGATCGCCGTCGAGGACGCGCAGTTCGGGATCACGCCGGCCAAACTCGGGATGATCTACGGCGGGGAGGCTATCGGGGAGATCATGGCCCACGTCGGGCCATCGAACGTCAAGGAGTTGCTGTTCACCGCGGAGTTTATCGACGCCGATCGGGCCTACGACATGGGCCTGCTCAACGACGTCGTTCCGCGGGAAGAGCTCGATTCGCGAACGTACGGTATGGCCGAGACGATCGCGAGCAACGCGCCGCTTTCGCTCACCGGGATGAAAGAGATCATCCGTGCACTCATGGACAAAGACAGCCTGACGGACGCCGAAAAGGTCTGGGCCGAAACGCTCGAACAGGAGGCCGAGGACAGCCGGGATCACCAGGAAGGTGTCGAGGCGTTCATGGAAGGCCGCGAACCGGAGTTCGAAGGCTACTGACGGCGTCGCCCCCTCTTTTTCCCCGGTATTCTGAGGCAGTTATCCAGAAACGGTCCTTCGTAGTCCCCGGATGGGGCGATACTGTGGTGTCCGCGCGTCAGATATCACCGGCGATCGCGTCCTCTTCGAGCAGCGTCTGTAGTTCGTCGTCTGAGAGCCCGAGTTTATCACGCAGAACGGAGCCGGTGTGTTCACCGAGAAGCGGCGGCCCCGAACGGATGCTCTTGGGCGTCTCGGAGAGATGGAAGGGATGGCCGTGCATCATCACCTCACCGATGTTCGGGTCGTCGTACTCGAAGACGTACCCGCGCTCTTTCGCCTGTGGGTGCTCGACGACGTCGCTTACCTCGTTGAGCGGCCCGTTCGGACACCCGATCTCATCGAGGACCTCACGCCACTCATCGGTCGTCCGCTCTTTGAGTGTGGGCCGGAGGACCGTCATGATCTCCTCGTAGTTCTCCTGGCGTTTCTGTTGTGTATCGTACTCCGCGAGATCTGGCGCCTCGAGTACGTCCGTAGCGAACTCCTGCCAGCGCCGAGCCGGTACGTTGATGACCATCTGTCCGTCGGCGGTCTCGAATAGTTCGTACGGGACGCCGGTTTGATGGCGGGTTCCGCGCGGGTAGGGGTTCTCGCCGTTGATACCGTACATCGTAAGGTACTCTTCCATGAACGAGACGATCGTCCCGAAGAGGCTCGTTTCGACCTTCTGTCCCTCGCCCGTTCGTTCGCGGTGGTTCAGCGCGGCGAGGATGCCGATGGTCGTGAACAGGCCGGCACCGATATCGCCGATCGCCTGTCCGACCTTGACGACTTCACCGTCCTCGGTTCCGGTTACACTCATCAGTCCCCCTTCCGCCTGCATGACTAGATCGACGCCCTTCCGGTCCTTGTAGGGGCCTTTCTCCCCGTATCCCTTGACCGACGCGTAGATGAGCCCCGGATTGACCTCCTCGGAGAGGTATTCGTATCCGAGCCCCAGACGTTCGAGGACACCGAGGCTGAAGTTCTCGACGAGGACATCCGCTTCGGCGATCAGATCCTCGACGAGTTGTCGTCCCTCGTCGGTTTTCATGTCGATCGTGACGCTCTTTTTGTTTCGGTTTCTGGGGATGAAGCTGACCCCCATCCCTCCCTGTTCGGGGAAGCTGTGACGTTCCGCGTCGCCGACGCCCGGTCGCTCGACTTTGATTACCTCGGCACCGAGCTCACCGAGGATGTTCGTACACCAGGGGCCTGCACGAAACCGAGAGAAGTCGATAACGGTGACATGCTCGAGTGATCCTTGTGTCATATACGTTCCTGTCTGTGAGCCCCCGTATAAAGAAGATTTGCCTTCGTGGTTTCTGATCGGTAGTCTAAACCGGAGCGTATTGCTCGTGTCGGGTCTTAGGTAATAAAACCGGGAATAGAGGGTTAGGAACCGGCTATTCGAGCGTCCCCGCTTCCCTGTACTCCGCACCCAACTCGACGTAATGTTCCTGTATCCGTTCGATTTCTTCCCGGTGTTCGTCGGTCAGCGGCTTCGTTTCGGCGGGCACACCGTATGCCATGTGCCCTTCCGGGATCGTCTGATCGTGGTTGACGAGACAACCTGACGCGACGAGACAGTTCGGCTCGACTGTCGCCCCCTCGAGGACGGCGCTGTGGATCCCGACGAGGGAATCGTGTCCGATCTCGGCGTAATCGACCACGACGTTGTGACCGACCGTGACGTTTTCGCCGAGCGTCGCGCCGTGGATCATCGAGAACTCCTGTACGTTCGTTCCCTTGCCGACCTTGACACCACCTCCATCGCCGCGTAAACAGACGAACGGCCACACGCTCGCGTCCTCCTCGACGGTGACGTCGCCGACGAGATACGACATCTCCGAGACGAACGCCGAATCCGCCGATACCGGTCTCGCATTTCTGATGGATCGTTCCATACCACCGTGAGCCACTCCCAAGAACTTATAACCACCTGTCGATCGGGCGGGCGACGGCCCCGTCCCGTATCCGAATCGGGAGACACGAGAACCCGACGACCGCCCACGCATCGAAGTCGGCTCCGTTCGAAGCACTCCCGGAGGGATCGCTGAGCAAACGTATTAATATCCGCCCGTTCGATCGGGCCGGTATGGAGTATACGACACTCGGCGATACCGGGATGGAAGTCAGCCGTATCTGTCTCGGCTGTATGAGCTTCGGATCGAGCGACTGGCGGGACTGGGTACTGGACGAAGAGGAGAGTTTTCCGATCATCGAACGGGCGATCGATCTGGGTATCAACTTCTTCGATACCGCGAACATGTACTCGGAGGGCGAATCCGAACGTGTACTGGGAACCGCCCTCGAGGGGTACGACCGCGACGAATTGGTCGTGGCGACGAAGGTGTACAACCCCGTCTCGTCGGATCCCCATCCCAACGAGACAGGGCTCTCGCGCAAGACGGTCGATCAGGAACTCCGGAACAGCCTCGGCCGTCTCGGTATGGAAACAGTCGATCTCTACCAGACCCACCGGTGGGATTACGGGACGCCGATCGAGGAGACGCTTCGCGCGCTGAACGACGCCGTACGTCGGAACGATGTGCGATACATCGGAACGTCGTCCCAGTGGGCACATCAGTTCGCCAGCGCGCTCCACGCCAGCGACCGGCTCGGACTCGAACGGTTCGTCTCGATGCAGAACCACTATAATCTCGTCTACCGCGAAGAGGAACGGGAGATGATCCCGCTCTGTAACCGGGAGGGGATCGGCGTTATCCCGTGGAGTCCCCTGGCCCGCGGGTATCTCACCCGACCACACGAGCAGTTCATCGAAACCACCCGCGGCAAATACATGGACAACACCCGCTTTGCCGACCGGATCGATACGTACCGTGCGAACGGCGGCGACACGATCAACGAACGTGTCGAGGAGATCGCGACCCGAAAGGACGCGACGATGGCACAGATCTCCCTCGCGTGGCTCTTACACCAGGACGCCGTCGACGCGCCGATCATCGGAACGACCAGCGTCGAGCATCTCGAAGAGGCAGTCGCGGCGCTGGAGATCGATCTCTCCGATAGCGACATCGAGTATCTCGAGGAGCCGTACGGTCCCGTAGGGATCGACGGACACGAGTAGTAGCCCCGGAAAGATATCAACAGTATAGAACACAGTAGCTTGATTACGGAGGAGGTACAACCGTCAAGCATGGGCAGTGATAACACATCGAAAAAGAAGATCAAATCGACACAGAAGGCGTTCGACATTATTGACGCGATAGCGGAGAGCGAGAAGCCGAGCGTTACCGACATCGCAAACGAGGTCGAGTACTCCCGGAGTACTGTCCACTATCACTTACAGACGTTACAGCAGGGACGATACGTGATCCGCGACGAGGAGGGGCTACGTCTCGGCCTCCGGATGGCGCGCTTCGGTGACCTCGCACTCCGGAAACATCGGCTCAGCGGTATCGTTGAGGAGCCAGCCGACGAACTCACAGAGGAGATCGGCGGCGTCGCCCATGCTGCGGTCAAACAGGGGAACAAACTCGTCTGGCTATACCGCTCGGAAGGTTCACAGATCGGGAGTCTATCGACGGCCCTCGGCAAGCAGGCTGAATTACACTGTACAGCGTACGGGCAGGCTATTCTCGCCTATCTGTCCGAGGGGACGCTCGATACCGTTATCTCTGAATCCGGCCTCCCCGCACGTACCGAAAGTACCATTACCACCAGGGAAGCCCTCGAGGATCGACTATCCGCGGTTCGGCAGGTCGGGTTCGCGTATAGCTCTGAGGAATTCGAGGAGGGCATCGCGAGTATCGCGAGTCCGATCATCGATACATCTGATGGCGTCGTCGGGGCGATCGGTATCACTAATGTTGACAGTCAGATCGAGGATCCGTACATGCACGCCAAGGCCCGACGGCATTCCGACGAGATCGCGAGCAGGGTCAGGGACACGGCCCGGGTTGTAAGCGATAATCTGAACGAGACCGATTGAAGCATCCCGAATCTGTTCGATATCGTTGAACACGATGCGAACGCACCGCCTTTCTGCCCCGGTCGGCGTAACGACTATGTGAACACACTGTATGGTCGTTCGTATGACACACACTCTCGGTGACGCGGTCTACGGCTGTCTCATCGGCGGAGCAGTAGGAGACGCCCTGGGGGCGCCAGTCGAGGGGTGGACACACGAGCGCATCGAGGAGGAGTACGGGACGCTCGAGGAGTTCAAGCAGTACTACATGCCCTACTCGAAGACAGATCCGGGTTCGATCACGAGCGATACCGCACTGCGTCACTATCTCTGTTTGGCCGTCGTAGAGGCCGAGGGACGCGTGTATCCCCCAGACTTCGCCGAAGTGTTACGACAGCATCTCAATCCGGACAGAGTGTGGATCAACGAGGAGATCGTGGTCAAAAAGATAAGCGCCGGGGTCAACCCGTGGGATACCGGCCGTGGCACCATCCCGGACAACAAGATGACCGGAGCCGTTACACCGATCGGGATCGTCAACGCCGCCAACCCCGAGCAGGCCTACCAGGACGGACTGACGATCGCATCGATGATGCAGGAGAGTCCCCATCGCCACGCGTCAGCGGCAGTGGCGGCCGGTATCGCCGAGGCGGTTACGCCGGAGGCCACGATCGGATCTGTCGTCGGGACGATGATGGAACAGTCGACAGGTATCATCGAACGCGGGATGGATATAGCGCTCGGATTCGCCGAAACGTCCCAGTCGGTCGACGAGCTGGTCGAAACGTTGTACGATCAGTTTCTCGATTGGCAGTGGCCGGGCGTGCAGTGGGATCGCGAGAGATACGGTGCAGGCGAGCTATTCAGCGCCAGCCCGATCGAGACCGTCCCGACCGCCGTTGCGATACTTGCCCTCTGTGACGGGGACGTCAACCGTTCGATCATCGAGGGGGTAAACTACGGCCGTGACAGCGACGCCGTCGCGACGGTTACAGGAAGCATCGCTGGCGCCCTCCACGGCGCTTCCGAGATCAGAACTGGCTGGAAAACGCAGTGTGAAGAGAGCAACCGGGACTTTTTCGAGGAACTGGAGGACGATCCCGACGCGGATTTCGAGACCATGGCCGATCGGCTGAAAGATTCGATCGAAAGCGAATACCGAAAGGCCGCGACCCGGCGTGGGGAACTCGAACGATTACTCGGCGATACTGACTGAGCGGTACCTCGGTCTCCCGATCGGGAGGAGGGAGCCGACAGTTCGGTTCGAAAATGTCCCATTAGAGGCCACAGTTAAGTTTTAACAACCATAGTTGTTAAAGTTGCTATGCCGCCACCCCAAACCATTCCCTTCCCTGTAGTCGTCAATTGGTTTCGAACTGTTTAGCCTCCCTAGAATCGTCCGTAACGGTATTGAATTTCTCCCGATCGACCGAACAGTACTTTAACAAATCCAGCTTCCGTAGACAGGCGTATGGCCGGTGAAAAAGTCAGTGAACTTCTCTCGGAATACGGTCTCGGGGACTACGGAGAAGAACTCGAACGGCGCTGGACACACCCAGATCCTGCCAGGCGAAAGTCCGTGCGTGAACTCACTTCCGAGCTCAACGCGAAGATCGTCGAACGAACGATCGAACGGAGAACGGACGGGTACCTCCCGGTCACCCAATCACCGGAGAAGATCGCACAGATCCTCAAGACCGGTGTGTCCGATGCGACCGAGCACGACCGTGTGAACGCCACCGACGTCGTCGAGTTCCAAAATTGGCTGAGCGAGAGCGATATCGACCCCGAGAGGCTGAGGAAGGATCTCGTGAGTTATGTCACACTCCATTCATACCTGAAGGAACAACGTGAGGCCGAGTCACCACGCGAACGGCCGGATCTAACGGCGGAACAAGCCCGGGCGAAAAAAACCGAGACGATCCGGGAGATGCGGGACAAGTACGCTCGCTACCTCCAGGACCGGTTCGAACCGCTCCGGAACCGAAATCTCTTGCCGGAATCTACCCCCGAAATCTTCGTCGAGTTCAACGTCTCCTGTCCGAAATGCGGCGCCCGACACTCCGCGATCGAATACATCGACAACCAGGGCTGTACCGAATGCGACGAGCACACTCGCGATCTCCCGACCGATGGGAATCGCGAGACGCTCGATACGGACGAATCCGAATCCGAAACGACGTCCGGAAACGGACCAACAGCGGAATCATCCTCTCGGTCACGACACTCGTGACACCGAAAGTCGGCGATTCGGACTACTACCGGCCGATATCATAGACGGGACGTGTATTGGATTCCGGCCTGTCGTTACCGGATCGTGACCTCGCCCTGACTGGTAAACTCCTGTACGTCCTCGGCGAGAACATCCGTGCTATCGGTTACGTATTCGGGGAGCAACGCGACGAGGTTCCACCGGCTTTCGACCAGGTCCTCGAGTACCGAGAGAAAGGCGGTCACCCGCTCCGCATCGATCATTTCGATACTGTCGAGAACCACCACCGGACACACGTCAGCCACATCGTGTACCAGGTATCCGGTCAACGCGAGGATCAGCCCGATCACCGTCCGTTCGCTCTCCGAGAGATGCTGTAGCTTACACTCGTATGTGGCCCCGGATTCGCGTTTCCGGACGATATGCAACTCGAACCGACCTGTTTTATCGAGGCTCGTCCCGTTCCTCGCGGTACTCTCTATGTGTTCGATCCAGACGCGTTCTACGTTCGAGAACCCGAGCCGATCGACGACCAGTTCCATATGGTCGTTAAACCGTTCTGTCAGTGCGTGTTCTTTCTCGCTTACGATCCCCAATAGATCGTCCAACTCCCGCTCTACCTGCTCTAGCTCGGTTTCGATGCGTTCTTTTCGATCGATCCGGGATCGCAGCTCGTCGCACTCTGATTCGAGGGTTTCGAGTTCCGCCTCCACGTTGTTTATTTCGCTCTTTTTTTCGCCGAGTTGCTCGTTGCACGCGCTTATCTGTTCCTGCAGTGATTCGATCTCCTGTTTACGCTCGTTCGAACCCGAACCCACACCGGCGTCTCCCTCCAGTGCGATCTCGTTCAGTCTCGTTTCGATCCCCTCTAGCTCCTCCCGTTTCTCGTCGATGCGTTCGCGATACGTTTCCAGTTTTTCTCTTTCGTCCTCGATCTTCCCGTCCAATCCCGCCAGTTCGCCCCGGACGCTATCTAACCCTTCCTTCAGATCTCGTATTCTGTCTATTCGTCTCTCCTCGGTCGTGATGTCGTCCTCGAGGGAGTCGATCCTGTCGTCAAGCCGATGTATTTCGTCAGTCAACTCCGTGCGTATCGACTGGTACTGACGCGTTACGTCGTTAATCATTCCCTCCTCGGTCGGCTGCCCACACACGGGACACTGTCCGGAACCGCCGCCTGAATATCCGTCCGGCTCCGTTAGTTCGTCAGTGGGGTGAGTGTTCGAATTCCCTCGATCGTTCTCCGGTTCTGAGGTGCCGCCCGTGATCGTGATCGGCCCGTCGAGAACATCGTCAGAGAGCGTCTCTTCGGCAAAGGTTTGTAGCTTGATCTCCTCGTCGGCGGCTTGTTCCGCCACATCGATCAGATCGTCGACGTTCGCCCGAAACTGTTGTATCTGGCGCTTCTCACGCCCCACCTCGCGTTGTTTTTGTTTTCTCGTCTCGACCTCGCCTCGTAGCGATGTGACCAGAGTATCGAGATGACTGTGGTATTTTCCGGCACGGCTGTCCGGGTCGTTCGAACCGCTCGGCGCCTCTTCTAACTCGGTGGAGTCCTCTCGACCGTCACGGAGGACCTCCTCGGCGTCATCAAGCAGCGACTGTAATTCTTCTAGCTGACGCTTACGTGCTTGCTCAAACCGATTCAGGCGGGAAGTCTGTCTCGCTTTGTCGTCCTCCAAATCGGCGATCGACGCCTTGATCTTTCGTCTGCTCTCTTCGAGGTCTTCTAGTTGCTCGCTGGTTTCCGATCGTTCCTGTTTGCGCACCGAACTGAGATCGTCTTCCAGTGACTGGATCCGATCCTGGATCTCGTCGCGTTCTTTACACAGCGTCTCACGTTGCTCCTGTTTCCGTTCGATCTTCCGCTCGACCCCGAGGATCTCGTCTTCGGCCTCTTCGATTTCGGCTAATTGCTGTTCGAGGTCCTCTCTACGCTTCTTTCTATTGCTTTTTTCCCGTTCGATTTTATCAGTATCTACGGGCCGCATCAGAACGTCGTAAAGCTCTCCGCTCGATTCGACCGTCTCCCGAACCTCGTTCTCGCCGTGTAGAAACGCATAGAGATCGAGCAGTTCGGCCGTGTCGCTTTCTTTTACGAGCGGGTTTCCGGTCATCACGGTTCGTCCCGTCTCGTCCGTCGATACAACTCGCGTGAAGGTGTTATCGTCGACGTGTAATTCGATCGTACCCTCGTCACGCTCCGTTTCGGTATTCACTGATACGAGATCGTCGCGCTCGCTGCCGAGCCCGGCCATGAGTGCAGTCAAAAACGAAGTCCTGTTCGTCGCGTTTTCACCGACCAACGGGGTAATACCCGGCGTAAGCGTGCGGTCTGCGTGTGCGATCCCGCCGATGTTCTCGATGCTGACCTGCATCTCCTCGCCCGACTGGAGTGCGTCCGCCCCCGAATCCAGCCTCCTCTCGAGACGTTCTCCCGCCACACCATTCGTATCGTTCATCGTCTCACGTGTCCAGTAGAAATGGAGTCTGATAAAAGCTACCCTACATATGCGACAGTGTTTATCAGCTATGGGGAGACGGGCCTCAGCGGGCGTAATGACGGGATATTATGAAACGCGGGTACCCGTTTCAGTGATGGAGTCCGATGTTTGTATCTGTGTAAAAGTATGTGTATTATGAGTAGTATATTTGATTTATATATCAAAATTATTATACTCAAAGTCATTCCACGCCAGAGGAGATCTGGCAACGGACGGATTATAAGTCCATGCAAACGATACGATTTTTCGACTTTTCATACTACATAGATCTTCTGGCGTTTTATTGTATAGAGTCAATACAAGGATAGTTCAGAATATATCTGAAATATAAGCTGAAATAGCTTTGTATCAGCCAGTATAATATACACTAATTAGATAATTTAGCGAATATTGTTAATACCGAATATACCTAAGCCAAGATTACAGAACAAATATATGTAGAAAGGTAGGATAGTGAATACCTCGGTTATCCAGTGCTTAACCACCTCGGTCAGATTCGGCTACTATCAGATACGGGCCTTCCTCAGACTCGGGGGAAACGAAACGCTGCCAGCGTGTGAGGCCCTCGAGGCTCCCAGTCGTATCCGCCTGTCAAGGATGCCAGCTGAAACGACGGTTGTCGTCCCCGCCTGACGAACGAACTGCCGCAGCAGTATTGATATAGCAGCATATGATTTATATATTGGGGGAGAGACAGTCGGACGGCGGACCAGAACCCAAATCGACCGACACCGCGCGATTTTTCTGCCCGAGTGAGGGGATATCGGAACGAACAGATCCGAATCGTCAAAACGCTCTTTCCATGACTGTCCCGACGAAAGACGCTAATAAAGACTGATCCCGGAGTCAATACCGGATCGGCTAGGAGGACTGGCTTCGGAGGACTTTCCCTACCGTAGACCTTATCGATCGAGTGGGAACGAGGAAAGGACAGCAGAATACCGTTTCCGGTATTTTATACAACTGCCATACTGTCACTCGCACAACCGAGGGAATGCTTATCACACGTATAGGAGCAGTTAGGAGAGCAGTCGGACCATCGATGCGGACAGGACAATACGAAGACCGCTCATGCGTAGTATACTGTTGTTGAGCTGCTGTCTTGCGATTTTATCCAACATGGTTTCAATTCGAAGCGCTACGTGGTGATGCTTCGGATGGTAATGACGGCTCGGAATGGGTTTGTCGGATTTATACCTACAATTCTCTGCGGGGGAGCGTACAAGGATGTACACGACTCTATGGAGCGATCTGACAGACGCACCATCGAAACGGTGAATAGCTCGATACCTGTGAGTCACTTGAACACTATACGCTTTGATGATACGATCCGACTCGAGCAAAAACGATCTGATCACCTCGCCGATACGATCTGAATTTTCAATCCGGTCTTGGTTGCTTTCCGGCCAGAAACCGAACACGGGGTCGACACTCACCACCGGAACACAAAATCCGATCTCCTGCCCGATCTGTATATGAATATTCATGAAGTAATCGCTATCATACCTAACCTAGAAGTATTGATATAAGCCGGATTTAGCGAGAGAAGGGATGTAACTCGAGAGATAAGGGCCTTTATCGCCGTGTCTGACGTACTTTGATATGCTGACGTTCCGAAGGCCTGTACATGAGTAGCGACGAACGTGTCTCGGTACAAACGTACGTGCCCGAGAGCCAACGGAATCGTTGGCGGACGGATGCCGAAGCGCTCGACATGAGCCAGGCGGAATTCGTCCGGACGATGGTACAGGCGGGACGGCGCGGATTCGAATTATATACCGACGGCGATGATTTAAATACTGATGGCGAGAATACCGACCAGGCCGGTCTGGGGGACGCAACCCCAGGGGTCGGAGGGCTCAAAGAGCGCGTACTCGACGTTCTTCGCGAGTCGGAGTTCGCCGACTGGGACACGCTGCTCGCCGGAGTGACAGACGACATCGAAGAACGGCTCGAAGAGACTCTCGACGAACTCCAGGCGAACGACCGGATCAGATACAGCGGCCGCCACGGCGGGTACACGGTGGTGGACGATGAACGCTGAGGTGGAACGCGGGACATCGGGCGAGGATACGATCGCGTACTTCCTTCAGGAGATGACGTTTCACGGGCGGACCGAACGAACCCGATCCGCATACGAACGTGTGTTGCGCGGCTTCGAGTCGTTCCTGCAGGAGCGTGAGACGACGCTCGCCGAAGCGGATCGACGAGACTGCATGACGTGGGTCCACACGCTTCGGGCCGACCACGCCGGCAGTACTGTGGCATCGTACGCCGCCTACGTTCATCGGTTTTACGCTTACATGAGCCAGGTGGGGGCATTCGAGGCCAACCCGATGGCGCTCGTCACCGAGGAGATGGACGAATCGATCCAGACGGATCCGACACGCCGGGAGATCTCCGTTCCGGAGATGCGGTCGTTTCTCAGTGACGTGGGTCATCCGCTCGAACGGGCGGTGATCGGGACGCTTCTGAAGACGGGAATCAGGGTCGGGGAGTGCTGTAACCTCGATCTCCGGGACCTCTATCTCGACGACAGCGACGTCCGTTCGGCCTACTCGACCGCCCACCGTGGGGCCTTGGACGGCCGGCCGGACTCTCTATACGTTCCAAGCGAGCCGACGCGGGGGGAAGAATACAACGGCCAAGAGCGGTCCGCATCGAACAAACGGAAGCGTTCGACGGTGATTCCGGTCGATACCGAGCTGAAACGCCTGCTGAAGGCGTGGCTAGCGATACGCCCCGATACGACGACAACGGCGTCGCCGCTTTTCGTTTCGACTGACGAGTGGGGACGGCGTCTGACACCGTCGATGGTCCGAAATGTCGTCACAAAGCGGGCGAGCGAACGCGGCTGGTACCGGACAGGCGGCGACGCCGCCGAGAACGTCACCCCCCATTACTTCAGGCACTTCTTTACGACACATCTCAGGGATCGGACGGGAGATCGGGGGATCGTGAAGTACCTCCGTGGGGACGTCGCTACAGACATCATCGACACCTACACCCACAACTGGGGTGACAGGGTGCGGAGCACCTACGAGGCGAGCATATACCGGTTGCTCTGAGTGAACTGAAGCGGTCGTTTTCGGGAATCGACTTCACACCGAGGCAGAAAATTCCGTTTTATTTCGTTCGCATAAACTGTATAACGCTATATCAAATCGCCGGGCGGAGACGGTAGCTATCGCTTGGATCAAAGAACACAGGACCGCGAGGGACAGGCCGACGAGCCGAAGGCTACCGGGCCGCCGCGCTGATCTCGCCGCGAAGCAGATCGACGACGCTCGTGACGGCATCGTTGCGTTCGGCGGGGTTCTCCAATAGGACCGTCTCGCTCGGGAAGAGCCGTTCCCCGACTTCGAGGCCGTGATCGCGGGCGGTCGAGCCGGTGACGGCGAGATAGACCCCGATGCCGACCGAGGCGATGGCGGCTTCCTCTTCGCGACCGCCGGGATACCGGAACGAGATCCCCTCCATCACGTCGGAGCCGAGGACCGCCCGAACCAGTCGTTCGTATCGGGGCGAGATACAGAGCGGTCCCTCGTAATCCGTGAGGAACGACCGATCGGGGGCAGTGGCGACGTCCGGCGTCGAAAGCAGCGTGTGATCGACAGTGTCCCCGAGCCCCTCGACGACGCGGACGTCGGTGTCGTGGGGATCGATCCGGTCGTTAAGTTGATCGAGAGAGGACAGCGGTTCGGATTCGATACCGACGACCTCCTCGAGAACGAGATCGGCGCTGTCGAACCCCAACGCGAACGCGTGTTTCCGGAGCGCCCGGAACGGTTCCTCGCGACCGACGAGCTGGAGGTCGTACTCACCGAGATCGACACACAACGAGTCGAAAACAATCCGTCGGGGGTATCCCGGCCGGGTATCGCGTAACAGGGTATACTCCGGGGTGTACCGGTCGGTACCGCTGTAGGTAAGGAGCCGATCGTATACGTCCTCGCCGGCAGTCTGTCGGTCTTTCGTGACGGCCTTCTCGTAACGGAGCGTAGAGATGATCGTATCGGCCAGTTCTTCGATACCGGCGACGGCCGCGAGCCGATCCAGAACCACCTCGAGGGGCCGGCCCTTTCGCGGAACGGCGACGCGAATCGTCGTCATTACCGGAACGAGACGGGCCGTAAATAAAACCGGACTGGTTTGTATCGCTCAGTCCTCGTCGGCTCTCTCGCCGTCGACGGTGGTCTCCGTCTCCTCCGTTCCGCTTTCTTCCGTTGGCGAACCCGGATCGGCAGGCGGTTCGTCGGTGGCGGCGGCATCAGTGTCGCCAACCACGTCGCTATCGGCAGTCACGTCGACGGCATCGTCCGATGGGGCTCCACCAGAGAGCCCGCTCAGGGCGTTCGTCAGCCGATCCCGCATCTCCGCGACTTCCGCGAGTTCCGTCGAGAGGGCTTCGATGTCGGATTCGAGGTCAATCCGTTCGTCCGCTTCGGTATCGATCCGCTCTTCGACCGACTCGATATCGGCCCGTATCGCCGTCAGTTCCCCGTCGATGGTCTCTTCGATCCGTTCGTCGATCGAATCGAGGCGTCTATCGAGGTCCGAACGGAGCCCCTCGAGTTCCGTCTCGAGTTCCTCAAGCCGGTCGGTTGTCTCCTCATAGCCGTCCCTGGCTTCGGCGATGAGCGTTCGGGCGTCGCCCTCTTCGTCGATGAACTCCTCCATCGCGTCGGTGTAAGCCTCCAGGTCCGAGACACTGGACTGGAGATGTTCGATCCGCGCCTCGACGCTCGCGCTGGCGAGATCGAGCCCGAGGGCGTCACGGAGATCCATGAGATCGTCATCGTCGACATCCCCTTCCCGGATCTCCGAAGCTAGCTCCGAAACCAGAGAGCCCTGTTCGCTCCGGGGTTCTGCACCCGCCGGGGAATCGGCGTGTGTTGGCGACTTGTCAACCGATCCTTTGTCGGTCCCACCGGAGCCGGTGTCGGCCTCCTCGATACGTTCCTCGGGGGCATCAGCTGTCGGCGGCGCCGACTCGGACCGGGATTCGGCTTCGGTCGCGTCGTCGATTCCGAGCACGTCCGGGGCGTCAACGGAGCCGTTGGTCGATCCGACGGGCTCGGCGGGCGGCGTCTCGCCGGAGAGAGCCAGTTCGGCGGAATCGCGATCCGGCGGCGTTACGTCGCCGATCTCGGCGGCATCGAGGGCGGCGTCGATGTCGCTCTCGTCGCCGGCACCTCGCGGGGGATCGACGGACTCGAGCGTCGGCTCGCTCATAAACTTGGCCGCAGTGTCGGCGTCCCCGCCGCGGAGTCCGTAGACGGTCGTGTACTCCTCTCCAGGGGCGAGGGTCCGCTGGAAGACGATCCGTCCGTCCTCGACATCCCAAAACTCCGCGCCGTACTTCGGGTGGAAGCCGATGTTCTCGGGCGCGACATCGTCCGGGACGACGTCGGCGAGCCGGACGGAAACGTCGGTATCGCGCTCCGAACGGATCCGAAAAGCGATCGCCGGGACGGGGAAATCGTCCGGTTCGAACGACTTCTCGACGGTGACGCCATCGCTGGCCACCGTCGCGATCTCCTCGGGGTCGGCGTCGGTCATACAGAGTAATTCGATCGGTCATAAATAAAGTTACGCGACAGGTCGGACAGCCGAGTCGGTCGCTGAAGGGACTCAGGCCGTCGGGAGCGGCGATACTTCGGCGTTCGATCCGGAAACACGTTACGTACCCGGTGGGAAACCGTCGGCGGCGGATCAGAGGTCCGTCCGATCCCCGATCTCGAGGATCTCGAGCCGGCGAGGGTGATCGAATCCCCGAATATGGTCCCGGATAGCACAGGGATCGGCAGTGAGTCCCTTCCAGACGTCCCAGTGTGTCGGCACCAGCCGGTCGGCCCGGAGCTGGTTCGCCGCCTCTGCGACGGCGTTTTCGTCGGCATACCACTTCGTGTAGGCGGGCTCTCTGGTCTCCTTGTCGGGGATCATACCCGAGGAGCCGAACGCGCCGACGGTGAGATCGATATCGTATCGCGTACCGACCGCCTCGAAGGATTCGCTGGGGCGTGCGTCGCCGCCGTGAAAGAACGTCCCCGCGTCGTGTTCGACGACATACGAGACCGGAGTCTCGGCGTCGGGATCGTACGCCGGCTCGACGTGGATCGAAAGCGAGCCGACATCGAACGTCTCCCCCTCGGCTATGCCGACGATGTCGTCGGCGTCGAGGCCGTACCCGTCGATCCAACCGTCGGCGATATCGACGGCGGCGTCCGGACCGTAGAAAGTCGCGTCCGTCCTCTCGAGGATCGGCGCCTGCGAGGGCCCGTGTGTGTGGTCGGTGTGTTCGTGGGTCGCGAGCACGGCGTCGGCGTCGACGACGTCTTCAGGGGCAAAGGGGATCGGGATCATCCGGACGGTTCGCGGCGGATCGCCGGTCCCGAGATACGGATCGATGAAGACGGTCGTCCCGTCGGCGGCTTTCAGAATAAAGCCATTACAGCCGAGATACCACAGGGCGAGGCCGTCAGGATCGGCGTCGGCGACAGCTCGCGGCAGCCAATCTCCCCAGTCCGAATGAACGGTCATGGCGATCACTGCGACCGGAGCCATTAAAAGGCGGACGGTTCGCCCGGGAGAATAAATCCTCCGCCGCTATATCAATCCCATCCTGTCCGGAACTCCGACGGATTCGGCGTTCGCTTCGTCCCGTTCGGTGACGTCTCTGAGCACCGACAGGTGGGTCCCCGGGAGGATGTCGATACTGGCGACGAACTCGTCGGTCCGGATCTGCCCGTCGGGGCGATGGAGATAGAACTCGGCGATCGACCGCCCGGGCAGCACCTCGCGTGAAGAGCCGAACAGATCGGTCGCGGCCTCGTTCGCATCGACATATGCCCCGTCATCGTCAGCCAAAAGCAGCGCGTCGAGGGTTCCCTCGAACACCGCACCGAAAAGACGGTCGGCGGTCGGCGCTGCACTCATAGACGGGGAAACGGCAGGAGAAATCAAAAGGATTCGTACCGGGGAGTCACGGTGTTCCTGGAAAGTGTGGCCCTGAAGCGCGGCCGTTTTACGCTGCGGCACCCAACTGGATCTAATGAGCCACGATTCGGACGTCGAACGGACCGAGGGTGATCTACGAAACACGGGGATGGCGCTCAAACACGAGCGGACATGGGATTACGAACTCGACCGCATCGTCGAGGCTGTCGAGGAGCGGAGCGCAAAAAAGGTTGGACTGCAGTTCCCCGAAGGGTTGAAACGCCGCGCCGGCCGGGTCGCCGACGACCTCCGCGAGCTGTTGCCCGCGGATACGAACGTCCTGATCTCCGGACAACCCTGTTACGGCGCCTGTGATCTCGATACCTACATGATGCGGCGGACGGACGTCTTCGTCCACTTCGGTCACTCCCCGATGAAGGAATCGGAGAAGATCATATACGTGCCGCTGTTTTCGAACGTCGACGTGACGCCGATCATGGAGGAGTCGCTCGCGGAGCTGTCCGATCCCGATGAGCAAGAGGCCGTCGGGCTCGTCACGACCGCCCAGCACATGAACAAGTTCGACGAGATGCGCTCGTGGCTGGAGGACCGTGGCTACGCCGTCGAGACCCGTCGTGGCGATGAGCGGCTGACCCACGAGGGACAGGTACTCGGCTGTAACTACGCCTCCGCAGACGTAGACGCCGATCAGATCCTCTATGTCGGCGGCGGGAAGTTCCACCCGCTCGGGCTGGCGATGGAACACCCCGAGAAGAAGGTGATCATCGCCGACCCTGTCAACAACGTCGTGAAGATCGCCGACACGGAGAAGTTCATGAAACAGCGCTACGGCGCGGTCCACCGGGCGATGGGATCCGAGGAATGGGGCGTCATCTTCTGTACGAAGATCGGGCAGGGCCGGTGGGACGTCGCCGAGGAGATCGTCGAGGAGAACGACGACGCGTATCTGTTGACGATGGACGAGGTCACACCAGACCGGCTGACGAACTTCGGGTTCGACGCCTACGTCAACACCGGCTGTCCGCGGATCACGACCGACGACGGACCGCAGTTCAAACAGCCGATGCTCACCCCCGGTGAGTACGAGATCGCGATCGGCGAGAAACCGCTCGAGAGCCTATCGTTCGATACCTTCCATGGGACGTGGTAAAGAAAAGAACCCGGCGACCGAAACGCCGGAGGGACGGACGGCGGCCTGACCGCGTCCCGAAACGAGAACACTTCCCGCCGTAGAGGGTCAACGTGCTCCGGGCTGGAGTTACCGTGGCGGGTTACTCCCCCGGCGGCGAGACACAGACCTCCCCGGGTCGGGCCGCGAGAAAACGTCCGGGGATCGTCCAACCCTCGAAGTGGTCCTCGACGAGCCCGGCGAGGGTCTCGACGATCGATGACCGGGCCCGTATCGACGACCCGCCGATGTGGGGCGTGGCGACGACCTGCTCGAAGGAAAGCAGCGGCGAATCGGCGGGGAGGGGCTCCTCTTCGAAGACGTCGAGCCCCGCACCGGCGATCTCGCCGGCCTCCAGCGCGTCGATCATCGCGCCGGTATCGACGACCGGCCCGCGAGTCACGTTCACCAGGATGGCCTCCGAGTCGAGCCGCTCGAGAACCGAAGCATCGATCATGCCTCTGGTTTCGTCGGTGGGTTCGGCGGCGACGACGAGCGAATCGACCGAGTCGAGCAACGTCTCGAAGTCGACGAGTTCTGCTCCGGTCAGGTCGGTATCGACTTCGTGGACGTAGGGATCGTGGGCCAAAACGTCGGCATCGAACCCGGCGAGCAGCCGCGCGACCCGGCACCCGATGACCCCGAATCCGACGATCCCGCAGGTGGAGCCGGTGACCGGGATCGCGCTCGGCAGCTCGTCGCGCCACTGGCCGTTCTCCAGTGCCAGCCGTCCGGGCCGCAGGTTTCGGCTGACTGCGAGCAGAAGTGTCACCGCGTGTTCGGCGACCGAGAGTGCGTTCAACCCGGGAGTGTACACGACCGTAGTCCCGGCTTCGGCGGCCGCCTCGAGATCGACGTTATCGATCCCGGTCCCGACCTTTGCCACGATCGATACGTCACTCGCCGCGAGGACGCGGTACGTCACCGACAGCCGGGATATCGTCACGAGCACGTCGATGCCCTCGAGCGCCTCGATCAGCCAGTCCTCGTCGAGATCGCCGACGACGTCGAGTTCGATTGGCCGATCGAGCGTCCCCGCGAACAGTTCGCGGGGCTGGACGTCCTGATCGATCAGCACACATAGGGGTCGGTCATAGACGTCTCCGGCCATCTCCGAGGGCAGTTAAATTTGCTCCGGATCGGTAGTGTCCCACCGTTCGGAAGGCTTCGGACGGTCGGAGATCGGTTTTCACGGCGTTCCGTGATCCGTCTCGGCCGCCTCAAGAAACCCCTGCCGACGGAGTCGCCGGTCCCACTGCCGTAGGAACGGTCCCACATCGAGGCCGGTCGCATCGTGTCGGCGGACGGCCGCCCCCCGTACGCACTCGATGGGGATCCACGCGTCGCCCTCGATCCGGAAGACTATTTCCGGATCCCGTGCGTTCGAACCCCGTCCGGTAGTCCGGTGAGCGACGCTGAGCCGGGTCGGCCCTACTTTCTCGAAGACGAGATCCTCACAGCCCTCGACCGTGACGGTGACCTGTTCGTTCGGGGCCATCGAGTCGATCGAACCGACCCCGGTGTGTCCCAGAATCGCTTTCGCTGTCTCCATACGTTGGCTCTACGGTGCGTGGTTGCCCCATCCGGTATAAACGTCGGGATGAGATGGAACCGCCGGCGTCAGAGATACTCCCGCCGGATCGCTAGCCCGATCCCGACGGCGACGACGCCGACGACCACGAGCAATACCGACTGCCACGTCACCGCGCTCAGGGTTCCGGTGACGAAGGCGACGAGGAACTCGCCCATCCCCGGCGGCGCGTTCGAGGCGTCGAAGGTTGCCCGGAACCGTCCGGCGGCGACGGTCGATCCGACGGCGCTGACCGCACCTGCAAGAAGCGAGACTGCGCCGATCTCGATGGCGGCTATCGACCGGGGCGCGAGGTAGCCGATCCCCCCGGCGATCACAACCGCGAGGACAGGGAGCACCAACGAGAGCGTACTCACGATCGAGACGCCAGTCCGGGCGGTCTCGAGGGTCTCGATCTCCGCGTCCCCCATCTCGTTGCCGGGACCGATCGTCTCGGGGAACTCCTCGTCCAGCCCGGCTTCGACGATCCCGACGAAGGCATCGGCGAAGTTCCCGCGGGCGGTTTCGACGCTCTCGGTGTACTCCTCGTATGTTATCTCGCCAGTGAGGGCGTCGATCCGGGCGGTCTGGAGCGTCCGGACGGGGTCTTCGAGTTCGGCCTCCGGACCCTCGAACTCGCCTTCGAGCTGGGTGTCCATATCGGCGAGCATCTCCTCGCGGATGTCGTCCATCGACTCATCGAGTCGTGCCTCCAGTTCCGAATCGCTCAGTTCCCGCTCCGTTCGCTCCTGAATACCGGCCTTCTGCTCGGCTCTGAACTCGGCGCGGCGGTCCTCGAAGGCGTCCCGGCTCTCGGCCATCCGCTCGATCTCGGCCCCGAACGGCACGTCTGTGTCGGCGAAATCGATCGTTTCGGCGTCCTTCCGGACCTCGGTGAGCATCCGCTCTTTCAGCGGATCCGTATCGAAGCCGAGGGCGGGTTCCGAACGTTCGCCGTGAAGATACGCGTACATCACGTCGATGTTCTCTTCGCCCTGTGATCTGACGTACTCGTCGGTGAGCGCGGCCCGAAGAAGCTCCGTTCGGGAGCGCTCGAGAGGCCACTCCGAGCCCGCCGCTCCGCCCCCGCTGCTGATCTCGGCACGGAGCTCTTCGGCGAGGCCACCGTAGAGTCCCGTCTCCTCCGCTTTGTCCTGTGCGAACTCGGAATCGAGCGCCGTCCGATCGAACGCGACGGCCGCGTTGCCCGCAAGGAGCGCGACAAAGAGGAGGACCCCCAGGGCGACCAGCCCAACCCTCCGTAAGGTATCCATACGGTTCCCATTAGACGGCGGATATTAAATATTCGTACGGCCACAGTCCCCACGCCGCCACCGGAACGTTGAGGGAAAGCCGGGACGAGTGTCAGCCATGCTCGAAGGTTTCCGGGCGGTTCTCCGGAACGCGTGGCCGGTCCTCGGCTCGATCTATCTCCTCTATCTGGCGCTGCAGGCGCCGCCGGTCCGGTACGTCGGGATCGTCGGGCTCGCGATCGTGCTCCCGCTTCTGTTCGGCTGGGCGCTGGGCCGGCTGTTCGGAGTCGGCCCGTGGGCCGACGGCGAATCGACCGATTAGGGTTTGTGCGTGAAGATGAACGCCCGCTCGTCCTCGACGCCGACACAGAGATCGAGCTGTTTCGAGAGATTGAGGCTCGTCGGGTTCTGCTTGCAGACGACGAGGTCGTCGAACGGTTTTTCACACGCCGGACAGGCGACCGAGACGGTGTTCTGGTAGGTCTTGATCGCGGGGTTCTCCTCGCGCGGCGTCAACGACGCCAGAAGTTCGTCGGTATCGAGATCCATACGGAAACCACAGGGCCGATCCTCTTCAATCTCGCGGGGCGTTGTTTTCGACCGTCCGGCATGAACTCGAACACTGAGTCGGTCCGGGCGTTGATGTCCGGGGAGATCGAAAGATTGGATAATGAGTGACCGTGGCGTCTCCAGCCCGCTCGGCGTGATACTCCTTTTGGGGATCACGGTCGCCGCGGTGACGGCGCTTCTCTCGACCGGCGGGGTCGTACTCGAGGACACTCGTGGGACAGCCGAGCGATCCCAGGCGGAAAACGCGATGGCGCAGTTCAGCTCGAAGGCCAGCCTGGTCGGGCTCGGCGAATCGGGCGCCCAGCGGTTCTCGCTGGGTCGAATTTCAGGGGGTAACGTCCGGATCGACGACAGAGCGGGGAACGTCTCGGTGTACGCCAACCGGTCGGGCGAGCGGATATACGTCGGGAACGTTTCGATGGGGGCGATGATCTATCGAAACGGCGACACGGAAATCGCGTATCAGGGCGGCGGCGTCTGGGACCGAACCGACGGGTTCACCCGTATGGTATCGCCGCCGGAGTACCACTACCGGGCCGACACGCTGACGTTTCCCATCATAAACGTCACGGGCGACGGGACCGCAAGCGGCGACGTCCGGGGACGGGTCACCGCCGACGCGAACGGGCGCTCGCTGTACCCGAACGCCACCGCGGACGAAACGTTCGTCAACCCGCTCACGAACGGGACGGTCTACGTCGAGATCGAGAGCCAGTACTGTCGCGGCTGGGAGTCTTTTTTCCGCGAACGGACCCAGGGAGGACTCGATCAGACCTGTGAGGGGGGCGACGAGGACACGGTCGTCGTCGATCTCTCGGTCGCCTTCGATCCGGTCTTCGGCGCGGCGGTGACGGCGACGGCGATCGAAGATACGAGCAACGGGAACGGCAAAGAGAAAGTAAATATATCGAGCTACAGGGAAGGGGTTACAGCCCCCTCGGCGAGCAGCCGCATCGAAGAACGGATCGAGGCGTGTCTCCCGGACGGCTGCAGTTCCATCTCATCCGACACGCTCGACGGTGGCCCCTACTACACCGAAGACGTGGAGGACCTCGAGGGGGTCAACACGATCGAAACCTCCAGCGGCGACGACGTCGATATCATCGTAAACGATACCGACGAGTGGACCGATGACGGACTCGATTTCGAGGTCACTGGCGGGGGGAACGCGACCCTCTATGTGCGAACGGACGACACCATCGAACTGAGCGGCAGTTACAACGTCAACACGGACGGCGAGCCCGATCAGTTCCTCACGTACGTTCACTCCGACACGTCCGAGATACAGATCACCGGGAGTTTCACATACGTCGGGGGGATTTACGCGCCGAAGTCGAGTTTGAGTGGGGATCAGGGGGACAACGAGTGTGACGGCGACGGGGGCGGCAACATCGACGTCACTGGTTCGCTCGTCGTCCAGGACTTCTGTTTCCAGAACGGCGAGTTTACGCACGACGGCAGCATGGACGATCTGGAGGTCGATCTGGACCTCGATACGGTGAAGTACCTGCACGTGAGCGAAAACCGTGTCAAAATCGAGATGGAGTGACAGCGATCACGTCACGAGCCGGAGTTGGACCCGCGAGCGCGGGACGGAAAGCTCGTCGGTCTCGAAACTGAGCGTGGCGGTCGACTCGTCGTACGTCCAGTCGTCGTGGCGGTCGGCCTGCGCCCGGAGATATCCGTCCCAGGCCGTCCCGCGTGGCGAGTCGACGACGAGTTCCAGCGTTCCGCCGTCCTCGAGTCCTGGGTGGGTCGTCACGTTCGCGTTCGTGCGTCTGGTCTCGATCCTGACGGTCCCGTCGCGCGTTATCTCGGACAACCCGACCGATCGGGTCGTCCTGACGAACGGGAGCAACGATCGGTCCGGCTCGAGCACGAAGGGGGGCTCCCGCAGCATGGCCGAACCCTCCGGTTCCCCCCGGAGGATCGCTCCGGCGGCGTAGACGACCTCCGAGTCGCGCTCGGTGTAGACGAGCGGCGTCAGTTCCATCGTGTGGTTGACCGCGTGGTCGTCCGCCCGCCGGACCGTGATCGTCACCGGCTCCCCGTACTGGATCGTCCCGCCGGCGAGCCGCATCTCGGTGGCCCGGCTCGGGGCGTCCTCGCGATAGACGTCCTCGACGTTCGTCGCGAAGACGTCGAAGGCCTGTTCGACGTTGTTGATCTGTTCGGCGCTTTGTCTGTCGTCGAGCGTACTGAACCCGACCGCCGAAACGATACCGACGGTGGTGACAATCAACGAGAATATCAGGACGTATCCGATGACGTCGCTCACGGCGCGGTCGGTCCCTGTTCCGAGCCGCCG
Source organism: Natronomonas aquatica (assembly GCF_024449025.1). GTDB lineage: Archaea > Halobacteriota > Halobacteria > Halobacteriales > Haloarculaceae > Natronomonas > Natronomonas aquatica. The sequence goes on along the minus strand of NZ_JAHLKM010000007.1, from coordinate 51,362 downwards.
GTCGCTCACGTGGAGATCACCTCGAGGTTACCGCCCCCGTCGGACTCGATCCGGACCGGGCCACCCTCGAGGCTGCCGGCGTCGAGGTCCGAATCGATGCGGAACGGGACCGTCACGACCACCTCCGGGGCGTGTGTCCGGAGTTCGATCTCACCGTTGCCGTCGGCGTCGGTTGTGATCTCTATCGTATACCCGCCGGCGGCGGTTCGCCGGGGGAGATCGGTCCGAAGCGAGAGCGTCGAGACGTCGCCGGCCCGGACCAGCCGATCCGCGCCCGTGAGGTCGGCGGCGAGCTGTTGGCCGGCGACGGACAGTTCGTCCCTGGTGACCTGATCGGTCTGGCGCTCGATGAGCCCGCCGCCGGCGACGAGCAACCCGGTAAGCAAAAGCGAGGCGATGGCGAAATTCAACACGTAGCCGACCGTCACCGAGACGGCCCGGTCGTCGCTATCCATCGTGTTCACCCGGTGCGACTGTCACCGTCGTCTCGTAGCGCAGCTCCGGCGTGTCCATCCGGAGTGCGAGGTCGACGCTGTACACCGCGGGAGTGGTCTGCGGCCCGGTTGGATCCTCTCCCGACGCGACCGTCAGCTCGTAGCTCCCCCCGGCGTGGGTCCCGTTCTCGAAGGTGACGTTGCTGTCACCGTCGAGGGTCGGCCAGCCGAACCGACAGACGTCGCCGTCGATACGTTCGCCCGTGACGTCGAACCGGACCGTCCCGTCGGCGTTCGTCTCGCATGTAGCGTCGTCGACGCCGCCCTCGACGACGACGTTCCCGCCGGTTTTGTTCACTTCCAGCTCCGTCCCGTCGAGATCGATCACGAACGACGAGTCCGCCGTCATGTTGTCCGTATCGAGGTCGATCACGAACCCACGGACTGCACTGGCGTTGGTCTCCCAGCTCTCGAAGCCATCGACGTTTCGCTCCCGTATCAGACGCCCCTCGGTCGCCCTAGAGACGGTGGTCTCGGTCGCTGCCGCCCGCCCGAGGTTGTTGCGTGCGACCGCGGCGTCGATCTCCGAGACCCCGCTCGTGACGCTCCCGTTGACTGTGCCGAATCCGTCACCCTCGTCGGCCGCGGCGTTCTCGGCGTCGATCAGATCGCCGACCGCGTCCGTGACACCGGCCTGGTAGGTCAGGGCCTCACCGGCCGGATCGTCGCCCCGTGTCGCCACGTTGTCGGTGTAGATCGCGGCGTTGATCAAAAGCGCCAGGGCGACGAACAGCACGGCCAGCAAGACCCCGGCGACCAAAAGAAGCTGGCCCCGGTCACGACCGTTCATTTCCGCCATACGGTCACCTCCACCACGGGAACGTTGTACAGCTGGCCGTTGTCGACGTTCGGCGCGTAGAACTCGGCGTTGTCGAGTTCCCCGAGCCGCCGGTCGTCCGACCCGGTGAGCCGCGAGCTGTTATAAACGCCGACGGCCCGACTCACTACGACGGCGTTGTCGCTCGGCTCGCCCATCCGGACCATCGGCTCGACGTCCGTTCCGCCGTCCTCCGTCGCGTAGCGGACGTCGACGTTGAACGCGATCTGCCGGCTCGAGAGCGTCTCTGCCAGTGCTGCTCCGAACGGATTCGGTGGAGCCGCGGCGTAGGGCTCGTCCTCCGGGGCTCCCTCGAACGTCCCGTTTGCCGGGTCGTAGTACAGGACCGCGTCGGCGAGTGTCCCGTTTTCGGCCGCCGTTGCGAGCAGCCCCTCGGCGACCGCTCGCTGTTGGTTTTCGATATGCTGGTTCGACGTGCTGGCCGACAGTGGCGTCACTGCCGTCGCCTGTGTGGCGAAGATCAGCCCGCCGATGATGAGGGCTGCGGCGACGATCGCCTCGAGGGTGTGTGCCTGTCCCCGCATGCTACCACACCCGCACTGTCAGCCGGTATTGGTTGCCTCCAATCGAGACAGTTCGAGTCGCAACGGCGACCTCCCTCTGGGCGGATCCGGAGTTCGAGCGGGTCAGCTCGGTGTCGCTTCCGTCCCACCGGATCTCGGCGGGTTCGGCCGACGATGTATCGAGCGCGTGGATCGTCACGTTGGCGTTCCGACCGTCCAAAGAGAGCGCCTGCTCGAAGGCCGTCTCCCCCGCGACGTCGAAGGCGGTGGCACACTCCTCGTCGGCCAGCGACCCGTCTTCCTCGAAGAAGGCTACGACACAGCCGGTCGAAAGCGTCCCCGGCTCGGCCGTCGAGGCGGCGAGAAGGTCGGCCGAAAGCGACGTTGCCGCCCGATCGGCGACGAGCAGATCCGCGCCCGTTCCCCCTGCGAAGGGATCGAACAGCGTCGGAGCGTACGCGACCACGAAGACGACCGCCAGGAGGAACACGCTCGTCCCGATGGCGAAATCCAGCGTCGTCTGTCCCCTCCTCCTCGTATCAGGGCTCATATCAGCATGAACACCACCAAAGCGATCGTCGGCAGAACGATGACGAACTTCAGGCTGGCCAGTATCGAGACCTCCCGGATATACCCCGCGATGACCCCCGAGATGATTCCCTGGATCGTGACGGCGTGGAAGAAAAGCATCGTCAGCTCGTCGATATTGAGGTCGCCGCCGAACCCGCCGCCGGCGCCGGGAACATCCGAACCTGAGTCGGCGGTATCGACGAGCCCCGCCATCGTATCGAGGAATTCGACCTTCAACATCGCCATCACGCCCAGAAGCGTCACGTACGTCATGATGATGATGACCATCTGCATCCGCGTCTGGGACTTGCGCTCGCGCTCGATATCGTCTTGGTTCTCGGAGGCCTGGGCCGCCGTCGAGAGCACCTGTGTGATCTGACTCGAGGCCTCTTGTGCCTTCGAGATGAGTTTGACCGTCCGGGCGAGCCGCGGGATGTGATAGGCGTTGTTGAAATCCCGAAGCGCCGTCCGGAGGCTCGTCCCGTAGTTCACCTTCGCGTACATCGTCCGGAACTCGTTTGCGAGCCGGCCCGAGGAGGTCTCGGCGACCACTTTCAGGGACTCGAGGAGCGTCATCCCCGTATCGTTCGCGCTCGAAAGCTTCCGGAGGCTATCCGAGAGGTTGTTGGTGATCGAGCGCCGCGAGCGGACGTTCCACTCGTAAAAGACCGTCAGCGGGACGAGATTGAGATACAGCGGCAGATAGACCCAAAAGAACGTGCCCCGGATCGGCGCGTCGACCATCCCCTCCAGCGTCGTCGGCGTGAACCCCGCGAGGACGGAGAAAGCGACCAACACGAGCGATGCGGGCAGCGTGATTGCGAGTACCGCCAGCGGGTGCTCCCGGAAGAACAGATGTGGCTGTCTGAGGATCCCCAGCATGACGTGGGTTCCTTCCCTCGATTCGATCCGCGAGAAGATGGGGTACCGGTCCGCGTACGCCTCGACCAAACCGAGATCGAACATTCCGCCCGATTCGTCGGCGGTCTCGCCGTCGGTCCGGAGGTACCCGTCGCCGACCTCGTCGGCCACAACCGTCGAAACGAGCACGAGAAACCCGACGCCGACGAGCGGGATCAGCCCGTAGACCGTCCCGTACAACAGCGTGCTTTGGGATTCCCCGAGCATCGACATGATGACGATGATGATGATCAAAAGCAGCGGAAAAAGCGACAGCGTCATGTACATCTCGCCGAAGAGCTCGAGCGTCTCCAGGACCCGCTCTTGTTCCTGTTTGGAGGTCCGCATCTGCTTTTCCTTCTGGTCTTCGAGGAACTGTTCCATGTCGCCCCCGGAGTTGATGATCGAGAGCATGTCGGTCAGAAACTGGCTGAGTTCCTCGGAGGGGGTCTGCATCGCCTGGTTCCTGATCGCCGTCCGGTAGTCGGTATCGAAGTACTCGGTCTCGAGGACGATCGACTGGAACTCCTTTGCGACCTCGCCGTAGGTATCGTCGGCCCGCGCCATCGCCTCGAGGATCTCGAGTTGGTTGAGCCCGCCGACCGACAGCGCGTACATGAACGAGACCGAATCCGAGAGCAACACGTTGATCTCCCGCTTGCGAGCGCCGGCATCGAGGTACGGCTTTGCGACCATTCCGCCGAACCCCGAGCCGAACCCGACCGAACCGAAGAACAGCCCCGAGAGGAAGACGAGAAACGGCAGTTTCAGCGCGTTCACCGTCGAGAGATACGGCTCGGGAAGCGGCAAGCCGAGGAGAATCGGCGGGTCGGTGACGACGACGGTGACGAGGAACCATCCGATCAGCGTCCCGATCACCCACAACAGAACCCCGACGATCACGCCGACGGCGAGCGCCTTCGAGAGGTACAGCTCGACGGTCTGGGCCATTCGGGCCTCGGCGAGTTTCCGCTCGACGTCCCCGACGAAGTCGCTGTCCTCGTCGAAGAGCCACCGGAAGAGCGGATAGAACACATCGGCGAGGGCGTCGATCCCCGATCGTCGCGGGGCCTTGCTGACGCTCATGGCCCGTCGTCTTCGGTATCGGGATCGAACCCGCCGGTGTCAGGATCGTCCGGTTCGTCGTTCCGGTTGAGGCCCCCGAAGTCCGGAACGTCCTCACCGTCCTCGTCGTAGGCGTCGAACTCCGGGGTGTCACCCCCGAGATCGCCGAGGTCAGGGACGTCCTCACCGTCGTCCTCGTTGAACACCCCGAAGTCGGCGCGTCCGGTATCCGCCCCGCCGCCGAACGCCCCGACCCCGCCGTCGGTCGTCGCCGCGTCGTCGTCCGACGTGTCGCCGAGATCGAGATCGAGATCGATACCAGTCACTCCGGGATCGTTCGTCTCGGCGACGTCGCCGGGGCCGGGACCGAATACGTCGATGTCGTCCGCGGGGTCGATATCGAGTACCTCGGCGACGTCTGCCGTCAGTTCCTCATCGCGGTACTCTTCGAGCAACGGCTCTGCCTCTTCGAGTATCCGTCCGGTCTGCTCGAGGATCTCCTCGCTCGCCTCCGGGCGCGGGACCATCGCCTCTTTGGACGGGTCGATGTCGATCTCGACGGACTCCATCTCGCGGAGGTCCTCCAGGGAGCGTTCGAGCTCCCCGGTCGCGATGAGCGCGAGGATCGTCTCCTCGTCGTTGATAAATGCCTGCAGCGTCGCCGCGACCTGCGTGTAGGTGTTGAGCCCCTCGTGGATGAGATACGCCAACACGAGCTGGCGGGTGAATATCTCCCTATCGAGTCGATCCCGGTCCCAGCCCCGGTCGAAGGCGATGCTGTCGAGCGTGTTCGAATCGCCCATCTGAAGGAACCGGTCGGTCTCGGCCTGCCACTGGAAGACGTCCTGAACGTTGATCTCGTCGTTCTCCGGATCGTAGTGGTTGATCTCGGTGATCGATTTGTTCCGGCGGACCTTGTTGTCCCTGATCCGGGTCTGCGTCTGGATCGAAACGAGATCGAGCGCCGTAAACATCGTCTTCGAGACGTTGATCGGATCGGTCGTGAACCGTTTTATCACCTCGCCGACCGAGTCGGCGTGGAACGTCGTCAGCGTCGTGTGGCCGGTCGACATGACCTGAAAGAGGGTTCGTCCCTCCTCGCCGCGGATCTCGCCCATGACGATGTACTCGGGGCGCTGTCGCAACGCGGCCTCCAGTAAGTCGAACTCGTCGACGTCGCCTTTATCCCCGTCGCTGAACGAGGGCCGGGTGACACTCGCGATCCAGTTTCGCTGGGGTAACTCGACCTCGCGGGTGTCCTCGATCGAGACGATCTTGGCCTTGCTCGGAATGAAAAGCGAAACGGCGTTCAGCGAGGTCGTCTTCCCGGAAGCCGTCCCGCCGGCGAAGACGAGCGATTTCTGGTTCTCGATGCTGAGCCACAGGAAGGCCATCTCATCGAGCGAGAAGGTGTGCCAGTTGATCAGATCGATCGGGGTGTGCGGGACGTCCTTGAACTGTCGGATCGTATAGTTGGTCCCGTGATCCGAGACCTCCCGGCCGAGCGTGAGTTGGGCCCGCGATCCGTCCGGCAGCGTCGCATCGACCTGCGGGCTCCGCTTTGAGATCCCCTTGCCGGATCGCTGGGCGAGTTTGACGACGAACTCGTCGAGTTCTTCGGTGCCGTGATAGACGTTGGTGATGATCTGTTCGTACTCGGAGTGATAGACGAACACCGGCGAATCGTAGCCGTCACAGGAGATGTCCTCGACGTTGATGTCGTGTTTGATCCCGTCGATGCGCTCGAACCCGATGAAGTCCCGCCTGAGGAAGTACAGCAGTTTCTCGATCTGGTGTTCGGTGAGCGTCTTCGATCCTTCCTCCAGCACGGCGGGTTCGGGGCGAGCCTCGATCCCCTGGAGTTCGCCCGGCGCCTCGGACGCCGCCTCGTCCGTTTCGTCGATCCCGAGAAGCTCCTTGCCGAGTCCGAGGAGTTCCCGAACCGACGCGAGGAGCCCTCCGTCGTCCGGTCTCGCGCCGTCGGCGTAAAGATCGTACCGTTCGAGCAGGTCGTGCGTCTCCGTCTCGATGACCGCCTGTCGGATGTCCTCGCCGTCCGAACCGTCCTCTGAGACGATCTCGTCGTCGGAGTATTTGATCGCCGTCTTCAGTTTGCCGACGAGGAACTCCCGGAGGTCCGACTCCAGCGGCGTGAGATGCGGCTCGATCAGGTAGTATTTTTTTTCGTTTTCCTTCTCGGAGTGAAAGATCACGACGAACGCGTACGGTTTGTTGACCCAGTACCGATCGACTTCCCGGAAGTGGCTCTTTTTTTCCTGTGGGACCGCCCGCTCGAGGTCATAGCGGGTGACGGCCGTCGTCGTCCCGTGGTCGGTCGAAAAGAAGGCGTCCTCGTCGAGGTCGGGATCGACGCGGACGGTTCGCTCCTCGAAGAGCTCCGACAGCGTTTCGACGGCGTCGTCGCCGGCGCCGATGCGGGCGGGCAGGTCCGCCGGCGGGAACCCCAGATACGACGCCGGGTCGAACGGCTCGTCGTCGGGAGGATCACCGTTTTCGTCGTAGTGATACTCACGCTTGAACTCCTCCCAGCAGTACTTCCCGACTGCGATGGGGGGATCCGCCTCGATCGGTTCGGCTCCCGAACCCGAGTCGGCGTCCGTCCGCCCGTCGCCGGACGGCTCCGGAGCTGGCGCGGTCCCGTGATCGCCACCGTCGGAGCCGTCTGTAGACATTATTATATGTCTCTATGCGTCCTCGCTGAAAAAGCGTTCCTACGGAATCAGCGTGTGAAACGGAGGGACGGTTCGTTCGCCGGCCCCCGGAAGTTCGGCCGCGTCACCCTACGAAACGAACCGTTCCAGGCGATCCATCGCCTCTCTGAGTTCCTCGAGGCCGGTCGCATAGGAGGCCCGGAGGTGACCCTCACCGCCGGCACCGAAGGCGCCGCCGGGCACCATCGCGACCGACTCGGCTTCGAGGAGATCCTCGGCGAAGGCTTCGGCGTCACCGCCGGGACATTCGGGGAAGACATAGAAGGCACCGGTCGCCTCGAAACAGTCGACCCCCATCTCGGCGAACCGCGAGAGGACGAAGTTCCGACGCCGGTCGTACTGGGAACGCATCTCGGTGACTGCCTCCCGGCAGCTCTTTAGGGCCTCGATCGCGGCGTGCTGGGCCGTCGTCGGGGCCGAGAGCATCGTGTACTGGTGGACCCGGTTCATCGCCGCGATCGGTTCCGCCGGCCCCAGGGCGTACCCGAGCCGCATTCCCGTCATCGCGTAGGCCTTCGAGAAGCCGTTGAAAACGATCGTTCGCTCGCGCATGCCGTCGAGTTCGGCAATCGAGACGTGCTCGCCGTCGTAGGTGAGGTCGGCATAGATCTCGTCGGCCAGGACTGCGATGTCGTGTTCCCGACAGAAGGCCGCGACCTCGGCGAGTTCTTCTCGGTCCATCGTCGCGCCGGTCGGGTTGTTCGGATAGCAGTAGACGAGAACGTCGGCGGCCTCGGCGCCGGCCGACTGCAGGGCGGCCCGGGTGAGCGTGAACGCCTCGTCGGCCCGCGTCGGCACGTCGAGTACCTCCCCGCCGGCGAAGGTCACCCCGGGCGTGTAGGAGACGTAACACGGCTGGGCGACGGCGACGGTATCGCCCGGATCGACCAGCGCCCGGAAAGCGAGATCGATCGCCTCGCTCGCGCCGGCGGTCACCAGGATCTCGTCGTCGGGGTCGTACTCGAGGTTCCAGCGGCGGACTTCGGCCGCGATCGCCTCCCGGAGTTCGCGTTTGCCACGGTTGGCGGTGTAGGAGGTCCGACCCAGTTCGAGGGAGGTGATAGCGGCCTCGCGGGCGGCCCAGGGCGCCGAAAAGTCGGGTTCGCCGACGCCCAGCGAGATGACGTCGTCCATCTCCTCGGCGAGTTCGAAGAACCGGCGGATCCCGGAAGGCGGGACGTCGGCGACGCGTTCGGAGGGATCGAACGTCATGGGGTGACCGAGAGCCGATCGTCGTCGCTCCCGTCGTCGAAGCGGTGACCCGCCTGCTTGTAGGTCTCCATGATGTAGTGGGTGACCGTCTGGGTGATCTCCGGGATCGGGGCGACCTTGTCGCTTACGAACCGGGAGACCTCGCGCATGTTCTCGCCCTCGACTTCCAGGGCGAAATCGTAATCACCGGAGACGAGCCGGAGTCCCTGGACTTCCCGGAACCCGGCGAGTCGTTCGGCGACGTCCCGGTAGCTGGTCTCCCGATCGAGTGTGACGTTGAGTTCGACGTGGGCCCGTACGCGCTCGCTGCCGACGGCGTCCCAGTCGACGACGGCGGTATAGCCCTGCACGACGCCTGCGGCCTCGAGTTCGTCGATAGTCTCTTCGACGGTCGCCTCCGAGAGGCCGGTGAGGCGTGCGAGATCCGCCGCCGAGTAGCGGGCGTTCTCGCACAGTGCCTCCAACAGTTCCTCGGCGTGCTCCATACACCATAGGGCGGTAGCGCGGACTAAAACGTTGCGAGCCACGCCGACGATACGTGCGTAACCTCATAATATAATGTTCTTCAATTGAGGATGGAATATAAGGTAATGGGTTGTTATATTATCTCTCGATACTATTATTATCCATAGGCACATTCGGGAGAGTATGAAACAGCACGCGATGCGGACCGCGATGGCGCTGTACGAAAACGGCACACTGGATCTGCAGACAGCCGCCAGCCAGGCCGGCGTCTCCACGGACCGGCTCCGCCGCGCCGTCCGTCGCGTCGGCGGATCGGAACCGACGGTGACCGCCCAGCCCGACCGCGTCACGCTGGGAGCCGACTGAGGTCGACGGGCCGCCGACCGACGAACGGGCCGTCCTGTTCCATCCCCGCCATCTTCGTTTCCGCCCTTCGCGCTGTCTTCAGTATCCGTCCGCGTTTTGCGTTCCTTTTCTCGGCGAATGGCTCGCCGTCCACCGTCGAGGGATCTACTATAAAAACATCCAAGCGGGTCCGAAAGCTACGGATCGTATGTCCACCGTCCGAAACATCGCCCGGGGTGTCGGTGCCTTCACCAGCAACGCCTTTCTCGTCGACGGCGACCGGACCGTTCTCGTCGACGCCGGCAGTGACTTCGACGCTGTCGAGCGGATCGACGCCGCCCTCGGCGGACTCGACGCGGTCGTACTGACCCATACCCACCCCGACCACGTCGGTAACGTCCCGTCGATCGTCGGCGCCTTCGACGTCGACGTGTGGGGTTTCGACCCCGATCACGAATTAGTCGATCATGCGATCGGTGACGGCGACCGGATCCGGATCGGCAACAACGAGTACGGAGCGTTGCATACGCCGGGACACAAAAACGACCACCTCTGTCTGTACGCGCCCTCCTCCGGACGGCTCTTTGCGGGGGATCTGGTGTTCGCAAACGGCGGCTTCGGCCGGACCGACCTCCCCGAAGGGAACCGCAAAACCCTCATCGACAGTATCGACTACCTGCTGTCGTCGGTCGGTAGCGAGCTATCGACGATGCACACCGGGCACGGTCCGACCGTCGATACTGACCCGCGGCGTCACATCGAACTCGCCCTGGAAGCCGCGCGGTTCTGAAGCCGATTTACCTGAGTTTCCGGGCGCGGCAGACGAACGTCTCCGTCCGAGAGACCGCGTGATCGACCGTCAATCCGGCCGAACCCAGCGCCGAGACCGCGTGTCCGAGCTCGTGGCGCTCCTCGGGTACCGATCCTCCCTCCCCGGGACCGTTTCGGTCCCAGTCGACGATCACGACCCGCCCGCCCGGACGGAGTATTCGCGAGATTTCGGCCATCGAGTCCTCGCCGGAGAACTCGTGATACGTCATCGTACTGAAGACCCCATCGAGCGCCCCGTCCCCGAAGGGGAGGTCGGCGACCTCCGCGGTGACCGGCCGGACGTTCTCCGGGATACCCTTCTCCTCGTACATGTCGTGCATCTCCGGCTGGACGTCGACGGCGTGGACCTTCGCGACGCGCTCGGCGATCGGGTCGGTATAAAAACCGGTGCCACTGCCCAGATCGGCCAGTTCGTCGTCCGGTTCCGGCGACAGGATCGAGAGGAGTTCCTCGATCGAACACCACCGATAGCGGCTCTCGTCGTCGAGTTTCTCGGCGCGCTCGGGGTCGAACGTGTGAAATCCCATATCGGACCGTCTCCCGCCGCCGGCATAACGGTGGCCCCTGGGCGGGACTCACCACGGTCGATCCAGCTTCTCACGCCGGCACTCGAGGACGGCAAACCGCTCGCCCCGTCGCACTTCGAGCCAGCCGAGCAGCCGTTCGGCCCACTCGAGCTTTCGAGCTTTCTCGGGACTGACCGACGGATCGTCGAACGCCCAGCCGGCGAAGACGAGCCGATCGGCGCCGCAACAGTCGGCTAGAAACGCCGCCCGGTCGCCGTCGGTGAAGCCACCGGGGTTCGCCACCGGCGGCGTGGGGGCGGCCTGAGTCGTCGGGAGGACCGACCCGGTATCGAACGTCGGGACGTGTCGTTCGATCTCCTCGACGTTGTCGCCGTGGGCGTGGATCGCGACCGGGACCCCACGTTCGGTTAGCTTTCGGGCCGTCTGTGGGACCTTATCGAGGTCGGTGACCATACAGTCGACGTCGATCCCCGCCTCGAGACAGACCGAAGCGGCACTCGAGGCCGCGACGACGTGGTCGGCCCCGCTGACGCGTTCGAGTTCCGAGGGAAGCGTCGGCGCGGCCCCGCAGACCGCCACCGTCCCCGGGAGGTCGATCCCCTCGATAGAGAGCGGATCGTCCCCCGCGACGAGCGCCGCGAGACGGTCACGCGCCCGTTCGTCGGCGGCCCGGTCGTACCCGAAATCCGAGAGGATAGTTTCGTACACGGGACGCCACTCTGTGTATCGCATAGCCACTATCCGGAATAAAGACATTGCCCGAAGCGCACCAAGGTACCCCTACCCAAATGTGCTCTTCGGGCTTCCAGTCGGTCATTCCCCGGCCTCTGGCATAAGTTTTCTTGTACGAGAGGTCGTGTGTCGGTCACGCGTCAGACGCCCCGAGACCCTCACAGAGACGCGCTATCGCGTCGGTAGCCGGTCCCTCGATCGACGCCGAAAGCGCCTCAAACTCCCGGACCGTCCCGGCGAGGACGAGCCCCTCACCGCGGAAGACGGCGAGGCCGACCCGACCGGCCGTCTCGGCGATCTGCGGGATGGCTCCGTTCGACGGGGGGATTTCGACGGCGTGGGTCATCTCGGCGGGATCGTCGATGCCGGCCGAGATCCGGCCGAGATGGCGAGCCAGTTCCCGGTCGGTCGTCACGTCGAGTTCGGCGATGTCGTCGGCTCGAAACCGTTTCTGTGTGAACTCGTGGCCGACCAAAGCGGCGTCACGCGTCGCCGCGACGTCGTGGGTCCGGACGACGTGGGCGCCGCGTTCGACCGCCATCGACGTCGCGGCCAGCGAGGCCGGCAACGCCGCCTCGGTATCCCGTCCCGCGATCTCCCGTAGGAAGTTCTTCCGGTTGATCGAAACGAGGATCGGCCGCCCGTAGCCGCGGAACTCCCGGAGCCGATCGAAGGTCTCCCGGTCGTCCGCGGTCGTCTTCCCCTCGGACCACCCGCCGAAGGCCGGGTCGAGGATCGTCTTCTCCGTGAACCCGTTCCGTTCGAGGGCCTCGTAGATCCCGTCGACGTCCTCGATCGCGCCCGGCCGCTGGAGGTCGGGCGGGGAGGCCATCTTCGAGACGGCGACGTCGTAGTCGGCACAGACCGCCGGCATCTCCGGGTCGGCGAAGCCACAGATGTCGTTGACCATCTCGAAGCCGGATTCGAGGGCGGCGGCGGCGACCTCGTGGTACCGCGTCTCGATCGACCAGACCGCATCGCCGGAGGTCGATTCCAGCGTCTCGATCGCCGTCTCGAGCCGTTCGAGTTCCTCTTCGGCCGAGAGCACCTCGAAGCGCTTGTTCGCCGACTCGAGGCCGACATCGACGATGTCGGCTCCCTCGTCGATCAGCTCCTCGTCGACGTAGGCGGCGGCCTCGCCCGGATCGGCGAAGACGCTCGGATCGTAGGGGGACTCCTCGGAGACGTTCAACACGCCCATGATCCGCGGCGGGTACTCGTCACCGATCTTCAGACCAGCTGCATCGACCGTTCGCATATCTCCGATTGGGGCGGCGACGGGTAAAGCCGACTGATACCGGCACGTCACGGCGGGTGGATGACGGCTTCCTCGCCCGGTTCCCCCTCTCGTCTCCGCCAACCGACCGTCGATCCACGCCACATCGGGGGTCTACGAAACTGGAATCCGCCGCGATGTTAATGAGTCCGTAGCCCCTACGTCTCACCGTATGAACTGTAATAAATGCCGTTCGATCGGTGCGCTGTGGGCGATCGGCCAGGGACTCACCAGCGCGCTCGCTCCCCAGTTGAGTGTCGTCTTCATCAGAAAGATGATCGGGAAGAACTTCGAAAACGCCGGGGAACTCGAAGCGAAGCCGGAATACGTCCGACAGATCCGTGCGCTCGGTATCGGTCTGGCTGCGGCGGGGATCGCGACGCTCGCGATGGAACGCGTTGCCGACCCGGACGAGAACTGATTTTCGTTCCTCGGGTGAACCACCCGCGGCCAGCCCTGTGAACTGGCGTGTTACCGATCGTCGCCCCGAAGTCGAACGCGGTCCGCACCGCGGACGAACGTGCTTATGCGTCCGGAAGCGAACTGTCCGATAATGGTCGATATCGCCGTCGCCGTCGTCGGAGCCGAAACGCCCGGCAACGTCGGCACTATCGCCCGCTCGATGAAGAACTTCGGGCTCGCGGAGTTGTATCTGGTCGACCCGCCGGAACTGGACCCCGACGGGGAGGCCTACGGCTTCGCCGGCCACGCCCGCGAGGACGTGTTGCCGAACGCCGAGACGGTCCCCTTCGAGTACCTCGTCGAGAACTTCTATACTGTCGCCTGTACGGCGACGACGAATCAGGACGCGACCAGCCACGTCCGGTATCCGTTCCTCGAACCGGCCGAACTCGCCGGGAAACTCGCCGAAGTCGACGCGGACGTCTGTGTGGTCTTCGGCCGCGAGCGCGTCGGACTGACCAACGAGGAACTGGCGGAACTCGATCGGATCTGCTCGATCCCCGCGAGCGGCGAATACCCGGTTTTGAACCTCGCGCAGGCGGCGACGATCGTCCTCTATGAGCTGCGGGGGCTGACCGTCGAGTCGACCCAACACCCCGAAGAGGCCCACGAACGCGCCGAGGAACACGAGATCGAGGGCCTCTATGCGACGTTCTCGGAGTACCTCCACGACATCGGCCACCCCGACGAGAAGATCCCGAAAACCGAACGGCTCTTCCGGCGGCTCGTCGGGCGGGCGCATCCGACCGGTCGGGAGGCACGGACGATGCGGGGCGTTCTCCGGCGGGGAGCGATGCGGGCAAGCGGCGAGATTCCGCGGGATAGCTCCTCGGACGCCGAGCGCGAAGGGTGACTACGCCGTCCGCTTGCCGATTTCCTCGCGCAACAGCTCCGAGACGACCTCGCCGTCGGCTTTCCCCCGCAGCGCCCCCATACACTCGCCCATGAGCGCCGAGAACGCGCCCATACCCTCTTTTTCGACCTGTGCCCCGTTCCGTTCGATCACCTCGATCACGGTCTCGCGGACGGTTTCGCGGTCGACGCCAGCCAGCCCGGCCGCCTCGATCGCCTCCTCGGCCGACAGCGTCGGATCGGCGGCGAGTTCGGTCAAGACGGGGCCGATCCCCTCCTTTGCGAGGTCGCCGCCCTCGACGGATTCGAGCACCGAGAGCAACGCCGCCTCGGTGAGGTTTTCGACGGACACGCCGTCCCGCCGGAGCTCCGTCAGCGTCGACTCGAGTGTACTGGCGGCGGTCGTCGGATCGATGCCGCGCTCGACGGCAGCCTCGAACGTCGTCATGTGGCGGCCGTAGGCGACCTGTTCGGCCAGCCCCGAATCGAGCCCGAGTTCGGCTTCGTACCGCTCGACGCGTTCGGTGAGCAGCTCCGGCGTCTCGATCTCCGAGAGGTCGGGTTCGACCGGCGGTACGTCGGTCTCGGGGTACATCCGTGCGGCGCCGGGGAGCGGACGGAGGTACTCGGAGGTGCCGTCCTCGTTGGCACCGCGGGTTTCTTCGGGGACGCCCTCGATGGCGGTTCGGGCGCGGTCGGCGACAGCCTCGATCGCGCTCTCAGCGACCCCGGCGTCGGCCGCAACGAGCGCGACGGCGTCCCCCGCGTCCGCGTCGACCGCCGCCCGGAGCGTCTGGACTTCCCTTTCGGTGACACCGTAGGCCGGCAGTTCGTCGGTATGGAAGATCCCGCCCGCGCCGTGACGTTTGGCGTGATCCGAAAGCTCCGTGCCGAGGCGTCGGTCCGGCTGGATCTCACGGCCGACAAGGCCGTCGAACCCTTCGAGCCGGACAGCGAAGACCGATTCTGCGCCCGCGATGACACCGCTTTCGGTGTCCTCGAAGACGTCCGTCACTTCGCGCGGTTCGGCGACGGCGGCATTCCTCTGTTGCAGCGTTTCGGCGATATCGAGCAGTTCGAGCTGTCTGTCGACCTCGTTTTTGACGAGATCGTCGATGTCCTCAAGGCTCTGGACGCCCTTCATCTCGACTCTGGCGCCTTCCTCGATGGAGACGTTGACGTCCTGTCTGATGGTCCCGAGGCCGCGTTTGACCTTCCCAGTCGAGCGCAGCAGCATCCCGATGCGCTCGGCCGCTTCGCGGGCCTGCTCCGGCGTCCGGATGTCGGGTTCGGTACCGATCTCGACCAGCGGGATCCCGAGCCGATCGAGCCCGTAGGTCACCCCGCCGTCGCGTTCCTCGATCCGGGCGGCCGACTCCTCCTCGAGCAGCATGTCGGCGATGCCGACGGGGCCGTCGTCGGTTTCGATCTCGCCGTCGGTCGCGACGAGCGACGAGCGCTGGAACCCGGAGGTGTTCGAGCCGTCGACGACGATCTTCCGCATAACGTGGGCCTCGTCGGCGACGGTACAGTCCAAAAGCGCCGCGATCTCCAGTGTCGTCTTCAGGGCCTCGTCGTCGAGCCGTCCCGGCGGTTCGTCGTCCTCCTCGACGAGACAGGTACTGTCGAAAGCGAGGTACTCGAACTCCCGATCGACGCGGGACTCCTCGAGGGCGGCCTCGTCGAGTTCGCCGAGTTCGGATTTCGTCGGATGGAGATACCGGGTGAAGGAGCGAACGGATTCCTCGGGCTCTCTGCGTTCCGTCGGACAGCTACAGAAGAGTTTGGTCTCGGTGTCGAGTTGCTGGTGGATCTCCAGCCCGGCGACGAGACCGAGTGTCTCGTAATCGTGAGTCATTACCCGTCGCTGGGGCGCGGACAGTCAAAAAAGACACCATCCGGCGGGCCGGGACAGCTCCGGGCGTCTGTCGGTCGCAACCGCCCGGTAGACGCCGATCGAAAACATAGTCACATACAGAAAGATTATGAACAGGGAGCCGATGCATCGGTCACGCCGTGGTCGATCCGGAAGCGGTCGCGACGGTCAGTTATTCGAAGTCACCCTCCTCGAGTGTGGCCCGGAGGACCATCCCGAGGGCGAGGTGCTGTCTGGCGGCCTCGGCGACGGCTCCTCCGGCGGCGTCGACGTCGTCGAGGGTGTATTCTTTCGTTTTGACGAGTTCGCGCTGCTGGAGGACATCTTCCTCACAGAGTTCGTGCAGACGGGGATAGACGGTGCCGGGGCTGAGGATGGTGTCGAACTCCTGGGCGAGATCGTCCAGCAGTTGTTTGCCGTGGGTGTCGGCGTCCCGGAGCGCGACCAGCGACAACAGCAACTCGTCCAGCGAGGACTTGACGTGGGTCTCCTCGAACGTGAAGGTATCCTCGCCGAAAAGCGAGGCCTCGACCTCGGTGACGACTTCCGAGACCGCCGTCCCCGGACTTTCCGGCTGCCCCGTCCCGTTCAATTCCGCCCGTAACTGCGAGACGGTGATCGAACCCTCGCCGTTCTCGTCGTTGATCTCGGTCGGTGACCCCATTTGCTCCATACTCACTCCAAGGCTCGACGAAGCATAGTAAACGTTCAGGGTTTTCAATCCCGGAACAACCACCACCGAATTTATATAATAGGATCGATTCGGGGCCCGTTTTGCGCCGTCACTCGTCGGCGCCGAGGATGACGCGTTCGGTCATCGCCCGTGGGTCGAGCACCTCGTCGGCCTCGTCCGCGGTGAGGTACCCCTCGGCGACGGCGACCTCCCGGACGGTCTTCCCTTCGGCGAGGGCCATCTTCGCGACCTTCGAGGCCGCGTCGTAGCCGATCGCGGGGTTCAGCGCCGTCGCCAGCGCCATCGACTGATCGACCTGCTTTCGACAGTGGTCGGCGTTGGCCTCGAGCTTTCCGACGAAGCACTCGCCGAAGGTCTCGGCGCTGTTGGCGATGAGCGAGGCGCTCTGGAGGAAGTTGTACGCCAGCACTGGTTTATAAAGGTTCAGGTCGATCTCGCCGCGGGCGGCCCCGGCCGAAACCGTCGCGTCGTTGCCGATCACCTGCTTGTGCACCTGGTTGACCGACTCGGCGACGACCGGGTTTATTTTCCCGGGCATGATCGAGCTCCCGGGCTGGTTTTCGGGCTGTTCGATCTCCCCGAGCCCGTTCCGCGGCCCCGACGCGAGGAGTCGGAGGTCGTTTGCGATCTTGTTCATCGAGCCGGCGACCGTCCGAAGGGCGCCGTGGGCCTCGCTCACGGCGTCGTGGGCGGCCTGGGCCTCGAAGTGGTTGTCGGCCTCGCGGAACTGCAACCCGGTTTCGGCGGCGATGTTTTCGGCGGCCAGTTCCGGGAACTCGGGGTGGGTGTTCAGGCCGGTCCCGGTCGCGGTGCCGCCGAGGGCGAGTTCCCCGAGCCGGTCGGTCGTCGCCTCGACCCGTTCGATCCCCTTCTCGATTTGGGTCCGGTAGCCGCCGAACTCCTGGCCGAGCCGGACGGGCGTGGCGTCCTGGAGATGCGTCCGCCCCGTCTTGACGACGTCGTCGAAGGCTTTTTTCTTGGCCGCCAGCTCCCCGGCCAGCACTTCGAGCCCCGGGATTACGTCCTTCTCGACGGCCTCCAGCGCCGCGACGTGCATCGCTGTCGGGACCACGTCGTTCGAGGACTGGCCGTAGTTGACGTGGTCGTTTGGGTGGATCTCCCGCGTTCCGATCTTCCCGCCGTAGATCTCGGTCGCGCGGTTGGCGATCACCTCGTTGGCGTTCATGTTCGAGGAGGTCCCCGAGCCGGTCTGGAAGATATCGACCGGGAACTGGTCGTCGTGTTCGCCGTCGATGACTTCGGTCGCGGCTTCGAGGATCGCGTCGGTTTTGTCCTCCTCGAGCAATCCGAGTTCGAGGTTCGCTTCGGCGGCCGCCTTCTTGACGATCCCGAGCGCGCGGATGAACCGTCGCTGGAAGGTGAGCCCCGAGACGGGGAAGTTTCCGACGGCGCGTTGGGTCTGGGCGCCCCAGTAGGCGTCCGCGGGCACCTCCATCTCGCCGAGGCTGTCGCGTTCGATGCGGTATTCTGTGTCTTCGTCGGTCATGCTCGTTACGTCATGCGGGGGGAAATAAAGGGCATCGAAAGCCCGATCGATACGCTTCCCCGTGGCAGTTAGGCTTCCCGCGTCCGTGTCGTGAGTTCGAGGGCGTGGATGTCGGTCGTCATCGCCTCACCCAAAGCGTCGTAGACCATCTCGTGCTGTTCGACTAGCGAATGGCCTTCGAACTCGGGGGAGACGACGGTCGCACGCAGGTGGTCGTCGTCGTGCTCGCCGCGGGCTTTCGAGACGGTGGCCTCACAGTCGAGTTCGGCTTCGATCCGCGCTTCGACGTCTTCCGGTGTCATACCCGACCCTGCGGCCGGAGCGCACAAAAGCCCGCCGTCTACAGACCGGCCGCCGATCAGAGGGGGACGAGTCCCGACGGACGAACGCGGTTAGCTCCACCGATCGAGCCCCGTCTGGACGACCGATGATTCGATCCGCTCGAAGCCACGCTCGACCTCACCGGCCGGGATCTCCCACTCGTCGGTGACGTAGCGTTTCGCCGCCTCGATGTCGGGGTCGATCTCGGCGTCGTAGTCGTACTCCTCGGTGACGGTCGGATCGAGGAACAGCTCTCTGATGCGGTCGGCGTGGGGGATCGAATCGCCGCGTGCCTCGAGGGCACCCCACAGATCGCCGTGTTCTTTGAGTAGCTTCACCGCCGTCTTCGGCCCGATGCCGTCGATCCCCTCGTTGAAGTCCGTCCCCATCAGGATCGCAGCGTCGACGAGTCCCTCCCAGGTCAAACCGAGTTCCGCGAGCGTCCGCTCGAAGTCCATACACTCGGGGTCGCCCTTGCTCGTCAGCCCCCTGAGTGTGTAAGGTGCGCGCAAAAGGAGCGTATCGTAGTCCTCCGACCCGGCGTAATCGGCATCGCCGCGTCGAGCCATGTGGGCGGCCTGGGCCTCGCCTTCGGCGGGTGCCTCGACGATCGGCACGTCCAGCAGTTCGAGCAGATCCCGCGTCGTCTCCTGGATCGTCGCCGTGAGCCGCTGGGTCCGAGAATCCAGCGTCGCGATCTCGGCGGCGTCGGCTTCCCCCTCCCGGGCGGCTTCCAGTTCCGCCTCGTAGCGTTCGCGCTGTTCGCGCCGGCTCTCGACCTCGTCGTCTTTCAGTTCGGTAACGCCGCCGTCGAAGACGAAAACCGGTGTGACGTCGCTTTCGAAGAACTTCGGGAGCCCCTGGACGATTCCGACGAGGTTTGCGACCTCCTCGCCGGACGCGGTGGTGTAGACCGAACTCGACGTGAACCGAACCGTCGTCGTCAGATACCGGTACAGCCAGTTGTGGGCGTCGACGGCGACGACCGACCCGCCGAGTTCCGCGAACGGTTTCTCCTCGATGACCGCCAACTGTCGGAGATCCGCGTTTCCCATTGTCCGCCGTTGGTTCGGCGAGGATTTGAAACCGCCGGTGAGTACTCAGATCGGCTCCGGCGGTGCGGTGTCACGTTTGTCCTCGAGGAACGACTGTTCCGCCGACGAGAGGTCCCGCTTTCGGTACCGGTCCAGCCCCGCCTGATACGTTCCTGTCGATCGGTCCGCGGCGAGTTCCTCGACCGGCCGCGCCAACACGAGTTCCGCGAGGCCGGTCTCGACGCCGGTGAAACTGAAGCCGGCGCGGTACAGCGCCTCGTAGGCGAAGGGGTTGTTCACCGCGATCGCCACCCGATCGTAGCCGCGGTCGGACGCCCGATCGGCGACGAACCGACAGAGCCTCGGGCCAAGTCCCTCCCCGCGGCGGTCGTCCCTCACGGTCACGTACCGGAGCCGGAGCGTCCCAGGGTCGGTCCGGTCGGCGTCGAACGCGACGGCGGCGAGGACGGTATCGTCGAACTCGCCGTCGGTCTCGTCCTCCGCGCCGTCTGTTTCCCTGAGCACCGCCTTCCCCGTCGTCGACATCACGAACTTGCCGGCGTAGCTGAACCGCCGGTAATCGAGCCTGATCGTCGGCCCCTCCGGGGGCCACCCGAGCAATACGAGTTCCGTTTCCGACCCCATACGCCCGCTTGGAGGGCAACCGTGTTATGGGCAGCGCCCGAGAGGGCGGTATGCGCTGGGACGTGCGGGCCTTCGATCTGTTCGCGCCGATGTACGATCTGCTCATGCCCCCGGCTGACGATCTGGCCCTCCGGAAGGGCTTTGCCGTCGCCGAGCGGGACCTCGATCGGATCCTCGAGGTCGGCGGCGGCTCCGGACGGGTCGCCCGGACCGTCGGGGCGACGGTTGTCGATCCCTCCCGGGGGATGTTGCGCCGGGCGCGAACGAAGCAACTGGAGACGGTACAGGCGAGCGCGACCGATCTTCCCCATCCCGACGGCTCGGCCGACGCGGTGTTCGTCGTCGATGCCCTCCATCACTTCCCTGACCCCGAGCGGTGTCTCGAGGAGATGGCCCGCGTCCTCGCGCCGGGCGGTGTCCTCGTTGTCACCGAGTTCGACCGGTCGACGCGGCTCGGGCGGGCCCTCGAGGCCGCCGAAACCGCCGTCAGGTTCGACTCGACCTTCTATACGGCCGCGGAACTGGAAACGATGATCGAGGCGGCCGGGCTCGATCTCCGACCGATCGAGTACGGCTTCGAGACGACGGTCGCCGGCGTCGCTACCGGAGCTTGAAATAGAGGAACCGCCACGCCGACAGGAAGACGGTGCCGCCGACGAGCATGACGATTGTGAAGCTCACCGCGGCGCCGCGGCCGGGAAGGGCAACCGTCCGGACGATCAGCCCGACGAGGACGGCGAGGATCCACGACCGGATCGCAAGCGGGATCGAGGAGTTCGGCGCCGATCCGCCGCCGGGCGAGTACGCGCCGACGAGCGGCGCTGAGACGAACCACCCCAGAACGAACGGTCCGGCTGCCAGGAGATAGATCGTCGGGTCAGCCCGGATCGCCTCGAGCGTCGAGTGCTGGAGCGTCCCGAGAAAGAGGAAGACGAGCAAGGCGAGGACGTCGCCGACGGCGATCGGCCAGGTGCTTGCATCGAGCCGCTGTTCGAGGAACGACTGGTCTGCCATACCGGCCGTTCGACGGCGGTGTTTCAAACCTTTGCGGATTCGGCCGGCGCCCGGCGGCCGTCGTCTCCGGAACCCGGCTCAGGACCGACGGCGGCTGTCCGGGGCCAACGCGTCGTCGTAGACGCGGACGAACAGCTCCTCGAGTTCCTCTCTGGTCGGTTTCCGGGGGTTGTTGTCCGGCGAGCCCGAATCGAAGGCGTCCTGGGTCATCTCCGGAACGACCTCGAGGTACTCCTCGCGGGAGGGGACCTCGCCGAACTCGTCGAGATAGCCCGTCAGCGAGATGTCCTCACAGAGCTCCTCGATGCCGTCGCTGGCCTTCCGGGCGGCGACGCGGGCCGACTCGCCCTCGTCGGCCACACCGAGGATGCGGGCGACCTCGGCGTACTTTTCCGGCGCGGCCATCTGGTTGAACTCGACCACGTACGGCAGGATGAGCCCGTTGGCGAGGCCGTGGGGAATGTGGAGCTGGGCGCCGAGCGGGCGGGCCATCCCGTGGATCAACGCGACCGAGGAGTTGCCGAAGGCCTTGCCGGCCTTGAACTGGGCGATCATCATCTCGGTGCGGGCCTCGACATCATCGCCGTTGGACCACGCGACCGGCAACGCGTCGACGATCCGGTCCATCGCGTCGCGGGCGTAGTTGTCGGTGACGCTGTAGGATTTGACGGACGTGAACGCCTCGATGGCGTGGGTGAACGCATCGATCCCGGTGAATGCGGTGTGGCTTTTCGGGAGCGATACCGTCAGTTCCGGGTCCTCGATGGCGACGTCCGGGACGATGTTCTCCGAGACGATGATGAACTTCGTCGAGGTAGACTCGTCGGACAGCACCGACGTCCGGGTGGTTTCGCTGCCGGTCCCGGCGGTCGTATTGACAGCGATGAGCGGCGGGATCGGGTTCGGAACGCCCTCGTAGCCGGCTTTGTCGACGCCGAAGCTCCGGATTCCCCCCTCGTTGGTCGCCAGGATTCCCGTTGCTTTCCCCGTGTCGATCGAGGAGCCGCCCCCGAGCGTCACGATGACGTCACAGCCCTCCTCGCTCCAGAGGTCGAAGGCCGCCTCGACGTTTTCGACGGTCGGATCCGGACGGACGCTGTCGTAGACGGCCGTCTCGACACCGGCGTCGTGGAGACATTCGAGGATCCGCTCGCCGTGGATGTCGAAGATCTGTTCGCTGGCGACGACCAGCGCCTTCGTCCCGTGGCGGTCGGCGTAGGTCCCGACCGTTTCCGTCGCGCCGACACCGAGCACTGTCCGGCCTGGCGATACGACCACTCGGGGTTCATCCGTTGGGGTCTGAGGAGACATCGTCCGCGACAACGAAAGAGATGGTAAAAACAGTTTATGTAGAACGTTGACACATATCGATAGACACGACGCACACCGAGACGGCACACGGAGGGAGCTACCAGTGGCACCCGATCGACACGTCGGACCGATACGCCGCGGGCGGTGATTCACGGGGCGGCCGCTTCATCCCCCAGACCGGCGTCGGCCGGCGGCCGGAGGGCGAAAACGGCCAGGCCGGCGGCGAACGCTAGCGTTCCGCCGAGCGCAAGCGTCGGCACCCAGCCGAACGCCGCGACTAAAACGCCGGTTACCGTCCCGGCGAAGACGCCGCCGCCGACCTTCGCGGTATAGAGGGCGGCGTAGTTGCTCGAGGAGTGTTTCGCGCCGTAATAGTCGGCCACCATCGCGGGGAAGTAGACGTATAACGGCGAGGAGAAGAACATCGACCCCACGACCGCGACGACGAAACCCGCGCCGGTACCCGCGATGCCCGTACCGAGAAGCCCGAACCGGAACAGGCCGGCCAGAAGAAACGAGACCACCATCACGCGCTTTCGGTCGAACCGATCCGAGGCTTCCCCGAGGATCATCCGCGAGACACCCGCGGCGATCGGCAGCACGGTCGCGGCGACCGTCGCGACGACCGCCGCGAGACCGAAGTGTTCGGCGAAGCGAACGACGTTGGCGATGACGATCAGATCGGCGCTGGCGGTGGCGACGAACATCGCGTACAGGAGCCAGAACTGCCACGTTCGCAGCATCTCCCGGGTCGTGTAGGCCGCCCCGCGGAGCGACGCCGCGAGGTCGCTGTCGTCCTCGTCGTCATCGTCGAGGCCGAGCCAGTCTTCCGGCGGATCCTGCAGGATGACGGCCCCGACGAGCAAAACGACGAGAATCACGAGTCCGACGTTCCGGAGGACGTCGGCGTACCCCCCGACGGTCGCGTTCGCTCGAACGTAGGGGACAACGAGGGCGCTCCCGCCCGCGAAGGCCATCGTCCCGATCCCGGTCGTGAGTCCGGTCCGATCGGGGAACCACTTGACCGCCGTGTTGACGGCGACGGTGTAGATGATCCCGACGCCGATCGCCCCCAGCGAGTACAGCAGATACAACTGCCAGACGGCCGTCGCGTAGGCGAGACCCACGTACCCGCCGCCGGCGAGGACGGCCGCGAGATACGTCAGGTGACGGGGCCCGCGCCTGTCGCGCCACCAGCCGGCCGGCATCTGGGAGAGCGACTGGAAGACGACATAAAAGGAAAACACCGCCCCGAGCGCGGGCAGGGCGATATCGAGGTTCTCGGCCAGGGGCCCCTCGATCGACGACCAGACGTACTGGTAGGGGCTGACGGCCGCCATCATACCGGCGGCGGCGACGATCTGCCACCACCGCGAGAACCCGAGGATTCCCTTCGCCCGGCCCGCGTAATCTAGCTTCGAGGCGTCGTCCATCGGCCGTCGGTTCACCCCACGATTTCTTAAACCACGTGACTCGCCGCTGTCCCAAACGCGGGGACTCGGCCGCCGAAAAACCCTATACACCAGGGGATCGAAGGCGGGATATGACCGATGTGCTGTTCTTGCGGAGCGATGAACTGACCGGACTGGCGACACCCGCCGACTACGTCGACGCCGTCCGAAAGGGCTATCAGAGCCACGGTAACGAGGGGACTGCCGAGCCCCGAACGAAACTCGTACGCGACGACCCCGGTGGGATGTGTACCGGCTACCTCGCGATCCTCCCCGAGGTCGGCGGGATGGGCGGGTACACCTACGCCGCCGGCTTTGGCGACGAGGACGTCCACTTCGCGCTGCCGCTTTTCGACGCCGAGTCGGGCCGGATGCTCGCGCTGTTGGACGGCGCGTCGATGAACCCGTTCAAGACGGGCGCGACCGGCGCGGTCGCCGTCGACGAACTCGCCCGCCCGGACGCGGAGGTCTGTGCGGTGATCGGGTCGGGCGCACAGGCCCGCGGCCAGCTCAAAGCGACCGAGACGGTCCGGGACTTCGGGACTGTCCGTATCTTCTCGCCGACGCCCGCGAACCGCGAGGCCTTCGCCACGGCGTTCGACGATCGACTCGACGCCGACGTGACCGCCGTCGAGACCGCCGCGGCCGCCGTCGCCGACGCGGACGTGATCATCACTGCGACGGACGCCGGCGAGCCGGTCGTCGAGGACGAGGACGTTTCCGACGGGGCACACATCACCGCGATGGGACAGTACGACCGCAACAAGCGTGAGCTACAGGCGAAGACGATCGCCCGCGCGACCTACGTTCCGGACCTCCGCGAGCGGGCGTTTCAGGACGCCGGCTCGTTCCTCGCGGCCCGCGAGGCCGGACTCGTGGACGAGGGCCACGTCCATGCCGAACTGGGCGAGATCGTCGCTGGCCGTCGCCCCGGGCGGACTGAAGCGGCGGACGTGACAGTCTTCGACAGCGGCGGAACGGGGATCGAAACGGTCGCCGCGGCGTGGATGCTCTACGAACGGGCCAGAGAGGAGGGGCTCGGCCGGACGATCGAGTTCGCCCCCGGAAGCGAGGCCCTGACCGGCGAGTAAGGCTGCGACTGGGCGTCCGATCGCGTGTCACAGATACGGCGTGAGCCCGACGGCGTCGACGAGCGCGATCCCGGCCAGGACCGCCCCGAGCAGGTACCCGGCGACCGCGCCGCCGTTGAGCAACGGCAACCCGGCGTGGGCGCGTCCCTTCAGCACCATCCACATCAGCACGAGGAGCCCGGCGATCGTGCCGCCGATCGCCCCCAGCGCCGGTGCCGTCACCGCGAGCCCCGGAACGTCGAGGAGTGCCGGATCGCCGGGACGGAAGAAGGCCGCCGACGCGACGAGGATCGTCGGAATGACGGCGTCACCGAGCCCGACGAAGAGGGCGTCGCGATCGAGCGGGTCGTCCGGTTCCTCGGCTTCGGATCCCTCACCCTCCGGCCCGTCCGCTTCGGAGCCATCTCCATCTTCGTCGTCGTCGGTCTCCTCTTCGGTTTCCCCTTCGAGCGTCTCCGGGCCCGTCTCCTCGAGGAAGGAATACGAAAGCGTCAGCGGGATCACGAGCAAGACCGGGAGTCGGAGATCCATAACCCCGGAGGCGAGCGTCAGCATGTGTTCGGTACCGTACACGGAGACGGCGTCGTATACGGCCAGTACGACGAGCAAAACGAAGGCGGGTAACACCCCGAAACTGATGCCGAAAAGCCCCGCTGCGCCCGCCCCCATGACCACCCCTGCGGCGTCGATGACGTACCACTCGGGGTAGGCGAGGAGTCCGACGCCGAGCGCGAGGGCGAAGGCGACGGCGAGAACGTTGTAGCCGCCGGCAGTGACGACCGGGGGGACGACGACGCTGAAGACATAAAAGGACAGAAGGACGGCGGCGAAGACGATCAGTCCCTGCAGGAACCGATCGATCCCGAACCGCATCGCCGCGAGCATGACGACCGTCGCGACCAGGATCGCCCCGATGTACAGCAGGCTGTTGGTCGGATCCGAGGGGTCCTCGACGGTCTGGTAGCCGGCGTCCATGAAGGGCTGGACCAGCGCCAGCGACCCGAGTTGCACGAGCACGAAGAGCCCGACGGTGGCGGCGACGGCGAGGAGGGCCCGGTTCATGTCCGACCCTCTCGTGGCTGCCGTTTGGGGGTTGCGGTTCCGGATCGAACGCTCGGGATCGGGATCCGGGTCACGATCACCGCGCGTAGAGTTTCTCGCCGAGGAGCGCGGGCATCGTTATCTCGTCCGCCGGTGAGACGGCCACGTACGGCCGGTCGGCGGGCCCGAACACGTCGACGATCCGACCGACAGTCTCGAGGTCCTGATCGACGACCTCGGTGCCGAGATCCGGGTACTCACCGTCAGGCGACCGGACGATCGCAAGCCCCTGTGCGGTCCGGACGACCTCGCCGACGCGTCTCATTCCCGGAGGGCGGCGACGTACGCGGCGACAGCGCCGAGTAAGTCCGATTTCGACGCGTCGTCGGCGCCCTTGACGACGACGCGGCCGCGCGGTTCGTACTCCCGGGGGTACGTCTTGTCCCGTTCGATGACGGCGTCGTAGCCGACCTGCTGGACCGCGCTCGCGATCTCGTCGACCGTCGGATCCGGAACGGCGAGATCCTCGGGGATCCGTCGCCCCCCACTACGGGAGCACTCGGCGTCGAGGTAGGCGGGCCAGATGACGTTCTCGACCATACCGACCTTCCACGACGGCGGGGTAAAAAGCGGGCGATCGGCGCCGGGGCCCCAGTCGGGCGAACGGATACCTCCGGGCGGAGCAGCCGTCTCACGGCACAGGACGCACCACATCGCTTTTTTAGAGCGGTTCCGTGGCTCCAATTATGGGTGAGCCACTCGCAGAAAAGATCGACGAGATGCTCGCAAGCGTCCAAGAGCAGGTGGACGATCCAGACCTGTCGTTCAAGCTCCGAACCGCACGACAGCTGCTCGTGGTGTACGACGAACGGCTCCGGAAACACCGGGAAGCGCTGGACGAGACCGACCTCGAAGAGGAGACCCTCGAGAACCTCCGTCAGCTGGGCTACATCGACGGATAGCGAGTATCGGGGTTGTCAGGTGTTCAGTAGGAGTTCGAGAGACACCGCTGAAGAGTCGACCCGGGACGTCTCCCCGAACTGTCTTCGAACCGATAGAAAACCGATACCGCTAGTTTTGCCGCGTCGAGCGTGCCTCTCGTACTTCCGCCCCGTCCCTGAGTTTGTCCTCGCAGTTCGGGCAGACGCGGACCGTCGACATCCCTTCCGGGGCAAACACGCGGACGTAGTTGTCCGTAACGAACGCATCACAGTTGCGGCAGTGTGGCATACAATAGACACGCGATGTGACCGACAAATATCTTTCCCCATGACGATGAAAAATACGACCTCGGGGAAAGGTCAGAGTCGTGTTTTCCGAGACGATCCATCTGTAACAGACCCTACCCTACTTCGCTCACCGTGAACGAGATCACCTCGATCGGCTTGTCGATGTCTTACTGACGATCGAGGAACAAGAACCCATGTACGTCGTTGAGAGTGCTATCAATAAGTTCGAGGCAGGTGAGACCGAGAAGCTCGATCATACGGAAATGCGTCTGTTCATCGAGTTCATAACCGACCCTACTGAGTTCCATCCCGAAGGGGAACGCCAGAAAGCACTCGAGCAACTCAACCGTCTAACTCCGTTCCCGTTCCTCCGCGAGGAATAACAGTCGGGAACTAGATTATGTCTGTGATTTCTTCTTCCTGCTCTGCGGTCAAAATAGACGCAGCGACGGCTTCGCTCACCAACGGCGGAACTGCATTTCCAGTCATCTGCCGCTGCTTTGCGACAGGCCCGTAGAACGTGAAATGGTCGGGGAACGACTGTAGACGCGCTCGTTCACGAACGCTGAGGCCCCGATGCTGAGTTGGATGGGCGAAATGATATGTCGGACGGGGGCCTGCCAGTAGTGTCGGCGCGGGCTCATCATCTTCTAATCTGCGTTTCTGTGACCACGAATCGTAGGGAATTCGCTTCCCCTGTTCCGCGCGCTTGATTCGATTAATCACGCTATCCCCATGCGCTGGTGCTTGGTGGTTTCTGAGCTCAGGGGTTTCACTTCGAAGGTATTTTTGATACGAACCCTGTGGTGAAGTCGCGTATTCTGTAGCTGATTCGCCGGGACATATCGCTGGAAGGTCACTGAACGCGTCTTCAACCGTTCGCGGCTTTCGATTCTTTTGATCAAAGAGCGTCTGCTGTTTGGCCGACTCACGGTACGATCCTTCCGGCAAAGATAGATCTCGTCCATTTGCGTTTCCTACAAAGAACGCACGCTTTCGGCGCTGTGGAACGCCGAAGTGAACTGAGTTCAAGATACTATGGGAAACGCTGTATCCAATTTTGTCGAACTGTGAAAGCAAGTATTTTAGCACAGCGCCGTCTTCCATAGTCGTGATTCTGGGAACGTTTTCCATCACGAACCATTCTGGCTTTATCTGATAGACGGCTTTGATGAACTGGGTAATGAGGAAGTTTCGCTCGTCGCCTGGAGTAGTAGTCGCTCCAGCGAGACTAAATCCCTGACATGGTGGCCCCCCGATTAATACATCAACATCACCCGGATCAAGTGACAGTGTGGATAATATTTCACCACCTGTGATTGATTCGAGATCTGCCTCTACGAACGTCGCATTATGATTTTCTTCAAACGTCTGTTTGAATTTTGCCTCGTTATCAACCCCGGCAATCACGTCAAATCCGGCTGACTGAAAGCCGTGACTGAGCCCGCCAGCGCCACAAAATAAATCGACAACTGTACCGTTCATGTATGATGTTCACTCCGATCGGTGTGCTTGTCCACGGTGGATGTTGCGTCCCCTTTGGGTATCAAATTCCTGTTCGCAGACCTCGCACACGTAGATCTCTTCTGTATCCTCTGACTCTTCTTGGAACGGGAAATCAGAGATAACATCGTCGACCTCCTCACGATCAGCCATACGTAGGTGGTTGGCCCGTTCCCATTTATACTTTTCTTGTCTTACTAGATGCTGATTCGTGTGTAAATAGTGTGTAACTAGTGACTACTTTCAAACAGAGTTGGGTCTTGTGATAGAATAGATGGGAGACTCCGAATCTATGGAACCCCTGTCCGATGAAGAGTTGGATACGTACGGATTCGTGACGAGTAGTGCTCGACGACGAGCGGTCGTCAAGGGATTATACAACGATCCCGGGACGCCAAAGGAGATCGCGAATCGAACAGAGATCAGCCTCAGTCATCTGAGCAATATTCTGAGCGAGTTAGCGGACGAAGACGTCGCGGTATGTGTTAATCCGGACAGAAAGAGAGGACGAGTGTATCGGCTTACAGAGTTGGGAAATCGAGTCGCTAAGAATCTTTTTGAAGAGTAATTATGTCGGACTATACGATATACATCGACGCGCTGCCTGAGGGAGATTGGTTCCAATCGCTGTCCTCACAATTGAAAGGCGCTGAGTTAGTGAAACTTCAGTCGGCAGAAGCACCTCCTGTAGTGAAAGAACTAACTAGCTATGACCGCCCTGACATTATTTTGTTACGAGACGGTGATCCGGTGCTCGTTCTCGAAAAAACGGGACACGTCCCCACCGGAAAAAACCCTCTTCAGCGAGTTGCCAGAATGGTGAAAGCAGCCGAGATGGGCGTAACAGGTGTGTTTTTCACGCCGTACGAGGCGATGAAACACGGAACTCATTCGGGGAGGTGTAATGCGAACTACCGACTGATCGAATCGTTGCGTCGAATCGGGGAGGTTCATAATGTCGAGATGCTTATTCCCCCCTGGCCGAGTGACAACGAATATGAGTTGATTCGAGATGGATCTGAGGACGAATTAGTCGGTGCATTCGTTGACCAGTTCCTCACAAATGATTGCGATCCAAATGTTCCAGCCGCAAACAAAATCCGAAAACGTACCCAGGAAGAGGTCGAACGGATTCTAAATGAGCATCCACCATACGAACGGCCTCCTCGATCGGTCGACATCGCAGATACGGATGACTACCTTGGCCGGATTCGTGGGAAATTAAACCGTCGACCACCGGACCCCCTGCCGAAACGTTCAGAGAGCGTCGTGTGTACATTTGATATGTCGCCATCCAGCTGTCGGCGGGTGGATCCGTATGGCGGCGCGCAGTTCGTGTATGACTATCTCTACTGTAGAACCGGACCCTCCCGATCGGAGCGACGACGGAACTTAGTGCTACAAATTCCCCGTGTGCCGAAGGAAACATGGCTGGATAAAAACCCGTACAAGCCACAGAACAAGAGTTCGTTGTGGTATAAGTGTGCTGACGCTATCGAATTAGAAGATGCCGTTCTTACGGACCTCGAACAGTACCGTCAGTCGTGAGGAGTGGACTGATGGTGTCAGAAGAACGGATCTATTTGTGGACTAAGCGAAAGTTCCGCGACGAAGGATGGACTCCTCTGGGAGGCGACCCGCCGCGCGGAACAGACCTACCTCGAATCGAGATCAAAGAGCCGGAGGTAACGCATAGTTTGAGGAAAAATGCTAACTCAATTATAAATGATTTGGTGTTTTGCCGAGAAGGCAAAATAGCTCTCATAGAGTGCAAGGACGATGTTCGGAAAACGGATTATGACGTCGAGAAACTCAAAACGCTCTGTAATAATGGAGCGTGGCGGATTTCTCTTGTTCAGGCGCTTGAAGAGCGCTCACAGTTTCAGCGTCAGGAAGGCTGTCTTGACAGACAAGGCATCGTTAGTGGGGATGGTATAGTTCCAGTTTTATCCTTCCCAGGCACTCCTCGAACCGATCTCGAAAATTTTGTTCAGCTCGCGTTTGATGAAAACGGCGAAGTTAAGGTGAATATTGGGAACCGGATAGATATAGTGGATGTATAGCTTGACAACTTCGACTAAGTTTCTCGTTGGTGTTTTGCATGTCACCAGTAGATAACTATAGTAGTCGGTAGAAGTCAGTGCAGATCCACTCGCAAGTGTCCGGCCAGCGTGGCTGTCGCTGGCCATCCTGCTATGAGTGGTGTGTAAACAGTTCTACTGACTACTATAGAAGGAGATACAATCGATTTTGGGAAGCTATGACAAATCGTTCCTTGGACGATTTTTGAAACCAACCCTGAAATCAGGTCATATGAACGATTATAAGGGGCCACTATAGCTCTTAGACTGCAGGAAGGAATTAAATCCTTTTTCAATAAGCCGGAGGAGGGATTTGAACCCTCGGCCTAATCCTTACGAAGGATTCGCTCTGCCAGCTGAGCTACTCCGGCGCTCGTGGTCGTATCTGAGAGGATAATCGGCATAAGGGTTGCGAACTTTCGTTGGGATCGTCGCGGACGCCGGCAGGGGCGGTCACCGCGAAAGCCGGACGTCGAGACAGACGTTCAGTTCGTGCGGCGCATACGAGCGTACCTCCTGACGTCCCTCGACGGTGACCTCGTAGTCGGGGGCGGCGGCCGCCCGGATCGCCGCCTCGCCGGGTCCGAACGGGTCGGATTCGTGCTGGATGTCGTAGTAGTGCAGCACGCACCCCTCGCCCGCCAGATCGACGGCTGTCTCGAGGAATCCCCCGGCGCTGTGGGGAAGGTTCATCACGATCCGGTCGGCCCAGTCGCCGTACCCCGACACCTCCCGAACGTCGGCACAGTGCGCGGTCACGCGGTCGGCGACGCCGTTCCGCTCGGCGTTCCGCCGGAGATACTCGACGGCGACAGGGTTCAGATCGACGCCGACACACTCGGCGCCGCGTTTCGCCGCCGGGACGACGAAGGGACCGACGCCGGCGAACATATCGAAGAAGTGTTCGCCCGGTTCGACAGCGTCGACGACACGGTGTCGTTCGGTCGCCAGCCGCGGCGAAAAGTACACCGCAGAGATGTCGAGTTCGAACGCCGAACCGTACTCCCGGTGGACCGTCTCGGTGTCCTCGCCGGCCAGGACGTCCCACTCTCTGATCCGGAGTTCGCCCTCGATCGGGGAGGCCCGGTTGACGACCGTCTCGGCGGGCAGATCCGACTCGACGATCGCGTCGGCGATCTCCCGTGCGCGTTCGTCGTCGTCCTCGTCGACGATGACGATCTCCCCGAGTCGTTCGTAGGAGGGTTCGAACCCGAGGAGATCATCGGGGAACGTCTGGGTCTCGCGGCGCTCGACCGACCGCTCGACGACCTCGAGGTCGGGATCGAGCGACGCGGGGTCGACCGCCGGATCGAGGGGGAGATAGATGGTATCCCCTTCGACGTCGATCTCGTGTTCCGCCGAGAGCGCCCCCGCCGCGGCGAGACGCTGACGGACCGCCTCGCCGTCCTCACGGTCGACACGGACACAGCGAACCGACATACCGAACCGTCGGCGAGGGGCGGCGGTAAGTGTAACGGCTCAGCTCCGAGAACCGCCGTTCGGTCGGGAGACGACCCGGACAGAATGCAGAGAGCGGGAGAACGGGGTGTTTTTGCCCTCGGACGGCCGAGAGGGGGTATGCTCACGTTCGTCGGGCTCGGGCTCTACGACGAGCGGTCGATCACCGTCGAGGGTCGCGAGGCCGTCGCCGGCGCCGACCGCGTCTTCGCGGAGTTCTACACCAGCAAACTGGCCGGCACGACTGTCGAGGAGCTGTCGGCGTATCACGGCGTCGAGATCGAACTCCGGGATCGCTCCGGCGTCGAGGAGGATCCGGAGCCGATCCTCGCGGCCGCCGAAGCCGGCGATGCCGTCTTTCTCACGGCCGGCGATACGATGATCTCGACGACCCACGTCGATCTGCGGCTCCGGGCCGAGGAGCGCGGGATCGAGACCCACGTCGTCCACGGGACGACGGCGGGATCTGCGGCGGCCTCGCTGACCGGCCTCCAGAACTACCGCTTCGGCAAGGCGACGACGCTCCCGTTCCCCTACGCCCACGGTGGCGAAGGCGTACCCGGAAGCGTCCTCGAGACGATCGAGGGGAACCGCAATCGGGGACTGCATACCCTCGTCTATCTCGATATCAAGATCGGCATCGGACCGGAGGGGACAGATCCGAACCACGAGGAGTACATGACCGCCCACTACGCGGCCGAACTGTTAGCCGGTGAACTCGAGGCACTCGGCGTCGCTGTCGCACGCGCAGGCGGCCCGGACCCGATCGTGGCCGCCGATCGGCTCGCCTCGCTTGCCGATCTGTCGTTCGGCGAACCGCTGCATCTGCTCGTGATCCCCGGCGATCTCCACGTCATCGAACACGACGCGCTCTCGAGGCTCGCCGACGCCCCGTCGGGGGCGCTGCCGGATCCCGTCTGAGACAACTACCAGTAGATCTCGTCGGCGCGGTGGCCGTCGTTGTACGCCGCCAGCCCCTCGCCGAGGAAGGCCGTCGCGTGGACGTCGTCGTACAGCGTCGAGTGGGTGTAATCGAGGAACGTCGTCGGCAGTCGTAGTTCGCCGTCGTCCCGGATCGCGCCCACGACGCCGGTGAAGGCGTGCTTGTGCCGGATATCGCTCACGTAACAGGTCGCGACCGGGATCGTCTGGTCGATCGTCGGGACGGCCTGTAGGGCTTCCATCGAGCGGAAAACGAGTTCCCAACAGAAGATACCGGTCCCGTCGTTCTCCAGCAGGGCCTCGAAGTCGACGTCCCCCTCGAAGTACTGTCTGAGGTCGTAGGCACCGAAGAGAACGTTGTCCTCGATCGAGCCCGCGATGTACCGCGGGACGTCGTAACTCGTGTGTTCCCGAAAACCGGAGACGAGCCCTTCGACGAGCGCCGGCGGATCGGCCGGGTCGGCGCCGGCGAACCGCTCGACTACGTCGGGATCGATCGTCCGGTCGCCCCGGATCGAGGTAACGAGGTCCGGTCGGGCGTCGGTACCCTCGAACCGCTCGAAGAAGGCCTCCGGCCCGTGGAACTCGAAGGTGTAGTCGCCGGCGTGGAACGCCGAGAGGTCGACGAACAGCGCCTCCAGCCGGCCTCCCATCCCGCGATCGAGGTCGATCTCTGCGGCGTCGTCGCGGTCGTCGTCCACAAAGGAGAGGCTGGCCTCCTCGCCGCCGACGGCGATCGTCGACCCGTCGACCCGGACGGGCGTTCCCGCGATCGTCCCCTCGTAGTCGGTCGATATCCGCTCGGTGAGAAGCGACGGCAGGTCCTGTTCGAGGAGGTTCGTCCCCATCCCGAATTCGCCGTAGCCGAGGGACGTGTTGTAGATCGCCCGTCCGCCCCCGATGGCTGCGAGCCCCCCAGCGCCGCCGAACAGGATCCGCCGTCGGGAAACCTCGCCCACACCGTCTCCGTCATCGTCGTCTCCGTCGACTGCGTCCTCGGCGTCTCCCTCCGTCACTTCGGATCACCGCCGTCGGGTGCTGTCTCCGGTGACCGGAGCCTGATTTCCCGCCCGAGCAGCACCGAGAGAAGCTCCTCGCCCATATCGAGCAGCTCCGGCACCCACCGGGAGGCGAGCCACGCGATCCCGACGAGAACGAAGACGGCCAGTCCCTGTGCGATGATCCGGTCGGCGACGAAAAACGAAACCCGGGCCGGATCCGAGAGCCCGAAGACGAACATCACCGGGCCTTCGAGGGCCGTACCGGCGAACCACTGATAGCCGTTCGCCAGCGCGATGAAGACGTTCCGGGCGATGTTGAGCACCCAGATGATCGAGATCGAGACGACGGCCGCGATCAGTTTCTTGGGTCGCGGGGCGTCGGCGGCCGCGATGAGGCCGCCGAAAATCGCCATCGAACCGATGCCGGTACACGCGAAGATGAGCCGGGAGGCCCTCCCCGTTTCGGGGAAATAGAAGGTGTTCATCAGCGAGGAGTCGGCAGCCGGGTCCTCGACGTACTGGACGCCCTCGGCGAACCCGAGCCAGTCGATCGCCGTCACTGTCTGAAACGCAACAGTCTCGATCAGGAACCCCCGAACGAGTTGGGAGGTCTCGAAGGGGAGATAGATGACCATCATGAACGCGATCGCCCGCGAGAGCGTCAAAAGCGAGTCCCGGCCGTTCAGGAGCTTCCAGCCGACATAGAGGGACGCCGGTACTGCGATCACGACCAAAGCCGTCTCGACGACACTCCGGTGGACGAACGCGAAGTACTGGATGAAAAGGAGCCAAAGGACCGCGAACAGCCCCCAGCCGGCGGCGGTGATCCGCCGGGCCCACTCGCGGTTCTCCCTGCGTGCGATCACGCCGACCACGAAAACCGCCGCGACGATCCAAAGGAGGACATCGATATAGGGGAGGACCGACATCTCGGCGATCGATTCGACGGTCGGAGTCATTATCGGAATATATGCGACGACCGGTATATGTCTTATCGTCGGTGGCGAACCGATCACACAGCCGCCGCAGGTACCGGGGACGCTATCGGGAGGCAGTCACTTGCGGGCGACGATCCGGAGAGTATCCTCGTCTTCGAGTTCGTGGGAGCGGCCGACCTGCTGTTCGTCGTGTTTCGCTGACGGGCCAGTGACCCTGGCGAAGCGAAACCGCTCGTCGAAGCTCCCACCGAGCTTCTGTAGGGCGTCGTCGACAGTGTTTTGATCTTCGGTGAGGATCAGTGGCTCATCGCGGTCGATCCCCCGCCCGGGCTTGTCCATGTAGATCCGGATGAGCCCGAGATCCTCCCAGATCGTCTCCTTCAACGAATCGAGTCCCCGACCGTCCTCGGCGCTGATGAAGACCGCCTCCTCGGGGTCGATATCGTGGGCCCGGAGGTTCGCCTCGACGGTTTCGACGTAGCTCGGATCGACGAGATCGACCTTGTTGACACAGACGGCGGAGGGGAGATACTCGCGGTTGTCCTGCAGCGAATCGACGAGTTGATCGATCGTGAGGTCCTCGCGGATCGTCACGTCGGCGTTGACGTAATCGTACTCCCGGAGGACGCCCATGATCGTCTCGTCATCGAGGGTCACCCGGTCGGAAGTGGTGAGGTTGATCCCACCCTTGTGTTTTTTACGGATATTGACCTGGACCGGATCCTGATCGAGCCGTACTTTGTTCTTGTACAGTTCCTCGTGGAGACGTTCGTACTGGTCGATCTCGAACGCCGAGAGGACGAACAACACCAGATCCGCGGTCCGGACGACCGAGAGGACGGCCTGCCCGCCGCCGCGGTTCTCGGCGGCCCCCTCGATGAGTCCCGGCACGTCGAGCAACTGGATATTCGCCCCGCGGTACTCGAGCATGCCGGGGTTGACATCGAGCGTCGTGAACTCGTAGGAGCCGACCTCGCTGTCGGCGTTCGTCAGGGCGTTGAGGAGAGTGGATTTCCCGACAGAGGGGAAACCGACCAGCGCGACCGTCGCGTCGCCGTGTTTTTCCACCGCGTAGCCGCCGCCACCGCTCCCTGAGGACTGTCGCCGTTCGAGCTCATCCTTTTTTTCCGAGAGCTTGGCCTTCAGCCGGCCGATGTGCTGTTCGGTCGATTTGTTGTACGGGGTGTCGGCGATCTCTTCCTCGATCGCCTCGATCTCCTCTTTGAGCCCCATCAACTGAGACCTATCGCCGATACCGAAAAAGGCGTTCGGTTACGTCCCTCCAGCGGTTGCGTTGGTCCTCTCCCGGGCGGCCGGCAGCCAGAGACCGACCCGGCTCGAACAATTCCTAGGGATTAATCCAACACGTTCATGTTCGGGGAATCCGAACCGTCTGCCGATGGCGAAGCCAGCCCGTCTCCGCGACAGCACCGAGATCGTCCTCCCCTCGGGGACGCTCGAGGGGATCGGCCGCGACCTCGAATCGGCGTTTGCGGTCACACTCTCCCGGGAAGGAGCGACGGTCCGGATCATCGGGAGCCCCGTCGAGATCAAGGCCGTCAGCGAGTATCTCCTCCGGCACGGCGTACCGCTTCGCTGACGTTCGCAGCCCCGAAACCCGAATGTGGGCGGGTGACACGGCGGGCCGAATCGACAACGCTTAAAACCGCCGCGACAGTGGGTTCGTGTATGGCTGGAACTATCGAGGTACTCGTCCCCGGCGGCGGGGCCGATCCGGGACCGCCGCTCGGGCCGGAACTCGGCCCGACACCGGTGGACGTACAGGCCGTCGTCAACGAGATCAACGACCAGACCGCGGCGTTCGACGGGACCGAGGTCCCCGTCACCGTCGAGTACGACGACGACGGCTCGTTTTCGATCGAGGTCGGCGTCCCGCCGACGGCAGCGCTCATCAAGGACGAACTCGGCTTCGAGACCGGCTCCGGCGAACCGAACGAGGAGTTCGTCGCCGACATGTCCGTCGAACAGTTGAAGACCGTCGCCGAACAGAAGCTCCCCGATCTCCTGGCGTACGGCGTGCGGAACGCGGCCAAGGAGGTCGCCGGCACCTGCGTTTCCCTCGGTGTTACTGTCGAGGGCGAGGACGCACGCACGTTCAACGAACGGCTCGAAGCGGGCGAGTACGACGGCACCTTCGAGGAAGCCGAAGCGGCGGCCTGACGGATCGGCACCGACTCGAACGGCTGCAACAGTGCGCGACGGTTCTTCCGACTGCTCTGCCATCCGAGCGGTCGAACCGTCGGTGTCGTCACGTATTCAACACCGCGTCCCCTAGCTGTTAGCATGACTGACGACACGCCGGACCGACCGGTCGTACTCTTCGACGGCGTCTGTAACCTCTGTGTCGGATCGCTGCCCTGGCTGCTCCGGATGGACCGTCAGGACCGCCTCCGGTTCGGAACGCTACAGTCCGAGGCGGCAAGCGAACTGCTCCGGCAGAGTGGACTGTCGGGTGACTACGACGAGAGTATGGTCGTCATCGAGGGCGATCGGGCCTACACTGAATCCGACGCCGTCGTCAGGATCGCCTGGCTTCTGGGGTTTCCATGGGCGCTCGGTTCGGTCGCTTCGATCGTTCCGAAAACGATCCGTGATCGGGCCTATCGGTTTCTCGCGAACAACCGTTACGACTGGTTCGGGAAACGCGGGCAGTGTCTCGTCCCGGACGAGAAACTGCGGGCACGGTTTATCGATTGAAATCGCCCCAGCTCCGGACGCACCGACGTGGACGGGCCCATCGGTTCAGCGGTCCGAGCGTTTGACACGCCGTGGGAGCGCCAGCCACGCTCGGCCCGGTCCGACGCGCTTAAGTGCGTAATCCACCTCCGGGAAAACGAGACAGGCGTAGCCTGTTTCACGCCGTAGTAGCCCGCAAGGCAGAAACTACGGAGGTGAACGATGGCAGATTCGATAGAGGACGCAGTATCCCGCGCACTCAGCGACTCACCCGAGCGGAACTTCCGTGAGACGGTGGACCTCGCTATCAACCTGCGCGATCTAGACCTAGCAGACCCCAACAACCGGGTAGACGAGAGCATCGTCCTACCGTCGGGTACGGGCCAGGACACGCAAATCGTCGTTTTCGCCGAGGGCGAGACCGCCCTCCGTGCGGAGGACGTCGCCGATCAGGTACTCGACAGCGACGACCTCGAGGACCTCGGAGACGACGATAATGCGGCGAAAAATCTAGCCGACGAGACGAACTTCTTCATCGCGGAGGCCAGCATGATGCAGGACATCGGCCGGTACCTCGGGACCGTACTCGGTCCCCGGGGGAAGATGCCGACGCCCCTACAGCCCGACGACGACGTCGTCGAGACCGTCAACCGAATGAAGAATACCGTCCAGGTTCGGTCCGGCGAGCGGCGCACGTTCCACACGCGCGTCGGCGCCGAGAACATGGACGCTGACTCGATCGCCGACAACATCGA
>NZ_JAHLKM010000007.1:0-12959 GCF_024449025.1 Natronomonas aquatica | reverse complement strand
ATCGACGTCATCCTGCGCCGGCTGTTCACGGACCTCGAGAAGGGGCCCCAGAACATCGATTCGGTGTATGTCAAGACGACGATGGGACCGGCAGTGGAGGTGCCCGCATGAGCGCCGAAGCGGAACGCAAAACAGAGACGATCCCGGAGTGGAAACGCGAAGAGATCGACGACCTCGCGGCGTTCCTCGGACGCTACGAGTCGGTCGGCGTCGTCGACATCACCGGCATCCCGAGCCGTCAGCTACAGGACATGCGCCGTGAGCTACACGGCACCGCGGCGCTCCGCGTTTCGC
This sequence comes from Natronomonas aquatica, assembly GCF_024449025.1. GTDB lineage: Archaea > Halobacteriota > Halobacteria > Halobacteriales > Haloarculaceae > Natronomonas > Natronomonas aquatica. Next base: position 12,665 of record NZ_JAHLKM010000007.1, on the reverse strand, counting down.
GGAACACGCTGATGGAACGGGCGCTCGCCGAGGTCGATGAAGGGCTCGAAGCGCTCGTCGAGTTCGTCGAGGGGCAGGTCGGGCTCATCGGGACGAACGACAACCCCTTCGGGCTCTATCAGCAACTCGAGGAGTCGAAGACGCCAGCGCCGATCAGCGCCGGCGAGGTCGCGCCGAACGACGTCGTGATCCCCGAAGGCGACACCGGCGTCGATCCGGGGCCGTTCGTCGGCGAACTCCAGACGGTCGGTGCCAACGCCCGGATCGAGGGCGGCTCGATCAAGGTCGTCGAGGACTCGACGGTACTTTCGGCCGGTGAGGAGGTTTCGGCCGATCTCGCCAACGTGCTCGGCGAACTCGGCATCGAGCCGAAGGAGGTCGGCCTCGATCTCCGCGGTGTCGTCTCCGAGGGTGTGTCGTTCTCGCCCGAGGAACTCGACATCGACGTCGAGGAGTACATCGCGGATCTGGAGGCCGCCTCGAGCGCCGCGCGGAACCTCTCGATCAACGCCGAGTACCCGACGGCACGGACCGTGCCGTCGATGCTCGCGAAGGCGGCCGGCGAGGCCAAATCGGTCGGCCTGTCGGCGGCGGTCGAGAGCCCCGACCTCGCGGACGATCTCGTCTCGAAGGCCGACGCGCAGATGCGTTCGCTCGCGGCGGCGATCGACGACGAGGAGGCCCTACCGGAGGAACTCCGCGGCGTCGAACCCGCGCCCGCCGAGGAGGCGACCGACGAAGCGTCGGAGAGCGATGACGGCGACGGCGACGACGAGCCGGACGCGGATGCGGACGAGGAACCGATTGACGAAGACGAAAGCGGTGCCGAGGACGACGCCGACGACGGCGGCGACGCGCTCGGCGACATGTTCGGGTGACTACCAATGGAATACGTTTACGCAGCACTCATCCTGCACGAGACGGACGAAGAGATCAACGAAGACAACCTGACCGGCGTACTCGAAGCGGCCGGCGTCGACGTGGAAGAATCCCGCGTCAAGGCGCTCGTCGCCGCCCTCGAGGACGTCGACGTCGAGGAAGCTATCGAGACGGCCGCCGCAGCCCCTGCCGGCGGTGCCGGTGGCGCCGCGGCAGCCGGTGGGGCCGAGGAGGCCGACGAGGAGGCCGAAGCCGAAGACGAAGGCGACGACGATGAAGCCGAAGCGGAAGCCGAAGACGAAGGCGACGACGAGGACGAAGGCGACGGCGGCGAAGGCCTCGGCGAACTGTTCGGCTGACGCCGACAGCGACTTTTTCGTTTTATTCCACCGCGTAGCGACGCCTCCGCCGAGGATTTATATACGAACACGCGACCAGACCGCCTCGATGGAGGTCACCTTCGCGCCCCGGGCGACGGCGCTCGCGCTCTGTTTCGTCGGCGGCGGCATCGTCCTCGGTTCTCTCAGCGGGCTGGTTCCGGGGCTCCATGCGAACAACATGGCGCTCGTTTTGGCCGGCGTCGCGCCGTCGGTCCCGGGGCCGCCGTTGTACGTCGGCATGGCGATGCTCGCGGCGGGCGTCACGCATACTTTTCTCGAGATCGTGCCGACGCTCGCGCTCGGCGTTCCGGATCCGGCGACCGCGGTCGCGGCGCTGCCGGGCCACCGGCTCGTCCTAGCGGGTCGTGGCCGCGAGGCGCTCCGGCTGTCGGCGCTCGGCAGCGGTACGGCCGTCCTCCTCGCAGTACCACTCGCGGTACCGATCACCCGTCTCATGACCGCCCTGTGGCCGACAGTCCGGGCGAACCTCACGCTCGTTCTCGGGGCTGTCGCCGCGATGCTCGTGGTGACCGAGCGGGGATTCACAACGAAACTCATCGCCGCGACCGCCTTCGGTCTCAGCGCACTGTTGGGGATCGGAACGCTGGATCTCTCCCCGGCCGCCCCGCTCGATGCCGGGGGGATCCTCGCGCCGCTGTTTGCGGGACTGTTCGGCGCGCCCGTCCTCATCGAGGCGATCGGCGGCGAGGGCGTTCCACCACAGGACGACGCGAAGATAGCGGCCTCGAAGCGGAGCGTCCTCGGTCTCTCGGGACTCGGGACGGTCGCCGGGGCGATCGTCGGCTACGTGCCGGCCGTCTCCAGCGCCGTCGCGGCGACGTTCGCACTGCTTGCCGTCCCGGGACGGTACGGTGCCAGAGGGTTCATCGTCACGACCTCGGGCGTGAACACGGCCAACGCGATCTTCGCGCTGTTCGCCCTCGTCGCGCTCGGGACGCCCCGGACCGGCGTCCTCGTCGCCGTCGAGACGGCCTCGGTGCCGCTTTCGGTCCCACATCTGCTCGTTGGGGTCGCCTTCGGATCGATCGCCGGCGCGGCCGGTGTCCTCGCCATCGGCGATCGGTATCTCGACGCCGTCGGCCGCCTCGATCCGACGCGGCTCTCGGTCGGGCTGCTCTGTGGGCTCGCCGGTCTCTCGTATCTATTGGCCGGCCCGATCGGCGTCGGTGCGTACCTCGCCGCGACCGTCGTGGGTCTGGTTCCCGCCCGGTTCGGCGCGCGGCGGGCGAACCTGATGGGGGTACTGATCGGCCCGATCGTGGTCGGATAGGCGGCTACAGCCGGTAGGCAGGGCCGTCGTCGGTATCCTGTACCTCGACGCCGAGCGTCTCGAGGTCGTCGCGGAGTTCGTCGGCCCGACCGTAGTTGCCCGCCGCGCGTTCGGTCTCCCGGATCTCGAGGACCAACTCGACGAGCTCGTCGGCGATCGTCGCCTCGCCCCCGCTTTCGCCTTCGAAGTCGAACCCGAGGACGCCCCCGCCGAGCGTCTCGAGGGTTTCGACCGTCCGTCGCAGCCCCCGGTAGTCGTACTCGTCGCGGTCCTCGATGTGGCGGTTGGCCGCACCGACGAGATCGAAAAGCGCCGCGAGCGCCTCCCGGGTGTTGAAATCGTCGTTCATCGCCGCGGTGAACGCTTCCGCCGCGTCCTCGACGGCACCCCCGAGCGACGAGTCGACTTTCGTCCGCGCGTCGGGGCTATCGAGCGACCGTGTGATCCGATCGTAGGCCGCCTCGAGGCGATCCCACCGCTCCAGCGCTTCCTCGATGGCGTCCTCGCTGTAGGTTTGCGTGGAGTTGTAGGAGGCCGACACGAAGAACAGCCGCAACGGGTTCGTCCCGAAGCGGTCGACGGCCTCAGAGACGGGGATGAAGTTGCCGAGACTCGAGGACATCTTCTCGTCGGCCATCCGGAAGAGATCCGCGTGCAGCCAGTAGCGGGCGAAGGTCTCACCGGTTGCAGCCTCGGTCTGTGCGATCTCGTTTTCGTGGTGCGGGAAGACGAGATCTCGGCCGCCCATGTGGATATCGATCGAACTGTCCAGATGCGCCATCGACATCGCGGAACACTCGATGTGCCAGCCGGGACGACCCTCCCCCCACGGGGAGTCCCACGTCTCACCCGAAGGGGTCGTTTCGTAGGTCCGATCCTCGCTGCGGTGTTCGGCCACGGTCTCGGGGGCGACGCCGCCGGCCTTCCACAGCGCGAAGTCGGCCGGGTGGCGCTTCTCCTCGCGTTCCTCCTCTTGGCCCTGAGTTTCGACGTCCCCTATGGTCTGATTCGAGAGCTTCCCGTAGTCGGGAAACTCGGTCACGTCGAAGTAGACCGAGCCGTTCGACTCGTAGGCGTAGCCCCGTTCTATGAGCGTCTCGATGAGATCGATGATCTCGGGGACGTGCTCGGAGACGCGGGGATACACCTCGGCGCGTTTGAGGTTGAGCGACCGCATGTCGGTCAACAACCGTTCGATGAATCGGTCCGCGACCCCGAGTTCGCTATCCCCAAGCGTCGCCCCGTCGTCGGCCTCCCCGACCCGGGCGACAATCTTCTCGTTGACGTCGGTGATGTTCTCGACGTGCCGGACGCCGTAGCCGAGGTGTTCGAGCCACCGGTGGATCACGTCGACGTGAACCCACGAACGAGCGTGTCCGAGGTGGGCGGCGTCCGAGACGGTCAACCCACAGTAATACAGTAGTACGTCGTCGGGGTCGGCCGGCTCGAACGGTTCGCGCTCGCCCGAAAGCGTGTTCATCACACGGAGCGTCATTATCGGAGCCAGACCCGGAGGCGGTTTTAATGCGTCGCTTGCCCGAGGCTACAGGACGCCTTCGACGACCCGGACGGCGTCGGGGCCCGCACGGCGCTCGACGACGACGGTCGCCGTGCCCTCCGCCCCGGCGGCCGCGACAACCTCGATTTCGGCCGTCCGGAGCCGGGCGAGGATCGCCCCGAGCGCCGACGCGTCGAACTCGCCGGTCGCGACGATCGCCGTATGCTCCCCACCGTCGATCCCGAAGGTCCTGTTGCCGACCGCGAGGAGTCCCTCCACGTCGTCGGTCTCCCCGACCCCGGACCGCATCGAGACGGTCCCCCGGGCGTCCGGCGGCGCGTACTCGGAGAGGTCCTCGGCGTACCGGCGGAGTGCGGCCCCGACGGCTTCGGTGTCGCCAACATCGAGGAACCGGGCGGCGGCAGTGTAGTTGACGATCCCGGCCCGGAGACCATCGTAGACGAAGGGGTGTTCGCGGACGGCCTTTCGGGTCTCGGCAGCGACGGTCATGGGGTTCGATCGGATCGATCCGACAAGGGCGTGTCGGTCCCGCCCTGGAGGGTGACCCCGTTCGGGGATCCAAAACAGCCGATTCCCGAAGCGACTAAGGACGCCGTCCCCTACTTTCCGGTATGCAAGCGCTCGTCATCGTCGCCCATGGGTCGCATCTGAACCCGGACGCGAGCACGCCGACGTACGACCACGCCGACACGATACGGGAGGCCGGCGTCTTCGATGAGGTCCGGACCGCCTTCTGGAAGGAAGAACCCTCGTTCAGGGAGGTACTCCGGACCGTCGAGAGCGAGGAGGTCTACGTCGTCCCGCTTTTCATCTCGGAAGGGTACTTCACCGAGGAGGTGATTCCCCGAGAACTCCGCCTGGAAGGCTGGGACCTCGAGCAGTGGGACTCGGACGGCACGAGCGCGACCCACGCGACGCTCGAGGCAGCCGACGTCGACAAGACCATCCACTACTGCGGGCCGGTCGGGACCCACGACGCGATGAGCGACGTGATCGTCCGGCGCGCCGAGACGGTGACCGGCGACAGCGAGGCCGGCGAGGGGTTCGCGCTGGCCGTCGTCGGCCACGGCACCGAACGGAACGAAAACTCCGCGAAGGCGGTCCACCTCCACGCCGACCGGATCGCCGAGACCGGACGGTTCGACGAGGTGAAGGCGCTGTTCATGGACGAGGACCCGGAGATCGACGACGTGACGGACTTCTTCGAGACGACCGACATCGTCGTCGTGCCGCTTTTCATCGCCGACGGCTATCACACCCAGGAGGACATCCCGGAGGATATGGGGCTGACCGACGATTACCGGACTGGCTGGGAGACCCCCGCGGAGGTCGACGGCCACCGGATCTGGTACGCCGGCGCCGTCGGGACGGAGGGACTTACTGCCGACGTCGTCATCGAGCGGGCGGCCGACGCCGGCGCCGACGTCGGAGACGCCATCGAGACGGTCCGACATCGCACCCGATCGGACGCGAACGCGAGCGCGGGTGACTGACGTGAACGACGAGCAACTCGACGCGCTGCTTTCGGCCGCCGCCTCGGGCGTCGACTACGACGGCCTCGTCGCCGAACACGACGTCGACGGCTACCGGTTCGAAACGCCCGACGGGACCCACGAGGAGCTCACCGAGGCCGAGTTCGGAGAACTCGCCGATCGGAACCCGTGGTTCGTCTCGAACTGGTACTACTGGCGCGCCCGCGATCGGCCGGACACCGAGGTCGCCTTCCTGCGGTACCTCGAAGGGGCCGACGACCGTCCCGTCACCGACCGGTACGAGACGATGGCCGACGACGGTATCGTCGCCTCCTGGGGACAGCTCCGAATCGATATCGCGCTCGGAGAGGACGGCCACCGGGTGTACACCGTCCGTAACGAAACCGAGGCCGACACCGCGATCGAATCCCTGACAGTCCATACCGACCCGCTCGAGGCGAGAGAGCTCGTCAAACACGACGACCGGGGCCGCTATCGACCGCTGAAGACCGCCCCGACGCTGCCGACGGGGTGGGCCTTCGTGGATCTGGACGGGCGGGCGCTCGCCGAGACCGTCGAGTACGTCTACCCGGCGACGATCGCGAACTGGCACCTCGAACGGCGGGGCGAACTCGATGTCGACCACTGGCGTGAGACGATGGAACGGCAAAGCGGGATCTACAGCGTGATCAAGACCTGGGACCGTGGCGAGGGCCACGAACACGTCAACTGGGTCGCCGAGGCCTGCTGTGCCGACAGCCAGTGTCTGAAACGCCGCGAGTGGGAGTACGAGGACGGGACTCCCCTCGAGGTCGACGGCGGCGACGGCGAGTTCCCCTGCCGGGAGCCCTGCTCGCTCGTCGTGACAGCCGCCCGACAGTGGACGAAGCTCGAAGGCGAGGAGACGAAACGCTACGAGTTCGAGTTGACGCCGAGCGAGAAAGAGCAGATCGAGGCGATCGTCGACGCGGTCGCCGACGGCGAGGCCGAGTCGATCCGGGAGGCGGACATCTACGAGGGCGCAAACCGGTATCGGGCCCGCTTTCTGCGGGCCAAACGCTTCGACGAGGAGGGGCGGCTCTGTGGCGTCCCGACCGACGACGGTTCCTGACTACCGGAACAGCACGTAAGCGGCGGCCGTACACAGGAGGGCGGAGACGAGCGCGAGCCCGCCGAGGAAGACCACGAGAGTCCCGGCCGCAAACAGCGCCCCGACGGCCAGAAGGACCGCCACGCTCCCGAGGACGACCACCGGGAGCAACCGGACCACCGGCGGCGTCCCTTCGTCACGCTCTGTGTCCGGAGTGGCGAGGTCGGGATCGACACGGACCTCGTTTTCGGCGGCCGAGCGATCGAGCGTCACATCGACGTAGTGGGTCCGTTGACCGTGGCCGACGACGACCTTGAGCTTGCCGCGGACGGTGTCGGCGGGCCACCCCGACGCCTCGCGGGTCTCGACGTCGATCAGCCGGCGCTCGTCGGCCTCGACGTAGTGGTTCGTCGCCCCGATCCGGGCGACCCGCGAAATCCGGTCGTCGAGGTTGAGGTGGACATGGGCCGCCTCGCCGTAGTTCCGCAGTTCGACGGCGAATGGACCGGCGGCCTTGAACTCCGAAGGCACCTCCAGCGTGTGTAATCCGTCACGGTTGACCGCGACGGTGAGCGGATCCATCACACGGTGTCACACACCCGGTACGGTTAAAAAGGCTACTGCTCGTTCCCGGTCAGGCGGTCGCCTCTTCCCGCATGTCCGGCGGCAGGAGGTTGGGGATACCGTCCTCGATCGGGTACTCCTCGCCGCATTCGGTACAGACGAGTCGGCCCTCGAGGATCTCCTCGTCGTTCTCGCGGATCGTCTCCAGTTCGAGTTCGCCCTTGTCTAATGGACAACACAGGATGTCCAGAAGCGACTCCTTCATACCACCACCTGCGACGGGGGAAAGCAAAAGTATGGCGGGTCGTTCCGATCCGACTGATCGCGCCGACAGAGAGCCGACAGCTACTACACGCGAGCGGGTCAACCGGAGACCGTGACCGGCGGCACGTACACGCTCCTCATCGAACTGGAGGGCCCGCGGACGATCGGGATCGGCGCGCTCGGGGAACACCGCGTTCCCGCCGGGTGGTACGCCTACACGGGGAGCGCTCTCGGATCCGGAGGGTTCACACGGGTGGATAGACACTACGAACTCGCTGCCGGGAAGCTATCGGTCCGCCACTGGCATATCGATTACCTCCTCGGGGACGATGCCGCCTCGATCCGTGGGGACGTCCGGACGCCCGACGCCAACATCGAGTGTGCGGTCGCGGCTGCGCTGCCGCCGTCTCCGGTCGCTGGGTTCGGCGCCTCCGACTGTGACTGTGAGTCCCATCTCGCCCACGCGACCGACGGGACCGAACTCCGAAGCACTGTCGCGGCGGCCCACCGCGACGCCAGCGAAGAATGAGCACTCACGCCCGTGCGGCCGACGTTAGGTAGATCCCCGCGAGCACGACGACCCCCCCGGCGACGGTCGTCGCTCCGGGGGCCTCCGCGAGCAAGACGAGCGCGAGGATCGTCGCGCCGATCGGTTCACCGAGCAGCGACACGCTGACGACGGCGGAATCGACGTGTCCGAGCGCCCAGTTGACGACCGTATGCCCGAAGAGCCCGGGGCCGACGGCCAAGGCGAGAAACAAGAACCACTCGCGGCGCCCGTAACCCGCAAGCGGCAGATCCTGTGCGATAGCGATCAAAAAAAGCGTGAGCGTACAGGCGGTATAGACGACGAGGACGTACGGGACGAGGGCGACACGCTGACGGAGCGATCGCCCAACGAGGACGTAGACCGCAGCCATCACGGCTCCGAGGACGGCCAGAGCGTTTCCGTAGAGCGGATGGGACCCTTCGACCGCCGCGCCCGCGAGGAACTCCCCGGCCGACATCGCCGCCATGCCGGCGATAGCGATAGCGATCCCGGCTACCGTCCGTGGTCCGATCCGCTCGCGCAGGAACAGCGCCGCGCCGACGGCGACGAAAAGCGGCTGTGCCTGGACGAGCGTGACGCTGGCGGCGACGCTCGTCCACGCGAGGCTCTCGAAGTACGCGGCGAAGTGGACGGCCAGCGCCGCCCCAGTCAGCACCGCAACGAGGAGATCCCGGCGCCGGAAGGCGCCGAGATCGCCCCGATGTCGCGTGAGGAGAAACGGCGAGATCAAAAGCGTGGTGAGCAGGACTCGGTAGAACGCGAGCACCACGGCGGGGGCGTCGCTCCACCGGACGAGGATCGCGCTCGTCGAGACGGCCAGCACGGCGACGCCGAGTGCGGCCATCGGCGGGGTTCGGTCCTCTATGGCGGCGAACACACCGGGAGTGGTTCGGACGGTCCTAAATCGGTTTCGCAACGGGATCGCCCCCGGATACCTAAACGGACGACCGGCAAAAATATCCGAATCGCGGCTGTACGGCCGCGAATGAGATCCGGACACAGCGTCGATGGGAGGGAGCGACAGTGACGCCCGACGGTTTCGCACGCGATATCGGCCCCCTCGAAACACTCTTTTTGTGTGTGACGCTTGCGATCGCCGGGATACACCTGTATCTCGGGCTGATCGAGCCCGGGGTTCCGGAGGCCCGCTCGGGGCAGTTCGTTCTCATCGGTTCGGCGTTTCTCGTCGGGTTTCTGCTGCGGCTGACGCCGCTTTGGCAGCCGGTGCTGTATCTGCTCGGGGCTGCCTTCGCGCTGTTTCTCGGCGCGGTCTGGCTGTTCGGCAGGGTCGAGTTCTTCCTCATCGGCGTCCTGACGGGAATCACGTCGACAGTGTTCATCGCGCTCGCGCTCTATCTGTTCGTTCGGGAGGAGTCACGGTCGGTCTCGGGGTAGCTCGCGTTCCCCCTCCAGCAGCTGTTTCGTCGTCCGGTGTCGGTCCCGGAACATCGGCGCGAGCCCGATCCGTCCCAGCGGCGAGACTGCCCGCCCGAGCGGGCCGCCGGGCAGGCGATACTTGACCTGATCGACCAGCCGGGTCCGGTCGCCGTCATCGAAGAACCGGTGGGTGTGTGCCCACTCGGCGAACGGCCCCTCCTCCATGACGTCGCGGAACGAGCCGGCGCCGCCCTCGCGGGTCCGGTCGGTGATGACCGAAACGATCCGTCGTCTCTGTCCGACGCCGAAGGGCCGGACAGACATCTCGATACGGGAGCCAGCCTCGAGGACCTCGGGATCGGTGTCCCCGTCCGGACCGGTGACACGGTCGATCTCGAGGTGCATGAACCCGGGTGTCAGCGCTTCGAGGCCGTCGATCCTCGAGTGAAATTCCCAGACTTCCTCGAAGGGAGCCTCGACCCACGTCTTGCGGCGATAGGTGACCATGGTGATGGTACGGGCGCTGGAAGGAAAACGGGACGGGTTGAGACAGCCAACGCCGATCATCCGGGAGGGGCAAAGCTATTTGTCCCGCCGTCCCAGCGGTAGATATCGAATGCGTCAGTACCACGAACTCGTCGCTGACACCCTCGCCGGCGGGTGTTACAAACCGAACCGGACCGGCGTCGACACCGTCGCCGCGTTCAGCCACCACTACGAGGTGGATCTCGCCGAGGGCTTTCCCCTCCTGACGACGAAACGGATGGACGGCTACCGGTGGAACTCGCTGATCCACGAACTGCTGTGGTACCTCTCCGGCGAAGAACACATCCGGGACCTCCGCGAGGAGACGAAGATCTGGGACGCGTGGGCCGACGAGGAGGGCCACCTCGACACCGCCTACGGCCGCTTTTGGCGGCGCTACCCGGTTCCCGATGGGATCGGTCGGCTGCCCGGCGAAAGCTGGCCCGAGGAGGGCCACCGCTGGACCGAGACCGAGACCGCTCCGGGCGGCGGGACCCGGCAGGTCTTCGATCAGATCGGTTACGTCCTCGATAGCTTAGACGAGAACCCGAACTCCCGGCGGCTGGTGGTCAACGCCTGGCACCCGGCCAATGCCGCCGTCTCGACGCTGCCGCCGTGTCACTACACCTTCGTGTTCAACGTCCAGGGCGACCGGCTGAACGTCCATCTCACCCAGCGCTCCGGCGATATCGCTCTCGGGGTGCCGTTCAACCTGGCGGCGTACTCGCTTTTGGCCCACGCCGTCGCAAACCGGACCGGCTTCGAGGTCGGCTCGTTCGGGCATACGATCGTCGACACTCACATCTACTGTGGGGCGGGCGACCGCGGCGCGTGGTACGACGAACACCTCCCCGAACTGCGGGCGCAACTGGAGGGTATCGAGGACCGATCGGAGTACGCCGACGTTCGCGAGTGGCTCGAAGACGCCGCCCCCCCGGAGCCGGACGACGAGACGGGGTACGACCACGTCCCTGGTCTGTTGACACAGCTATCGCGGGAACCCGGCGACCGGCCCCGAATCGAGGTCGCCGACAGACCCCTCGAGAAACTGGAGTACGACGACGTCAGCCTCAAGCGGTACGATCCCGAACCGGGGATCGAATTCGCGGTCGCGGAGTGAAACGAATATGAGGATCACGCTTGTCGCCGCGGTCGCCGAGAACGGCGTCATAGGTGCCGACGGCGGGATGCCCTGGCACTACCCCGAGGACCTCCGGCGGTTCAAGGAGACGACGATGGGCCATCCCGTCGTCATGGGCCGGCGGACCTACGAGTCGATCGAGCGGCGACTCGACGGCCCGCTCCCCGGGCGGACGAACGTCGTCCTCTCCCGGCGGGAATCACTCGATCTGCCGGAGGGGGCCGTCCACGCACACGACGTCGAGGAAGCACTCGAACGCGCCGCAGAGGCACTCGAGGGGGGGCGAGAGACGGTGTACGTGATCGGCGGCGCGACGGTTTATGAGGCGTTCATCGATCGGGCCGACGAACTGTTGCTTACGGATATCCCGGAGACGCCCGAGGGCGACGCGTATTTCCCGGAGATCGGCCCGGAGTGGGAGGAACGTGACCGCGAGACGGCCGGTGACCTGGCGTTCGTCACCTACCGACGGTGACGTGACCGGCGGCTACGTGTACCTTTTTCTTCGACGCGCGCTCAAAGCCGATAATGGTTTCTGATCTGTTCGATCCGGATCGCTGGCGTCCGGTCACCGACGAGTTCGACGACCTCACCTACCACCGCTCCGAAGAGACCGGCGCAGTGCGGATCGCCTTCGATCGCCCGGCGGTCCGCAACGCCTTCCGACCGGAGACGGTCGACGAACTCTACACTGCTCTCGATCACGCGAAGCGACAGACCGACGTCGGCTGTGTCCTGCTGACTGGGAACGGCCCTTCGCCGAAGGACGGCGGGTGGGCGTTCTGTTCGGGCGGCGACCAGCGGATCCGCGGCGACGCCGGCTACGAGTATGACGAGGACGGTTCCGCCGAGGAGAACAGCGGAGGCGAAGCGCGGAGCGCCCCGCGGCTCCACATTCTGGAGGTCCAGCGGCTGATCCGGCACATCCCGAAGCCGGTCGTCGCCGTCGTCCCCGGGTGGGCCGTCGGCGGCGGCCACTCGCTGCACGTCGTCTGTGACATGACGCTTGCGAGCGTAGAACACGCGAAGTTCCTCCAGACCGACCCCGACGTCGCCTCCTTCGATGCCGGCTTCGGATCGGCGTATCTCGCCCGTCAGGTAGGTCACAAGAAGGCCCGCGAGGTGTTTTTCCTCGGGAAGACCTACGACGCCGCGGAGGCCGTCGAGATGGGGATGGCAAACGAGGCCGTCCCCCACGAGGAGTTAGAGGAGACTGCACACGAGTGGGCCGAAGCGGTCTGTTCGAAGTCGCCGATGGCGATCCGGATGCTAAAATACGCGTTCAACATGGATTCGGACGGCCTCGTCGGCCAGCAGGTGTTCGCCGGCGAGGCGACACGGCTCGGATATATGACCGACGAGGCCAAGGAAGGACGCGACGCGTTCAACGAGGGACGGGACCCCGACTTCGGACAGTTCGAGTGGCACTACTGAGTGGGGCTCCGAACGGTCGCCGAGGCCGTCTCCCGGAATGGATTCGAGGTATTTCGGCATTAGCCACGTGAGAGCTGGTCTGATCTGCCGAGAGGTCCTTTCATACGGTCGTGCGAAAGTATTTACTATAGCAATCGTATTTCTGCATAATGGGTCGGCTGGACGACATCACCCTGGAA
>NZ_JAHLKM010000079.1 GCF_024449025.1 Natronomonas aquatica | reverse complement strand
TTCATACGGTCGTGCGTTAGTCTTTACCGTTATCACGGCAGAGGTAGTTCCAGATATTCGGTTCATCAACCGTGGGGAGTCCTCGTTGGATCTGCTGTTTCAGCGTCGTAAGATCCGGGATGAGACGATGTTTGAACCATTCGTTGAGCCGATCCCAGCATCCTTCTACCGGGTTGAGCTCCGGTAATTTCGGCGGAAAGTACCACACATCGAGATGCTCTTCACCTTCATCGTCTCCGTGCACGCACGCGACCGAACTGTCTCCGACAGTGTCGGTCGCGCGCTCACCGCTGACGTGTTCCCAGAGATCCCTGTTGTAAAAATACCCAGCACGGTCGAGAAACACCACTAATTCCTCACCGAACCGTTCTTGAAGCGCACCAAGCAACCAGATTCCTTGCTGTGAGGTGAGATTCTCTTCAGTCCAGCAGTAGAAGCTGTCACCGTCGTCGGTGACAGCGCCCAGGACGGTTACCTTATCCCACGAGTTCGATGTCTCTATCGTCGGATTTGAACCAATCGGGTACCAGCCACGTCGTTGAACTGTCCCGACGCGCTTGGTGAACTGATCGACGACAACGACGGTTTTCTCGGTCAG
>NZ_JAHLKM010000055.1 GCF_024449025.1 Natronomonas aquatica | reverse complement strand
CGGGCGCTTAGCTCAGTTTGGACAGAGTGCTTGGCTTCGGACCAAGTTGCCGCGGGTTCAAATCCTGCAGCGCCCATTCGATTATCGAACGACCAACATCCGACAGACGGCGGCAGGTCACTTATAAAGCGACTTTGGCTGCCGAATTTGATTTCGTTCGATAGTCGAACGATTCCAAATGAGGTCGGTGCCTTCTGGCGATTCGCGTACATCCAAAGACGGGTGAATGGTACAAAATCAATGGGTCATTGGATGTGACGCGGGATCGAAACGATTGGACACTCTTACCGAACTGGTCGAATAGTTTCGATTCACAGAGTGAGCGCAGGCGGTCGCGCAGACTCGCTTGATTGGTGACCTGTAGATCACTAGTAGTATCCACTTTTATTGTAATTCGCTTTGAGGTGTCAGCTAATGCCCTCGGAAAAACTCGTCCCGTATTCTTTCGAAATATATGAACATGGGAATCCCGATAACGGCTACAACCTGACTCAACTCCACGCCCACGATACAGCCTTCGGTGAAAACCATATCCTCGATTTGATGGAGAATCTCTTCGAAAAACAAGAAAGTAACCTTGAGCCTTCAAGCAATGACAAGACGTTCGTCATCGAAGAGTACCACCGAGACGGGAATCTTATTGAGGGTATAGTTTCGACAGGCTACCACGGATACGAAGCGGAAATTCGTGATGTTGAATCGGGCGATATGACCCACCTGAAAGGGGAAGATGAGGCCGAACAAATGCCGTTGTACTTCCTCATTTATTTGCCCCAGACACGCGAGGGCAAGCCCTATAATAAAGGTCAGACAGCCTTAATCATCCTTCATCAAGTCAACCGGACTGGTGTGAAGGGGAAGTTGAAGAAGCATATCGAACAAACGTGTCTCTCGGGTGTGAGAGACTACACAATGAAGATGGATCCTGTCACCACAGAAGACGTACTTGAAAAAGTGATAGAGGCCGACCGAGTTGCTAAGTTGGAGATCAATGTCCGAAAGATCCCGGGAGACGACGAAAGCCGGATGGAGTTGCTGAAGGGATTAAGCACTGAGGAAGTTGGGACTCGTTCTATCGTTCTACGTCCCGAACACGGTGGGAGTTTCGAGTGGCTGAAGAGTAAGGCAGCCAGCTTTAAGGACACCGATAAGCACTTCGGGACGATCGTTAGCGACGATGTGGAGAATTTTACTGTGACCATACAGAAGGACGGTGGTCGAAGCGAAACGTTCTCGCTACTGAATGAAGAAGTCGCTATGCGGAAAGATCTTGAGAGCGACAAACTCCATACCGACTCGGGACTGATTACCGCAAACTCTCTCCGGAGCGAAGCCAACGAGCTAGCCAACGACATTTTAGACCAGCAGATTGTAAAACCAGTTAGCGGGTCAGCCAACGTTAAACGATGATATTTGGCAACATTGGAAGTATCATCAGCGACCACTACTCGTCCCTCGGTCAAGAGACGGGACTAAAAACCCCGTACGATTTGGTTTTCTTGGCCCTTGTCTTCGCTCTACTTCCGGTAGTAGTCGGGTTTTCTCTAGCTAACTATGTCGTGCTTTGGTCAGGATTTATCGCCGCCTCGGCTCCTGTTCTGAGTGTTTTAACAGGGTTTTCGATAAATACGATAATTCTGCTAATGAGGTACGACGAAGACGGTTCTCACCCATACGAAGAGAGAACCGTGCGGAAGACAAAAGAATTCACTCTCTACTCCATCTTAGCAGGTGTCGTCCTCATTATTTGCTTGGTGTTTGGGTTCATATTGTCTCGAATTGATGGGGCCGTTGGATCAGAAATCGCGTTTGTTGTGAGCGGTATCGTCTACACGTTGATGGCTCACTACTTCCTAACGCTGTTAGTGATAACTCACCGTCTCTGGTCTTTGATACACGGAGACGTTCTATGATACACGCACTTAGCGGGGCCACCACATCTGTCCACTGGGTTTCATATAGTGTCCGCTAGTCGTTCTCAAATAAGATGAATGGGGACGCTGTTAGGGAGTATGTGGAACAATCTGACGCTGTTCTAGAAGCCTCTCCCCAGATGGACGAGGCCAACACGAAGGCTGCCATCCTGCGTGACTTTTTGGACCTACTCGACTGGCAGATCCCGCAGAACACCCAACTCGAATACTCCGTTGAAGCGTTCGGACAGACGTATAAGGTCGATTACGCGTTGATTCTCGATGGAACACCGGTCGCCTTCCTCGAAGCCAAAGGGGCGGACACCGCTCTAACTGCCGACCACGACGAACAACTCTCGTCCTATATGATGAACAAGAACGTCAACTACGGAATTTTGACGAACGGGAAGCAGTACCGTTTCTTTCAGCGCCGGGTTGACGCCTCGAACGTGAATGTTCAGCAGGTCGGTGACATAGTCCTCGAAGACCTTCCCAACCGTCTCGCAGTCGTGAAGGCCTTCGAGAAGGACGCCATCGAGTCGGGGGAGTCTGGGAAGATCCTCGGTAGAATCAATGAACTCCGAGAAGCCCGTCGTACCCTTGAAGCCGAGAAGGACGACTTGGCGGTCGAACTCTCGAACGTGCTGGCTGATGAGGTTTCGGACGCTATCTCGTCGCTTGCGGAAACGCAGGCCAAGGAAATGATTGACCGACTCGTCGCGGATATTGAGTCTGAAATAGACGCTGATAGCACCGAATCTCCGAAAGACGGTGACATCGGTGGTCATAGCCCTGATCCAGCAGACAGCCACATCGTAGGACGCATCAAGCGTAGTGAAATTGAGGGTGACAACGATGCCAAAGTAGCGGTCTTCCCTACGAAAAGATCGGGTCTGGAGTTCCTGCGTGAAAACAATGCTTGGGGGTTCGTCCGTATCGGTCAGAATCCAGAATTTGTGGCGATGTACCTCTCTGAAGATGTGCGAGAAATAAAATACGTTGCTCGTGTCAGTGATATAGTCTCAGCCACCAAGGCAGACCTCGCTCGTCCCCGTGAAGCATACTTTGAATCGGCGTCCGACGAAGCTCAAGCCGGATTCGACCCTGACCAGCAAGTAGTGGTCTTTGAGGAAGGTAGCCTATACGAGTTGGAAGACCCGGTTCCCTACGAGACGAAGTACCCCCAGTCGCTCCAGTACACGACACTCGGAGCGCTCCGGACAGCAGAGACGACTGACGATATGCTCTAATCCTCTGATCCGTTCTCACTGAAAGACTTCGAGATGTTCTGTGCTAACTACTAAGTCAAACTGCCGGTTAAATAGGGTAACACGATGCTTTCTCTCCCCCCACTCGTCGATAACACCGACAGAACACTTGAAGACATCTACAAGAAGATTATCCCCCAGATCGAGGAAGCCCGCATCGCAACAGGGTATTTCTACCTCTCCGGTTTCGACCTTTACCGTGAAGATCTGGAACAACTCGCAGACCCCGAGGAACTCGGCCACGCACCACTTCGAATTCTTATGGGTCGGCAAACGGACAGGGGTACTGCCGATGAAATCAGTAAGGGACAAAACCTTCGACAGGAGCTCAAAGACGACATAGAAGAGAGTATCTCCGAACTAAACAACGCACAGATCGGACGACTTGATCGGCTCCGAGACTTTATAGCCGAAAACAAGGTCAACATCCGTGTGCGAAATCCAGAACAGGGCTACTTCCACGCGAAGGGGGCATCATTCCGAGCTCCACTCGAAGAAGAAGGCTGGGACGACGATGGGGACACAGACAACCGTGCCTGTGCGACCGTTGTTGGATCGTCGAATTTCACCGCAAGTGGCCACCGGAATAACATCGAACTGAATCTCACGAGCCAAGACCGCAGAGAGGCGGAAGCCTTCGAAGAATGGTACGATAACCAGTGGGCCAACGCAGAGGACTTCAGCGAAGAAATCATCCAAATCATCGAAAACAGCACCGAATACCAAGACTGGAAAGAGCAACAAGAAGACGAGACCGTGAACGGAGAAACAGACGAAGAACTTGGGACGTATATTGAACCGTTCGAGTTGTACAAGCTCCTCGCCTACGATGAATTAAGCGGGAACGTCACCGTCCGTGACAGCCCACTCTACTACTTCCAGAAACTCGGATACGAGAGTGCCAAGGAGAAACTCTCACGATTCAACGGGTGCATCATCTCCGATTCGGTCGGTCTCGGAAAATCGTTCATCGGTGGTGAGCTCTTGCTTGATTACCGACAGCGTGGCGACCGCTGTTTGCTTATCGTCCCTGCAAACCTCACCGACCAGTGGGAAGACCTACTCCAAGACGACACCGATGAGGATGGTAACCCGTACTTTGGCTTAGAGGTAGACGGCACCCATCTTAACGTGATGAGTATCAGCAAATTCCAGAACCTGACCTTCGGTGAGGTGCAGGAACTCAAAGACGCATTCGACGTGCTACTCATCGACGAGGCCCACCGATTCCGAAACTACGGGAAGTGGCGGCCAAAACCCGACCACGATGACGACTACAAGGGAACGCGTCGACACGCGAACCTGCGGCAGTTACGTGGGAAGACGATGATTATGCTGACCGCGACGCCGATCAACAACAGTGCAACCGATCTGAAGAACCTCATCAGCCTCTTCACCAGCCCAGAAGAAATTCGGAACAAAACCTCACTTGACTTCGATGCATTTGACGAGTACATCGACTTGTCACAGACACGAAAACAAATCGCAGCTGGAAAAGAAGAGGTAAGTGACGAGGAACAGCGGGAACTCACCGAACAGTTACAGCGGCATTCTGAAGAAATTTCGAACATCCTCAACGAGGTAATGGTACTACGGACACGGAAGCACGTGAAAGACCAAATTCAAGAAGACGAGGACTTTGAGATGAGTTTCGAACCCCCGAAACTCTTCAAACAACAGTACTCACTCCCACCGGCCTACCAACCCGTGTATCAGATGTTGCCGGATGTGATGGACGCACTTCAC
Source organism: Natronomonas aquatica (assembly GCF_024449025.1). GTDB lineage: Archaea > Halobacteriota > Halobacteria > Halobacteriales > Haloarculaceae > Natronomonas > Natronomonas aquatica. Next base: position 4,094 of record NZ_JAHLKM010000055.1, on the reverse strand, counting down.
CTGCCTCACATTACGGTGAAGAACCCGAAAGCCGGCAGCACACTGAAAGCACTATACAAACTCAATCTACTGAAGCGATTGGAATCCTCAACGTACGCCTTCATCCAATCCATTGAAACCCTGCATAATAGTGAGCGACAACTCCTTGGGCTGCTGGATGGGCTTCCTGAAGACGAGAAGATCGATATGCTGCGAACGATTCAGGACGGCAACGAATCTGAAACGATTAGTGATTTCGTCGAAGGGAAAGATGCTGCAGAGGACCTCGAACAGACGCTTGAGGAGTTCGGATTCGATACGACTGCTGTTCAAGCCGAGGATGCAGGGGAGAGTGCGGACACGGATGAGTTAGCAGACGCGACGATCGGTGAAGTGAAGACGTACATCCAGGAAGATCTGACGCTGCTCGCGTATTTCCTCTCGCAATTCATCGGAGACGTTGCACGTGATGCTGGTAATGTGAGCGATCACGCTGTGTCCACACGACAATGGCTACACGATCACAATGCAGGGGTACTCCCGGATGTCCCTGAAGATGAAATCAATCCGATTCTCTATCCCCGAAGTGATCTAAGCGACGTTGACTCAGCGACCCGCGATTTCTATGATACTGTATTCTCCCTGCGAGAGTTCCGTGATCCGAAGATCGACCGACTCGTGGATGTACTTGATGGGTATGATGATGAGAAGGTACTCATCTTCACACAGTACCGTGCAACCGCTGATTACGTTTATCGCACACTCCTAACTAATCCAGACACACGGCTAACAGATGCGAACAGTGCGGTTGTGAAAGGTGGCGATGAGAATAAGCAGGACGTGATACAGCGGTTCGCTCCTGAAGCATCCGGATACCAGCAGACGCTTGCTGAAACCGGCGAATCCGAACTGCAGTACGTCGTTGCAACCGACACACTTGCGGAAGGAGTTAACCTTCAGGACGTATCAATCGCGGTGAATTTTGACCTGCGCTGGAATCCCATGACGCTGGTTCAGCGAGTTGGCCGGATTGACCGGATCGGAAGTACTGCGGAAAAACACGTGCATAACTTCTATCCAGACGGAGACATTGAGGCTGCGATTAAACTGTTGGAGCGCTTACAGGCGAAAATCAACGACATCGCATTGATTGTCGGTAAAGAGAATAATATTCTTGATCCGAACGAGGATCAAATACTCAACCAGGCAGGCGTTGAAACAGAGAAAACGATCGGAGAGTTACAGATTGACGAAATCGAGGATTCACTACAGAAGACTCGTGACATCGACGACGTGAATGAACTCGACGATACAAGCAAGAATCCGCTACTCCGGAATGCGGGAAGTAATGAAAACGCCGCGTTCGAACGGTACCTGCTGAAACAGGAGTTGAACGAGGACTTCGGACTCACAGAGAGTGATTTCGAATACGCTGAAGACTACTTTGACGACTCACCGGAAGAGCGCGAATTCCTGTATACGAACGTCACCAACCACGATGTAGGTCCACGCCCAGGAGTGTTCGGGCTTGCACACCTCTGGTTTGATGATGATGAGCAAGAGTCACCGCTTGGCCGTGTGCGTCGGGCATTCTACTACAAGCCTTTCGCTGACGATGTGAAAGAGCGTCCTGTTGGGACATTAAAAATGGATTCGTCAGTTACTGGTGAACCAATTACTGGAAACACAGATAACGTATTATCCAACCGTGAGGCAATTGAAGATGTTCTTGAGGACCGTTTAGAAACAATCCGTGAAGGACAAGTTAAAGGAGCGTTCAAGCAGGGTGAAACATTCTCAAAGGAACAGGAAACTATCTTAGATTTCATCACTCACTACCTACAGCCAAACCACGGTGAGATGTCGACTCCAATCAATGATCATGAAACACTTAATGAGTGGGCTGAGGAACTCAAAGAACGCCTACAAGACGTGAAGTTAGCAAACACAGATGAAGATCGAATTCTTCGGGATACCTTTCGACATAACGATCAGTATGATTCGTTCCCGGAATGGCCACCAATCGAATTTCTAGAAGAACTTAAAATATTCTTACAGGAGAATGTCGAAGCGTCTACAGAGTATCAAGCGAAGCTCGTAGGTGAAAGTGAGGTTCGGGCTCAATTGATGTGCTGGGGCGTAATCGGTACGTAGTCCTGTCTGAGTCACCACTACGGCTTAGGCCCTTCTTGTTCAAGAAGATCGTATCTTTCAGATACCATCTCAAAGTACTCCTCAGTCATTACTCGTGGATTCTGTACTCTGTGGAAGTCGTTGAGAATAAAATCCACGTCTTCACGGTTCAGGCCGTACGCGTGGAATGCGGCAGCATCAATCTCTGCCTGGAGTTCACGGCGTTCGCTCTTGTCTGTCGCAGATTCAATACCACCGAGGCGTTCACGCATCTGCTTGAACTCGTTTCCATAGCAGTTGAGACGCGCTGCTCGCGTAGAAATATACTCAAACCAGTCGTCACCTTCGGTAAGGTGTGGAACCTGAGATTCTTTGAACTTGTACATCACAACGGTTGAGTCAATTTTTGTTCTCATAAGGAAGTCAAATGGAATACTATTGAGCAGCCCCAATGTCACGAATAGCTCCTGATCCGAGAATATTCGATGATAAACGTCATGAAGTGGTGATTTTGATAGATTCTCTTGCTCGGGATCAATAGAATAGGGTCGGATAGTATGTAGCTTATTGTGACAAACTACTTCCTTCGGTATCACTGAAGCAATCATAGTCCGTTCATCGTTAGCGCGTGCTATGTCCCTGTAGACAATTCTGTACTCTGTACAGTCTAATAGAACATCTTCCTCTGAGAGTCCTTCACCGCGATGTTGATTCAGCGTCTTATCGACGAACTTTTTCTGAGAACCAGAACCATCAAATGCGTCGTAGAGCCCCCGCTTCAACTTTCGATAATTCTTTTCTCGGATCCGACGTTTTGCACTCTTCTCGGGATTGCTGTCTTCATTAACACTCCAGAATTTTGGGGATTCAAGATTCTCAACGTAATCCGGACTATAGGCGTACTGGTAGATGTTGCTACCGCCGAGAACCGGGTAGTCTCCTTCCTGCTCCTTCTCCACAAACCTATCACGATCATTAGTACGGTCTAGTTCACGATAGGGTGTTGCATACCAACTGTCACCAACTTGCTCCGAAACAGGCGCATGATCGAATATCTTCTCCAACACATCAACTTCCTGTTCTGTCTCCAAATACGGGAAAATCCGTGCCTCGGGGGAGTATTCTTCAAGTACTTTCCGTGAAATAGACATACCCTCTGACTCGATATTTTTCAGGAGACTTAGATCACCATCTCTGTATCCACCGTACACCTCATCAGTCTCGCCAGAAGCTTTGAAAACCGGGATTCCAAAGACAAACCGGTTATCTATTGACTCAAAGATTCCACGATTGGTGAATATGGTTAGCGTGTCTAGGTCGGTTTCGTTGAGAAGGTGCATACGAAGATCCTTCGCGGATGCACCATTGAACAGCACACCTGGTAGAACCTGGCTAACGTAACTTTCGTCTCTTGAAAGTTTGAAAACGCGTTCAAAAAACAACGCGGATAGATCGTTTTCCGTTGTTGATTTGCTTCCCCCAACAGTTGGACTCTGTAATCCGTAATCGGGAGAATTGCTGTAGTACTCTGCACGCATTTTCATTTCTTCTTGATACGACTCCCACCCCGATGCTATTTCTTCGTCTTGAAGAAGTTCCTCTTGGACCTCGTCCTTATTATCTGGCATCCGCGTTCTGAATACCTCATCATACTTCGAAAAGTAGTCATCTCGGAGCGGCTTGAGACGATCCCACGGGGGGTTCCCTATTAGGACATCAAATCCACCAGTAGCGTAGACCTCAGCGAATTCAAGAACCCAATGGAATGGTGAAAATTCCTGAAGCTCTTTTATGGCCTATGTTTAATCGCATGAAGGAAGTGGTATCTCCTGTTTTGCGGCCTTCTTCATGTTGTATACTGCACACATCAGGGTGACTTCCCGGAACTCTCGATACCAGGTTCGCGCTCGCAGGGCGGAGCCCAGCGAGCGCTTGACACTGGAGAAGACGGTTTCAGCCATTGACCGCTGGCCGTAGAGTTC
>NZ_JAHLKM010000054.1 GCF_024449025.1 Natronomonas aquatica | reverse complement strand
CACAATCACTACTCTCCCGCTTCAACGCCTTTGATCTCACGACGTGATCCCCCGCCCGCTAGTGATTAAACACAGGCCTTTTATGTTCATCTCCTCATATCCGATTTCGTGAAAACGGCTAAGGATGCTTTTATTGAAGTCTTCACTGTATTTTTCTATGAGCTGTTCCGCTTCAGAGCGTTTTTGCTTCGCTATTGCACTACTATCTGTATTCTTGTGACTGTGAATCGCAGCCAGAACGTCACCAAACTTACTCTCAACTTTGTTTTCTAGGGCCCCCCATTCAAGCAAGGTGTTCTGGTCTGCTTCGGTATCATCGTCGTCGATAAACGATACGTACCCCATCAACGAATTTCCTTGTCGAATATTGAAATCGATATTCGGAAGTGGCTCCACTTCGCTCGGCTCATCCTCAATGTCAGCGACCATCGAAAGCCAGAGGCGAAGTTTACAGATTTCCACTGCACCTTCGTCAATATCAACACCATATAGATTATTCAGGATAACCGTCCGCTTTGCATACAGTGACGCCCCACCTTGGCCTTCATTGATCTTTTCTAACTCGTCTCGGGTACGAGAGTCCAGTTCCCAACCCTTACCTTCCTGTTCCAGTTGTTGGAAAAATTCGATACACTGCATATAGACATCCACCAGCACGTCCTGTGCAGCAAGCAGGAACGCACCACTCCCAACTGCCGGATCAAGGATGTGAGCCTCTTTCAGAATGTCGTGATATAGTGTTTCGACGTGCTTTGTCTCAACATTTCCAGTTGGAACCTGTTGAGTCATCGTCCCGCCATCCGCTACTGCTTCCGTTTCACCGCTGGCTTCTATACTCGGGAAGCCGAACACATCATCAATCTCATCATATGTGGCGTCAACAGCGTCGTTGAGCTGATCAAGCAGGTAGGGATGGATCGTCCGGCGAGACATGAAGCCGGTGATCTCTTCGGGTGTGTAGTACGCTCCCATCTCCTTCTGGTTAACTGTCTGTTCGAAGATGTGTCCGAGGATGGCGGGCGAGAGATTTTTTGGATCAACGATGTCGAGGCGTTCGTCTACGTTCCAGTTCCAGTCTGAAAGGAAGTCAAGGATGTCATCGAAGAGTTCGTTCGTCCTTTTAACGGAGCCCCCAAGTTTCGCGTCCGGGAAGTCTTCTTCGACTGGATTTTTGGCGAACAGTCCACCGTTCAAGTATGGGAGACTTCCGAAGTCAGGACTCTGTTTGTCCTCTGCAAGGTACTCGAAAAATAACGGCTGGTAGAAGTTCTCGTACCGATCTTCACCATCATCCACGACATCGCCGGGTTGTTCGTGTAGGTAGTTCGGATCGCGGTTCAGAAGCCGTTTCTCCTGGATGAAATACAAGAAGATCATCCGGTCAAGGATGACTTGGACATAGCGTTGTTTCGCGTCACCGCGATCGTCAGGGATACCGGAGACTTCCTGAACGAGATCGGTCCGGAGTTCCTCGAAATCTTGGTAGAACTCCTTGACAACTTGTTGTGTATCGTACAGAGTGTCGTAAATTGCTGCAGAGGAGCCGTACTCGATCGAATTGAGTTTCTTCAGTACGGTGTTTTTCTCACCGCTTGAACGCGAGAACTGTTCCTTGGTGAACGAGATCTTCTGGTGCTTGATGCGCCCGTGCTGTTGACCTTCCCAGCTTCGCATCCGTGTAAGGAAGGTGAATTCTTCGAAGTCGTTCGTGGCGACGAGGTTCGTATGCCGCGATCGGTTGTCCGGTTTGAAGTCGGTCGCTGATTCACCAGGACCGGCGTTAACGAGGACAACGAATTCGTCGTCAGCGAGTTGGAGTACGAGGTCGTTGTCTTCCCCGAGGTTTGGACGGGGTTTGAGGCCGCGTTTCTCAAATGAGTCTGCGATGTCCTGCAAAGAGTCCCACCCGGCGATGTCATCAGCAGTGATCTGCTGGAGAGCCATACAAGATGAAACCCCCGTGAATGTTATGAAGGTACGGGAATTATGAAACCGAATCCTGGTGTTTGAATCGGGAACGTCCACCTTATTGATCGTTACACCGCCCAGAAAATGCCAGAATGGCGGCGCAAATAAGGATCAGTCCACGTTCAGAGTTGAAATACGAGGTTCAAATTCTTCCTGGAATGAGTCCATAACGTCTACCCCCCACTCAACCAGCTGCGCTTGCTGGCTTGCGCTCAACTGGGTTATTTTCTCCTCTAGTGGCTTCGGCCACTTGATCCGACAGGCGCGTTTGTCCGACAGTTGTTGCCAGACTAATTCGGTGTCGAGGTTCGCTTCGATCTCAGCACTCTGCTCCTGCAGAGCTTCAAAGATAGCCATATTCCGCTCGGCGTCAGAGGTCTGGATATACAACTCAACAGCGAATTCCGGGCCTTGGTGAAAGACCCATCCAAAGCTCACACCGGATATTCCTGCACTGAAGGTAAGATAATTCCGAGGTCCAGGTTTTAGCTTGGACCAGTGTGGTCGTCGTTCCGAGTAATCATCGACCAGATCAGCGAAGAATTCACGATAGCTACGCTCCGTCTCTGATAGGGATTCATCGGTGATCTCACGCTCCCAGTCGTTAGGTTCAACGACAACCTCGAATTCAAATCCCCGCTTATCGGTATTCTCGATACTCAGTACCCGCGGTTTGATAGCGAAGAACTTCACGTCCTTAGGACCGCTCTCATTTAGCCATTCGAGAACACTCCGATGCTCAGGTCTAAACTCCTCAGCCAGCCATATCGTGAAACCGGCGTTCTTTCCAGAAGAATACGTTAATAACTTTCCCAGGTGGTCGTGATCGGTTTTACCGTACTGGTTCTCAATCACAACCGTTTCACCGGTATTCATCTCCCGCGCGACGATGTCTGAGGAAAAATCACCTACTGTTTCCTCAGTATGTGCATCCTCTATTTCAATCCCCAATTCTGACCCCAGCAGTTGGATGTTCTCCGCCAGCCAACGTGTGAAATCACGCTCCTCATTTTGCCACACTGTTCGGAGCTTGTGTTCTTGAATGCGTGCGATGTGTTCATCCATATCTTAATGCTTGAATGGGAGCAATATCAACGAAGGGATTTTTGAAGCGAATGTGGGTCCTGACTGCGAGAGTGCCTTTCAACTCTCACTACACCCACAGAACTACTTCGTTCCAATTCAGCCATCTACTCAGAGGCTGGCCGTAGATCTCGCCAGCGTAGATGCTCAATACTATCGTCATCAAGTTCAACACTAAATAAATACGAATCACGGACATCTCCCGTTTCCTTATCGGCATCGTCTTCAATAATCTCAACAACCGTTCCTTTACTCCCATGAAGACTGTAGTCAGGGTCAGCGGAATTCGGAATATCGATACGCACCTTATCACCAACGTCAAACCGTCTCATTATTCAAATACGTATTACGGCGAGTGCTGAACGTTTCGAATAACAATCCAGTCAAGGCATATCTGTGGTAGTCACTCGTACACGGTGTCCCGAGTATCGATCTCCAACACTCGAAGTTCACCTTTTGCTTTCACCCAATCGATGATTGCGCGGCGTTTCCCAATACGGAGTGAATACTCCTCTCGCCCTTTCAACGGCTTCAGGTGCCGATCCGGATTCTCACCAGCGTCTTCTAACTTCGATCGAATCCGAGTCTCAATATCGTTCGGGAGTCCCTGCAACTTCTTCTCAACATCGGGGTGCAACAGAACCGTCGCCATACGCCACTACAGTTCGCTCCACTCATCAGTTCCCTTCCGGGCATCAACCGTCTCAGCGGTTTCAGCATCAAGTTCCGGTGCAACTTCAGCCCACCACCCGACCGCGCGCGCACCGATCTTCTTCCGGCTCACGAGCCCTTTGTCGTCCATATCTTCGAGTCGGTTCCGAACTCCTTCTGAAGTTATGTGCTTCCCGAATCGCCGTAACCCGTCTACAACTTCTGAGGCTGTCAACACCGGGTCGTCTTCGTAGTCGAACACTTTCAGTATCTCCTGTTCGGTAACGGTCTCTTCAAACCGCCCCGCGTCATCCCGGCCTTGACTCATACGTCAACCATAGCGACTCAAACCCATAACCGTTTGGTTCGTACAAACCGGTATAACGGTGGCTTGGTAATATAGGCAGAATTGTTCTATGAACAGTTCTCACACCCGTGCTGTGTTCTGGTGATTCGCTCAACAGAATTTGTATTTATTAGATCGTTCGATCTGTCTTTACGTTTCAGAGGGTATTTGTTTCACCCCGCGAGAACGAACAGGTGTGAGTTCCAACATATTTTTGGCCCGATCCTCTCCCGAGGATTTTGACCGGACTGTCCTCTCAGAAGTCGAATTAAGTAGCTATCCCGATCATCCCGAAGCGTTCTCTGAGATGGATACGGTTCGATTCTTCGGTGCCCCCGAAAGTAAGAAAGATACTTTTGAGAAAATGAGCACCGACGATCTCGTCCTCTTTCATCAGAATGGTGAGTACGTAGGGACTGGATGGATTGGAATTACCTTTGAAGACGAGCAGCAATGGGCCGGAACAAAGGTTTGGAGCGATACTTCTTCCACTCTCATCTACACTGTTCAGGGAGTTAAACCAGTATCAGTTCCCACAACGGCAGTGAATCGGATTTTCGGATATGCAGACGGATATACGCCCCTGAATTTGATGCGGGTTGCTGGGAGTCGAGTTGATAGCCGACCTAAAGCAATTAAACGAGCCTTAGAACAGTACACCGAAAAACACAGTTAATTAGGGATCACGCCTGACAAATACGCACACTTACTGAGTGAATGATTTGTCCCCGATCGTCCTGAAATCAACCATATTGTGAGCTGTTCTATGATTCTTTGATTTGCTGACCCCTATTGACTTTGTATCTTGCCGCTAATTCCTTTGTAATGCCATTCAGTGTGAGTTGGCACACGCTCTTGGATGAACTTGATGAGTTACCAGACGGGGCAACGTTAATCACACCGCTGTCGCACAACTCGTTCCGAATTACCGGCGTGCAGGAGCAGCGTGTCATTATCGAATTCGAAAATAAGGACGAGACGCGACCGCTTCAACGTGATCAATTCGAAACTCTCTACCGACGGATTACTGATGAACCGGATGGTTTCGAACTGGATCGGTTGCCACCTGATGCTGACCCGTATCCGGCGGTGCTGAGTCTCCATCCTCGATACGAGATTGATGAGGACGCTGGCGTGATTGTTGAGAAGGATGGGCCAACCACAACGCAGCTGCTTGATACTGACTCCAAGTCTGGAACTGAAGGTAAAGAGCGTACTGAGCCTGATCTGGACGTGTATGCGAATGCGCTGTTGCTTGTTGACGCTCTTGAACGGCACAACGTGGCGACATTAGAGGAGATGGATACGAGTGCGTTGGTGAACCTCTATACGTTACTGTCGGATGTGCAACGGAATGCGAATGACTTCCGCAAGGATGTTGCAGACGTGCTTTTGAATCGACTTCATCACGATCGCCCGACGAGTGGGCCATTCGGTTCTGTGCAGCGCACGACTCGCCGCAATCGTTCGCTCAAGGATGACGAGGAAGTGTTAGAAACGTTGGAACAGGCTGGTATTGAGCAAGAACGGGTGATGAGTGTGGATCGGGGAAAGGTGGACAAAGCGCTGGAAGTGACGGAACTATCTGAGGACGACGTGTACGAAATCACGGAGAGTGAGTACGTCCGGAAAGCAGAGGTAGACGAGGAACGCAAGGAATCCAGATTACAAGGTCTTAAGGATCAACTCGCGGCTACGGACGGGGAAGATGCAGAGGAACTACGACAGGAGATTAAGGAACTTGAAGAGCGGATTGACGAACTAACAAGCTTTCGAACTGCAACCGATGTTGAAGGGTGACAGTATACCGCGTCTATCAGATCGTTTCAGTAACGTGGTATGCTTGGAATCCCACCAAACGATTGTTCAGGCTCCTACACGGCAACAATCCTCTGTCAGCCAAGATCAGTAAAATTCGTGTACTGGGTAATAACGACTTGAACCTCAGCGTTTTCCTTATAATAATGATCCTTGACGTTCTCAAATCGATACCGCTTGCCACGATCCATACGTGGATGTGACACCCCATCCCGAATAACGAACGTTACAGCCTCTAGAACACTTTCATCCCTTAGTTCACCTCTGATGTCCGGGATCCTGGGCTCGTCTTTTTTGACCCAATGGATGGAGTCAATCTTAGCTTCGACATTAACGTATTCACCGGATCCAGAGAACTCGGCTAGATCCCACGTTTCATTTGGATGGGATGATGGCTGTGACGAATTTGTGGTTTCAGCGAAATCGTCAGATCCATTGTCCGCTGTGTCCCTTGATCTGTTGCTATCCTGCTGTTCTGCATTTTGTGATGGTGATTGTGAGTAGGCTGACTCTGATTTATCGCTAATTTTTCCAGCTTCAGACGAAGTCATATCAGCTGAATCAAGCGGTGTAATAGTCAGAAAATTCGGATTCTTGTTCAGACCTTTACGAAAGTTTTCAATCCTGACGGTGAGTGTCTGTTCGTCAGCAGTTTCGTCAATTAGTGACTGATCTTGAATAAGACAGTTGATTCTGCCGATTTCCTCATTCGCAGCGACGACCCACCCATCTTGGTTTCTTTCAATCTCAAGTTCGCCCACCTCACCAGAAGTTGTGAACCACGGATCCCCCATGGCAACCAGTATCGTAAGCGCGTATTTATATGTTATTCAGAGCTGGCTTTGTCAGATATTGTAGTGTGTTCGGGATCCCACCAAACCTTTGCTCGGGCTCCAACGTTTTTTGATTTTAATTGGCCCTTCTGTTCTAGTTGATCCAGTCGATCACGTACCCCTCTATGTGTAATCTCGAATTCCGAAGCGACTTCACTAGTTGTTAGCACAGGATCCGAAGACGAGCGAAACACTGCCAGTATATTGTCGTCTGTGATTTTGGGTTTCCGACCTGGACCATCAGCCATTATCAGAATGGCCGTTTCGACTAGTGTTAGAAATTTCTTCTCTTGAAAGAACTATTATTTAATAGTTCTCTCATAAGAACTAATTAGTGAGGACCCCAACCACCCAAGATACTGATACAGATGAAACCCGATCTTCCCCCACGGATTGTCCAAACAACAGTAGGGCATGTGGCTACTAATCACGATGATTGAAGAGTCGTCCTCACCGGATGGGCTATCTGATATTTATCACGCGTTACGAGCAACGCGTCGCCGGTACGTGATCCAATGGTTCGCAGCGCATAACGAGGAAACGGCTTCAGTTCGGGAACTCGCTAAGTGGATTGCTGCCACAGAAAACGATCTTGAATCAGATCATGCAACCGGAGAAGATTATCGAAACGTGTACAATGCATTATCTCAATCCCATTTGCCAACACTTTCCGATGCTGGGTTAGTAATCTATGACTCGGATCGCCAATCTGTTGCTCCTGGGCCAGACTTCCAAGCAGGCGTTCTGCTCGTTATACTCAATCGAGTAGCCTATTATACGATCAAAACAGAGGAGTTGTTCGATGGGAGCGTGCCCAGCTTTTAGAGGATATTCGGATATTTCAATGACCGATTGAGTAAGTCATCTTCCCTTGACGTTCAGTATGATGGTTTCCGAAAGCAACCACCATCAACGAGGAGTAGTGACCAATGTTTGTAGCTAAGGATCAACTTCGAAACCGTGTCGTCCAAGGTAATGAAGTTAAAGAGAACCCACAGTATTCGTCAAGATGGGATTTTTGCTGTCCGATCTGTGATAAGCAACTCGCGTACAATCGCTCTGCAAAACATCCATTTGAGTACTTTGCCCATAGAGATCGGACGCCAGATTGCACCGCAACAGACGCAGCTACAGAGGGACACCGACTCCCAGTAGAACTCTCTATCAAGAAGATCTACAATCGGATTCGGGAAGTTACGGGTGAAGAAGTTTCTCTTGACGTGGAACGGCGGATCGGTAGCAAGACCAATTTCAAAATCACGGATATACGAGTAACATATCCACTAAAAATTGCAGCAGAAATCTATTACAAGGCTTCAGATCTCGAACTTTCACGACGACTCCGAACGATGTTTAATTATGGGTATCGTGTATACGTGATTTTCAATCTGGATGGGCGTCATAACGTGGCCGAGGTGGAACAGGATATTCAACGACTCGCGCCTCTCAAGCTCGGGCGATTTGACCCTACCAGCCTGAAGCTGTCTCTTGGTGATATATTTGACCGTGATCAAATCTCGTTTGCCAAACCTGCCCGCGAGTCGCTGCCAAACTATCTACTTTGAAACTCTATTATTGATTGCGGATCTCAAGAAATTGTAATCAGATCCGATCTACCGCACGATCCGTACACACGCTTATTCTGCCATTCTCAGAGCATCAGCGCATAGCCTGCGATCGTAAACAACACGAAGAACAACAGGATCCACGGAACGGAATGATATACCCACGTTGCGAGCACTTCCGAAAAAGTGGAATTCGGTGACTGCATACAATCAAAATCCGTCAGATGGTATTAAACAACTAGGGTGGGGGTGGTTTTCAGATCCCCCAAAATAGAGACTTATCCGACCGATCTATCCAAATACTCGATGACGATCAATGGGCGATTGATGTTGTCAATCGAAGGGACACAGTCCGGTGGCTATGTCAAAGGAAAAGGCGGGTGGTTTTGGACGAGATCGTATTGATCCATCCAGTATTGGTGATAGCGAAGAATCGGATTTTGGAGCTGCGATTTATGCGCGCACTTCATCAGCAAATCAGCGGTTCGGGTACTCTATCGATGAACAGATCCGTCGGTGTTGGGAACGGTGTGAAACGAGAGATTGGGATGTGCGCTATGTCTTCGCTGACGAGGCGGAATCTGGTCGGGACACCGAACGTCCAGAGTTCCAACGATTGCTTAGGGCGGCAGAACAGGAAGCTATTGACGTAGTCGTATTTTGGGCTCTAGATCGGTTTTGCCGATCACTTGTGGACTTAGTGAAGATCGAAGAGCAACTGGATCAGTGCGACGTTAGCTTGCAAAGTGTGACTGAACGCCTATGTTTAATCGCATGAAGGAAGTGGTATCTCCTGTTTTGCGGCCTTCTTCATGTTGTATACTGC
>NZ_JAHLKM010000078.1 GCF_024449025.1 Natronomonas aquatica | reverse complement strand
CGTCCAGTACCAGACTTGAGCCAGTGCTGGACAAGACGCCACCCGATATTCCGAGCGGCGTTATAATCGGCATGGAGGTCTTTCCCACACTTCAGGCACTCGAACTCATCACCATCACGATTATCCTCGTGCGTGAACCCGCACTCGCCGTGACTGCACCGCTGGGACGTGTAAGCAGGTGCAACATCGTCCACGTCGAGGCCGTACTCTTCGGCCTTGTATTCAACGTGGCGTTGGAGTTCGCGGAACGCCCACTGCTGGAACTTCGAGGCGGTCGAGATGCGTTCGCGGATGTGAGTCAGGTCCTCGAATGCGATCGCAGTGCAATCATTCTCGACGGCCTCCTGAACGATTGCCTTTGACACCCGGTGGAGGTAGTCCGCACTCCACCGAGCAACTCGTGACCCGATGCTCTTGATGGTGAGGTGTGCGGACCGAGTGCCCGTCTGTTGCAGGTTGCCACGCCGACGCTCGTACTCGTCACGCTTGTGATTAAGGTAGTCTGCGTTCCCAAGAAACGCTCCCGTACTGGCGACGGCGAGGTAGCCGTCCACGTTCAAATCGACGCCGAGAACCACTCCGTTCTCGGTCTGCTCGTCGCCAGAATTAGCCGGG
>NZ_JAHLKM010000053.1 GCF_024449025.1 Natronomonas aquatica | reverse complement strand
CCAGGGTGATGTCGTCCAGCCGACCCATTATGCAGAAATACGATTGCTATAGTAAATACTTTCGCACGACCGTATGAGTCCACGGACAAGGGCTAGCGCCATCCGATGTGCGCCGGTTTTCCCATACTCTTCTGACACCCAGAATCTGCCGTACCCTTTCTTGTCGCAGTGTCTTTTCCACGGCCAGCACTGGTCCCTCTCAAGAATGACTACTTTTTCCCAGAAACGGTTCTCGATGTGTAGCCTGTCTTCGGGTGGTTTACCTGTTGGATGCTGGTGAGGATTGACCCGTTTTGCACAGTTAATACACCACACCTCTCCTTGACCTACCCACGCTGACGTTCCACACTGACTGCATCGCGTTTTGTTTTGGGGATTTAGTTCGGAGGTCTGGTTGGCACTCTGACTCATGTGTAGTAATTAGTTGTCCATCCCGCTGTCTCGATGAGTCATACCCCCATTATCGCCCCCGTCCGCCCGAACCGGTGTACCAGCTGCAAGGTCGTCCAACCGGTCGGTGACCGTGGTAGATCCGCTGTCTGCGTCCCCACTGGCATCGCCCCCACCGATGTCGCTGACAACAACGTCGTCCGCCGCGCCCGCGTTCGAGTTCGACTCAGTCTCTGCATCCAGGATATCCATCGGTTCAAACTTCTCAGTCTCATCTGACCAAGCGAACCCGAAGCGTTCGACGATGCGATCCTTGTACCTGTTTATCGTCTTCTTCCGGTTTTCCGAACACTCCTCTATTCCCGCGCGTTCAACAGCCTTCACGAGCTCTTCTGGGGAGAACGCCGGCGGTGACGTCTCGTAGCCGCCGCCAAGCGCAGAGACGATTTCGATCATCTTCTTCGTCCGCCAGGTCTCCAGTGGGAAGAAGAGATCCGGGGCATCGTTCCTCTCCCAGCGCTTCACGCCTTTGTACTCCACCACGCGCGACATGTATTCGTCGTGGTAGTAGTTCGTCCCGGTTGTCTCAGCGTTGATAGCGTCTTCGAGATTGTTCTCCGAGAAACTGTCCCCGAGGAAGCGGGCGATCTTTCGGGTAACGCGCTCGGACTTCGAGAGGCCGTCCGCGGTATTCGGGCCGTCGTCGGTGGCCTCCACGAAGGCATTCTCCGCTTCGGGGACGACGCGGTCGAATTTCTCAACGAGGCGCTCTTCCCGACTCCCGCCGAGGTACCACGCGATCACGCCGCGCAGAACTTCGTGTTTCGGGAGACTGTTCGCCGTGGCGTACTGCTCCATCTCCTGCTTGACATCCTCGTGAACACGCACGAACTGCCGATTCGACTCGGTGTTGGCGAGAGATGGGATCTTAGTTGGATTTTTATTCTTATCTGTCTCACGAGGGAGCCCGGCTGCTTCCAAGAGACGGTTCGCGTGGTCCTCCAGTGGGTGGACGTCACGGTACTCACGCCAAGACTTCTCAATCTGGACGCCAGCGTAGAGACGGGATTCACCCCACTCTTCCTCGACTTTGGCGGTGTATTCGGCCCATCGATCGTCTGGGACTTCCCACCCAAGCTTCACACGGGACGAGGTGGTCACGCCGTCCCCCCCGTGATCGGCGACGTGCCAGACTGGCACGAGCGTGTCAGTCTGTATGTATGTACGTAACATTCTGGCACGTAATAGTAGTAGTAGCAGCAGGGACCAAGAGGAAGAAGCGGGTCCGCGGGCCGACCGCTATCGCGCTCAACCCGCTCCAGTCTAGTGGTTTTCCATTTCTCCTCCTCTGTTCGTGAGTGTTGGGGGGAGCTCTGGGAAACTGTCCCGAAAAAAATATTCTTTCCGGAGGACGGTCTTACTGGAACAGATCGCGGGACGTTCCTCAGCCGAGGTGGTGGCGTCCTCACGAGCTTGATCGTGTCGTCGCCGTTGCTCTCGTCTTGGTCGTTACTGGCGTCTAAATTGTTACTGTGCGTCTCGTCAGTTGCGGTTGTTGTGTAGCGTGTTGTGTCTCGCATCGTGTTACCCAAGCCGTGAGGCCAACTGCTGGGCAACACGAGTACCGCGCGAGACTGACCATCCCCGCGATTCGCAACCACGGTCAGTAAGGGATTGTGTCGGGCTCGTGTGCGTCTGAAACTATGGACCTCGTACGTAAAAATGTAATACCCGTATTAGTCTCTACATTGAGCTTCGCGTCTGTCAGTATCGATGTTGTTGGAGCGAAAAGGGCGGCGGGTCACGCTTGTCTGTGGGTGGGCATCAGAGGATCGATTGCCTTCACTACCATTACACGAATACTGACGAGGTTACCTGCACTGCAGCCGCCGACATGTGAGGCCTGAACGTCGTCGTGTGCGTGTTGAGCGACGCGCCCCACTGACGTGCCGCGCAACTGTGCGTCGTCGTATGAAGGATTGTAGAGCACCTGATGGTGACTGGCGTGACTGTGAACGTTGAAAAGATAACGACGATCCTTACTTGATGTCGTCGTACGAGTACCCCCAAGTATCAGCGATTGTTAGAGCCGTACGGCGTTTGAGGGAAGCCTCGATTCACCGCAATTTACGACGGAGCTGCTGGAACGTCATGATATCATCAAGCCCGTCCGCACGCATGGGGGCGATATGCCGCTCATTCAAATCGTCGATCGGGATCCTTCCTGACTCTACACCCTGGATGGTGTCTCGCGGCAGGTCAACAGGGATTTCATCCGCGCTGGATAGTGCTCGGAGCACAGTCCCGGCGATCTCGTGGTTCCGGACAACCCAGATGGAATCACCTTCAGACTCCGCTAAGACTCGGTAGTCTCCCCGAATCGATGCATAATCGTTGATCCCGGATGATGCGGGCGTGACGTCGGTGTGGGGGTCTGCAGTGATACTACCAGCTTCAACTTCGAGAATAGCGATTCTGTTGAAATTCCGGTCTACAACGACGAGATCGATGACTGACCCATCCTCGCGCGGGGAGATTTCGACTCGACTGACGTTTGACTGGCGTTCGTAGTACTGTCGAGTAAGTTCCACACCGACGCGGTGCGGGGTGTCGTCTCCAACGTCACCGACGGTGAACCCATGCGTTTTCGTTATCCTGCCGGCCTTCTGCCCAGCAGGAGTAACGCTGTAATAGCATCGACGTGCGACCCCGGTGTGGCGTTTCAGGAAGCCTTCCTCCAGTAATTTCTCCTCATCAATATCGTACAGGCTCTTGATATCGGTCATCGAGTCGGTGAGGCGATAGCCGTCTAACTCGCCGTTCATTGCTTTCCCGACCGCTCTGATGAATGCAGCTTCATCGCGGGTGATACCGTGTTCATCTAACCGGTCTTGAGTAACCCCGACGGTATTCGTTCGCCGAAGGGTGGCCCTTTCGTCCTCGTCGTCTTTCTTGGAATCTCTGAGGATCCATTCCGGTGTGCGTGGATCGATGTCTTGTGACATATGCAAAGTTGCCTGATAATTCATCGCGCTCCCGGTTAACTCCTTGTTGAACAGATAATCCAGGGAGAGTAGCACAGCACCGATACTAACTGCAGCCACGCGGCGTATGAGCCCCCCGCGACAGCGGCACAGTTCCGGGGGGTAAATCCCCCTCATACTCCAATACCAACACCCGTTTACGGAGAGATGGGGGTGATATAGACCTGCGCCAAAAGCGTCTGACCGGCTCAGATACCTTCCTACGGTTTAATATCGCCTCTGCTACCGCAAGCCGTTCCCGCTTGGTGATATGCGGTTGATTTTGCATTATTACCGTTTCCGCGTGGGGTTTCCGCATCGGGTATTTCCGTTTCAGCGGGGGGTTTCCGCCATGAGGTTACATTTTCGCGTATGGTTTTCGCACCGGTGCGGAAACACCCTGCGATAACTTATGGTGGTGACGAAACTACATTAACATGTGATGGCAGGGACAGAGTCAGAAGATGAAAATCAGATGCAACTGACTGATATTGATGGTGGACAGATCACAGAGGATGATGCCAATGGACCGGTGGTCTGCGTTATTGTTCACGAACCAACTCGCCGTGAATTGGCGGATGCGACACGGTCGTGCTTAGCGCATGCCTCCCAGATTATCAGCAGCGACTGGACTGATTCTGCTGATCGAGCGGAACTCGGGAGGCTGATTTCGACGGGAGAGTACCCGCTTAATGCGACGGTGAAAAGAAAGCACGGTCACGGACTGGTGGTGGGAGTTGACCCTGATCGGGAACACGTCGCTGAAGGTGTTGCGGCTGTCGATCGGACCTCGGTCACTGATGTCATCGTTAACAATCTCGTGGCGCTCGGTGAGAGTCATACAGAGATTCGGGACCGAGTGGATGTCTTGGTCCGTGGCGGTGCCTCACTCCACTTGAACGATACCGGTGCGGAGATCGACAGTGGAAACTGCGACGCGTTGCTGGGTGGTTTGATCTCGCTCGATAAGGCTGGCGTCGAACTGCAGCGGGCTGCTGAAGTACAGGACGTTCGGGACTGGCTCGATAACCGTTCACTCCCTGACCGTGGACGGGCTCCGCTCGGCTTCGAATATGTTGACGGTGAGCTGGTGACTGCAGAGAATTTCGATGAGGTGCGAGCGGTGCTGTCGATGGCCCGCGCTGGCCCTGACGGTGAGCGGGAGCTCTCGAAGCGGAAGGCTGCGGATCGCCTCGGTGTGGCTCCGCGAACTGTTGGACGGGCACTCGATAATCTCGATCGGTATGGGCTCGAAGAAGAAATCGGGGGAGAGTGACGCTACGCCTGCATTCCGCGCTGGTAATCTTCTGCGAGCGAATCACTGTCGTCTTCAACGTAGTCGATGGTTTGCGAGAGTTGAGCGTGTCCTGCAAGTAGTCTTGCTTGGTTGATGTCGATGGTATCGATGTCGTTGACCCAGTGGCTAATTGCGCTTCTTCGGAGTCGATGAGATGTAACAAACCACTCCTTGACCGTGTCCTCTGGACCTGGGTCAACAGGTCGCAACGGTCGCTGCAATCCGGCGTTCCGCGCAGTTTGCTTGATCACGTCGTTGATGTCCGGTGGTTGCATCTCATCACTATGTGTTGTGCACAAGATGTGTCCCTCCTCCGGTGTGACCTGCCCGGAAAATGAGTGTCTGACCCGCTCACACCAACGTCTGAGTGTTAGCCTGAATTCTTTCGGAAACACAACATTCCGGCGAGCGAGTCCTGGATTTTCCCGAGGATCGATTTTGGCAGACTCGATGTTGATTATACACCGATCCCAGTCAATGTTCTCGATTCGCATTCCAGATAATTCTACGCTTCGAGCCCCCGTATACCATGAGAGGCGTACAATCACTTCGTTCCGTAGTTGTGTTTCACGGCGTTTTCCTGGTACTGAGTCGAACAACTTTTCCACTGCGTTCGGGCGGAGGGCGATCACGTCGTCGTTATCGCGCGCGTTGTCAAGGTTGCTCGCAGTGATTACGTTCTGTCGCTTGTACTCAGCTGTCCTGCTGATGCCATAGTCGTCTTTGAGACTAATCCCATCACAGGGGTGCCCTCCGCTGTTGACAAGTTCGAGACTATCGTCCGCAGCATCGTTGATGACGATTGAATAAAACGACTGGATTGACGTGAAGTAGGAATGAACCGTCGTATCTGCGAGAGGCGTAATACCTTGGATATACCCGCGGATGTCAGATTCCTCAGCTGCGAGCGGGTCGATTCCGTTGACGGTACAGTACTCCAGCCAATATCCGACTTCTCTTCGGCGTGTATCCCATGTCCGATCGCTTGTCCCAGTCTTCTGTGACATGAGAGAGGCGAGATACTGCCCACGCAACTCTTCCATCTCCTGGCTAAGCTCTTTGTTCTCAGGTGTTGCATACCGCCCTTTGTCGTCTCTCATGCGTCTCTCACCCAGTGTCGTGTGCCGTCAGCAACAGTACTCTGGACGTTCTCTGTCGTCCGGTTCTCCAAGTAAATGAGGGCCTGGCGAACGATAAGTTCGCTTTCATCAGCGTCTAATTTGAACGCTATTGCTTGTGCACTCCCGTCTACTCGTGTTTCACGCCCTTCAATCGCGGTTTTAATACCATTCAGCGGGTCCGTATCCGTCTCACCGATTTTCCGCTTCACGTGATCTGGAAAGTCATCATAGCGTGGGATGTGCGCGAGTACTTGCATCGCCAGCTCACTCAACATATCTTCTGTAGGCATTGTTCCCGGAGTGAGTGCGTTATCAAGCTGGTTCTGCATCACCTCAACTTGGCCAGTGAGACTGTCGATATCAGTTGTTACTTCGCTAAAATCGATATCGTCTCCGCTATCAAGATGATCAGCGGCATCAACGTGGACGTACTCGTCATTCAGCTCATGATCGATTGCAAGACGGACGACTCCAGCAAGAGTTTCGTCGTTATCGATCGCTTTTTTCCACTCGTCTTTTTTTGTTGGAGAGACGCGGACGTTCAGCGGTACTTGGTTCCGGTCTGGCATTTCTGCCAGTATCGCTAACGAGGATTGATGTAAAGGCTTGGAAAGTTGGGTACCCCAGTGGGTCCCCTTAATCTCCAAACATTTGACGCATCATCGGGTGCATCTCCATCATCTGCTCTTCGGCGATCTCCTCGTAGAGCTTGTAGGTGATAGAGACCGTCAGGAGCAGCCCGGTGCCGCTGACCTGTCCGATGGTCCCGAGCATGTTCGCCATGACGGCGAGCAATCCGACCAGGGCCCCGCCGATGACCGTCACCTGCGGGATGTACCGTTCGAGCACCTTCTCGGTGACGCCCGGCGACTGCCGGAAGCCGGGGATCTGCATCCCCGAGTTCTGGATCTGTTTGGCGGTCGACTCCGGGCCCATCCCGGTCGTCTCGACCCAGAAGATGGCGAAGATGCCGCCGCCGACGATCATAAAGGTCAGGTCGACGCCGACCCGGAGCATGATCTGCCAGGGGGCCGCCGCCGTCTCGCCGAGCCACCACATCCAGTCGGCCGGCGAGTAGATCGGCGCCAGATAGTAGAACAGCCCGCCCATCGGTTCGGCAAAGCCCTGCTCGGTCCCGGCGTAATCGCCGAGCCACGCGGGCATGTCGTTTCCGATCCGGGCGTTGAGGATCCGGCCGAGGAACTGGATGTTCGCCTGCAGCGCGCGAACGAGGATCATCGGCAGGACGCTGGCGTAGATGAGCTTCACCGGGAAGCGACCGCGGGCACCCTTCACCCGGGCGTGGCTGAGCGGGATCTCGACCCGGACGGACTCGGCGTAGACGACCACCACGAAGATGAGAAGCGTCGTGATCAACGCGAGCAACTCGCCGGGACCGAGGAACAGATCGAACAGCCCGGTCCGCGTCAACACGGGACCCATCTCGACTTGGCCGGTGAGGATGCCGTACCACCGCGGGAAAAAGCCCACGTAGCCGGCGCTGAGACCGCTCCAGGCGATGAACCCGCCGATAAGCCGCTGGCTCACGCCGGCGATGATGAACAGCCCGATCCCGCTCCCGACGCCCCACTTGGAGATGATCTCGTCCATATAGAGGATCAACATCCCGCCGGCGAAGATCTGGGCGAACATGATCCACCCCAGTGCCGACCCCGAGATGCCGAGCGAGCCGGCGATCTGGGGGCTCGGCTGAAGGAAGCCGGCGAACACCATCGGCAGGGCGGTGAAGGTCGTCATCACGATGACGAGCAGCTTCTGGAGCCCCTGATAGAGCGCCTGATCGCGGGGGTTCTCCTCGGTGTCGAGACCCAGCAGGTCCGCTCCGCCGAGCAGCTGTAGCACGATCGAGGCCGTGACGATCGGGCCGATCCCGACCTGCAGTACCGAACCCTGTGCGCCCGCGAGGATCGTCCGGAACTGCCCGAAGATGTCGGAGTTTTCCCCGAGCCCGTAGATCCCGACGTTCGTCAGGAAGAAATACAACACGAGCACGCCCGCAGTCCACCCGAGCTTCCGTTTGAACGGGACGTGGCCCGTCGGTCGCTCGACGGCGGGTAACCGCGTGAGTACCGGTTCGGCGGCCTCCTTCCAGCTCATTACGCTTCCTCGTCGTCCTCGTCGGTTGTGTCTCTTTCGGCTTCGGCCTCAGCTTCGAGCGCCTCGCCTCGCTCCGAGAGGACGGCCTCGCCGCCGGCCGCCGAGAGCGCCGCCTCGGCGTCTTCCGAGAACGCGTCGGCGACGACCTCGAGTTCGTTGTACACCTGTCCGGCGCCGAGTACCTTCACGACGTCGACCTCGTGGCCGTCCTCGACGACGTCACGGACGTCGACGGTGTAGCCGTCGCCGGACGCCTCGGCGACGCCCTCGCTTTCGAGGACAGCGATGTCCTCGTCGAGCTCGCGGAGATTGACGGTCTCCGTCTCGCGCCGCGTCTTCTGGGGGCGCTTGAAGCCGGATTTGCCGAGCGGTTCGTAGTTGTGGAACTCGTGTTTGTCGCGGCCCGCACGCCCGCGCCCGCCACGGTGGCCGGCGCCGCGGCGGTTCTTGTGGGTACCGCCGCCGTGCGTCCGGGAGCCGCGCTGTCGTCGTTTCTTTGAGGTCATTATCGCATCGCCTCCAGGAGCGAATCGATCTCCTCGCCGGTGTGTTTGCCGAGCTGTCCGCCCTCCTTCGTCGGGTGTTTCACGCCGTCGTGGCCGCCCCGCGGTGGGTGCAGCCGGAGCGTCGGGGCGAGTCCCTCCGCCTGTAGTGTGGTCTCCTCTTCGAGCAGGGCCCCGGCCAGCGCCGAGACGTCGTCGTAGTCGGTGTTATCCGCCACCCACTCGTCGTCGATCTCGCCGTCGCCCTCGGCCGGTTCCGCCCGGCGGGCGATGAGCGCCTCGATCGTCTCCGCCGAGGGCTCGCCGTAGGCGACCCAGTCGTTGACCTTCGTCACCATGCCGGTGTAGGCGTCCGTCTCCGGGACGAACGTCGCGTGGTTGACGCGACCGAGGTTGAGCATCGCGAGCGTATCGCGGACGGCCTCGCTTTGGTTCACCTCGCCGCGCAGCTGGACGAGTGCCTTCATTCTCTGGCCTCCCGTCGGACCTCTCGGGTGTGCTGGGGCGTCCGCGACTCCGAGGCGTTCTGCAGGGCGTTGTACGTCGCCTTCGCGAGGTTCAGCGTCGTCCGGGTGTTGCCGTGAGAGTTCGTCCAGGCGTCCTCGACGCCGGCGAGTTCGAGTACGTGCCGGACCGTCGGCG
>NZ_JAHLKM010000077.1 GCF_024449025.1 Natronomonas aquatica | reverse complement strand
GAACTTCTTCAGCCTCACACTCAATACAGATCGCTGGTTCGAGAAAATTCTAAGTACTGACTTCTACAGATGAGCGTATACCGATAAAGACTATCATATGACAGTTCACACACCCCCTGATTAGAGTTTCAAAACCCCATTACACTCATCAGCAGAGGTATTGGTAGATTCTAAGCGGATTGATTGTTTCAAGTACTGACCGGATTCCTACTCTGAGCTCATCAACTGAGTTGAAGTACTTATTCCTGAGCCTTGATCTTAGCTGATGTAGCACTGCTCTGTTGGATTGGGCTTCGCTATTCCCGCTAGGAGGTAGAAAAACATTTGTCTTTAGCTAACTTACACCTCTGTTGTGTAGTGGTAGCGAGCGTCTCTTGCAGTATCGGTCGCCGCTAGTGAATCGTCTGTGCGTCTTTGATCAACCGTCCTAACAGCGGTAGTGGCGAGTAGCCGATGATCATCACCTACAGAACAGTTAGCAAACCAAAGAGCGGGTAAACGCTGAGGTGGACGCAGTCAGCGACCCTGCAAGATGATCCTTCGGTAGAATCGTTTCCCGATGTGAGCGTGTCATAGAAAGCCTCCCAAGGGAGGCCGCAGGGTTTGGAAACTGTGTCCAGCAGTACCAACGCCCTGCAAG
>NZ_JAHLKM010000052.1 GCF_024449025.1 Natronomonas aquatica | reverse complement strand
TGTTGCCATCACCAACTACGAGCGAGGAAACGAACCGGGCTGCGAGAAGCTATGAGATGGATTCTATGACACGCTCTATCAAGATAAAAAACCGTTCGGGGGGCAGTCTGCTGGGCCGTCAACTGTGCTATCTCATCGGGATCGATACCCCCTGTAAGTCTAAAACCGAGATCCTCGGGATCGGTATCTTTCCCATCTGCAACAGTCCCCGGGATGTACACTGCGATATTCCCGATGAATGATCCGAGTGTGCTACACTACTAATCAGGGTTAACCAATATTGCTCTTACCGGAGAAAGCCTGTATCCCCCGGCGCACGCCGAGTTTAGTATACTCTTCTAACTGTATCGGTCACTGGCCGTTTTCTTTATGAAACTCAGAGCTGAGTATGAAATTTATTGACATTAGACGACGCACGGTGGGGATCCCCTGACGGATCAGCACTCCGATATGCTGAGCTGTCGTCCGCGCCGCAAAACAGCTGAGCTATTCGATAGAAACGATACCGTATCGGTGACCGAGTCGCGGCTCACACTGAGGGCTCCGAGTACGAAGCAACACTTATTCTCGAACACACTCACCTCCCAACGTTAGCGGATTCAGGGCACATCGCGTGGGATCGGCCTACCGATTGAATCTCGCAGGGACCGCAGTTTCCCGAGATCGGACCGCTGATCGAGTCGTTCCGGTCGCATTCCGATTCCCTACCGATTTAGTGGCTCCGAGCCCCCCGGCCTCTTTGTTGTATCTACTCACTGTGTCTTGCGTTAGCCCAGCCACCAGTTACCAGATAGATACTGCTGGTTCACTGTGTTCAGTAAGCCCGTCAACGCAGTCACACCCCGTCGGTGGGATACGTGTCAGGAAATACGAGAGTTCCCTACAGCTCGCCCTTCGTGCTCGGCGTATCGCTGCGGCGGTCGTCGATCCGGGTCGCGTCGTCGAGTCCGCGCGCGAGTGCCTTGAACAGCGCCTCGATCTCGTGGTGGGCGTTCTCGCCGTCGACGCTCGCGTGCAGCGTCAATCCGGCGTTCAGCGCCAGCGATTCGACGAAGTGCCGGGCCATGTCGCTCGTGAAGTCCCCGACGGTCGGCTGGGAGAAGGCCCCCTCGAAATAAAAGCGCGGCCGCCCCGAGACGTCGACGACGACCGCCGCGATGGCCTCGTCCAGCGGCACCCGACGGTCGGCGTACCGGGCGATCCCGCGTTTGTCGCCGAGCGCCTCCTCGAGTGCGCCGCCGAGCGTGATCGCGACGTCCTCGACGGTGTGGTGGTCGTCGATGTCGAGATCGCCGTCACACCGGACGGTGAGATCGAAGAGTCCGTGTTTCGCGAACGCCTCGAGCATGTGATCGAAGAAGCCCACGCCGGTCTCGACGGTGCTCTCGCCGTCGCCGTCGAGATCGAGCGTCACCTCGATTTCGGTCTCGGCCGTCGTACGAGTTCGGGCCGCCGTTCGGTCCGTCATACCTGTACGTTTATGCGGCAGTATATGTAGGTGCTGCTCCCGTGGGAGGAACCACTTCGTAGTGAGCTACCCTACCCTACTCGCTCGTCACCGTGATGATTCGCCCCTCGCGGAGCGTCGGCGAGTCGGCCGAACGTCCGGCCTCCTTTCCGACCCGTATCGATGCGTCTTGTCGGCAGCGTCACCGGGTCGTGCGCAACGCCGTCGTACCGGTCTGTTGTGTCCGGACGGAAGATCCGTGACCGGCTGTCTCCGTCTCGCTACCGTCCGCGATCCCCACCGACCCGATCGACGGTCGTGTTTTACCTCCCGCCGACGAAGGGCGGAACATGTCCCTCGAAGAGACACTGCGGGACGATCCCGAGACGGTCGCGTCGATAATCGATCACACGAACGTCGACCCGACGGCTACCGAAGCTGAAATCCGAAAGCTGTGTACAGAGGTCCGCGAGTACGGCTTCTGTTCGGCCGTCGTCGTTCCGTACCACGCACAGCTCGCCGACGAACTGGTCGGCGACGGGGCGAACGTCGTCGCGGTCGTCGGGTTCCCGTACGGGATTCAAAACTCGGCGGCGAAACGGGCCGAGATCGAGTCGCTCACCGGGTCCGTCGACGAATTCGACATGGTGATGAACCGGACCGCGTTCGCAAACGACGACGAGGAGACGGTCATCGAGGACGTCAAAGCGGCGACGGAAGCGGCCGGTGACCGGACGCTGAAGTGTATCATCGAGTCGCCTACTCTCTCGGAGTCGGAGATTCAGCGGGCGGCCGCACTCGTCGAGGCGGGCGGAGCCGACTTCGTCAAGACGGCTGTCGGGTACGACGGACCGACCGATCCCGCCGAAATCGGGGCGATCCGGAACGGCATCGAGGGCGACACCGGAATCAAAGCCTCCGGCGGGATCGGGAGTTTCGAGGAAGCCCTCGAGATGGTCTCGGCGGGCGCGAGCCGGATCGGTGCCTCCTCCGGGGTCGAAATATACGAATCGACCCAGTAGAGAGGCGTTCCCGGCGGGTCGGAACTCCCGAAGGGATAGTAGTGTCGCGGATCGAACGGGCGAGTATGAGTGCCGACTGGAAAGCCGCAATTCGAAACGACCGGGCGGCGAAAGACGAACACTTCCGGACGGACCCCCACTCGCCGATCCCGTCGGACGAACGGGACGGCTTCGATGGTCTGGCGTACTATCGCATCAACGGATCGCACCGCTTCGAACTCGACGTTGATGAGTACGACGACAAGGAGCCGGTAACGGTCGGGACGAGCACCGGCGGCGAGAAAGCCTACGGGGGGAACGATGCCGATCACTGAGCCGTTCGAGGAGCACACCGACCGGTACGAGGACTGGTTCGAGGCCTACGACCACGCCTACCAGTCCGAACTGCGGGCACTCGAACGGCTCGTTCCGGACGCCCCCGACGGCGTCGAGATCGGGGTCGGGACCGGGCGGTTTGCGGCCCCGCTCGGGATCCGGACCGGGATCGATCCGGCACCGGAGATGCTTCAGCGCGCGGCCGAACGGGGTATCGCGGTCGCGCGAGGCGTCGCCGAGGCGCTCCCGATCGCCGACGGGGCGTTCGGAACTGCGCTCCTCGTCACGACGGTCTGTTTCGTCGACGATCTCGATCGGACGCTCGAAGAGGCCCGAAGGGTGCTCAGGCCGGACGGCCGGCTCGTCGTCGGCTACATCGACAGGGAGAGTCCCCTCGGCGAGCGGTATCAAGAGCGGAAAGACGAGAACCCGTTCTATCGGGACGCGACGTTTCACTCGACGGCGGAGCTCGTCGACGCGCTCGAGGCGGCCGGGTTCGATGACTTCGAGTTTACCCAGACGGTGTTTCGCATGCCCGAAGAGCTGACCGAACCGGACCGTGTCGACGACGGCTACGGCGAGGGCTCGTTCGTCGGAATCAGCGCCCGCCGGTAAACGGAGCGACGGGTCGCCGCCGCTCGACCCGGTCGCTACCCGTAGCTTTTATACCCCCGTCCGATCACCGCGTCCCGTCGAATACTGGCTCTCACTCGGCCCCGGTGGAGACGTCGCGTTCGGCCCCGAACTCCTCGCATGGATCGCAGTCGCGGGTTTCTCCACATGCTGGGTATGTTGGGGTTGTACGACTCCGTTTCGTGGTGGGATCACGTCACCACACTGTCTCGGCGGCGCTCGTCGCGACACTCGTCTATACGGGCGCACACACCTACGACTGCTACCGCTCGGCTCTCAACACTCGGACGTCTACGCGTTCACGCTCGACGACCGGGACGTCATGTTCGTCAGAAACCCCGCCGTCACGGAATGGACGCTCGCGGATCTGCGCCGGGTCGGCGACCCCTCTGCGGTGTTCGGCGGCGACGCCGTCTGCTGTAGCAACTGGGACTCGATCCCCGGTCTGGAGGGGGCCTTCCGTCGGCTGTGCGAGACGGATCTCCCCCGCGTCCCGTTCGTTTTCGATCCGGGCGATGGCCGAACCGCTCTCGGCGTCCACCGAGGGGATACCGACCGATCCGCCGCGATCCGGGAGGCTGCCGGCAGTACGGCGGCGGTCATGCACGCCAGAGACTAGGCCGCCGCCGCGACGAGTGCGGGTGCGAGGCGGGTCGAGAACTACCGGATCGACCGTCCCGAACGCCACACCGGGGTCGGCTCCCGAGCCGCCGCTTCGGTGCGGTTTTATTCGCTCCCCGCGTCGATACGTGACGATGACACGCTACTTCGAGGACTTCGAGGTCGGCGACGTCTACGAACCGGACGGCCGATACGAGGTCACGGAGGCGGAGGTACTCGAGTTCGCCGAGCGGTACGATCCCCAGCCGTTTCACCTCGACAAGGAGGCTGCCGAGGAGTCGATCTTCGGCTCGCTCGCGGCCTCGGGGTGGCACACCGCCTCGATGTGCATGCGGCTGCTCGTCGACGGCCTTCTCGATGAGGCGTCGATGGGCGCCAGAGGGGTCGAGGAACTCCGGTGGAACCGCCCCGTATATCCCGGTGATACGCTCCGGATCGAGGTCGAAGTGCTCGACAAGCGGCCCTCCGAGAGCCGCCCGGAAATCGGACACGTCCGGACGAAACTCGTCGGCTACAATCAAAACGACGAGGCGGTGATCGAGTGGGTCGCACTCGGGATGTTCCGTCGGCGGAACGGGGACAAATAGGGATCGATGGCTCTGTTGAAATTCTTGAGCGGTGATAAATTTCAGCGAGCATGCTGAATACAACGCGCGTATCTTGCACAGGGTTATCTCCAGACTTGATTAGATCGGATCGGTCGATACAGGGGTCTCACGTACCGATCTACCCGTTGAATTTTTCACTGTCAGCTAAGGACGCTATACAGGTTACAGAAAATCCATTCATCATACTTCACCGTGAGGTGTATACCTCAATAGAACTGAATCAGAAATATTGGTAAATCGACCGTCAGTAGAGAAATTTACTTATAATATGCAATTATATGGAGATATATAGATATATTTTGTTCTATATGGCGTTATTTAATGAAAATCTCCAGTAAATTTATACTCAGTACACCGCAAAAACCAGTATGCGAGATGTGAGCAGACGGACTGCTCTCCGGACTATCACCGCATCGACTGCAGGGTTTGCTCTGGCAGGAATGGTCCCAACAGCGAGCGCAAGCAAACACGAGCCACCGAGCGCAGACGAGGTAACTGTTGAAGATGAAAACGTAGAGTACGTTGAAGAAGATCCAGATGCTGGTTTCAATTACCCTTATTTCCTGTACACACCCTCATCATTCAGTAGTGATGAAGAATCACCTAAACCTATTTTCGTTGGACCGAACAATTCACCCTCCAGTGAAGACGACTATACTATGCACCTTGAGCATGCTAAGGAATCTACGCTAGGAGGTCGACCACGTCAAATTGCTGAACGGCTCAACGTCCCGCTTCTTGTTCCCGTTTTTCCTCGGTATCGAGACAACCCTGAACGGTGGTATGTGTACGTCCAAGTTCTTGACCCTAGTACATTCAACATAGAGGATTCACCACTCCAGCGAGTCGATGTGCAACTCTTGGAGATGGTTAAGCATGCAACCGCTCGACTCGAAGGTAACGGGCATACAATCGCCTCGGAGATACACATCGATGGATTTTCAGCCAGCGGGACCTTCACGAACCGATTCACCATACTTTATCCGGAGCATGTGAACGCAGCGTCGCATGGCGGTACGACAGTGAAAACCCTCCCGAAAACTGAGCTGGATGAAGATGTCCCTGCCGTTGGAGATCCAAAATGGGAGCAGATGTCGTACCCCGCTGGTACTGAGGAAGGGGAACTACCGTATCCCATCGGGGTTGCCAATCTTGAGGAACTTACCGGATGCTCGTTCAACAGGGAGGCGTGGCTCAACACGCCGCAATACATCTATATCGGCAATGAGGACCGACCTGAACCAGGATCGAGTGGGCACCGAAGTTTTGCAAATCTACCGTCAGAAGATGTACAGAAAGTGCATCCAGACGACCGTCCTTACGGGATGCCAGACTTGATTGATGATATCTATGGAGTGGAAAATATCGAGGAACGCTTCGAGGTGAGTAGAGCCGCCTATGAGAACGTGGATGCAGCAGTGACGATCGCCGTCTACGACGGGTATGGACACACCCCGCGTCCGGCAATAAATGATCTGGTTGAATTCCACAGGAACAACATGCAGGACCTAGACGCCTCAGATTCCATAGAGATAGAATGTTCGGCTGGAGAAGGTGAAGAGTCGAGTACAGCTACCACCACTGAGACACCGAGTACAGCTGACAACACCACTGAAGCATCGAATACAGCCGACAACACCACTGGAGGGGCAAATGGGAATGACACGGTCCCGGATCCAACGGGCGATCAGGGTCCCGGATTTGGGGTTGTAGCGGCACTCAGCGCGATGGCTGGAGCTAGTTATATACTCAAACGCCGTTCGGAATCCGAAACATGATCTTCTACAGACAATATACGTAGAGTATGCGATTCGCATCTTGAATCTCGCACGGCTATCGGAACATCTTTTTGAATCGGCAGATCTCTCGGTGGTCAATACGCACGTTCCACAGAATGGCTGTATCGGAACGAAGTAGCTGGAATAAACTGTTGCCAAGTGCTCGATCCATCTTCTAAATGTTGCAGACGGATTGTGACAGCTGTTGAATAGATTGAATCGGGTCGCGCAAGATACAGTGCGCGTATCCGAGTGTCTGACGGTTTGGGTAGTGCCGATCGGTCAGTGCAGAGATTGTACCCTCAGTTATCAGTTTCTTCGAATTCGGCAGCGGGTGCGTTGCGTTTTACGCTCTCGATGGCATCCCACACGCCACTCCGGCTTGCATACCCTTCGCCACTGCTTGCGAGTACGTTCCCGTTCCGGTGGCGGAGCCGCCAGCGGTGCTCCTCGCCCTCGTCTACGTAGATCTCGAACGCCGCCTCGCCGACATCGATCAGATCAGCTTCAGGCATGAACGTCCGCACCCGTTCGACGGCCTTCTGCGCCCCATCGCGGGACTCGTACCCGCCGCTGTCGGCGATGACGTGGTCGAGGTTACCGTCGAAGCGCCAGCGAAACGACCCTGCCTCATCTTCGTACACTTCGATTTCCCGGGTCCCTATGTCCTCAAGAATCGCGTCGATAGCTGTGCGGACATCGGGTCGGGCCTCGTAGCCTTCGCCGCTGCCCGCGAGGATGTTGCCGTTTCGGTGGAGGAGCCGCCAGCGCCACTTGTTCGCCTCATCGCGGTAGACTTCAATGGCGGTCGGATCCGCATGAAGGTACTCGGCCGAGCCGACGGACTCTCGAATGCGCTTAACCGAATGCTCAGCGCCGCTACGCGACGCGTAGCCCTGCCCACCGTGGGCAATCATGTTACCATTATTGTGGCGGAGCCGCCAGCGATACTTGTCTCCCTCATCCTCGTATAGCTCGAACGTGGCCTGACTCTCGACTTCGTCGGCAAAAATGAACCCCTCACCGGATTCTGGCTCTGGGAGGTCTTCCTCGCTTTCGACGTGTAGAACCGTCGCGCCATGAGCGTCGCGCCGGACCGCTTGCATGGCACGCTGAGCGTCATCATGTGTGGCATGCCCTTCACTGCTGCTCGCTATGATTCCACCGTCCTGGTGTCGGAGCCGCCAGCGCCACGCCCCACCGCGGTCCTCGTAGAGTTCGAACTGGGACTCGCTTTCCCGGAGTTCGTTCAGGAGGACCGCGAGTTCAGCCTCATCGGCTTCCGTGTCAGACCGGGCTGTTTGCTGCTCGTCAACTTCGGTCTGAAATCCCGCGTTCTTTGATTCGGACTCCGAGAGGGCGTTCCGGAGTTGATCAATTTCGGATTGTAGAGCTTCCTCCCGTCCAACCGAGTCAGCTTCTGATTCCCGCTTCGCAGCGGCAGCGTTGTCTCTCGCAGCACGAGTGGCTTCTTCAGCGGTTTCCGCCCGTCGGTTCGAGGCGTCAAGGGCGGCGTCGCGGGGATCGGTCGCCAGCGGAACGACAGTTCCACCAATACCGATAATGGCGAGTCCGGCGACATACGACAGAATGACCGCCGGGTTACCCGTCGTCAATGACCAGCCTTCCGGGAAGACAATCAGGAACCACGCAACCGCTGCGACGGTGAGTGCCAGCCCGACTCCCACGAGGGTCGTCGCGGTCTTGCGGAGTGGGAAGCGCAGGACGGCCCCCGCCATCAGCAGGGCCGGTGCAAGTGCCGCGAGTGAATATCCAACCCCGCGGCTCATCGTGGCGGGGACCGTTATGGAGTACAGAATGAGTCCAATGAGCCCGAGAAATACGCCAACGAGGAACGCCCAGTAGCCCATCACCTCGTTCGTGTTAGTGGCGTCACCGATGCGATTCTCGTAGATCGATGTCAGCGGCCCATCCGCAGTTGACTGTGCCATAATAAAACAAGGGCGCATGTAAGCATATCCTGTGTCCATGACCAACCAAGTATAGTATAAAGCGTGTCAGAGAAAGGTTCTCGCAGGGATCGAACAGCAGTCAATAGAGAGAACACACGTACCGTCATGAGTGGCGACGTATATGAGATCCGTCAGAAGACCAGTGAAACATGTAGAGCATGTATTCATCAGGGTAGCTGTGTCGGCAGTAGAACTATTGCGTACCGGTTCCAGAAATAGATATGAGCGAACGGCAAGGGCGTCTCCTCGGTATCGTCGGTATCGTCCTGTCTATTCTGACGTTGGCCTATACGGTTCTCTGGTTCGCTGGAATCGTTTGAACTGTGCGACCGACTCGCGCTGTGTATTTAGCAGCGCTCACAGGATCTCCTTAGTTTCTGTCAATAGCGAGGTTCGAGAGACAGAGCATGTATTCAACACCGAGATGTCTGAGTGACTCAAGCGTATGTTTGAATCTTCAGGAGCTACTTAAGCACAGTTCGTTTATTTGCTGATATGCAACGCCGGACGTTCCTGTCCAGTATCGGTACGGGAACACTTTCACTCGCTGGCTGTGTTGACTCCCTTGGTTCCGACGATTCAAATGAGTCAACCAATCAGGATCAGGAGTCAATATCAACGAACGATCTTACGTTTGATGTAAGTATTGAGGAACACTTCACAGAGACTCACCCCGCACGGATTCATGTCACCTTAACCAATACACTGGAGACGCAAGTAATCCTCTCTACGGGTGCTACACCCCCGTTCACATCGTATGTGAGCGGGAGCAAATCGGATGAAACTCGGCTCGTACTCGTTCCAGATGTCTCCGAAGCCGAGAGTCCACTTGATTGGATAGGCGAGACGAACCCAATTCCAACTAGTGCCGAGAATGGATGCTGGAACGTGACCCAAGATGTGCAGATCGAAGAAATTGGAGCAGAAATAAAACTTGAGCAGGGAGAGAGCAGCAGCCAGCGGTACGACATATATGGGTATCAAAATGATTCATGTCCTTCTCCCGGCGCATATCCGTTCGAAGATACCCTAGGAGCTTTCCGCGGGCAGCTCTCAGATGACACGACCGAACACGAGGTAGCACTCGGATTCACGGTAACGCTTGACGAAGACCAGTCACTCTCGGTTGAGAAAGACGATCCAGCCGTCACAACAGCGGAAGACTGAGCGAGTGACTCAAACCATTCCGGTTATTGAAGTAGGTAATTCAGTCGAGTGCCCCCTCACGACGCACAAATCATGGGGAAACTGCTGTTGACTGCTAACTCTGTACTGACCGGTTCAAGTTGATAAAATCGTGTGCCGAACTGATGACCGATACGCGCATTCCATCTTGCATACCAGTATGGATACTACTCTTATCTGGTAGTTTCTTCATCGATCAATTCGCAGTTCTACTGGCTGGCTGAGACTGATTCTATGACACGCTGATAGTATATGATATCCACTCACAGCAGATCGATAATGAAAAGCGTCACTTGTTGTTGCAGCGTGTCTATGTGATGTTGCTGACCGTAATCAGCCGGTGGTGGATTCAGCCCGTTCCCGGGCCATGCGTCTTTAGCTAAGCGAAGAACCGCCTGATGGCAGTGGCTTATCGAGACATCTTTTCGAGAGGAGTGAGGAGG
>NZ_JAHLKM010000006.1:127829-129931 GCF_024449025.1 Natronomonas aquatica | reverse complement strand
ATGGGCGCTGCAGGATTTGAACCCGCGGCAACTTGGTCCGAAGCCAAGCACTCTGTCCAAACTGAGCTAAGCGCCCGCAGTCGAACTGTACCCCCTACCGGCGCTTAAGTCCCGTGGTTTCCAGCCGGGAGTCGGATCGCTTATACTGCCACCGCCGGACGGACTCCGCATGGAGCAGGTTCGTGGGGCGATCGAGCTGATGCGACCAGCCAACGCCGTGGCGGCCGGTGGGCTAACGCTTCTCGGTGCGTTCGTTGCAGGCGGAACGGCCGAACCGACGGCGGCCGCGTTCGCCGTCTTCGCGACGCTGCTGGCGACCGGCGGCGGTAACGCTATCAACGATTACTTCGACAGGGAGATCGACGCGGTCAACCGCCCCGACCGGCCGATCCCGCGCGGCGCAGTTACGCCCCGAGGGGCCCTCGGATTCAGCGGACTGTTGTTCGTTCTCGCGGTCGTCCTAACGGTCCTGTTGCCCCCTCTCGCGATCGCGATCGCGGTCGTAAACCTTCTGGCACTGATCGCTTACACCGAGGTATTCAAAGGATTACCGGGAGTCGGCAACGGGCTCGTCGGATACCTGACCGGGAGTACGTTCCTCTACGGCGGGGCGGCGGTCGGCGGCGATCTCGGACCCGTTCTCGTTTTGTTCGTCCTCGCTGCCGGCGCAACGGTCGCCCGAGAGATCGTTAAAGACGTCGAGGATATCGAGGGGGACCGAGCGGAGGGGCTGAACACCCTCCCGATCGCGATCGGCGAACGGAACGCCCTCGCTGTCGCGACCGCGTTCGTCGTGTTCGCGATCGTGGTGAGCCCGGCTCCATACGTTCTCGGGACGTTCGGACGCGTGTACTTGCTCGTCCTCGCGCCGCCGGTTTTCGGACTCGCGGCCGGGATGTACCGATCGCTCGGGGATCCGGCGACGGGACAACGATGGCTAAAGGCGTCGATGTTCGCCGCGGCCGTCGCCTTCGTCGTCGGCCGGTTCTCGGCGGTCGTCTGATCGTCGGCCCGGGGCGGATTTTTATTCCGTCCGAATGTAGATCCCTTCATGCCGGTCGAAACTGACTCAGAACTGCGTGAGATACTGGGACTCGAAACGATCGCCGTCGTGGGCTGTTCCGCGACGCCGGGCAAGGAGGCCCACGAGGTTCCGAAGTTCCTTCACGAGCAGGGCTACGAGATCGTTCCGGTGAACCCCTACGCCGACGAAATCTTCGGGATCGAACCGTACGATTCCCTCTCAGCAGTCGAGGAAAATATCGGTATCGTCGATGTGTTCCGGCCGAGCGAGGAAGTCGCCGAGATCGCCGAGGCGGCGATCGAACGCGACGACGTCGAGGTCGTCTGGACCCAACTCGGCATCACCGACCCGGAAGCCGGCGAGCGCGTTGAGGCTGCCGGGAAACGATACGTCGAGGATCGGTGTCTCAAGGTCGAGTACCAGCGGCTGATGGCATAGCGTTCAAGCGTCGCCGTCCCCGTCTTCGCTCTTTTTTCCATCGCCGGGGTCAGCTTCGGCGTCCGGGATCGCTCTCTCGACGTCCGAGGCGTTATCGTCGTTGTCTTCGCCTTCTGCCTCCTCGATTGCCACCTCGGTGAGAAGTTCCTCGACGTCGATCCCCTCCTTTTCGGCGAGCGCCTCGAGGATAGCTGCCTGGCCGTCGAGCTTGTTCTCCAGCGCGGCGACGCGTTCGTTGGTCTCTTGGACCGTCTCTCGGACCTCGAGCATCCGCTCGCGGAGTTCGCTGATCCGGCTGTACAGCTCTTCGCCCATGTCTGCGACCTTCTGGAGCTTCTTCGTCGCGCCTCCGAGTCCCATACAGCCCAGTTCGGTCCCGGCGATTGTTTGCCTTGCGGTGTCGGGTTCCGACGCTACCCGGATCGCTCATCGGTTCGATTCGTCGGACGCGGCGCTGTCGAGTTCCGATATAAGCCGAATGAGTGGGTGGACCCGAGGATTGCCCGGGCCGTCCAGTACGGGTATTCCCGCGTGCCTCCTCCACCCCGCGACCCCGCGGGCGACAGCTGTCCGCGGGCCCGCTGCTCACTTCCGTGCCTGGCGGATTGCCCGCGGTTAACCGCGCCCGAACGTCCCTGCA
>NZ_JAHLKM010000006.1:0-127819 GCF_024449025.1 Natronomonas aquatica | reverse complement strand
GCGTGCGGACCGCTGCCCTCGCGGGACGAGGCTTCGACGTTGGCTTGCGGGGCCCGTAGTGGTTGGTCCGGACGCGCCCCGGATTCGGTCCCCGCTGAAGACCATAGCGCGGGTAGCGAGCGGGGCCTAACCGCCCGACCTAGTCCGTGAGATTCTAGACGACTGGTACATAAGGCTCTTTCGTCTCGAAACCGATCGCAGTCACGCGATCTGCCGGGAACCGACACGAGCAGTCACTCGCCGGCGACGGGACCGTCGGCGACCTCGATACCGCCGGTGAGCGTCCGGTGTGGATACGGGATGTCGATCCCTTCCCCGTCGAACCGCCGTTTGACGTTTCGGACGTACTCGCCGCGGGTCTTCACGAAATCCCCCCGGGAGGGGCTCTCGATCCAGATCCGTGACTGCAAGCCGACCGAGGAATCTCCGAGTTCCGTCAGCCGGACCGACGGCTCCGGATCGTCCATGATTTCCTCGTGGGCGCGGGCCTCCTCGAGAATGATGTCCGTGGCGGCCTCGACGTCGTCGTCGTAGCCAATTCCGAAAACGAACTTGAGACGGAGCTTGTCGGCGTCGACGGGGTTTTTGACGACGTTGTCGGTGAGATGGGAGTTCGGGACGGTCAAAAGCTCGTTGTCGAAGGTCCGGATACGGGTGACCCGCAGGCTGATGTCCTCGACGATTCCCGCGTTGTCGTCGAACTCGATCCAGTCGCCGATCTTGAACGGTTTCTCGGTGAAGATGAAGACTCCCGCGACGAAGTTCTTCAGGACGTCCTGCATGGCGAAGCCGATCGCCAGCGTCGCCGCCGCGGCGATCGTCGCCAAAGACCGCAGGAAGCCGTTGTATCCGGCGACTCCGAAGGCGACC
Source organism: Natronomonas aquatica (assembly GCF_024449025.1). GTDB lineage: Archaea > Halobacteriota > Halobacteria > Halobacteriales > Haloarculaceae > Natronomonas > Natronomonas aquatica. The sequence continues at coordinate 126,949 of NZ_JAHLKM010000006.1, read as the reverse complement.
GTGATCCCGATGAACAGATAGATGATCCACGTTAGCTTCCGCAACGGAGCTTTCGCGTGTCGATCCAGGCCGCGGGCATCGAGCACGCGGTTGAGCACCGGAAGCAAGACGCGTTTTCCGAAGAGATACAGCGCCATAAACGCGACGAGAAAGGCCACCGCCCCGACGACCGCCTCGCCGGCCGGCCCGGCGATCTCCGGTGGTACGCCGACGGATTCCAGGGCGCCACCGAGCAGTCCCCCGACGCCGTTCTGCAGCGGCATCATCGGTGATACACCGCAGTGTGGCCGCGCGTATCGACGAGTTGGGCGTTCGTCCGGCCGGCGAGGTCTGCCGCCAACTCCTCTGTCGTCGTCCCGCTGCGGGCTGCCCGGAGGAACTTCACTTTCACGAGTTCTCTGTCAGCCAGCTGGTCAGACAGCTCCTCGGTGACGGGACCGAGCCCCGACTTGCCGACCCAGACGGTCACGTCGGTGTCGTGTGCTCGGGATTTCAGATCCTTCGGCGACATACATATCTTTCATCCGGGGGTCTTAAAAACCTGACACATTCCTTCAGGGATACGGCGTTTCCGACGATCACCTGTAGGTACCTCCTGTGGCGAGTGAGGCGTTCAGTACGGGTAGCGGGCGTATTCGCCGCACGTACACGTCACGACGACGTGGCCGGCCCGTGTCCGGACGGTTGCGTTCCGGCCCGGGATCAGATACCTGTCACAGCGATCACACGTGAACCGTTTGAACCGCCGCGGTAGCGGGAGCCGGTTGCGTTCGGCGACACGCCGGGCGCGCCGGACGTACTGCCGTGCGAGGTCGTCTTCGCCTGTTCTCGCGGCCTGTCGGGCCAACTCGGCCAGCCGTGCGATCCGCTCTTCGGCGACGGTCACGGTCCGGATTTTCCCCCGAGCGACCAAAGACGTTCGGTAACGCGTGGGCGGTTCCGGCGCATCGATCGACGGGGCACCGACACGGGAGCTATCGGGCGATGCGGTGGGTATCCCGGGCAGCGTGTTTGGCCTCCAGGACGGCGCCGGCCGCGAGGTCGACAGCGAGGGTATCGATATCGTCGGCCGCGTCGACGTCCAGTCCCGTCGTGACGACCGAACCGGCGGGCGGCTGTACGGCGACGGTCGCCCGGAGGGTGCCGTCGTCGTCGGAGATCTCGCCGCCGACGACGAACTCGTCCGAGAGCAACTCGCGGGTCGATACGGCGACGTTGACGAGGTCACGGCGCAGCGTCTGTCGGTGTTCCGGCGTCGGTTCGATCCCGGTTTTCGAGGCGCCGCCGTGGGGGGCGTTTCCGTGCATTGACTGTCCCCCGGTAGAGAGCACGCCGATAAAAACCCGTCGGATCATATGCCAGTCGGTGCCATATAGACTCCGGAGAGCGCTCCGACGGCCGGCGCTCAAAACAGCGACGAACTCTCGCCGTAGACCGCCAGTACGACCGCTGTCGTGTACGTTTCGGGATCGGTGTCGGCGGTGACGGCCCGTCGCCCGCCGTCGTCGAACGCCCACGACCGGAGTTCGCGGCCGGCGGCGAGCCCGCGGTCGACCCGATCGCGGACCGCCCCGGGGTCCGTCCCGGACGCTTCATAGAAGATCCCCGGTCCGTCGGGTTCGCGCGACCAGCCCAGACAGGCCGCCGCCGGCCCCGCCGCGCCGGGTTCGACTGTCGCTCGGGCCTCGACGACGGTGAGCCGTTCGCCGGCGGGCCCGAGCGACGCCGCCTCGCCGACGGCCTCGATCGTCGCGTCGGCAGGGATCACCGACGAGACGGAAACGAGGTTGTAATCGCCGACGTTCGCCGCCGCGAGCGCGGCGTCGTAGGAGGCCATCGCGGTCGGCCCGCTTGCGGTTCCCCACACGATCCGAATGAGTCCCATCGGTCACCACTCGGCGATCGACGGATAAAAACGTCGGGACTCGGTCTCCGGGTTCGTCCTGTCGGCTGCTCGTCAGCTTCCGGCGGATTCTTTGTCCAACTCCGCCGAATCGATGTCCTTCCCGCCGACCGAAGACCGGAGTGCGTCCATCCCGTCGTCGCCGTCGATTCCGAAGTTCCCGGCGTATAGCTCTTGGACACGCCCGTATTCGTCGTCCGAGAGGGCCGGCACGTCGCTCGCGGCCGCCCACTCGTCGATGTCGGCTCTGGTCCGGAACGTCGGCGTGACGGTTGCGACCGGATCGTGGTACAACAGCCACTGCAGCGCCGCCTGAGCCATCGTCCGCTCGTCGTCCCGTTCCAGAAACCGGAGGCGTTCGAGTTTCTCCCAGCCGGTCTCGTACCATTCGTCGGGACGGTACGCGCGGTGGTCGCCCTCGTCGAGTTCGGTATCCGGCCTGACCTGCTCGTTCAAAAGCCCCGACGAGTGGGGAACCCGCGGGATGAGACTCGTCTCGGAGCCGGTCCGATCGAGCGTCTCCAGGAAGTGATTGCCGACCTCCTGTTCGAAGGCGTTCCAGACGAGCTGGACGGCGTCGAACTCCTCTTCGATCGCCATATCGCCCTCCGCGAGCCAGCCGATCGAGGGTCCGAGCGCCCAGCCGATGGCGTCGACACGGTCGCCTTCCCTGAGTTCGTCGAGGAACTCCAGCACGTCGGCGTCGATCTCTTCGACGTTGGCGTTGTGCAACTGCAGGACGTCGATCCGTTCGAGCCCGAGCCGATCCAGCGACTTCTCGAAGGCTTCCTCGAGGTACGCCCGGTTCATCTCCTTGGGGAGCTCGCCGTGGCCGGCCTGGGGGTTGTTGTAGAAGTCGTAGCCGATCTTGGTCGCGACGGTGACGTCCTCGCGGACGCCCTCGAGTGCGCGCCCGATGAGTCGCTCGGAGTCGCCGTGGCCGTAGACGTCCCCGGTATCGAAGTACGTGATGCCCCGATCGATCGCATACCGGACCATCTCGATCGCCTCCTCGTCGCTCCGGTCACCCCACCAGTCGCTGCCGACGACCCAGGCGCCGAAGCCGATCTCGGAGACCTCGACGTCGGACGTGCCGAGCGTGCGGTAGTTCATACACGCTTTTAGTGGTTCTCTCACTTATCGGCCGCGGTTCGTCCACGGGGTACCGCGATCGAAAATCAATAATGGAAGGTATTGATAAGCCTCTTTCGATCGTGCATACCGCACACAACAGCAATCCCTAACAACCACAGGCCCGTCAGGACGGGTATGACGAAACGCCACGTCTCGCTGCCGACGGAGGCCGAGGAAGGCCTCGAGACGTTCCTCGAGACGGTCGATCGCCGGCTTTCGAGCGAGGAGGACACCTGCGCGGTCGTCGAGGACGTCCTCGTCGACCTCCACGGCGACCGGGAGGCCTACGACCGGTGGCAGGCCGGCGAATCCGTCTCCCCGGCCGAACGCGTCCGACTCCAGGGTTATGATCCCTGCAACGCGACGCTGGAAAGCGAGTACTACGCCGAGAAAGACGAGACGAAGTTCGAACGGTCGAAACACCTCCAGTGGCTCTGGCGGCAGTTCGACGCCACGCCGATGGCCGACAACGTCGAGTTCGCCCTCCGGTTCCGTCGGATGCTCGCCGAGCACCTCTTTGCGGAGTGTGGCGAGAGCTGTCGGTTCTTCAAGGGGATCACGTTCACCTACGGCCACAACATCTCCGTCGGCGACAACGTCGTCGTCCACGACGACGTCCACCTCGACGACCGCGGCCGGCTGACGATCGGCGATCGGGTGTCGGTCTCCGACGGCGTCCACATCTACAGCCACGACCACGACATCGTCGACCAGACCGAGGTCGACAACTACCACACGATCCTCGAAGACGACGCCCGGATGACTTTCGACGCGATGGTTCGGGCCGGCTGTAAGGTCGGCGAGAACGCCATCGTCGGGGCCCGGAGCGTCGTCCAGTCGGACGTCCCCGCCCACCACATCGTCGTCGGTCAGCCGGCGAAAAGCGTCCGGATCAAGCCGGGCTGGGAGGACGTCGCGGATCCGATCGACACCGAGCATCAGTCGCTACGGGACGAACGGCGGATCCCTTACGATCTCCCGGCGGACCTCGAGCGGTTCGACGAGTTCGGGCGGGATCTGGAGCCGCCCGGAAAATAGGACCGCGCCGGGACCGCGGCGTTACTCGAGTTCTTCGGCGATCTCGTCGGCGTCGATGTCGGCCTCTTCGAGGGCTTCCTCGATATCGACGTCGCCCCCGGCACCGCCCATGCCGCCCATCATCCCGCCCATGCCCATCCCCATGTCGCCGTCGAGGATCTCCTGGACCAGGATCCGGTCGATATCGGTCAGATCAATAAGCTGGCCGGCGATCTGCTGTTTCTGCATCATCCACTGCTGGTTCATCGAGAGCTGGGGCGTCGACTCGACGTAGAGCGTTCGCTTCTCGACGGTTTCGGTGACGGTTTCGGGCTCAGCGTCCTCGTCGTCCTCGTCGTCGGGCTCCTCGACGCGGGTCTCCTCGACCTCGTCGGTCTCGACCCACATCTCGAGGTCGATATCGAGGAACATGTTCAGCAGACCCCGCGCCTGCTCGATGTCCTCCTCGACGGTACCGAGGATCTCGTAGTCGTACTCGATGTCCTCGCCGGCGAGCGGGTGGTTGAAATCGACACGTGCGCGCCCGCCGATGATCGTCTCGAGGACGCCCTCCTGGCCGTCGATCTGGATCCGTGCGCCGGGATAGCGGTCGTCCTCGTCGATCTTGTCGGCCGAGACGGTCCGGACCTCCTCCTCGTCGTACTCGCCGAAGGCCTCCTCGGCGCTCACGACGACGCTGCCCCCGTCGCCGACCTCCTTGCCGCGGACGTCGTCCTCGACCGCCGGAAATAGGTGTCCCTCCCCGAGTACGATCACGCGGGGTTCGAACTCGCCTTGGTCGGCGACGCCCTCCTCCTCGGCGACTTCCTCGTCGGTCGTGTCGACAAGCTGGCCGTCCTCGATGGTTCTGGCGGTGTAGCCGATCCGGACGAAATCGCCGTCCTGTAGACCCGTCGCCTCCGCTTCGTCGTCGTCCGGCTCCTCGGTCTCGGTGCCGTTGGGTTCGGCGTCGGCCGTCTCCGCTACTTCGTCGGCCGGTTCGGTCTCTTCGACGTCATCGGATTCGTCGCTCATACTCCCTACGACAGCCGTCGCACCCTTAACAATCACGTTTCACTGCGGGACGGAGCCACGGCGTTTTTGCCCGTCGACCGAGACCTCACCGCCATGTACGAAGTGGAAATGAAGGTGCGGGCCGACCACGACCGCGTCCGGTCGAGGCTGTCGGGACTCGGCGCTGTCCCCGAGGGAACGGTGCGGCAGGTGGATACCTATTACGATCACCCGGTTCGGGAGTTCGCCGAGACGGACGAGGCACTCAGAATCCGCCGTGAGGCCGCCACGGAGGGCGAGAAAACGCGGGTCACGTACAAGGGTCCGCTCGTCGAGGCCGAATCGAAGACCCGAACGGAACTGGAGACGGCCATCGCCGACGGCGCGGTCTTCGACGGCATCCTCGAGCGGCTCGGATTCGAGCCTGCCGCGACGGTCGAAAAGACCCGCGAGCGGTTCCGACACGGGGAGTACACCGTCACACTCGATACCGTCTCGGGGCTCGGGGAGTTCCTCGAAGTCGAGACCGAAGCGGAGGTGATCGAGCCGGCTCGCGAAGGGGCGGCCGAACTGCTCCAGCGGCTGGGGTTCGATCCCGAGAGTCAGATTCGGCGTTCGTATCTGGGCCTTTTGATCGAGGCCGATCGGTGAATAGGCCGATCCGCTCTCTCCGATACATGCACACCGGTAATCTATATGGTCAATTTGGTTTCCGTAAGTTATAGAACCGCCCGAGGAGTACGGGACCGCAATGACTGACCGAAACATCCGCGTCGAGCCCGTCGTGGGCCGCGCGGTCGAAGCTCAGGACGTCGAGATCGTCGAGCGGAAGGGGCTCGGCCATCCCGACTCGCTGTGTGACGGGATCGCGGAACACGTTTCACAGGCGCTCGCGCGGGAGTACATCGACCGCGTCGGGAAGGTGCTCCACTACAACACCGACGAGACCCAGCTCGTCGCGGGCAGCGCGGCGCCGGCCTTCGGCGGCGGCGAGGTCATCGATCCGATCTATCTTCTGATCACGGGTCGGGCGACCAAAGAATACGGGGGTACGAGAATCCCCGCCGAGACGATCGCCCTCCGGGCGGCCCGCGAGTACATCACGGAGAACTTCCCGTTCATCGATTTCGGTACGGACGTGGTCGTCGACGTCAGACTCGGTGAGGGGTCGGGTGACCTACAGGAAGTTTTCGGCGAGGACGGCAAGCAGGTCCCGATGTCGAACGACACCTCCTTCGGCGTCGGACACGCGCCGCTGACCGAGACCGAAACGATCGTCCTCGAGACGGAGCGACAGCTCAACGGCCGCTACAGCGACGAGAACCCGGGCGTCGGTCAGGACATCAAGGTGATGGGCAAACGCGAGGGCGAGGCGATCGACGTGACCGTCGCCGCCGCGATCGTCGATCGATACGTCGCCGACATCGACGAGTACGAGGAGACGATTGCCGGGATCCGGACGTTCGTCGAGGATCTCGCTGCTACATACACCGACCGCGACGTGACGGTCCACGTCAACACCGCTGACAACTACGAGGACGGATCGATCTATCTGACCACGACGGGGACGAGTGCCGAACAGGGCGACGACGGCTCGGTCGGTCGCGGCAACCGTGCCAACGGCCTCATCACGCCGAACCGCTCGATGTCGATGGAGGCGACCTCCGGAAAGAACCCGGTCAACCACATCGGGAAGATCTACAACCTCCTGTCGACGGAGATCGCCCACGCCGTCGTCGGGGAGGTCGCGGGCATCGAGGAGATCCGGATCCGACTGCTCTCGCAGATCGGCCAGCCGATCGACCGCCCTCACGTCGCCGACGCGACGCTCGTAACCGAGGACGGCATCGAGGTCGACGACATCGAGGCCGAAATAAGGGCGATCGTCGATCGTGAACTCGAAAACGTGACCGACATCACCCAGCGCGTCATCGACGGCGAACTGACGACGTTCTGACGTCGGGAGGCGAAACCGCTTTTTTCCCTCGCCGCCGACGTCGAGCCATGACGCGGGTGTGTCTTGTCGGCGACGACGACGTCGAACTCCGATACGAACTCGTCAGCCGCGAGACCGCCCGCGAGGCGCTTTCGACGTACGATCTGACTGCCCCCTACGAGAACACGGTCGCCCTCGGGACGGTCTCGCTGGGTGCTGCCGTCTCGATTCTGAACGATCTCGATTGGTACCTGGCCCGGTTCGTCGCGGAGGCGCTCGTGTTCGAACCGTCGATCAGCGACGAGGAGTGGCTCTCGCGGTCGCTCGCCTCGGCGGTCCGCGACGGCGAGTGTGCCCCCGAGGAATCCGGGCGATACCTGAAAGTGTTCGGCGTCGCCGACGGCGAACTCCTCGAACCGATGTTCGTCACCCGGACGGGCCCGGAGCTGCCCGAGTACGATCTCAACGAAACCGAGGAAACGCTCGTCGTCCGGGTCACCGAAACGGAGTTCGGCGCCTGATCAGATTTCGACGCCGCTCGGGATGAGACTCCTCTCGCGGAGCAAATCGCCCCCGTGGTCGTAAACCAGAAGCGTCGATTTCTCGTAGACCGCGAGTTCGCTCCCGTCGTCGGTCTCGATGACGAGCCGGTAGTGACCGTTCTTCTCGTCGCCGTCGGCGACGGTTTCGATCACCGAAAACACCGTCTCCGCGTCGGCGTTCAACTCGAGGACGTACTCGCCGGTGACGCGATCGGCGATAGCGAAGACCCCCTTCGGGTTGTCGGCGTCGAGGGCGTTCTGCAGCCGGTAGGTGATATCGACCCCGTCGCCGTCGAGCGGTGTTCCCCCGCGGCGGAGTCGTGACTCGAGTTCCTCGGTCGGCCCCTCGTACGTGATCCGCACGGTCGGCCGTCCCGAGTCGTCGGTCTGCACACCCGCCGCCTCCAGAGTGAAATAATCGCGGCGCATCCCTACCTGTCCGGCAATAGGGGCCGCCCACGCATGAACGTAACGCCCCCGTCAGACGCGTGGCGTTCTCCGGATGGACCATCCGGGCGGCCGAACGCGGCGGACATTTATCTTAATTGCTCGCGTACAGTGTTACATCCACGGTCGGAGGTTCCAAAGATGCCACAGGATCGATCGGACGACGGGGTTGGTTCCATCCGCGAGCGACTGGCTTACACCGTCGATACGCTTCGGGGGTCGTCAGTTCCGGAGGGACCGTACCGCCCCGGCGAGGACGACCCGATCGTCGGCGACCGGCCGTTCGTCGACCGGCTCGTCGAGCGGTACTGGCTCAATCCACCCTTTTCTTACGCCGCGATCACATACGACGAGGACGAAAACGAGCACCAGTATCTGGCCATCGAGCCGGAACTCGATCGCTTCGAGAGTGATCTGCTTGAAACGCTTTACGACGACGTCCGGACGCCGCTTCTGTACGGCACCCACGAGGGGCCGCCCGAGGAGAGTCTCATGCTCGAACTCAGACGGCGGCTCGAACGGTACGGGGTCGATATCGACGCCGCTGTCATCTATCGGCTGTATTATTACCTCTACCGACGGTTCCAGGGGTTCGGTCCGATCGACCCGCTGATGCACGATCCCCACATCGAGGACATCTCCTGTGACGGCTACGAGATTCCGCTGTACGCCTACCACGAGGACTACCAGGACATCGAAACGAACGTCTCCTTCGGGCGGAGCGCCCTCGACGATTACGTGGTGTCGATGGCCCAGCAGGCGGGACGCCACATCTCGGTCGGCAGCCCGATCGTCGAGACCACGCTGCCGGACGGATCGCGTGCGGAACTCGCGCTCGGAGAGGAAGTGACGCCCCACGGGTCGGCGTTCACCGTCAGGAAATACAGCGAGGAGCCGTTCACGCCGATCGATCTCCTCGAGTTCGGGACTTACTCCCTCGAGCAGATGGCGTATCTGTGGCTGGCGATCGAACACAACAAAAACCTCGTCTTCGCCGGCGGGACGGCGTCGGGCAAGACGACCTCGATGAACGCGATCTCGATGTTCATCCCGCCGCGCTCGAAACTGATCACTATCGAGGACACCCGAGAGCTGTCCTTGCACCACGACAACTGGCTCTCCAGTGTGACTCGCGATCGGCTCGACGACGCGGCGAACGTGACGATGTACGATCTGCTTCGGTCGGCGCTGCGGCACCGCCCCGAGTACATCATCGTCGGCGAGGTCCGTGGCGAGGAGGCGATCACGCTGTTTCAGGCGATGAACACTGGGCACACGACGCTATCGACGATGCACGCCGACTCGGTCCAGACGGTCATCAACCGCCTCGAGAACGAGCCGATCAACGTCCCCCGATCGATGGTCCAGTCGCTGGATATCCTCTGTGTGCAGACGCTGGCCCGCTTCGGCAGCGAACGGGTCAGGCGGGCCGACACGATCGCCGAGATCGAAGGGATCGACCAGCGGACGGGCGAACTCGACTACACCGGCGCCTACCGGTGGGACTCCGCGTCGGACAGTTTCGAGGAAGGGACGGCGAGGATCACCGAGGAGATCGCCGAGGAGCGCGGCTGGTCGAAGACCGATCTCCTCGAGGAGATGCGCCGCCGCAGGCGGTTTCTCGCGTTCCTTCAGGATCGCGAGGTAAACGGCTACGAGCGGTTTACAGCGATGGTCAACCGGTACTACGCCGCCCCTGACGATATCATGAATCGGATCGAGGCCGCCGGATCGGAAGCCGAGACGGCGAGCGAGCCGGTACCGTCGGAGCCGGGGAACTGAGATGCTCCGGCTGGTCCCGCTTGTCCTCGGGGTCGCCCTTCTGACCCCGTTTCTCTTGGCGCCGGCCAGCGCCCGTCTCGACCGCACTCTCACAAGAACCGCGTTCCGGCTCTTCGGCGGTCGGGGGATCGAGTTCGACGCCCGCCGCGAGCGGCTGTTGCGATCCGCGGCGATGGGGAGCCCGTACCGGGAGTACGCGAGCAAGACGTACCTCTATGTCATCGTTGCCGGCTTCGTCTCGGCTATCGCCGCGTTCTACGCCGGCGTGGGCGTGTTCGCGCTGGCTGACGCCGCCGAGCTCTGGACGGATCCGGTAGCGTTCTTCGGTGACGATCCGAACCTCGGGACCGAGCAGTTCGGCCTGCTCGCCGTCGGGAGCGTCGGTATCGGGATCGTCGCCGCGGTCGGCGCCTACACCGTCCGATGGCGGCTTCCGGCGATCCGGGCGGACGCACGCGAACGAAAGATCGACGCGGGGCTTCCTCGGATGGTCGCGTTCATGTACGCACTCTCTCGCGGGGGAATGTCTGTCCCGGCCGTGTTCCGGACCCTCGCCGCAAACGAGAACGTGTTCGGGGAGGGCGCGACTGAGATCGAAACGGCTGTCCGGAACATGGACCTGTTCAACGTCGATCTCGTGACGGCCGTCGAGGACCTCTCCGATCGGACACCGTCCCAGCAGTTCTCGACGTTCACCGAGAACTTCGCGAGTATTCTCCAGAGCGGCGGCAGCGTCTCGGAATTTCTCAGCGAACAGTACGATCGCTACCGCGAGGAGGCCGAAGAACAACAGGCCGAGATACTGAACCTGCTGGCGACGACCGCCGAGGTGTACGTCACCGTCGCCGTCGCGGGAATGTTGTTTCTGATCACGATCCTTCTGATAATCGGGTTGACGGTCAGCGACACGCTGTTGGTGATGCGGATGATCGCGTACCTGATCCTCCCGGCGACGAACCTCCTCTTTTTAGGCTACCTGCTCGAGGTTACCCAGCCGCTTCGGGCAGGAACGGACGGATCGCGGGATCGGATGTCGGAAACGGAGGCCCCGATCGGCGGTCGGCGGATCGAATCCGACGGCGGCTACGCCAGCCCGGAGTCGGCGGACAACCACGGACGGCTCATGGCGTACCGACGGCTTCGTTCGGTCCGGAAGACGCTCGCGACGCCGGTCGCATCCGTCATCGAACGTCCCGTTCGGCTGCTGTACGTGACGGTCCCGATCGCCGTCCTCGTGACCGGCTATCGGCTCCCGGCGGCGATGGCGGCCGACGCCATCGATATCGAAGTGCTCGACGATCTCCTCGTGCAGGCGGTCGTCTTCCTCATGGGGACGTTCGCCGTCGTCTACGAGTACAGGAAACGACAGCTCAGACGGCTCGAAGACGCTGTTCCGGACTTCCTCGAGCGTCTCGCCAGTCTTAACGAGGCCGGGATCGCGATGGTCTCTTCGTTCGACCGGGTCCGCGAGAGCGATGTCGGGGCCCTAGATGCGGAGGTCGAGCGCATCTGGCGGGACATGAACTGGGGTGCTACCGCCGAGAAAGCTCTCTCGCGGTTCGAATCCAGGGTACGAACGGCCTCGGTGACCAGGGTGGTGACGCTGATCACGAATGCGATGCGGGCTTCCAACGAGATCGGTCCCGTCCTCCGGATCGCCGCCCGACAGGTCCGTTCGGATCTCATGCTCCGCAAACAGCGCAAACAGGAGATGTTCACGTATCTCGTCGTGATTTACGTCTCGTTTCTCGTCTTCCTCGTGGTTATTCTGGCCTTAGAGCAGGTGTTGATCCCGAACCTTCCGGACACCAGCAGCGCCGCCAACGCCCGTGCCGCCGGGGTACCGGGACTCGGCGGCTCGAGCGTCGATCGGGAAGCCTACCAGCGCGTGTTCTTTCATACCGCGCTCGTCCAGTCGGTCGTCTCGGGGCTCGTCGGCGGCGTCATGGGCAACGGATCGGTCAAGGACGGCATGAAACACGCGACGGCGATGCTCCTCGTCACGTACCTCGTTTTGGTCGTTCTAACCTGACTGTCGGTCCGGCCTCGACCGGCGTTTTCTTGTCCGTGCTCCGGAAACCCGGGGTATGGACGGAAACGATCGTCACGGCGTGCGCGGGACCTACGAGCGGATCGCCGAACACTTCGCGGCGACGCGGGACCGTCCGTGGCCGGACGTCGAGTCCTTCTGTGCGGGCCGACGCGCCGAGGTGGCGCTCGATATCGGCTGTGCCAACGGCCGCCACACCGAGTTGCTCCTCGGACACGCCGACCGCGTCGTCGGCCTCGATCTCAGCCCGGAGTTGCTTTCGATCGCCCGAGGACGGGTCCCCCGGGCGGACCTCATCGAGGGCGACGCGACCGCGCTCCCGCTCGCCGACGACAGCGTCGGGCTCGCGCTCTATATCGCGACGCTTCATCACCTGCCCGAGCGCCGTCTCCGACGGCGGAGCCTCGACGAACTCGCCCGTGTGCTCGACGCCGACGGAGCCGCCCTCGTCAGCGTCTGGAGCACTACCCACGACCGCTTCGAGGACGGCGATACGGGGACGGGATTCGATACCGAGGTCGGCTGGACGCTCCCCGACGGAACGACCGTCCCGCGGTATTACCACATCTACGCACCCGAGGAGTTCGACGCCGATCTCGATGCGAGTGCGCTTTCGGTCGCGGAGTCGTTCACCTCGGCGGGTAACTGCTATGCGGTCGTCGAGAAGGCGTGAGGCGGTTTTTTGAGGAACGAGCCGTCCCCGGACGGTCAATCACTCGGGTTCGGTGTCGAAGTCGATCACGTCCCCCGAGGCACCTTCGGTTTCGAGTTCTTCTAGGAGCGCGTGCAGTTCCGGATGGAACTCTTCGACGAGTCCGGTCTGGAGATCAAGCAACAGATACACTAGCTCCCGCAGTTCGTCGAGATCGTTTTGCAGCGTGTGGACGTGCTTTTGCAGCGTCATTACCTGCTCGACGAGTTCGTCGTCGGTCGCCGCCCGAAGGTCCTCCTCGCTGATCCATTCGAACTCGTCTTCCGGGTCCTCCATACAGGTTGTCGATCGTCCCCGTCGCACTAAGAACCTCTGTCCGGTCTCCGCGTTTTTGTTATTGGGACACGGGAGAGCCTCTGACGGGACAGTCACCTCCGGCAGGGACGAGCAGTACGCTTTTTATTATTACCGGATAACCGTCCGTTAGAGATGCCTGGGGCACTGCGGCGGATGACGGAGGTCAGTCGCCCCAGAACCGTCGGGCCGATCACGGTCGGACACGGTATCAACGAGTTCTTCTCGATCGTCATTCCGCCGATCATCCCGCTTTTGATCGCCGATCTCGGCGTCACCTACGGGCAGGCTGGATTTCTCCTTACGGTCTTTTTCGTCATGTACTCGCTGTTCCAGCTCCCCGCCGGACTCGTCGCCGACCGGATCGGGAAAAACCGGCTCATGCTCGCGGGGCTCGTCGGGATGACCGGTGGGATCGTCATCGCGGGGATGGCTACCACCTACGGAGCCCTGGCGATCGCACAGGTAGTCGCCGGGATCGCCGGCAGCACGTTCCATCCGACGGGCCTCTCTATTATCAGCGATATCGAAACCGCCGACACGGAGGGGAAAGCGATGGGCGTGTTCGGGGTCGGCGGCACGCTCGGAACGATGGCCGCACCGCTTGCCGTCGGGGGACTGGCGGCGGTTTCGGGCTGGCGTATCGCCCTGCTCGGCGCGGCGCTGCTCGGTGGCAGCGCGACGCTTCTCGTCGCGTACTTTCTCGTATCGTTCGATGTCGACGTGACGCCCTCGATCCGATCCGACGGCGGTCGGATCGCCGCTACCGAGTGGGTCCGGGGTGTTCGGGCGACGGCGACCGAACTGGCGACCCGCGATATCGGGCTGTTGTGTCTCATCACGCTCGTCATGTCGCTGCAACACCGCGCGATACAGACGTTCACCACCTCCTACGTCGCCGCCGAGACCGGCGCGACGGTGTCGGTCAGCAACCTCGCGTTCTTCGCGCTGCTCGTTGGCGGCAGCGTCGCCTCGCTTTGGGGCGGGGACCTCGCCGACCGGCTGAACCGGTATTATCTCGGGATCGGGGCCGCCCTCGCGACCGCGGTACTGGTCGGGGCGAGCCTGCTCGTCGCACACGCGACCGCGGGCCTTCCGTTCGTCCTCCTGATCGCGGCACTCGTCGCCTGGTTCGTCGTGATCGGGGCCGCGATGTACGCCGTCTACCCGGTGAAAAACGCCCTGGTCTCCGAACGAGCCGAGGAAGCCCACAGCGGCAGCCTCTTCGGTGTCGTCCAGACCGGCTCTGCGCTCGGCAGCGCGATCGGCCCGGCGGTGTTCGGCGTTCTCGCGACGAGATGGGGGATTATCGCCGCGTTCCCCGCTATCGCCGGGGTCGGGGTCGTCCTGGCCGCGCTGTTCGGGGTGTTGCTCGCCTCCGAGTGACCGCTCCTCGAACGCCCTGTACGGAACGAAAAGGGTCTTATACGGCGTGGTGTTACGCCGAACTGCGCGCCGATGGTCTAGTGGTAGGACCTGAGCCTTCCAAGCTCATGGCCCGGGTTCAAATCCCGGTCGGCGCACTCGCTCCTCCGTCGCGTACAGCACTTTTCAGCGGTCTCTATGGTGAATAACACGCTGATTTGAAAGAGTCGACAGGACAGCCCCGGTCGGTCGTGGGCCCGTCGCCACGGTTTCGACCCCTCACAGGGTACAGGAGATATTTGTTGGTCCGTCCCGTTGGGACCCGCATGGTCGAAGCCGATGGTTCGGTCGTGTCCGAGCGGACGATCGTCGAACTGTGTGAGGACCGCGAGATCCCGCCGCTCGGTGTCATCGAGCAGGTGTGGGAGACTGACCCGATCCCCGACGGGCGGATCGAGGCTAGTGCGGCCGAGGCGGCCGCCTCCCTCCCGTTCGATGACGTCCCCGACGGCGGCGAGGTCGCGGTCGGTGTCGGCAGTCGCGGGATCGCGAACCTCCCGGCGATCGTTCGTGGGACCGTCGCCGGTATCCGCGAGGCGGGGTACGAACCGTTTCTGTTCCCGGCGATGGGCAGCCACGGCGGGGCGACGGTGGACGGACAGCTGGAGGTGCTCGAAGCGCTCGGTGTCACCGAACGGGCGGTCGAGTGTGAGATCCGCGCGACTATGGAGGTCGAACAGGTCGGCCGAACGACCGACAGAGGGGTCCCTGTCTACGCCGACGCACACGCCGCCGCTACCGACGCGATCGTGCCGATCAACCGGATCAAACCACACACCTCCTTCGCCGGCGACGTCGAGAGTGGGCTCTCGAAGATGCTGGTCATCGGGATGGGGAAACAGCGGGGCGCGAAGATGGCCCACGAGTGGGCGCTCGAGTGGAGCTTCCGGAACATGATCCCGGAGATCACCGACGTACTCGTCGACGCCCTGCCCGTCGTCGGCGGGGTCGCGATCGTCGAGGACCAGCGCGACGATACGGCCATCGTCGAGGGCGTTCCGGCCTCGGGCTTTCTCGAGCGCGAGGCCGAACTGCTGGAGGTGGCCTACGAGTACATGCCGACGCTTCCGTTCGAGGAACTGGACGTCGTCGTCTTCGATCGGCAGGGCAAAGACGTAAGCGGGGCGGGAATGGACACGAACGTCACGGGTCGGATGCTCGTGTTCAACGAACCCGAACCGGAAACCCCGTTCATTCGCCGGATTTACACCCGGTCGCTGACCGACGCGTCCCACGGAAACGCCATGGGGATCGGCCAGGCCGACTTCGTACATCGGGACCTGCTGAAAGAGCTGGATCTCGAAAAGACTGTCACCAACGCGATCACTTCGGGCAGCGTCCGGAACGCCCGGACGCCGGCCGGCGTCGAGACGGACCGTGCCGGTCTCCTCGCGTGTCTCTCGACGGTCGGACCGCGGGATCCATCCGAGATCCGTCTGCTCCGGGCGACGGATACGATGCACCTAGAGCGACTCTACGCCTCGGAGTCGCTCGTCGCCGAGGCCCGCAAGCGGGACGACCTCCGGGTCGTCTCGGAACCTGAGCCGGTTCGGTTCCGGGACGGTGATCTCGTGCGCCCGTCGCCGGTCGCTCCCGAGTGAGGCGGCTGGCTTCAGCGATGGGATCTCGAAACGCGCCTGGTGTCCACCAGAGATCGGGATCGACTGATCGATACGGCCGCGAACGAATACGGCTGTCGGTCGGTGTTGCCCCCGGATTCGGGTCGGCCGGGACGGCACTGGAACGCGGAGTCGTACTCGTGAAACCGGACGCCGATCTCGGCCGACTCGACGAACTGAGAGCCGATCGAGACCGCATCGCGTCGGACAACCGACAGCGAGTGACCGTCGCGAGACTATTCTGTCCCGTGTCACAGAGTTCGATTCCGTCGCATCGAGCGAAACTGAGCCGGCGCTTCGAAAACGGGTTTTCGGCTCCGTACAATCGATTCTCGTCGATAGAACCGAAAAGCCACTGTTGACCGTTCGGAGAGGTCGGTGATTCGAACCCGGATACCGTTATATTTCGTTTATGTTTGCACGCTCCGTACGCTCCCGTCGTCGGTTGAACCGGTGGAGTCAAGTTCCAGGCGGGCCCAAAGTTCCAAATAGATCGTTACTATGGAGATTTCCGAACAACTTCACTGTCTGTTTTCGGCGACGGTCGAACAGCGGGACGGATCGTATCTCATCGAACTACCCGACCGGGAGATCGAACTCGGCGCACTCGAGGCGTCCGAGACGTACCGCGTCGCGCTTTTGCCCACGACCGAGGGGGCGACGCCGACGACCGACGCCCAGCCGGAGTCGGATGCGGATACGTCCGACTCCGACAGACCCGAACCGCCCGTTACGGAGGGCGAGAACCGGACCGTCGAGATCGAGGATATCGGGAGTCAGGGCGACGGGATCACGCGCGTCGAGCGCGGCTACGTGATCATCGTCCCGGACACCGAGCGGGGCGAACGGGTCCGGATCGAGGTCACCGACGTCCAGGAGAACGTCGCCTTCGCCGAGGTCACCGAACGGTTGAGCTACTACGAGTAGTGTCCGTCCCCCTCCCGTGGCCCGGATCGCCGATAGGATCCGCCTGCCGGCCTCCCTCGAATGTATGACGGCGATACTCGAGTCCCTCAGAGAGGACGTCCGGACCGCACTCGCGAAGGATCCTGCCGCGACGAGCGCCGCGACAATCGCGCTTCTGTACAGTGGGCTCCACGCGATCTGGGGGTATCGACTCGCCCACGCGCTGTGGAGGCGTGGCTTTCGGTTCACCGCCCGGTTTCTCTCACAGTTCGTGCGGTTTCTCACCGGCGTCGAGATCCACCCGGCCGCCGACATCGGCCGCCGGCTGTTCATCGATCACGGTGCGGCCGTCGTGATCGGGGAAACTGCCGAGATCGGTGACGACGTCCTCCTGTACCATGGCGTCACGCTCGGTGGCGATTCGATGCGCCGGGAGAAGCGTCATCCGACGCTCGAGGACGGCGTCACCGTCGGGGCGAACGCGACGCTTCTCGGTGCGATCACGGTCGGAGAAAACGCCTCCGTCGGGGCCGGAAGCGTCGTCGTCGACGACGTCGATCCGGGAACGACCGTCGCTGGAGTCCCGGCCGAGCCGATCGGAACGGCGACCGGGGAGCGGTCGACCGCCGAGGGGTCCCCTTCCGAGTGAGCTTTGACCCCGGCGTCCCTCCGTTCACCCATGTCGACACCACACGATCACCTCCGTTCCGATGACCGTCTCGGCCCGCTCGTCGAACGCTACGGCCGGCTCGGACTCGATCCGGCCGAGGACATGTTCCGCCGACTCGTCGTCTCGGTCCTGCGCCAGCAGGTCTCGATGGCGTCGGCAGAGGCGACGAGAGAGCGCCTGTTCGAGTCCATCGAGGTGACCCCGTCGGGGGTCCTCGCCGCCGATCCGGAGTTGCTCAGAAACTGTGGGCTCTCCCGGCAGAAAACCGAGTACGTCCGTAACATCGCCCGGGCGTTCGACGGCGAGTACGACCGGGCGTACTTCGAGAGAATGGACGAAACGGCCGTCATCGAGGAACTAACGACTATCAAGGGCGTCGGCGAGTGGACGGCCCGGATGCAGCTTCTGTTCTCGCTGGGGCGTCCGGACGTGTTTCCGGTCGGCGATCTGGGTGTCCGGAAGGGAATGCGAACGCTCTTCGAGGAAGAAATGAGCCGAGAGGAGATGGTGAGCGAAGCCGAACGGTGGGCGCCCTACCGGAGTTACGCGACGCTGTATCTTTGGCGCGTCGATGAGGACGTCGTCGAGGCGGTCGAAGAGGTAACCCAGGGGTAGTCCGGGATCTCCCGAACCACTTTATCGGATGGAGTCTCGGGCCGAACCGAACGATGAGCACCGACCTCGTCCTCCCGATCCTGGCGCTGTGATCCGGTTTTTCTCCGTGTGGTCTCTCCAACAGTCGGCGTCCCGATCACGGCGCCGCCGCCGATCACCGGCGTTCTCGGGATCGCCGGTATCTATCTCCGCTTCGGGACCGTCGAGTACCTTGGGATCGGCTTCGATCCGCTCTCTGCGCTGGGGCTGTAACCGGTCGGATGAAAGCGAACACCACCGGATCGGATACACCCGGCTCGAACGGAAAGACCGATACCCCGGCGAGGCGTACCAGTCGGTTGTATGACCCAGCGTTTCGACGTGTATCTGGTGACCGATACGGCGCTGTCGGGGGATCGATCGACCGCCGAGATCGTCGAAGCCGCCATCCGCGGCGGCGTCGACGCCGTCCAGTTGCGCGAGAAGGGCACGAGCGCCCGGGACCGCTATGAACTCGGACGGACGGTCCGTGAACTGACTCGTAAAGCCGACATCCCGCTGATCGTCAACGACCGGATCGATCTCGCCGCCGCGATCGACGCCGACGGCGTCCATCTGGGTGACGACGACCTGCCGATCGCGGTCGCGCGCGACCGGCTCGGAGAGGACGCCCTCGTGGGTCGATCGGTTTCGACACCGGAAACCGCCCGCCGGGCCGAACGCGAGGGTGCCGATTATCTGGGTGTCGGGGCGGTCTACGGAACCACCTCGAAGGAGACCGACCCCGAGCAGTCGGATATCGGGCTCGACCGTATCCGGGCGGTCCGAGAAGCGACCGACCTCCCCTTCGTCGGGATCGGCGGCGTCACGCCCGAAAACGCCCGACCGGTCGTCGAGGCGGGCGCCGACGGCGTCGCCGTCATCTCCGCGATCACCGGTGCCGACGATCCCGAGGCCGCGACCAGACGACTCGGAGCTGCCGTCCGGGGGGTGAACGCGGATGTCTGAGGTCGAAACCGATCTCGCGGGGGCCCTCGGCGCGATCGCCGATACCGAACCGCTCATCAACGCCGTGACGAACAACGTCACCGTCAACGACGTGGCCAACGTCACGCTCCACTGGGGCGGGTTGCCGGTCATGTCCGACGACGAACGGGAGGTCGGAGACATGGTCGCCGCCGCCGACGGCTGTCTGTTGAACATGGGGACGGTCGACGAGGCCGGCGAGGCGACGATGCTGACCGCCGGCGGGGCGGCAAGCGAACACGGTCTGCCGCTCGTCGTCGATCCGGTGGGAGTCGGCGCGACGCCGACCCGGACGCGCGTGGCGACCCGGCTGGTCGAGGAACTCGACGTGACGGTCCTGAAGGGAAACCACGCCGAGATCACGGCGCTTTCGGGGGCCGACGCCGAGGTCCGTGGCGTCGAGTCCGTCGGCGAGTACGCCGAGATCGCCGAGCGTGCGGTCTCGTGTGCCCGCGAGTACGACACCGTCGTCGTCGCCTCCGGGGAGACGGATGTCGTCGCCGACGCCGAGGGCGCATACGAACTCGCCGTCGGCCACCCTATGATGGGGCAAGTCGTCGGAACCGGTTGTATGCTCGGCGTCACGCTCGCGACGTTCGCCGCCGGGATCGAGCTCGATCGCCCCCTCGAGGCAGCGCTTTCCGGGGCGGTCGGGTTCGGGCTGGCGGGAGAACGCGCCGCGACCGACGGCTCCTACGACGGGCCGGCGAGCTACCGGATCGCGTTCCTCGATGCAGTCGCCGGGATGGCCGACCGCCCCCCCGAGTCGGGAAACGAACGGATCGAACGGGTCCTTTCGGCCTGACCAACGCCCCTGTCACGGCGTGACAACTATTTCGGTGGCCGTTCTACGGGGGGTATGAGCACGTACAAACGCGTCAACTACCGCGAGATCGAGCCAGTCTCCGGGGGGATGCACTTTCTCAGAGAACCTCTCGAAAGCGAGCACGTCGGCGTCACGATCACGCGGTGTGAGCCGAACTGGAAGAGCCGACCCCACGATCACACCGAGAACGGCCACGAGGAGATCTACGTCCTCATCGAGGGGACCGCGACGGTCGTCATCGACGGCGAATCCGTCGGGATGGAGACCGGCGATGCCGTCTGGATCCCGCCGGAGGCGACCCGACAGATCCGAAACGACGACGAGGAAGCCGCCTTCGTGCTAGTGAGCGCTCCCGTGTCGATCGAACCGGAAGGCGACGACGCCGAGTGGAGCACGGACGGTTTTATCGGGTGAAGCGCCTCGGCGTTTGGCCTCGGAGAGGGAAACCAACCGACGACAGATGGCCCGGAGGGCCGTCTCAGTACGAGCGGACCTTCGGTTCGTACTCTTTGTTCTCGCCTTCGAGGACGACCGGCTTGTAGTAGAGCTGCGGCGAACCGTCGTTCCAGGCGATCATCGTGTGTTTGAGCCACTCGTCGTCCTTCCGTTCCTGGTGTTCCCGGCGCCAGTGGGCCCCCCGGAACTCATCGCGTGCGAGGGCCCCGAGCGTGATCGTCTCGGCGATGTCGATGAGGTTGCGGGTCTCGATCGTGTGGATGAGATCGGTGTTGAACGTCCGGGAGGGATCCGAGACGGCGACGTTCTGGTAGCGCTCGCGGCACTCGCGGATGACCTCCAGCGCCTCCTTCAGGCTCTCTTTCTCCCGGAACACGTTGACGTTCTCGGTCATCGCCTGCTGGAGGTCCTCGCGGATCTCGGCGTGGTTCGTCCCGTCGGATTCGAGCATCGTTTCGATTCGATCGCGTTCGGTCTCGACGGCGCGTTCGACCAGTTCGTCGGGTTCGACGAGGGCGCCGTCGGCCGCGACGTCGCTGTCGGAGGCATCGAGTGCGCCGGGATTGACCGGCGTGTCGAGCGAATCCTCGGATTCACTTTCGGCCGAGGGGCCGGTCGGCACCTCCGCTTCTCCGAGATCGCGCCCGGCTGCGTGGTGTCCCGCACGGGCCCCGAAGACGATGAGTTCCGGCAGGGCGTTGCCGCCGAGGCGGTTCGAGCCGTGAACCGAGGCACACGCACACTCGCCGGCGGCGTACAGGCCCGATACGCAGGTCTCGCCGTGCTCGTTCGTCTCGATGCCGCCCATGTGGTAGTGCTGGCCGGGTTTGACCGGCATCGGCTCCTCGACGGGGTTGACCCCCTCGAAGTCCTCCGCGAGGTGGATTATGTTCTCCAGCCGGTCGTAGATGCGCTCGTCGCCGAGGTGACGCATATCGAGATAGACGTACTCGTCTTCGAACCCGCGGCCCTCGTTGACCTCCGTCAGCTCGGCCCGAGAGACGACGTCGCGGGAGGCGAGTTCGCCCGCGTTGTTCGCGTAGCCGGATTCGAACATGAACCGCTCGCCCTCGCTGTTGTAGAGGATGCCGCCCTCCCCGCGGACGCCCTCGGAGATGAGTACGCCCGTCGACGGCAGCGTCGTCGGGTGGAACTGAACGAACTCCATGTCCTCTACGGGGACACCGGCCCGGTAGGCCATCGCCGGGCCGTCGCCGGTGTTCGCGACCGCGTTTGTCGTGTGATCGAAGACCTGCCCGTCGCCGCCGGTCGCCAGTACGACGCCGTTTCTCGCCCGGAAGCCGACTACCTCGCCGGATTTGATGTCGTAGGCGATACAGCCGTGACACGCCCGATCCTCCGGGTCGTCGTGGTCAGTGACCGCGAGCCGGCTGACGTAGAACTCGTCGTAGACCTTGATTCCCCGTTTTACGACCTGCTCGTACATCGTATGCAGCAGATGGTGGCCGGTCTCGGCGCCGGCATAGGTCGTCCGGGGGAACGACAGCCCGCCGAAGGGCCGCTGGGAGACGCGGCCGTCGTCCTCCCGCGAGAAGGGCATCCCCCAGTGCTCCAGCTGGATGACTTCTTCGGGAGCGTCCTGGGCGAGTGTCTCGATAGCGGGGGCGTCCCCGAGGTAGTCCGACCCCTTCATGGTGTCGTAGGCGTGCAGTTCCCAGTCGTCGCCGTCCCGAAGGGCGGCGTTGATACCGCCCTCGGCCGCGCCGGTATGCGAACGGACCGGGTGGAGTTTCGTGACCATCGCCACATCGGCGCCTTCCTCGTCGGCCGCGATCGCGGCGCGGAGTCCGGCTCCGCCGGCACCGACCACGACGACGTCGTGTTCGTGTATTGTCATAGTTTGTAGTTGGGATTTGAGCGTCTTGAGCGTACGGTTACCAGAACTTCAGATTGCTTTTGACTGCCTCGCGTTTCAGCTCCTGAATGTGTTCCGTCAACGGGATGTCTTTGGGACACACCTCCGTACAGGAAAACTGCGTCTGACACCGCCAGACGCCGTGTTCTTGCTCGATGATGTTGATGCGGTGTTCCTTCATGTCCTCGCCCTCCCGGTGATCCATCGCGAAGCGGTAGGCCTTGTTGATCGCCGCCGGACCTAGATACTTGTTGTCGCCCGCCGCGATGTTACACGAAGACATGCACGCGCTACACCAGATACACCGCGTGGACATCTTCACCTTCTCTCGGTTCTCTCTGGTCTGTTTCTGTTCTTCGAGTTCACCGTCCGGGAGGTCGTTCGTTTGGAAGTACGGCTCGACGGCCTCCATCTGGTCGTAGAAGTGTTCCATATCGACGACCAGGTCCTTGACGACCTCGGCGTGCGGCAGCGGTTCGATCTGGACCGGCCACTCCAGATCGACCATCTGGGTCTTACAGCCGAGCCGCTGTCGGCCGTTGATAAAGAGCGCGTCCGACCCACAGATGGCCTGCCGACAGGAGTGCCGGAAGGTAAGCGAGGAGTCGAAGTGATCCCGCGCGTAGATGAGGGCATCGAGCACCGTCATCCCCTTGGTGAACGGGATCTCGAAGGTGTCAAACCGGGGATCCTTCTTGCCCTCGACCTCGGGGTCGTACCGGAAGACCTTGATCCGGGCCGTCTCGTCGGCGCCCGAGAGGTCGGTCTCGGCCCGTTCGGCCATGTCCGCCCGTTCGCGCTTCTCGGCCAGCCGCCGCGTTTGGTGTTCGGACGTCTCTTCTGTCTCCGTTTCGGTCTCGCTTTCCTGGATTTGCGTACTCATGGTTAGAACAGCCCCGTCATGGCGCTCGCGACGCGGATCCCCTGGACGATCAAGAGCGCTCCAGCGACAACGAGAAGCCACTTGACGACGGTTTTCTGGGTGCCGTCGAGACCCTGATTGACGAGTGCGTTGTACACACCGTTGACGCCGTGGAACGCCGCGGTGATCAAAAACAGCACCATCGTCGCGAAGTAGCCGACCTGGCTCATCCGGACCTGTGTCCCGGCGAAGGTGATCTCGGCCGCGTGGTTGACGAAGTGGAGCATCATGAAGTGATACGCCAACACGACTACTAGGAACGCGGCCGTAATCCGCTGTATCAGCCAGCGGGTCCCCTTCGGCTCGAAGGAGGAGTAATGTTCCGCCATATCAGAACGCCCCCACGAGGAACGTCGGAATACTCGCGACCGTGACGGCCGCGGTCGCTACCAGCGCGGCGTAAAACGCCTTGTCCTGTGCCCCGAGCCCGACGCCGAGATCGACGAACAGCAGCCGGATCCCGTTGAGTATGTGGAAGGCGGCGACCGCGAGCAGGCCGACCTCCAGAAACCGGACGAGAAGGAGGCTCTCGAGCCCCTGGAGGGTCGACGTGTAGGTCGCCCCGTCCACCGTCGCGGTACTCAACACGGCGACGTGTGTGAACAGATAGCCGATGAGTACCCAGCCGGTGAACTTGTGGAAGATCCAGGCCCACATCCCGGCGGAGAACTCTTGCCACCGCCCGAAGTCCTCTATCAGACCTCGGTCGTACGATTGACTCATGCACCGTATTCTCCGGACCGCGTCGGTATAGTAGTTACTACCTGCGAACGGTTGTCGGGGAACTCGGTGTCGGGAGTCGTTTAATCAGCCACCTACCCGCGTATCTGTCGGACCGCCCGGAGCGTGGGCTCCTCGAGAGCGACCAGGTGACACAGCGGGTTTCCCGGGTACACGAGGGGGTTCTGGGGGATCCCGATGAGGAGTCCGGTGAAGGGCGCCTCGATTTTGGTCACCTCGGCCTTGAACGGATCCGAGATCGTACAGACAGTCTCGCCGGCTTCGACGAGCGAGCCCCGTTCGTGGTGCATATCGACGAGCCCGCCGGCGTCGGCCCGCAGCCAGGTCTTCTCGTCGGATCCCTCGATAACGGTCCGCCAGCCGGGCCATTTGACGGTTTCCGTCTCCAGCATGCCGAACTCGGCCATCACCGACAGGACCCCCTCGAGCGCGGCGTCGATGAGCGGTCGCTGAAACCGGTGGGCCTCGCCGAGTTCGACGGTGATCGATGGCGTCCCCGCCTTGCTCGCCTCCCGGCGCAACGAGCCGTCCGGTCCCTCGCTGTCGATGATGACGTTCGAGGCGAAGGCGTTCGCGACCCGCGCGACCGCGGAGTCGGCCATATCGGCACGGGCGTGTAACATGTTGCTCCGTCCACGCGTCGACGTGTGAAAATCCAGACAGAGATCGCACGGCTCGATGAAGTTCCGGAACACCCGATCGGCGATCCGTTTCGAGCTGGTCCCGGCGGACTGGCCGGGGAACGATCGGTTCAGATCCCGATCGTAGATCGGAAGGTAGCGCTGTTGGGCGATGAATCCCGGCACGTTCAGCACGGGCAGACAGACGAGCGTCCCGCGGAGATCCGAGTGATCCCACTCGTGGGCGACCTCCCGTACGATTTCGATCCCGTTGAGTTCGTCGCCGTGGGTTGCTGCCGCGAGACACAGCGTCGGACCCTCGTGTTCGCCGTTGACGATCGTCACCGGGATCCGAACCGGGTCCCCGAGGTAGGTCTCGCTGACGGTGAAACGGACGTTCGTGGTCTCGCCCGGTTCGACGGCCCCGCCGTTGTACGTGAAGGCTGTGGTCACACCCGAGCCTCGGAGAGCAAGAGTATAAACGCGTGGACCGCGGTGCCGAGGGGGCGTCCGCCGTATCGGCAGCGTTTTGCCCGAACCGGTCGCAAGCACGGTATGACCGATTCGCTCACCGTCGGCGTTCTCAGTCTCCACAGTTCCAAGGAGACGAAGGCGATCCTCAACGCCGTCGACGATCTCGGATACGACACCGCTTGGCTCCGAACCGAAAACACAGCCGTCGAGATAACCGACGGGGAGGTCGCGCTCGAACCGGACGTCGACATCATCGTCAACCGGCTGTTGCTTTCGAAGGAAGAACAGCCCGCCGAGGCGCTCGGATTGGCGACGATGCTCGATCGGATCTGCCCGATGCTGAATACGCCGATGGCGACGATGACGGCGATGCACAAGTTCGCCTCCGGAACCGCTCTCGCGGAGGCCGGGCTCCCGGTTCCGGACGCGCTGATGGCGCTTTCGGGCGATCTTTTGAACACCCGTCGGGACCGGTTCGGCGATGAGGTCGTCTACAAGACGGCGATCGGCACCCACGGCGGCGGGACCTGGAAGCTCGACACCGACGATCCGGTGAACCCGATGGTCGGGGCCAGACAGGCCTTCCTGCAGGAACTCATAGAGCACGACGAAGAGCAGCACCACGATCTCCGGGTGTACGTCGTCGGCGAACGCGTCGTTGGGGCGATGAACCGCTACGCACCCGAAGGCGAGTGGCGGACGAACGTCGCGTTGGGCGGCGAAGTCGTCGACGTAACCGACGAACTGTCCGACGAGATCGTCACGATGGCCAAGCGCGCGACCGACGAGATCGGCCTCGACTACGCCGGCGTCGACATCGTCGAGGGGGAAGACGGGTATCATCTCCTCGAAGTGAACCCGACGGCGGGGTTCCGGGGGCTGTTCAAGGCGACGGGGCGTTCGCCGGCGCCTCACATCGCTCGCCTCGCGATCGAACGCGCCGGCGGCGAGGTCAACCCCGAACGGGTGTACGAGCTGACGGCGAACCTCGACGACTCCCGGCCGGCGTGTATGCCCCGCCCCGAGAAGACGGTCCCGACGGAGACGCCCGTCATCGGGTACGTCGAGGAAGTGGTCGCGATGGGTACGAGCGGCCAGCGGACCGTCATGGCGAAATCCGACACCGGCGCGACCCGGACGAGTATCGACGCCCAGCTCGCCGCCGAGATCGGGACCGGACCGATCAAGGACATCGTCAAGATCAAATCCGGCAGCGTCAAATCCGGGCGCTCGCGGCCCGTCGTCGATCTGGTCGTCGGCGTCGGCGGGAAACAACACACTGTCACCGCGAGCATCGAGGACCGCGCCCACATGGACTATCCGCTCCTCCTCGGCCGGGACATCCTCGAACACTACCACGTCGACGTCCGTCGGCAGGCCGACGAGGGCGAACCGCCGGCGATCGAGGAGACCACCCTCGAAGAGTAGTCCGACCGTTTTTATTCGGGACGGGCGACGTCACGGGTATGCAGACAGTCATCCTCGCCGCCGGCGAGGGAACGCGAATGCGACCCCTGACCGAGACCGTCCCCAAGCCGATGTTGCCGGTCGCGGATCGGCCGCTGTGTGCCCACGCCGCCGATGCGGCCGTCGCCGCCGGCGCTTCCGAACTCGTCGTCGTCGTCGGCTACGAGGCCGAGGCGGTCCGGAACTTCTTCAGCGACGAGTACCGCGACGTTCCGGTCTCGATCGCCGTCCAGGAGAACCAGCGTGGCACCGCCGACGCCGTCCGGGCGGCCCGCCCGCATCTCGAAGGTCCCTTCGTGGTTCTGAACGGGGACAACGTCTACGAACCGGCCGCCGTCGAGGCACTCTTCGAGGCCGCCCCCGCGATCGCCGCGATCGCGGTCGACGACCCCGGAAACTACGGCGTCCTCTCGACGACGTCCGCCGGCGACCGGGTCACCGGGATCGTCGAGAAACCCGACGATCCGCCCTCGAACCTGGCGAACGCGGGGGCCTATGCCTTCCCCGAGGGCGCCCTCGAGTACCTCGATGTCGGCGAGAGCGAACGCGGCGAGTACGAACTCACGGACGTCGTCGCCCGGACGATCGAGGCGACCGTGGTGACGCCGGTGACGCTCTCGCGGTGGCTCGATGTGGGGCGTCCCTGGGAGCTACTCGCCGCAAACGAGTGGAAGATCGCCGAACTCGAAGGTCGGATCGACGGCGACGTCGCGGCAGGGGCGGAACTCGGGGAGTCGGTCGTTATCGAGGCCGGGGCGACGATCGAACCCGGCGTCGTCGTCGAGGGGCCCGCGATCGTCAGATCCGACGCGGAGGTGGGGCCGAACGCCTACCTCCGGGGGGCGACGCTCGTCGGGGAAGGCTGTCACGTCGGTCACGCTGTCGAGGTCAAAAACAGCGTCCTCATGGCCGGAACGAACGTTCCACACCTCTCGTATGTCGGCGACAGCCTTCTCGGTCCCGGGGTAAACTTCGGGGCGGGGACCCAGGTGGCGAACCTCCGCCACGACGGGGCCGACGTCCGCCAGACCGTGAAGGGTGAACGCGTCTCGACCGGCCGACGCAAGTACGGCGTCGTCGCAGGACCGGGGGCGAAAACGGGGATCAACACGAGCCTCGCGCCGGGGGTGGTCCTGTCGGCCGGCGCCAGAACCGACCCGGGCGAGTCGGTGAGCCGCGATCGGTGAGCCGACGGTGGAGACGGACAGCGCGGTAAAGCGCGAACATAACCGTTCATATAGCTCCCGCCTAACGCCGATGTAGGATGGTGGACCCGACCTCGGATCTCGGCGAGGAAGTAACAGAGGAGGAGGCACCGCGCTGTGCGGTCTGTGACGACCCGATACTGCAGGAGCCCACACACCGCGTCGTCACGCGGGTCAAGGACGGGACTGTCGTGACGGAGCACTTCTGTGGGCCGGAGTGCCGATCCGAACGGGACCGGTAGATGCCACCCCGCGTCGAGACCACCGACCCCGACGGCGTCGATTACGGCTGGGTGATGCAGACGACGTTCGTGCTGACGATCGTTGTCGGGGCGCCCGTCGTCGCCGTGCTCTCGCTGTTCGTCGATCTACCGGCCTGGAGCCAGCGGGCGAACTTCGCGATCCGTGTCGGCGCCGTCGTCTGGCTCTGTACCATGGTATCGGTCTATCTGTACGCCCGAAGCCAGGCCGACACGTCGACGTAGTCGACGCCGGCGCGTTCGGCCGTCGTCCCGTCCCGGTCGCTGTCGCCGATGAAAACAGCGTTTTCCGGCTCGCCGTCGAGCCGATCGATCGTCTCCAAGAGCGGCCGAGGGTCCGGCTTTTCGGTCGAGACGGTGTCTCTGCCGACGACGGTGTCGATTCCGTCGATCCCGTGTGTCGACAGCGCGATCCGGCAGGCTGCCTCGCAGTTCAGAGAGCAGACGCCGACCGACGCCCCGGGGACGGTATCGGCCGCCGGCAGCCGGGTCGAGGTCGCCGCCCCGTCGCGCTCGTGGGTCGCGATGACGTCCTCGACGGCTGCCCGGCGGCCGTGTGCCTCGGCCGTCTCCAGTATCTCCCACAGCGAGTCCGGCGGATCGACGCCGTGATCTCTGAGTGCCGCGGCGGCGTCCTCGGCGACGGCGTCCCAATCGACGTTCAGCCGGACGAGCGTCCCGTCGAGATCGAACACGGTCGTCGGGTAGCTGTCGATCATTCCTGGCTCCGGAGGTAATCGACTACGGTCTCGCCGTCTGCGTCGAGTCCACCGGCCTGTGCGACGGCCGGCGAGCCGCCGCCGCCACCGCCGAACCGCTCGGTCAGGTCCTCGACAACCTCGGCAGCGTCGGCCGATCCCGAGCCGACTGCGAGCTGTCCGTCCGGTGTTACGAGTACCAGTACGTCGACGTCGTCGGGACGGTCCCGGACCGCCTCCGCGAGCGCGTTCGCGTCCGCCTCGACGACGCCGGCGCCCCAGTGTCGGCCGTCGCGGTCGAAGGGGTCCGAGGCCACAGCTTCGATGCGGATCTCGAGAAGCTCCGATCGGAGTTCCTCGCGCTCGGCCCGCATCGCGTTTCGGTCGGTCCGGAGCCGTTCGACCTCAGCCGGGAGCGATCCGACGTTCGTGCCGACCTCGGCGGCCGCCTCGAGGGCGGCTCGTTTCTCCAGTATCCGCCGGTTGATACCGTCGGGGCCGACGGCGAACTCGATCCGCGTCAGCCCCTCGCCGGGGTTCGATCGATCGAGTACCGTGACGGGGCCGATCCGGCGCGTGTTGGGGACGTGGGTCCCGCCACAGGCGGCGACGTCCCAGCCGTCGATCTCGACGATCCGGACCGTCTCGCCGGTGATCCCCTCCTCGGTCTTGGTGTTGAACGCGACGTCCTCGCGACCGAGCGCTTCCTCGCGGGGGAGCCGTTCCCAGGACACGTCACGGGAGTCCCAGACACAGCGGTTCGTGAGCCGTTCGAGTTCGACGAGGGTGTCGTCGTCGATCGCCGAGGGCGTCCGCAGGTCGACCCGTACCTTCTCCGACGAAATGTCGAACCCGCCGTACCCGAGTTCCTCGAAGCACTGCCGTCCGGCGCCGTAGAGAACGTGGCTGGCCGTGTGGGCACGCATACAGTACCGCCTGAACGAGGGATCGATCGCTCCGGTGACGGTCGTCGCCGCTTCGAGCTTTCCGTCGATCGTGTGGACGACGGATCCCCCCTCGTCCGTGACCTCGATAACCTCGCATCCCCCGAGCGTACCGCGGTCGGCGGGCTGTCCGCCCCCGGTCGGGTAGAAGTACGTCTCCGAGAGGACGACCTCAGTGCCGCCTTCCTCGACGGTCGCCTCGAACGTGAGCGTCTCGGGATCGTCGGGCGCCTTCGACGGTGCCATACCGGTCGTCTCGCACCTCGATACCAAAAACCGGTCGGTCAGCGGTCGGCGAGTTCGATGTCGAGGTGTTCCTCAAGCGCCTCGATGAGCGAGCCGCCGACACCCGCCCGCGCCGCCCGGCCCTGTTCGATCGCCACGATGTCGTCCTCGTCGGCGTCGATCGCCGCGGCGAGTTCGTCCGTCCCTAGCCCGGCGTCCTGTCTGGCCGCCTCCAGCGCGGCACCGTACCCGCTTGCGAGATACGGCAACGGATCGTCCTCGTACTCGGTTCCCTCCTCCCAGTCGGTGTCGGCCGCCCGGGCGTCCTCGAGTCGGGCAACGTTCCGGGCGGTTTCCTTTCGTCGCTTGCGCTCCCGTTTCCGTTCGTCCGGATCCGATTTCGACCCCTCGCCGTGTTTGCGGCACTCGCTGCAGACCTCCAGTTCCGCCCCCGCGACCGTCGCCGTCTCGAGCGACCGCCCCTCGGCGCCGCAGAGTTCACAGGCGCCGCCGGAGTCGCCCCCGAGGTCGCCGGTGGAGTATTTCGCCATGCGTGTTCCGAGGCCCGGAACGCACTTGAACCTCGCGCTCCAACAGACGCTCGATTCGACACTTCCCGCGGTGCGTCCGTCGGTGTTTCCGTTCCGTCGGACGCAGAAAAACCCGCCCGAAGGAACGATCATCCGAGCCAAAGGAAAGCCCTTTTATTGTCCCCCACGGTACGCTCGTATGCGGTCACCGACAGCGTGCGTGGGTAGCCAAGCCAGGCCAACGGCGCAGCGTTGAGGGCGCTGTCCTGTAGAGGTCCGCCGGTTCAAATCCGGTCCCACGCACTGTTGGCGATTCACCTCGCCGTATCCAGTGCGGGTGCTCGAAGACAGCACCCACGCAAACCTCTCGTGGAACACCGACCGGTACTCGCGAGTCCGACCGCCCGGAATCGCGCGAAGACAAGGCCTTTCCTTCCGCTCGCGCTACAGTCTGATATGGCAGACAGTAGGTGGGCGAAAGAACACGTCCCGGCCCTGACGGCGCTTCTCTCCGTCGGATCGCTCGCGCTGGTGTTCGCCGCGGCGCTGCAGTTGCTCCCCGTCGGGGCGCTCCCGCGGCCGACGTCCGTTTTGCACGCGATACCGCATCTCAACGCTGCGATCAGCCTGGCGGCCATCGGGACCATCCTCGCCGGGGTTCGTGCGATCAGGGCCGGGCACGTCGAGCGCCACCGAACCCTCATGCTCGCCAGTTTCGGGCTGTTTGCGGCGTTTCTCCTGCTGTATCTCTACCGGGTCGCCGTCCTGGGGCCGAACACTTTCGGCGGCCCCGAGTGGATCCGGACGTTCGTGTATTTTCCCGTCCTGCTGGTACATATCGGGCTGGCGATCCTCTGTGTCCCGTTCGTGTTCTATGCGCTTCTGTCGGCCGGAACGCGGCCGATAGAGGAGATCTACGGCTCGATCCATCCCCGGGTCGGCCGCGTCGCCGCGGCGCTTTGGCTCGTCTCGTTTTCGATGGGGATCGTCATTTACCTGCTTTTGTACCACGTCTATTGACGCGGGACGGGTCGGGAACCGCGGCGGATCAGAAGTTCCTGAGGTTCTGGAGGTCGTGTTCGGTTCGGGCAAACTCCGAGAGCCGCCGGCTCGCGTGACAGCCAGGGCAGTGGAATGTCCGGGTGGGGTCGGGGAGTTCACTCGGCGACTTCTGCCACGTCTTGCCACACTCCGGACACAGTAATCGAACGTACGTCTCCATACGGCTCTTAATGACGTCCGGGTATGAAAACCTTTGTCACGGCACGTGGGCCGCCGGGAGCCCCGATCCGCTTTCGGTCGGTTTCAGGGCCGCTACGCCGTCGCGATCTCGCCGGCCTCGAGCAGTTCCTTGTAACGGTTCCGGATGGTGACCTCCGAGATGTCCGCGACCTCGCTGACCTCGTTTTGGGTCACCTTTCGGTTACACAGAAGCGCCGCCGCGTAGACGGCGGCCGCGGCCAGCCCGACGGGTGATTTCCCGGAGAGGACGCCCGCCTCGCGGGCCGCCTCGATGAGATCGCGGGCGCGCCGTTCGACCTCGTCGGTGAGATCGAGGTCGCTGATGAACCGCGGAACGTAGCTTTCGGGGTCGGCCGGCTTGACCTCGAGGTTCAGTTCCCGGATGATATAGCGGTATGTCCGGGTTAGTTCCATCTTGTCGACGCGGGAGACGCGCTCTACCTCGTCGAGGCTGCGGGGGACTCCCGCCTGTCTGGCCGCCGCATAGAGCGCGGCGGTGGCGACGCCCTCGATGGAGCGGCCGGGCAGGAGGTTCTCGTCGAGCGCGCGGCGGTAGATGACGCTTGCGGTTTCACGGACGTTTTCGGGTAGCCCGAGCGCCGAGGCCATGCGTTCGATCTCGCCCAGCGCCTGTTTGAGGTTGCGCTCCTTCGAGTCGCGCGTCCGGAACCGCTCGTTCCAGGTCCGGAGCCGCTGCATCTTCCGGCGCTGGCGGTTCGACAGCTGGTTCCCGTAGGCGTCTTTGTCCTGCCAACCGATGTTCGTCGAGAGGCCCTTGTCGTGCATCATGTTGGTCGTCGGCGCGCCGACACGACTCTTTTCGTCCTTCTCGGCGCTGTCGAAGGCGCGCCACTCCGGCCCGCGGTCGATCTCGTCCTCCTCGACGACCAGTCCGCACTCCGAACAGACCGTCTCGCCGTGTTCGGTGTCGGTCTTTAGGCGGGCGCCACACTCCGGACAGGTCGCTACGTCCTCGGTGTTTTCCGTCCGTTCGGCCGTTTCGGTTCGGTTCTCCTCCGCGTAGGTTCGGATTCCAGTGTCACTCATGATGGGGGGTGAGTTACTTCCGGCTCCGGGGGCGGAATACCGTAGAATCCGGGCCGGACGTCTCCTAATACTACGTTAGTCCGAAAACTACTTAAATCTTTCGTCGGTTCTCAGCCGGAAATTGCCGAATACGGGCGTTTCGACCGATATTTCACGGTAACATATCTCATTCGAATTCACGTTTCGAACCGTTATAGATTATAAACGTTACTTCAGAACCGCCGTAGCTCCTGTCGGCTCGCTCGCCGGCTCTCGGCCGACCGATGGCCGGATCGATGCCGAGTTCTCCATATAAGCCCCGGCGAACGATCCCGGAACGGCTTCAGACCGATCGCGGCTGTATCGCGCGATGTTTGCCAGTTTTGTTCTGTCGATACAGCTTCCTTCAGCCTCGTTGGGAAAATATTTTTATACCTGTAGTACTCTCTTATAATATAGTCCCGGTATTGTCGTCGTCCATCGCTTTCGGTGTGCTGTCCCGTCCGGCAGAGCCGGGTTCGTGCCCGGGGGCTGGCATAACATAGCACGACGCGATACCGGGACAGCGGCCATCCCGGGACACCCGGGTGGGACGCCCCGTGCGTCTCCGTGATAGAATGAGCGACATGGAAACCCTCGAAGAACTCAGCAAGGAGTACAGAGATACGATCCCCTCGGACCTCCGCCGGACGCGGTCGTTTCAGTGGTACCTCGAAGAACTGTACGAACACCCGCGAATCGCCCGCAACGCCCACCAGCGCGTCGCAGACATGTTCGATTACTACGGGACATCCTACGACGAGGATGCTGGAGTCGTCGAGTACGATCTCGCCGCCGAGGATCCGCTCGGCGACGGCGAGAACACCTTTTATGGGCAGGTGGTCCACGAGGCTATCCACGAGTTCACCAACAAGGTAAAATCCGGCGCCCGCGGGCTCGGGCCCGAAAAGCGAATCAAACTCCTGCTCGGACCCGTCGGATCCGGGAAATCCGACTTCGACCGGCAGGTCCGGCGGTACTTCGAGGACTACACGGCACGCGATGCGGGTCGAATGTACACCTTCCGGTGGACCGGCCTCTGTGACGTCCTTCCGGATCAGGACCCCGCCGACGATGTCGTCCGCTCGCCGATGAACCAGGATCCGATCGTTCTCCTGCCGCTCGAACAGCGCGAACGCGTCATCGAGAACATAAACGAGGCGCTCGATGCGCCGTACACGATCAGAAACGAGCAGTCGCTGGACCCAGCAAGCGAATTCTATATGGACGCGCTTTTGGAGTACTACGACGACGATCTGCAGGCCGTCTTAGAGAATCACGTCGAAGTTATCCGGCTCATCGCCAACGAGAACAAACGCCAGAGCATCGAAACGTTCGAACCAAAGGACAAGAAGAACCAGGACGAAACCGAACTCACCGGTGACGTCAACTACTCGAAGATCGCCGTCTACGGCGAGAGCGATCCCAGAGCGTTCGACTACTCGGGGGCCTTCTGTAACGCCAACCGCGGGCTCTTCTCCGGAGAGGAACTGCTTAAACTCCAGCGGGAGTTCCTCTATGACTTTCTGCACGCGACACAAGAACAGACGATCAAGCCGAAGAACAACCCCCGGATCGACATCGATCAGGTGATCGTCGGCCGGACGAACATGCCGGAGTACCGCGACAAGAAGGGCGACGAGAAGATGGAGGCGTTCAACGACCGGACCAAACGGATCGACTTCCCGTACGTCCTCCAGTACGAACAGGAGGCACAGATCTACCGGAAGATGCTGAACAACGCCGACCTTCCCGATATCCACGTCGAACCACACACCCTGGAGATGGCGGGACTGTTCGGCGTGTTGACCCGCATCGAAGAGCCCGACGGCGGGAACGTATCGGTCGTCCAGAAGGCCAAAGCCTACAACGGTGAGATCGACGAAAGCGAGGACATCGACCTCAAGAAACTCCGAGAAGAGGCCGCCGAGACGGCCGACATCGGCGAGGGGATGGACGGGGTCTCTCCGCGCTTTATCGGCGACGAGATCGCCGAGGCGATCATGGACTCGATGCACAGAGAACGGATGTTCCTCTCGGCGCTGACAGCGTTCAATCACCTCGAGGGAAACCTCGAGAACCACGGGTCGATCCCCGAGGAGAACTTCGAGACGTACTACCGGTATCTGGAGTTGGTCCGCGAGGAGTACAAAGAGCGAGCGATCGAGGACGTCCGTCACGCCCTGGCGTACGATCTCGACGAGATCCAGCGACAGGGCGAAAAGTACATGGACCACGTGATGGCCTACATCGACGACGACACCGTCGAAGACGAGATCACCGGGCGCGAGCAGGAACCCGACGAAACGTTCCTGCGGGCCGTCGAAGAGAAACTCAACGTCCCGGCCGACCGAAAGGACGACTTCCGACAGGAGGTCGCAAACTGGGTCAGCCGGCGGGCCCGCGAGGGCGAGACGTTCGAACCGCAGGACAACGACCGGCTCCGGCGGGCCCTAGAGCGCAAACTGTGGGAGGACAAGAAACACAACATCAACTTCTCGGCGCTGGTCTCCAGCGGCGAACTCGACGACGAGGAGCGAAACGCCTGGATCGACGCCCTCGAAGAGCAGGGTTACAGCACGGAGGGCGCAAAGGAACTCCTGGAGTTCGCGGGCGCCGAGGTCGCGAAAGTCGAGATGGAATCGGAATGACCGCAGACGAGTACATCGAACGGGCCGACGACGCACTCCGGGAGACTTACGAGCCGCCGATGGAACTCGAGGAGTACGTCGAGACTGTCCTCGAGAACCCCGCCTCGGCGGCCCACGCCTCGAAGTACCTGCTTTCGGCGATAGAGGCCGCCGGCACCCGAACCGTCGTCGAGGAGGGCGAGCGCAAGGAGCGGTACCGCTTTTTCGACGACCCCCACAACGACGGCGAACACGCCATCCTCGGCAACACCGAGACGCTGAACGCCCTCGTCGACGACCTCCGGTCGATCGCCGCCAGACGCGGCAAAGAAGAGAAAATCCTCTGGCTCGACGGCCCGACGGCGACCGGCAAGTCCGAGCTCAAGCGGTGTCTGATAAACGGGCTCAGGGAGTACTCGAAGACCGAGGCTGGGCGCCGCTACACCGTCGAGTGGAACGTTGCCGGCGTCGGCGGCGAGGCCGCCTCCGGGATGACGTACGGCGACGGCGTCCCGACCGACGAGGACGACTGGTACCCCTCGCCGGTCCAGGTCCATCCCCTGTCGGTGTTCCCCGAGCCGGTTCGGGAGAAACTCCTCGAAGAGTTGAACGCGACTCTCGAGGACCACATCCCGATCCATCTCGAGGCCCGGCTGGACCCGTTCAGCCGGGAGGCCTACGATCACCTCGAAGAGCAGTACCGCAGACGGGACGTAGAGGACCTTTTTTCGGCGATCACCGACGGAAAACACCTCCGAGTAAAAAACTACGTCGTGGACCTCGGACGGGGGATCGGCGTCCTCCACAGCGAGGACGACGGATCGCCGAAAGAGCGGCTCGTCGGCTCGTGGATGGCCGGGATGCTCCAGCAGCTCGATTCGAGGGGGCGGAAGAACCCCCAGGCGTTCAGCTACGACGGCGTCCTCTCGCAGGGAAACGGCCTGCTGACGGTCGTCGAGGACGCCGCCCAACACTCCGATCTGCTCGGGAAGCTTCTGAACGTCCCCGACGAAGGGACCGTCAAGCTCGACAAGGGGATCGGGATGGACATCGACACCCAGATGATGCTTATTTCGAATCCCGACCTGGAGACACAGCTGAACAGACACGCCGACCGGGAGGACGCAGACCCCCTGAAGGCGCTGAAGCGGCGGCTCGACAGACACGAGTTCACGTACCTGAC
This sequence comes from Natronomonas aquatica, assembly GCF_024449025.1. GTDB lineage: Archaea > Halobacteriota > Halobacteria > Halobacteriales > Haloarculaceae > Natronomonas > Natronomonas aquatica. The sequence continues at coordinate 90,514 of NZ_JAHLKM010000006.1, read as the reverse complement.
GAACCTCTCTCTGGAGGCCGAACTCCTCTGCCGGGAGCTCACCAACGAGACCGAAATCTGGGAGGCCGACAGCTACGATAAACTGGCGGCGAAGATCCGCGAGTCGGTCGTCGTCTCGGTTCGCGGCGCCGACGGGACCGTCCGGGACCGCGAACTCGCGCCGCACACGATCGAGGCCGCGGCGCTTTATGCGGTGGGAACCAGGCTCGACGACGAAACCCTCCCGCCCGGGCTGGACATCGTCGACAAGGCACTGGTCTACGACCGCGGGTACCTGGAGGACGGCGACGAACGCCGGTACAAAGAGGAGTTCGAATTCGGCGACGCGACCGAAGGGAAAGGCGGGATCCCCGTCACCTACACCCGCGATGTCGTCGCCGACCTGCTCCACGAGGAGACGGACCGCCACCACCCCACGTTGAACGTCGAGGACGTGATCATGCCGCGTGACGTCCTGAACGCGATGGTCGAGGGGCTCGAGGACGCGCCGGTCTTCTCGCCGAACGAGCGAGCCGAATACGAAACCCGTCTCGTCCCGGTCAAAAACCACATCTTCGGCCAGCAGGAGGCCGACGTGATCGACGCCGCCATGCGTCAAAAGCGGGTCGACGAGGCGACAGTCGAAGAGTACCTCGAACACGTCTACGCGTGGGTCGAGGGCGAGACGATCGAGAACGACCGCGGCGAGCCGACCGACCCGGATCCGCTGAAGATGAAGGTGTTCGAGATCGAACACCTGGGCCGGTTCGACGAGGACGACTACGAGGGGGCCGCGCCGACCGAGGGCGTCGAGGCCTTCCGGTCGGAGAAGATCCTCACTGCGTTGAACCGTTACGCCTGGCGGAACCGCGACGAGGACTTCCGGATCTCGGACGTCGATCCCCGCGAGATCCCCGTCATCGAGACGGTCCTCGGCAGCCACGACTGGGACGACGTCCGACGAACCTACGGCGATCTGGATCCCGCCCAGTGGGCGGATCCACCCTCGGGAACCGAAACAGAGGCGGTCAAAGAGCGGACGCTCCGGAACATGAAGGAGCTGTTCGGCTACTCGGAGGCGGCTGCGGAGCTGACGAGCCGACACGTTATGGGACAGGTGAGCTACCGATGGGACTGAAGGAGGTGACCGCCAGTGGGGCTTGAAGACGACCTCGAGCGGTACCGCGAGGTGGGCGAGAAACGACGACAGGACCTCACCGAGTTCATCCAGTACGGCGATCTGGGCGACTCTCGCCCCGACGAGGTGAAGGTCCCGATCAAGATCGTCGACCCTCCGGAGTTCGTCTACGATCCCCGTGACATAGGCGGCGTCGGCCAGGGTGACGGCGGAACACCGGACGTCGGTGATCCTGTCGGCGAACCCGAAGAGGCGGCCGGCGACGGCGACGACGGCGATGACGGCGACGAGCCGGGCGAGGAAGGCGCCGACCACGAGTACTACGAGATGGATCCCGAGGAGTTCGCCCGCGAACTCGACGAGGAACTCGGACTCGACCTCGATCCGAAAGGCAAGGAAGTGATCGAGGAGACCGAGGGCGATTTCACCGACATCACCCGAAGCGGCCCGGCGAGCACGCTCGATTTCGAGCGGCTGTTCAAGGAGGGTCTAAAACGGAAACTGGCGATGGACTTCGACGAGGAGTATATAAAAGAAGCCCTCCGCGTCGAGGGGTGGGGGCCGGAAGCCGTCTTCGAGTGGGCCCGCGGGGAGCACATCCCGGTGTCGCGGGCCTGGATCGACGACGCCGACGGCTCGATCCCCGACGGAGAGCGCTCGCGGTGGGTTTCGATCGAGGAGATGGAAGCCAACGTCGACCGAGAAGCGACGGCCGCCCGGATCCGCCGGGAGGGGATCGAAGAGATCCCGTTCAGGCGATCCGACGAGCGGTACCGCTACCCGGAGATCGTCGAGGAACGCGAAAAGAACGTCGTCGTCGTCAACATCCGCGACGTCTCGGGATCGATGCGGGAGTCGAAACGCGAACTCGTCGAGCGAACGTTCACGCCGCTGGATTGGTATCTGACCGGCAAGTACGACAACGCCGAGTTCGTCTATATCGCCCACGACGCCGACGCCTGGGAGGTCGACCGCGGGGACTTTTTCGGTATCCGGAGCGGCGGCGGAACGCGGATATCGAGCGCCTACGAACTGGCGGCGGAGATCTTGGACGAGGAGTACCCCTGGAGCGAGTGGAACCGCTACGTCTTCGCGGCGGGGGACTCGGAGAACTCCTCGAACGACACCGAACAGCGGGTGATCCCGCTGATGGAGGGGATCGACGCGAACCTCCACGCCTACGTGGAGACGCAACCGTCGGGTAACGCGATCAACGCGACCCACGCCGAAGAACTCGAACGGCACTTCGGCGACGACTCGAACGTCGCCGTGGCCTACGTCCAGGGGGCCGACGACGTGGTCGATGCGATCTATACGGTCCTCAGCACGGAGGACGACGACACATGAGCATGGACGATCGGATCCACAAACAGCGTATCGCCGACAGCCTCGAGGAACCGACCCGGGAAGCGAACCGGCTGGCACGGAAGTTGGGGCTCGACCCGTTTCCGGTGAACTACTGGATCGTCGATTACGACGAAATGAACGAACTCATCGCCTACGGGGGCTTCCAGCGCCGGTATCCCCACTGGCGGTGGGGAATGCAGTACGACCGCCAGCGGAAACAGCGGCAGTTCCTCGGCGGGAAGGCCTTCGAGATCGTCAACAACGACGACCCGTCGAACGCCTTCCTGCAGGAATCGAACGATCTCGCCGACCAGAAGGCGGTCATCACCCACGTCGAAGCTCACGCCGACTTCTTCAGGAACAACGAGTGGTTCCGGATGTTCGGGACCGACCCCGAGGCGGCGGCTATGCTCGAACGGCACGCCGAGACGGTCGCCGAATACATGGCGGACCCGGAGATCGACCGGGAGGAAATCGAGGAGTGGATCGACCACGTCCTCTGTCTGGAGGACAACATCGACCAACACAGGCCGTTCTCGACGTCCGGAGAGTGGGAAGAAGATTCCCCGACCGGCGAGGACATCGACGAGCAACTCGAGGAACTCGATCTCTCCTCGGAGGTCAAACGCGAGGTGTTCGACGACGAATGGCTCGAGCAGATCAGCGAAGACGAGGACGGACCGACGTTCCCGGAAAGCCCGGAGCGGGATCTTCTGGCGTTCCTGACGACCCACGGGAAGGCCTACGACGGGGACTCGGGCAAGGCCGTCGAGTACGAGGAGTGGCAACGCGAAACCCTCGAGTTGCTCCGCAAGGAGGCGTACTACTTCGCCCCCCAGAAGATGACGAAAGTAATGAACGAGGGGTGGGCGGCATACTGGGAGTCGAAGATGATGGCCGACGAGAACTTCGCTACCGAAGACGAGTTCGTCTCCTATGCCGACCACATGGCGCAGGTGCTCGGCTCGCCGGGATTGAACCCCTACAAACTCGGCTTCGAGCTGTGGCAGTACGTCGAGAACCGCCGCAACCGCCGGGCGGTCATCGAACACCTGCTCCGTGTCGAGGGGGTGACCTGGCGGAACTTCAACGATACCGTCGATCTCGATGCGGTGCTGGAGGAACTGGAGCCGGATCCGGTCGTCGACGACCCCGTCGGCCATCTGGAAGAGCTCGACCCCGAAGATCCCCGGATCGACAGAGAAATTCTCTCAGGGGTTCGTGACGGGGAGCTAGATCACGAGACGGTCGAAACGTACCCCTGGAAGCTCCTGACCTACCAGGGACTGGCAGAGCGACACTACTCGCTCGTCAAGCGCGAACATCGGGGGTTCCTCGGATCCGTCTCCCAGAACGAACTCGAACGGACCGCCAGGTACCTTTTCGAGACCGACCGCTACGGCTCGATCGAGGCCGCGGTCGCGGACGTCGATCGGACGGCCGGCTGGGACCGTATGTTCGAGGTCCGCGAGAGCCACAACGACGTGACGTTCCTCGATGCCTTCCTCACCGACGAGTTCGTCGAGGACAACGACTATTTCACCTACGAGTACACCCACACGACGGACGATTTCCGGGTTACCTCGACCGACGCGGCGGACGTCAAAAAGAAGCTCATGCTGCAGTTCACGAACTTCGGGAAGCCGACGATCGCCGTCGAAGACGGCAACTTCCGGAACCGCAACGAGCTGCTTTTGATCCACCAATACAACGGCGTCGAGCTCGATTTCCGGGAAGCCAAACAGACGCTGGAGCGCGTCTTCGAACTGTGGGGCCGTCCCGTCGCGCTGAAGACGATCCGAAAGGAGTTCGACGAACACGACATCGAGGTCGCACGCCGACGCGACAGGGAACCGGAACCGACCGAGCAAGGAACGCTGATCCGCTTCGACGGCGAGTCCTTCGAGAGAGAAGACCTCCCCGACGAGTCGGTCGCGGACATCGCGGCAACGGACCTCGATTACGACACGAAACCCGACGAATGGCTCTGATGTGCCGGTATACGTCTCTACAGGCGGGGCAGGCCGGGTGCCTCGGGGCTTGACCCCGGGGCGGTTCACAGCCAGCAGGAGCGCATCGTCTTCGATCGACTTTTCGAGTAAGCTTCGAGGAGGGACCGACCGCGTCCACTATCGATCGAAACACGACCGTCTTTTATGTCACCGGCCGAAAGATCCGCCGAATGGCCCGGGATCCGCTGGTCGAGGACGACGCTCCCGACACCGAGGCGGTGCTGGAGGCGCTTCACGACGAGGACTGCCGCGCCATCCTCTCGAGGCTGACCGAGCCGTTGACCGCACGGGAACTCCTCGATCAGTGTGAGATCCCTCGTTCGACGCTGTACCGGAAACTCGATCGGCTCTCGGAGGCAACGATCGTCCGGGAGGGCACGGAGATCCGCGAGGACGGGAGCCACGCAACCCGATACGAGATCGATTTCGAAGAGATAATCATTACACACGACGGGGGCGACAACCGGATCGATATCGAAATCGAAATCGAACGACCCACAAAGCGGGCCGACGAACGGCTCGCGGAGATGTGGTCCGAGGTACGAAAGGAGATCTAACCATGATACAAACGAGTGTCGTTCAGGAAGTCCAGCTTGCGATCGCAGTCGTCAAGACGCTCATCCTCGTCATCGGAGGCATCGTGACGTATCTGGCTCTCAGTGCGTACCGACGCACCTACGACCGGGCGCTGGGCTTTCTCGCAGTCGGGTTCGCGTTTATCGTTATCGGTGTCCTACTCGCCGGCGTCACCTTCGAGCTGCTGAACGTCCCCCTCGGCGTCGGGATACTCGTAGAGAGCCTGTTCGTTTTGCTCGGGCTCTCGATCATCGCCCTCTCGCTTCGGGTCCGGTAGCCGACCGCCTCAGAACGCCCGGAGCGCCTCGAGCCGTTCGGCCGCCGCCCCCGATTCGATCGCGTCGCGGGCGGCTTCCAGCCCCGAATCGAGATCCTCCGTGTCGTCGGCAGCGTAGATCCGCAGTGCCGCGTTGACTGCGACGGCGTCGGCAAAGCGGTCGGTTCGGTCGCCCTCGAGGACGGCCTCGGTGATCGCCGCGGAATCGGCGGCGACGTCGGAGACACCGAGATCCTCGCTTTCGAAGTCCATCCCGTACTCCGGGGTTTCGACGTCGAAGTCGTCGATCTCTTTTCCTTCGTTCCAGACGGCGACCTTCGTCGATCCCGGACGGACGTCGTCGTACCCCTCCAGTCCCTGAAACATGACGGCACGACTGACGGCGGCGGTTTCGGCGGCCCGGAACGTATCGATGATCCGCTTGGCGTACGGGAGATGATAGAACGAACCCAGGTGGACGGACGCCCCCGCCGGGTTCGCAAGGGTCTCGATGGTGTTGACGAACGTCCGGACGCCCATCTGATCGCGTCGGTCGGTGAGAGCGACTATCTCGGGGGCGAAGTTCGGCTGATAATAGAAACCGAACCCGACTTCGTCGGTCATGGTGGCCGACTCCGACGGCGAGAGGTCGGTCCTGACCCCGAGTTCGTCGAGGACGTGTTTGTATGCGTCCTGTTTCTGTGTCGGGACCCGATCGCCCGAATGGGCGACGACCGGCGTGCCGGCCGCCGCTGCCACGAGGCCGGCGGCGACCCCCAAGAGCGCGCTCCGGCCCTTCCCGTCGTAGTTCGCGCCGCAGTCGACCGGATCGCAGTCCGGCTCGGCGGTCTCGACACCCTCGGCCATCACGTCGACGTAGGCGGCCAGTTCCTCGGGCGTGTTGCGCTTCCAGCGGTTCGCGAGCCAGAAAGCCCCGAGTGTCGTCGGGTCCGGCTCGCCGCCGAGGATCCGGCGGAACGCCTCCTCGGCCTGTTCGCGGGTCATGTCGTCGGCGGATTTGTGCCCCGAGCCGACGACCTCGGTCATCAGCCGCTTCAGCGGCCACTCCCCGTACCGTTCCGTCGCTTGTGCCATACACGACTTTCGGACGCCCGAAACAAAAACGTCCCTGATTCGGCACCCGAACGGCTAGCCACCGATTCGCCGCCCGGATCGACGGAACCGATGAACCCTAAACCCCCGCGTCCCTAGGTGGGGTAATGAGTAAGCCAGCCTCCGAGGGCGATGATGGTGACTGGCGCGCCGACCTCGACGGGGTCGACGCGGCGCTCATCGACGGCTTCCAGTCGGGGTTTCCGGTCGTCGAGCGTCCGTTCCGGCGGGTCGGGGCGGAACTCGGGACCGACGAGAACGAGGCCTTGCGTCGCGTCGAGCGGCTCTATGAGTCCGGTATCTTCCGGCGGTTCGGCGCGGTTCTGAATCCCCCTGTCATCGGCTCCTCGACGCTTGCCGCCGTTCGAGCCCCCGAAGACCGCTTTGCGGAGATCGCCGAGACGGTCAACGCCCACCGCCAGGTGAACCACAACTACCGCCGCGATCATGAGTGGAACATGTGGTTCGTCGTCACGGCGGCCTCGCTGGAAAAACGGAAGGAGATCCTCGCCGAAATCGAATCCGAGACCGGCTGTTCCGTGCTGAAGTTGCCGATGGTGACCGATTATTACATCGACCTCGAGTTCCCGGTCGTCAACGGCGACCGGTTCGCCCGCGAATCCGTCGCCTCGACGGACGTCGACGCCACCCGGATCTCCGAGACGGCCGCCGCCGACCTCTCGGCGCTCGATCGGCGGCTGATCCTCGAGATCCAGGACGGCTTCCCGCTCTCGGAGACGCCGTACCGGGAGATCGCTTCGGCGGTCGACGCACCCGTCTCGGACGTGCTGGCTGCGATCGAAGAACTGGTCGAGGACGGCTGTATCAAGCGGATCGGCTGTATCGTCAACCACGTCGTGACCGGGTTCGATTCGAACTGCATGGTCGTCTGGGACGTCCCCGACGGCGACCTCGACGACTACGGGGAGACGGTCGGAGAACTCCCCTACGTGACGCTGTGTTATCACCGCCCCCGCCGGCGCGAACAAGGGTGGCCCTACAACCTCTTTACCATGATCCACGGCCGCGATCCGGCGGCAGTCGATACGAAGATCGACGAACTGGCCACGGAGTATCTGCCTGTCGACCACGAGCGGCTCTACTCGACGGAGACGCTGAAACAGACCGGCGCGCGCTACGAGGCGATCGTCGAGGGCGGAGAGTAGTACCCTCGGTCACTCGATCCGACGCCACGAGGCCGACGCCTCGATCGCCGGCAGCGCCGACTCCAGTTCGGACTGCATCGCGTCGTAGAAGCGCTCCCTGCCGACCGAGGTGCGGACACGGATGAGGACGGTGTTGTCGGTTACCTCGAAGACGGACAGTCGCCACCGTCCCCTCGCGTGACGCCACTCGCCGGCGTGTACCGACTCCGTACCCTCGATCACACGGGAGCCGAGTTCCCAGCTCAGCCGGGACAGATGCGGGATCTCGAACGGCACGACCTCCGGGAGAGTAGCGAGGCCCGCGCCGGCGTCTCGAGTGCCATGGACAGCCATACCGTTGTAACTAGCATCAGTAATTAAAAATATACCTGTTTGTCGCCCGAACCGCGGCGAGGCGAGGATAGCCGGTAACATCCGTGTCAGCGCACGTTCAAGGTTCCAGAGCCCGTACCGAGGGGTGATGACGACGCCACCGCCGACGCCCGGCATCCACCACGTCACCTGTGTCACGAACGACCCCCAGGGCAACCTCGAGTTCTGGATCGAGACGCTCGGGCTCCGACTCGTCAAGCGATCGATCAACCAGGACGACCCCGGGACCTACCACTTCTTCTTCGGCGACGCCGAGGGTACGCCTGGGACGAGCATGACCTTCTTCCCGTGGGAGGATCTCTCCCGCGGGAGCGTCGGCTCCGGGCAGGTCGCCCGTACCGCCTTCCGCGTCCCCGAAGGGAGCCTCGGGTACTGGGAGGAGCGGTTCGACCGGTACGGGGTCGAATACGGCGAGCGTATCGAACGGTTCGGAGAGACCGTCCTCCCCTTCGAAGATCCCGGCGGGCTCCCCGTCGAGTTGGTCGAGGTCGAGCTCCCCGAGGACGATCCGACGGTTCCGTGGACGGCTTTCGTCCCCGAGACGGCAGCGATCCGCGGGTTCCACTCGGTTACCCTCTGGCTCGGTGATCCGGGTCCCACCGAGGATCTGCTGGGGACGATGGGGTTCGAGGAACACGGAACCGAGGGGGTAGCCGAGGACGTCCCCGGCGAGGAGCGGACACGGTTCGCCGCCGGCGGACCCGTCGGTAAATACGTCGACGTCCTCCCGGCGGTCGAGGCGGGCCGGCAGGGATCGGGGACGGTCCATCACGTCGCGTTTCGGACGCCGACCGACGCCGATCAGGACGCCATGCGCGAAGCCGTCCGGTCGATGGGGCTTCGTCCGACCGAACAGATCGACCGCCACTGGTTCCGGTCGGTCTACTTCCGGGAGTTCGCAGGCGTTCTCTTCGAACTCGCCACGAACGGCCCCGGCTACGCCAGCGACGAACCGCCCGAGGACCTCGGCGGACGGCTCGTACTCCCCGGTGAGTTCGAGGAACAGCGAGAACAGATCGAAAACGCGCTCCCGGACGTGACGATCCCCCGTGCCGAATCTGCCCGGGCCGAAACAGACGACTGAAACCCGACGCTGCTACCGCTACTGGCTGTTCATCGACTCACTGGCGATGTTCCGTCCGCGGGGTTTCAAAGCGACCTCCCGTCTGATCCGAACCTCCTGGAGGACGTCGAGTTCGATGAGCCGCTCGTAGATCTCCTCGACGTCGTCGGGATCCATATCGAGAAACTCCGGGACCTCGAACGAGGAGACGCCCGAGTACAGCGCCATCAGCACCTCCGTTTCGTCCTTGCTCAGGTCGATCGACGAGGCGTTCTGTTCGGCACCCCGCTCGAGGACGGAACTCAACACCGAGCAGTGTTTGCCGTTCCCTGAGAGGTACGTCTCGACGCTCGTCCCCTCGACGGTGTGTTCGGCCTCCAAGACCGGCCTGTCCTCCGATTTTACCGTCCGTTCGTTCTGTTCGATTGTCCCGACGTCGTCGATTTCGATCTGGACGAAGGATCCGTCCTCGACGGCGAGGTTGACCGCGTCCTCGTCGATCTTCACGCGGGCCTTCCGCCAGTTGACGTCCTGGACGACGCCGCCCTCGATGGCGGGGTGTTTGACGAGAACGATCTCGCCGTCGAGGATCGTCTTGTGCAACATCCGTTCGAAGCTCTCGGATTCGCCGGTCGAGACGAGATAGACGTCCTTGCCGATCCGGACGCTCACGTAGTCGGTGACCTGTGCGATGGTCCGGTTGACGTCGTATCGTCCCTCGATGCGGTCGATCTTCGAGAGCTGCAGCGTCCGCTTGCCTTCGGTGCCGGCGAGGACGAGCCGTCGGTTCGAAAGCAGAATTCGGCCGTCGGTCCAGTCGATGTCGTTGAGCTTCCGGCCGTCGCGGACGACTTGCGTGAACCGGCCGGTCGTGTCCATCAGCTTGCGTTCCGACTTGCTCATGGGGTCTCACCGGCGCCGATCCCGCCGAGTTTCGACAGCGCGGAGAACGCCTGCTCGCGGAGCGCGTCGCTTTCGCTCCGGTCGACGAACTCGCCGAGTTCCTCACGGGTCGTCTCGCCGCCGACCTTTCCGAGGACGAACAGTGCCTTCGAGCGTGCCGCCTCGTCGGCCTCGGAGTCGTCGACGAGTTCGAGCAGCTCCGACTCGAGCGACGGGTCCCCGAGTCGGGCGAGGCTGGTCGCGGCGAACTGGGCGGTCATCCCGTCGTCGTCGCCGAGGGCGTCGACGAGCGCCTCCCGGGCGAGTTCGCGGTGCTGGTCGCCGACGACCCGTCCGAGGAGCCAGGCGGCGTTACGCCGCTGTGGGGTGCCGGAACTCTCGGTCAGGATCTCCGAGAGCGGTGGAATCACTTCCCCGGCGGTGGCCGACTCGAGTTTCTCCGCGGTCGCCTCCCTGACGTCGTGGCTCCGCTGTGGCGGGGCGTTCGAGAGGATCTCGACCATCGAGAACATCGTCGTCCGCCGGACCGCCTCGCTTTCGTCCTCGAGAAGGTCGGCCAGCGTCTCGACCGGCGCGACGCTTCCGAACGCTCCGAGCGAATCCGCGACGACCCGGCGGATCGACTCGTTCGGGTCGCCGGCCCCGTCGATCAACACCCGCATCGCGCCCTCGTTGCCGATCTCGCCGAGCGCCTCGGCCGCCGCTCGACGGACGTCGATGTCCCGGTCGTTCCGGAGCCGTTCCTCGAGCGGTTCGACCGCACGCGGATCCCCGATCCGGCCGCAGGCGGTTGCCGACCGACAGCGGACTCTGGGATCGGAATCTTCGAGGCGTTCGACCAGTGCCGCGGTCACGCTCGGATCGCCGACCCGTCCCAGCCCGGTCGCCGCCGCCATGCGAAGTTCCGGTTGCTCGTCGTCGAGAACCTCCGCGAACGCCTTCGCCGCGACCCAGTCCGCCGCGGACCCCAGATCTTTCTCGGACAGTTCGGTGACGACTCGCTCGATGGCCTCCTGGCTGTGTTTATCGAGGGCGTCGATCGCGGCGGCCCTGACGCCCCTGTCGTCGTCCTCTCCGACGACGGAGACCAACACGTCGACGACGGAATCGCTCTCTGTCTCTGTGTTTTCGGTTTCGATCCCGAGATCGTTTTGCGTTTCCGGCTCCGGCAGGACGTCGGTCCCGTCGACGTCGTCGGACTCGAACAGCCCGCCGATGATCTCGGCCGCCCGGCGACGGATCGAGGGGTTGTCACTCCGGCGCAGCGTCTCGACCAGCTCGTCGATATCCCGCTCTCGCTCCAGCTGGTACAGTGACATCTCAATCCCTCCGGTAGATGTGGTTGCTCCTATCGTAGGGCTCGTATTTATTTCTGAACGTCCGCGGCAGCGTCTCCGATTTCCCGATCGTCAGGATTCCCTCCGATCGGAGCGCCCCGGTGAGCGTCTCGAAGATGGGCTCTTTGTACGACCGGTCGATGTAGATCAGGAGGTTCCGACACAGAACCAGATCGTATCCGCTCTTTGCGGGGCCGCTTATCAGGTCGTGTTGTTCGAAAGACACCATCCGTTTGACCGCCGGCCTGACGGTGAAGGCGGTCCCGTCCTCGGAAACGTCGACGTGATCGTTCGGGTTCGAAAGCGGCTCCAGTTGTGCGCCGATATCGGTGGTGCGGGTCGATTCGTAGACGCCTTCGCGGGCCTCCCCGAGCGTCTCGGCGTCGATGTCGGTCGCGGTGATCTCGACTGCACCCTCGTCGATCCGCCGGTCGTCACGGGCGAGCATCGCGATCGAGTACGGCTCCCGCCCGTCGGCACAGGCGGCGCTCCAACACCTGACGGTCCGGCTGTCCTCGGTCAGCTCGGCGAGCACGTCCCGGATGCCCTCCCAGACCTCGGGGTTCCGGAAGAAGCTCGTGACGTTGATGCTCAACGCGTCCAAAAGCGCCGCCCGCTCGTCGGCGTCCGAAGAGAGCAACTCGAGGTACTCGCCGTACTCCTCACAGCCGGTCCGACGCATCCGGGCGGAGACCCGGCGATCGAGATACGACTCGTTGTAGGAGTCCGGCTCGAAGGCCATGCTGTCGGCGATATACTGGACGACCTCGCCGAGTTCCGGTTCGGTGTCGGTCCGGCTCATCTCTCGAGACTCACCACGTCGAGTATCGGAACGATGTTTCCGTCGCCCAGGATTGCCGTACCGCTGAGCCCCGGAATCCCACTGAGCGACCCCTCCAGCGGCTTGACGACGACCTCCTCCTGATCGCTAAACGAGTCACAGCGGAGCGCGACCGGGCGGACGGACTCGCGGATCCGAACCAGCATACCGTCGTCGTCGGAGAGGTGGCCGTCGCCGGTTTCGACCGAGGAATCCGACCCGTTCTGGCTGCCGCTTTCCTCGGGGGGACCGCCGTCGGTCGCGACCGCCGCGTCGTCGGGTTCCGCGGCTCGAGCGGCCGCGATCTGTCCTTCGATCTCGAGGGCTTCCTCGAGTCGGATGACGGGATACACCTCGTCGTCGTGTCTGACGACCGTCTCGCCGTTGACCGTCTCGGTATCGGTGGCGTGTGTCAGTTCGTCGATATTCTTGATCGGGATCCCGTACTCCTGTTCGCCGACGGTGACGAACAGAACGTTGACGATCGCGACCGACACCGGAAGCCGGAGTTCGACCGTCGTCCCCTCGCCGAGTTCGCTGTCGACGTTCACGGTGCCGTCGAGCTGTTCGACCGTGCTGTGGACGACGTCCATCCCGACGCCGCGGCCGCTCACGTCGGTCACCTCCTCGGCGGTCGAAAAGCCCGGATGGAAGATCAGGTCGTACGCCTCGTCGTCGGGCATCGTCTCGGCCTCGGATTCTGGTATGACCCCCTCATTGACGGCCTTCTGGCGCATCGCGTCGGGATCGATCCCGGCGCCGTCGTCGGAGACGGTGATCGTAACGTGATCGCGCTCTCTGGTGGCCCGGAGCTCGATTTCCCCTTCGCGTGGCTTGCCGGCCGCCTCGCGTTCCTCGGGCGCTTCGACCCCGTGATCGACGGCGTTGCGGAGGATATGAATGAGCGGGTCCTCGATCTCGGTCAGGATCGACCGGTCGAGTTCGATGTCCTGGCCGTGCATCCCGAAGGAGATCTCCTTGCCCTCGCTTCTGGCGACGTCCCTGACGACGCGGGGGAGGTTGCTCACGACCCGTCGGAGCGGGATCAACCGCATGTCCATGACGGTGTTTTGCAACCGCGAGGTTACCTTATCGAAGTCGTTCAGACTGTTTTGGGCCGTCTCGAAGTCCTCGTTTTCGATGGCACGACGGATCGTGATCCGGCCGGTGACGAGCTGTTCGACGAGGCCGTGAAGTTCGTCGAGCCGGTCGACGTCGACCCGGACAGAGGAGATATCGCTCCCGCTGGAGGGGCTCGTTTGGGAGCTTCCGCCGTCGGAACCGCTGTCCCCGTCGTCTTCGCTCGCGTTGCCGTCGTCGGTCGCTTCGTCTGCTTTCCCGGCATCCCCGGCTTCATCGGCCTCCTCGGGACCGTCAGTTGCCGCGTCGGTCGTCTCCTCGCCACCGACTGTGTCGGCGACGTCCGTTTCGTCGGCTTCCTCGACCGCTTCATCGGCTCCGGTGGCCGTTCTCTCCGCGTCGGCTCCGATCTCGGTCAGCTCGAGGCGTTCGACCGCGCCGACCGTTTCGAGCGTTTCGGCGAGGTCGTCCGGATCGGCGTCCGGGACGAACAGATCGAACTCGCCGTCGTACTCGCCCTCCTCGATCTCGTCCCGCTCCGGGGCGGTCTCGATCCGGTCGAACGTCTCCGAGACCGGCTCGAGAACCAACATCGCGTCGACACCGAGCATCCCGTCGGGATCGACGCCGATTCGGGCGTGGACGAAGCTGTCGGTGTCTTCGAACACGGGTGGTTCCTCGGCGTGAGCGAACGCCACGTCGGTGTCGACGCCGTCGGATTCGGATTCCGCGTCGGCGTCCCCAGTGTCACCGTCGGATCCGGTCGCTTCCTCGACCGCCCCCGAGTCGGCGGCTGTCGCGTTTCCTTCCTCGATCGCCGCCCGAAGCCGGGCGGTCGTCTCCTCGGGGTTCGTCTTCGAGTCGCCGTCGCGTTCGATCTCGTCGACGATCGTCTCGATCCGGTCGACGCCCTCGAAGGCGGCGTCCATGATCTCGGGTGTGACCTCGATGTTGCCGTCGCGTATCTCGTCGAGGAGGTCCTCGAGTACGTGGGCGAGGTCGCTGGCGTTCGAAAAGCCCATCGCGCCGAAGTTCCCCTTCAGCGTGTGGGCCGTTCGGAACACCGACTCGATCGCCTCTTCGTCGTTCGGATCGTCCTCGAGCGCCAGGAGTGCGTTGTTGAGGTCCGTGATGCTCTCGCGGCTCTCGGAGACGAAGGCGTGGATGTGATCGTCGTTCATTGTTCCCGTGTCGTGATCGCGTTCAGAACGCCGGCGGCGAGTTCGTCCCGGGGTCGGACGTCGTCGACGACCCCCGTCTCGATCGCCCGCTGTGGCATTCCGAACACCGCGGATGTCTCTTCGTCCTGTGCGAGCACTGTTCCGCCGGCGCCGCTTACGTTACGGACTCCCTCGGCCCCGTCTTTTCCCATCCCGGTCAGTATCGCGGCCGTCAGCGGCCCGTCGATCTGTGCCGCCGCCGTCTCGAACGTCACGTCGACGGCCGGGCGGACGTTGTTGACCGGTTCGCTCTCCGAGAGGGACACGCGGATCCGCCCGCCGCCGTACCCCGACACCCGTAGGTGTTTGCCCCCCTTCGCGACCAGGGCCTCGCCGCCGCCGATCCGTGCGCCGTCGGTCGCCTCCCTGACGCTGTACTCGCTCGCCGAATCCAGCCGTTCGGCGAACCGATCGGTGAACCCGTCCGGCATGTGCTGGACGACGAGGATCCGCAGATCCGCCTCCAGGGGGAGTTCGCTGAGGACTCCCTCCACTACGGTCGGACCGCCGGTCGAGGAACCGATCAGAAGCGTCGGGTTTTCGACGTACTCGGAGGCCGGACCCGAGACGCTCGCGGTGGTCGGCGTGTGATCGGCCGCCGCCTCGGTCGCCGAAACGTCCGCCGCCGCGACGGACCGAACCGTCTCGACGAGTCTGTCCTGCTGTTGTTTGATCCCGACCGAGACCTCGCCGCTTGGCTTCTCGAAGAAGTCGACCGCGCCGCGGTCCATCGCCTCGAAGGTCAACTCGGCGCCGTCGGCGGCGTGGGCCGAAAGCACCAAGACCGGCGTCGGATGGATCGACATGATCTCTTCGACGGCATCGATACCGTCCATCCCCGGCATTTTGAGGTCCATAGTGACCACGTCCGGATCGTGCCGTTCGACAGCCTCGACACCGGCGGCGCCGTCGGAAGCGGTCTCGACGACCGAGATTCCCTCGTCTTCGAGCATGTCGCCGATGACGGTGCGCATGAACTGGGAGTCATCGACGACGACGGCCCGGAGATCCGTCGACGACCGGGCGCCGGCGACCTCGGCCCGCGTCATGGTGTTTCGAACTCCGGTTCGACCTTCACCCCAGGTCCGATGGCGTTCCAGCCGGGGCGAAACTGGGTCCCGGTTCCGGGACGGAACGGTGCAACCGACTCGCTCATACGTGGACCTTTTCCGGAGTCCATATCAATACCCGTTCGGACTCACTGCTCGTCACGCAGTTCGATACGTCTCCGGGGACCGGCGACCGTGTCGTAACTTATTGGGCCGCCGCCGTCGAACGGTAGGTATGACCACGTTCGACGCGGGCGGGATTACGCTCCATAAGGTCCGCGAACACGTCTGGGAGATCCCCCCGGAGGGCGGTATGCGCGTCCCGGCCCGGGTGTTCGCCAGCGAACGCCTGCTCGAGGAGATCGCCGAGGACAAAACGCTCCAGCAATTGAAGAACGCGACCCATCTACCGGGGATCGAGAAGTACGCGATCTGTATGCCCGACGGCCACCAGGGGTACGGATTCCCGGTCGGCGGCGTCGCGGGGATCGACGCCGAGAACGGCTGTATTTCGCCCGGATCGATCGGTTACGATATAAATTGCGGCGTAAGAATGCTGAAAACAAACCTCGAATACGACGACGTTCGTGGTCGCGAGGAGCAACTCGTCGACGCGCTCTTCGAGGCGATCCCCACGGGGCTCGGCGGCGGCGGGATCGTCGAGGGCGATAGGGGAACGGTCGAAGCCGCCCTCGAAAGTGGCGTCGAGTGGTGTCTCGAGGAGGGATACGCCGTCGAGTCGGACCTGGCCCACTGTGAAGACGAGGGGCGACGACCCGACGCCGATCCGGCGGCCGTCTCCGACAAGGCGAAGGACCGCGGCCGAAACCAGATGGGCTCGCTCGGGTCGGGGAACCACTTTCTGGAGGTCCAGCGCGTCACCGACGTCTTCGACGAGCGGATCGCCGACGCCTACGGGCTCGAGGCAGGACAGGTGGTCGTGTTGATCCACTGCGGCTCGCGTGGACTGGGCCATCAGGTCTGCAACGACTACCTCCGGGAGATCGAGCAGGCCCACGGCGGGCTGCTCTCACAGCTCCCCGACAAGGAACTGGCCGCCGCGCCGGCCGGCTCGCAGCTCGCAGAGGCGTACTACGGGGCGATGTGTGCGGCGATCAACTTCGCATGGGTCAACCGACAGCTCATCACCCACCGGACCCGGACCGTCTTCGAGGACGTCTTCGGGGCCTCGTGGCGCGATCTGGAGATGGAGCTGCTCTACGACGTGGCCCACAACATCGCGAAAAAGGAGACTCACGCGGTCGACAGCGGCGAAAAGGAGCTGTACGTCCACCGGAAGGGGGCGACGCGTGCGTTCCCGTCCGGACGGAAGGAGGTCCCCGAGGCGTATCGCGATGTCGGCCAGCCGGTCATCATCCCCGGCAGCATGGGTGCCGGATCGTACGTCCTCTGTGGCGGCGCCGAATCGCTGGACGTCTCGTTCGGCTCGACGGCCCACGGCGCCGGCCGGTTGATGAGCCGAACGCGGGCGAAAAACGAGTACTGGGGCGAGGACGTCCAGGAGGACCTGCGCGACCGGGAGGTCTACGTCAAGGCTCAAAGCGGGGCGACGATCGCCGAGGAAGCCCCCGGCGTCTACAAGAACGTCGACGAGGTCGTCCGGGTTTCGGACGAACTCGGGATCGGCGACAAGGTCGTCCGGGTCACGCCGATCTGTAATATCAAGGGCTGATTCGCGACCGATCATAAACGACCGGGTCAACACACCGCCGACGCTTATTACTGGGGCCGCGCTATCTCCCCCGATGGCAGACGAAAGTCCCTCCAGCGGCGCCCGATCGCTCGCGATCCACGCCGCCATACGACTCCTCGGTCTCGGTATCGTTCTCTTCGTGGGGTATCTCACCCGGCCGCTCTGGCACGGGATCGTCTACGGGATCCTCTATTCGCCCGGGATGGCCGTCTTCGGCGGCGGATCGATCCTGGCAGCGCTCGTGCTTTGGTTTCTTCCGCCGTTCGACGTCGGGGACTCGGGGCCCCCGATCGGACGCGTCCTGCGCGAGGCCGACGGCCCGCTCGAGGTCCTGTTGAGTCTTCAGGGGTCCCCCGGACGGAAACTCCGGCTGTTCGCCGTCGCCGTCGGTGTGTTCGCCGTCCTCTCGGTACTCGTCGGCGTACCCGCCGGCATGCTCGAACAGCGGACGCTGGCCCAAGAGACGATGGACGAGGCGACCGAGGTCGAGGAGTTCCCGCAGGCCAACCCAGAGAACCCGCGGGTCGTTCCCCGTCAGGTGGCCGACATCACCACCCGCGGATCGGTCTCGTACCGTCAACACAGGCTGGGGACCAGCGACATCGCCCGCATGGAGAACGGATCGCTGGCGTGGTCCTATGCGATCCAGCCCGACGGCTTCCGGAACAGGGTCGTCGAACACCAGCGTGGGGTCCTCGTCACCGACATGACCCGGATGGACGACAGACAGATCCAGGTCTACGAGGAGGATTTCACCTACGGCGAGGGGATGGTGCTGCACCGATCGGCCGACTGGAACCTCAAGAAGACCGACTACTTCGCGAAGTACGACGACGCAGCCGTCGAGTTCAGCCACGACGGGCGACCGTACATGTACTACCCGAAAACGGGCCACGAGTGGCACCTGACGCCGCTGCCACACACGACGCCGACGTGGGACGGCGGCGCGTTGCTCCACCCCGACGGCGAGATCGAACACCTCAGCCCGCAAGAGGCCCGATCGAACCCGATTCTCGAGGGCCAGCGGCTGTATCCGCTCACACTCACGCGCGATGAGATGGGATCGCTCGGCTATCGGAACGGGATCGTCAACCAACTCTCGGTCGTCGGCGCTCACGAGGGGCAAATCGAGGTGGCTCGGCTCCCCTCCGGCGCCGACAACGCCCAGCCGTTCGTCATCGACCTGGAGGACGAGCGGATGTCGTACGTGACCGCCATGGAGCCGTACGGACAGGATACCCGGGGGCTCGACGAGGTGTGGTTCGCCGACGCCGAAACGGGCGAGTACGCCTTCTTCGGGACCGAAGAGGAAACGTTGACCGGCCCCGAACGGGCCATGGGGATCGCTCGATCGGCGGACTCACAGACGAACTGGGGTGAGAACTTCGTCGTCACCGAGCCGGTTCCGGTCACGATCGACGGCGACCTGTGGTGGCACATCAAGGTCTCGCCGACCGACTTCACCGACGTGACGCGGAACGTCTTCGTCAACGCCGATTCGAGCCGGGCCGTCGAGATCCGCGACGACGACGCGGTTCGGTCGTTCGTCGCCGGTACGGTCGACGAATCGGATCTGGAACCGGTTGAGGGCGACGATACGGACCGGGAAGTCGCCTACTACATCATCATCACCGACGAGAACGGCGACGTGGTCGAACGGATCCCCGTAGAGCGTGGCCAGGAGACGACGATCGTCGAGCCGGACGACGAGCGTGCCGGGGACAACCGAACCGTCGCTGGCGGCTAGGGATCTTCCGTTCCGCCGTCGGTATCGACAGGGATTTCGGGATCTTCGCTCTCGCCGATCTCGGACATCACGCGCTCGTGGAACGCCTGGAGGACGGCCGATTCGTCCTCGGCGAGTACGACGTCGCTGGCCATCAGCGTCGCCAGCCCGAACGCCAGCGGGGTCGGCGAATCGATCCGGTGTCGGACCACGTCGATTTTCCCCGCGTCGACGTCCGCGAGGAACGTCTCGACCGCTTCGACGTCGAGTTTGTCCTCCAAGATCTCCCGGTACGTCTCCTCTAGCACCGCGAACCCCGGTTTCTCCTCGGCGAACCCCAGCAACATCTCACTGGAGACCTGCTGTTGGCTCGCCGACTTCTCGTGGCCCTTGTAGCGTTTGAGGATCATGAGCGACCGGGTCGCGTTGATCCGGAAGTACCGCTTGAGCAGGTCGGTCCCCGAGAGCGCCGCGCGAAGATCCTCGCGGACGTCAGCCGGATCGATTCCCCGGAGAATCGAGTCGATATCGACCTTCCGGTTCAGGGGCATCGAGAGCGTAAATCCCTGATCCGCGACCGCGATTTTGACGTTCGCGTTCGCCCGCTGGGCACAGCGGTAGGCCAAAAGCCGGGAGAGCCCGTCGTTGAACTGCCGGCCGTAGTTGGCGTGAACGTAGTAGTTCCGCCGGTACTCCTCGCGGTCGAGTTCGACCTCGATCGCGAGTCGCCGGTCCGTCGAGACGCTCTCGGTGCCGGCGTAGCGCCGCTGGGTATCGAAGGTCCGAGTCAGACCACGAACGGTGTTCTCATCGAGCGGGAGCTCCCGGAGCCACCGCCGGACGGCGGGTGGCCCGTCCGATTCGAGCCGATCCAGAAGCTCCCGCTTGAACCGGAGAATCTCCCGGCCGAGGTCGTAGGACAGCGGGAGCCGCTCGGAAAACCACGATGGAACGGTCGGCCGGGCGCTCGTCGGGTCGACGTAGACTTTCGACCCACGCCGGTAGCGATACTCGTAGCGCTGTCCACCGAGGACGAACACGTCGCCGGCCTCGAGGGTGTCGAGATACTCCTCGTCGAGGCTGCCGACCCACTCCTCGCCCGAGCGGGTAAACACCTCACAGCTGAACGAGTCCGGGATCGTCCCGATGTTCGTCATGTAGATGACGCGGGCCAGGCGTCCACGCTTGCCGACGAGCGGCGTCCCCGGCTCGAAATCCTCGTAGTGGTGTTCGCCGCCGGGCGGGTCGTTCTCGTCACGCCAGACTTTTGCATAGACGTTTCTGTCCTCCATCCCGTCGTAGTCGGCGGTCAGATACTGAAACAGCGACTCGTACTCCTCGTCGGTGTAGTTCCGGTAGGGATAGGCGCTTTTCAGGATCTCTCTGATCTCCGCTTCGGGGCGTGGGCCGTTTATGGCCATCCCGTAGACCTGCTGGACGGCGACGTCCCCGGCGTTCTCGGGGACGAACACCCGGTCGACGAAGCCCTCCTCGGCCTTTTTTAACATGACCGCACACTCGAGGAGTTCGTCCCGATCCAGCGCGACGATCCGCCCTTTGACCGTCCGGTCGAGGCGGTGACCCGCCCGTCCGACGCGCTGGAGCAGTGCGGCGACGCTCTTGGGCGAGCCGACCTGTACCACGAGGTCGATATACGGCATATCGATCCCTAACTCCAGGGACGTGGACGTCGTCACGACGTCGAGATCGCCGTTCTTCAACCCCTCCTCGATCTCTGTCCTGCGGTCCTTCGAGAGCGAGCCGTGGTGACAGCCGGAGTTGGACTCGTCGTACTCGCCGCGCTCGCGGAGGTTATGGAGGACGCGTTCGGCCCCCGACCGCGTGTTCGTAAACACCAGCGTGTTCGTATGCTCGGAGACGAGATCGTCGAGTCGGTTGTAGAACCGGTCGGTGATGACCTTCCGTGGGGTGTTTATTAGATCGTCGGTCGGACATTCGAGTTCCAAGTCGAACTCCCGGACGAAGCGGGCGTCGACGACGTCGAACTCGTGGGACTGCCAGCCGGCCTCGCCGTCGCCGTCATCGTCGTTCCCACCGGGCGTCCCGCCGACGAGGAACTGCCCCATCGTCTCTAGGGGTTCGACCGTCGCCGAACAGCCGATCCGTGTCGGCGAGGTCTCACAGAGTCGTTCGAGCCGTTCGAGGGAAACCGACAGATGCGTCCCGCGTTTGTTCTCGGCGAGCGAGTGGATCTCGTCGACGATGACGTACTCGACGGTCTCGAGTTTCCGTTTGAACTTCGGGCTGTTGAGCAGGATAGCGAGCGTTTCGGGGGTCGTATTGAGGATGTGTGGCGTCTCCTCGAGCATCGCCTGCCGGTCGCTGTCGCTCGTGTCGCCGTGTCTGATGGCGTGTCGGATCTCGACATCCTCGCCGCGATCGGCCAGCCGATCGGTGATCCCGGAAAGCGGCCGGGCGAGGTTCCGGTGGATATCGTTGGCCAGTGACTTCAGCGGCGAGACGTACAGACAGTAGACGCTGTTTTCGAGCCCTTCGTCCTTCTGTTCGGCACGTTCGAACAGGTCGTCGATGATCGCCAGAAAGCTACTTTGAGTTTTGCCGCTGCCGGTCGGCGCACAGACGAGCGTGTTGACCCCCTCGTCGATCCGCGGGATCGCCCCCTTCTGTGGGGGGGTGAAGAGTCCGCCGTTTTCGGGGACGAACTCACCGAACTGCTCGATCCACCACTCCTGGACGTCGAAAGCGAGCCGGGAGAAGGCGTCGGCGTCGTCGATGTCGACTGCTTCGGTGTCGTACTCGAACCCGTGTTTGGCCAGCCGCTTTCGGACGGAGGCTTCTGCCGAAGATGCCTCACTCATCTGTCCACCCGTAGGCGTCCGATCGGCAAGTGCGTTCCCCTCGATCAACCACAGCACACTTGCCACCTCGCGCCGAGACGCCGGTATGCGTGTAACGTTTCTGGGAACCGGTGCGGCGATGCCGACCGGCGAGCGGTTCCAGACCGGTCTCTTGCTCGAGGACCCCGACGGCGACGCCGAACCACTGCTGGTCGACTGCGGCAGCGGTGTCCTCCACGGGCTCGCGGCGACGGACGTCGGCTACGAGGGGATCGGAACCGTCCTTTTGACCCACCATCACCTCGATCACGTCTCGGATCTCGCGGCGCTTCTGAAGGCGCGGTGGCTGGCCGGCGAGACCGAACTGGAGATCGTCGGTCCCGAGGGCACGAGGGAACTACTCGAGGGGCTGCTTTCGGTTCACGACTACATGCAGGGGCGGTTCCAGCTTTCGTTTCGCGAGGTCGGTCCCGGAGCGTTCTCGCTTGCGGGCTACGACATCGAGGCCGTCGAGACCGTCCACTCGATGTACTGTCTGGCCTACCGCTTCGAGACCGCCGACGCGGCCTTTACATTCTCGGCGGACACCGAGGCGGTCGAATCGGTCGCCGAGCTCGCCGACGGATCGGCCGTCCTCGCCCACGACTGTTCGTTCCCTGACGGGATCGATGTCGACAACCACCCGACGCCGAGCCAGCTCGGCGCGGTTCTTTCAGGCCACGAGATCGGCCGCGTCTATCTGACGCATCTGTACCCCCATACCGACGGCCACCACGACGAGATGACCGAGTCGGTCGAGGAACGGTTCGACGGGGACGTCCGGGTCGCCCGCGACGGGCTGACGGTCGATCTCCGACGGCGGGACGGGGAGTGACGATCCGGTTCGACTTCCCGATCAGTTCAGCCGATACCGGAGCAAGGCGGCGATCCCGCCCAGATTCGAAAGCTGCTGTCCGGGGTCGAACTCGTGTGAGAAGACGGTGACCTCTCCACCCTGCCGTTCGACGTTCTCGACGACGTCGTTGACGTCGAGTTCCCAATCCCCCTCACCGGCCCGCTCGACCCGGAGCCGTTCGTCAAGTATCAACAGCTGTTCGACCGCGCCGTACTCGGCGGCCTCGGCCACCTCCTCGATTCCGTAGGCGACTTTCGTACCCTCGGCGATCCGTTCCATCAGTTCGTCTATGAGTTCGGCCTCCTTCGAGATACGTGTCTCCGTCTGGATCCGATCGACCGCACCCCGTTTGAGTACTTCGTGGACGCCGCGGTCGCCGACGCTTGCGGTATCGACGGTCTGGATCTTTTCGGCCGCCTCCGGGGCGTTGCCCTCGATGTAATCGAGGGCGTCCTGCTTCGTGAAGCCGGGGCCGGCGAGGACGATCGCCTCGACGTCGAGCCGTCCGACGATCGAGGCGAGTTCGTCGAACAGCTCCTCGCGCCCTCGGGCGTATTCGCCTTTGCCGGTCGTCCCCGTGATCGTCGCCCGTTCCTCGACGCCGTACTGGGCGACGGTGTGGACGTGGGCTTCACCCTCCTCGACGGTCACGATCGCGACGTCGGGCTGTTCGGCCGCCTCGACGGCTTCCTCTAGACGTTCGAGCTGATCGACCTGCCAGACTTTCTCGATGGCCACCTCGTCGTGGTCTTCGACGTTGAACGTGTGATGAAAGCCGATCTGGTCCTCCCGCGAGCAACCCGTTATTTCGCCGCCGACGCGAAGCCGGTTCGAGAACTTCGCGAACTCGACGTCGCTCACATCGATCTCGACCCACATCGGCTCGCGTTGCCCGCCAGTGTCCCGCATCTTGTCGTCGTCGCGCTGGATCCGGCGGGTCGTGTCGCCGGAGACCGCGTCGCCGGGCTCGAGGATGTACGTGAGATGCCACAGGTCATCGAGGCTCTCCGGGACGACGGTGATCCGTTCCCGACGGCCCTCGGCGTCCTCGCGGTCGGCAATACGCATACGGGCCGTCCGCCCGGCAGGGGTAAGTGCTCTCGGATTCGACACACAGGTTCTCGAAGCGTCTCTCAACGGTCCGGGCCCGTCTCGTCGTCGACAACCCGTTCGACAGCGGACGGTAGATCCCATCTCTCGCCGTTTTCGGAGCCCTCGGGGTCCTCCATGTCGTCGGATCCGTCTGGGTCATCCGTCCCGTCGGCCCCCAGGTCGCCTGCACCCCTAGACTCCCGCCCGGGGCCGGCATCCGCGACAGTCACTTCGGCGGACTGGCCTCCCGGTTCGTCCGTCGGTTCGGGAGGGACGACGGAGCCTCGAGAACGGACCTCCCCACCGAACCGACGGCTCTTCGACATCGGTTCGTCGTCCTCGCCGGGGCGGACGCCCCACCGTGCGGTATCGACCCGCGTGAACGCCGGTACGGGATCACGTTCGACGTCGGCGTCGGGGCCGCCCGTGCGGGCGTCGGCGTGATCCGATCCGACGGGGTCCAACTCGAGCGCCGCGCCGACTCCCTGTCCGTAGCAGTACCGGACGCCGACGGCGACGATAAAGTGCAGGAAAAACCCGAAGAGCACGACTCGAAGCAGGTATGCGACGGGCAACAAAAGCGCCTGCAGGACGACGGTAACTCCCCACGCGATGACGTAATCCTCCGTCAGCGCGCCGTCGACGACCGTCCGGAGTTCCAGGGCCCGCCGCCACTCACCGGAGTGGGCGAACCGCGCGACCGCCACGGGAAGGACGTAGAGCGCGCCGATGACCGACATGAGCGCGACGACCGCCAGCAGTCCGACGAGGGCCGAAAGCGCCGTGACCGCCGAACCTGGAACCGACGCGGTGAGCGACGTGACCACGTCGGGCTCGAACGCCCGGACGACAGCGAGCGGTCCGAGGACGACGGCACCGGGAAACAGATAGACGACGGCGATCAGGACCGCGGTCACGCCGTCGAGGAGCAACCGCTTTAGGTCGCCGAAACGGGGCGGTAGGGGGCGATCCCGGCCGATCGTCGTTCGGATGGTTCGGACGTAATACCCCCGGACGAGGAGCCACGGAAGGAGGCCGACGGCGGCCAGATACGCGTACGGAGCATCGAGCGTCGCGACCCCGAAACAGGCGGTGATCGCGATGAGAGCGAGCCCGCCGGCGAGGACGGAGCGTCCGCCCTCGGGCGGTCGGGTGGGATAACCCAGCGCCTGCCGGAACATACCGCATCCGACGACCGGCGGGCGCTTATAACCCGTGGACAGATCCGGACCGACCTGTCGCGATGCCGCCGTCGGGAGAGTCGTCACTCGTCAACGATTCGGCTTCCGCCGGGCGGACAGAACTCCTGGATCCGGTCCGGGCTCGCGATCTTTCGGACGAAGCTGGTATCCGAGAACCGCTCGCGGAGCGTCCGATAGAGCCGCTTCGCGATGTCGTTTTGGGCGTACTGGCCGGGCTCGATCCGGACCGCGGTTTCGGCGACCGGCTCGATCGCCGTCGGCGGACCGCCGATCACGCGGGTGTCGGGTTCGCATTTGACGCCGACGGCGACGCCGACGGCGACGTTCCGGTAATACTCGCGGTCGCCGCGGATGACGAAGCTCCCCTTCTCGATGTACTCGCCGCTCTCGGGCGTTTTCGACACCTGATCCGGGCCGACCTCGTAGGCGTCGCCCTCGAAACGGCCGTCCTTCCAGACCGACGAATAGGAGACGGAGAACCGTGCGGCCTCCCGCTTGCTCGGCTCCGGAATATCGACGTCACGGGCCGGCTCGCCGGGATCGGTTCCCTTCAGGATCGTCACGGGCCCGCCGTGGGCCTGGGTATGAAAGAACCGGTCTGAAGGATCCAGGTACTTGGTGACCAGTTCCTCGTTTTGGTCGGCGTTTCGCCCGCCGATCACCAGAAAGCCGTCGCTCGTCCGGAACCACCGGAACCGCTCGTACCACTTCTCGTCGTAGCGAACGGGGACCGACGCCATCGAGAGGTAATCCCGCTCTCGGTCCGCCCCTTCCTCGGATTCTTCGTCGTCGGCTGTCCACTCCTCGCGACGCCGTCGGACGTCTTCGAGATCCTCGCGGGTGTCCTCGATCGCCGCCTGTGCGCCCTCCTTTTTGCTCCGGACGCGCTTTGCCTCGGTGTAGAGCCGGTCGGCGTTCTTCTCGACGCCGACCGAGGGATCGAGGTCGATCTTCCCGTCCCCGAGGTCGATCGCGACCGTCCCCTCGGCCTCGTCGATACCGACGACCGCTTCGGCCGCCCCGATCCCGCGTTCGGCACCCGCCTCGAACGTGTCCTCGATCTCCGTCCAGGAACGTCCCTCCTCGCGGGCTTCCCGAACGGTCGAGAGGATCTCGTCGACGAGATCGTAGTTTCCGTACAGCGACTCCGCTTTCTGCTGTTCGCGCTCGGCTTGCTGTTCATACGTTTCGATCGCGTCCTCCTGCTGTTCGATGATACGTTCGTACTTTTCGATCTCGGATTCGAAATCCGGACGATCGCTCCCCGTCTCGACCGATTCCTCGGCCTCGCTCTCCAGTCGGTAAAAGTACTCGTCGATCGCGCCGTTGAAGCTCTCGAAGCCGGTCGCGTCGTAGCCCTCGGCCTCATGTTCCCGCAAGGGAAGCGGCGTCGCGTCGACGACCTCACCCTCCGTGGTCTCGTAGAGCCGTGGATCGGTCCGCCCCTCGAGAATCGGCTCTCTGAGGCGTTCGAGCGCGCCGAAGAGCGCCTCGTAGTGGTCGTCGGTCGCCTCTTCGATGTCGATCGTTTTCTCGACGCCGGCCCGGGTACACAGCTCCTCGGCGTAGAGACCGCCGAAGTTGAGCTGTGTGGCGAGGGTCCTGACGAGGTCGGTGTCCGACTCGCTCATCCGCGCGGCGAACGTTTTGTAGTCACAACCGAGGGGGCTGAACCGCTCCTCCGGGTAGCCGTACTGCGAGCCGGGGGCGACTGTCCGGGAACTCAGCCGGACGGTCTCGAGACAGTCGATGACCTCCCGGTCTTCGTTCAGGACGGCAACGTTGCCGTCCCCGAAGAGCTCGACGACGACCAGCGTCGTCGCGTCCTCGCGTTCGAACCGGAACGTGAGGATACGATCGAAGCCGTACTGTTCGACGCCCTCGAAGTTCGCGCCGGCGATCCGGTTTCTGAGCATCATCGCGAAGTTCGGTGGCCGTCCGGGGGCGTCGGGGACGTGTTCGGGGGCGGCGACGTGGGCGCGTTTGGGGTCGTCGACTTCGAGGACGAGTTCGACCCGCCCCCGATCGTAATCGCGCATCTTCAGACGGACGAAACCGTCGCCGTAGAGGTACGCCTTG
The DNA here is from genome assembly GCF_024449025.1 of Natronomonas aquatica. Classification (GTDB taxonomy): domain Archaea; phylum Halobacteriota; class Halobacteria; order Halobacteriales; family Haloarculaceae; genus Natronomonas; species Natronomonas aquatica. Next base: position 63,556 of record NZ_JAHLKM010000006.1, on the reverse strand, counting down.
TCGACGACTGCGCCGGTGTACTCGCGTAACTCACCGACCAATGCGGCGAGATCGACGCTCGTCATCGCCCGCTTTCGGTCCATACACGTAGCTGATTCGGCCCGAAGAAATGCCTGACGGGTCGTCCGGCGCGCCCCGGCTACTCGCCTTTGGCCTCGATCGCCGCCGCGACGACGTCCGAGCGGGTGTCGTATCCCGGGGTGTGACACAGGCGATCGATCCGGGCGAGCAGGCCGTCGTCGAACGCGATGTCGATCTCGACGGCTTCGTCGGACGGTGGCATACTGCGACCGACATCGGGAGAGGATAAAACACTGTCGCCCTCCCTCGATGTCGGCCGCGGTGCCGCCGGCACGCACGGCCGGCGTCGAGCCGTCCGTTTCGAACGCTGAAACGGTCCGTGAAGCGACCCGAACAGTGGTGACCTCCGGTGTGATACTGCGATGTATGCGGGGAGCTATCTCTGACCGACAGCCTCCGGCGGGGTACCCTTACCCGACGGTCCGAGCCGCAGGCCACCCGGATGCGCTCCGCCGCCGCCGATTTCGGCATAGATCGTTCGGGGGACCGACCGGGATCACGATCGATGTCTGAGAACCGCCGTCGATCGCAGGTCGCGATACTCCTCTGGACGCTCGGGATAGCGTTTGCGGCCGCCGGGCTCGCGCTGTGGTTCGTCCTGTATCGGCCCCGAACGACCTCGCTCCATCGGCTCGTTCTCGGGGTCGTCGTCCACGTCCTCTTCGGCTACATCCTCACCATGTCCGGGATCCTCGTCTACCGGAGTGACCTCTCGACCGACGAGTGTCTGATCGCGGCAAAGCGGTGTGCGTTCGGGGCGGCGCTGATGGGGTTTCTCGCAGTCTGGGGATCGGCCTCGGAGCTCAGTGCCGGCGTCGTCACACTCGAGTTCTTAAACGAGTTCGTCATCGTGAGCTCGGTCGGGGCGGCGGCCGGCGTCCTCGTCGGGCTCAACCGTGGGCAGGCGGTCCGGAACCGGCGGCTGGTCGCCGAGAAAGCCGAGCGCGAGGAGACGCTCGTCTTCCTGTTGCGGCTGCTCGATCACGACATCCAGAACCACCTGATGGCGATCTCGGAGTACACCGAGGCGGTCGATCCTGCCGCGGTCGACTCCCGGGTCGATCCGGTCGCCGGCATCCGGGACCGGTCGGCCGATATCGAACGGCTCCTGGAGACGGCCAACGCCGTGTTAGAATCCGAAACCGGCGACGAAGAGTTCGAACCCGTCGATCTCTCCACGGTTCTCCGGGAGCAGATGAGTGTGATCCAGAGCAACGCCCCCGAAATCGAGACTCGGACCCGAATCGATGACGGGCTATACGTCGAATCGAACCAGTTCGTCGACGAGGTGTTTCACAACATCCTGGACAACGCCGTGACACACAATCCGCCCGACGATCTCACCATAGCCGTCGCCGCGGCGGAGACCGAGGAGGGCGTCGTCGTCGAGATCGCCGACGACGGCCGTGGGATCCCGGATCAGATCCGCGAATCCGTCTTCGATCCGGGCGTCCGGACGGACAAGAGTGGTGGCGACGGGCTGGGGCTGTACCTCGTCCGGAAGCTCGTCGAGTCCTACGGCGGCCGTGTCGGGGTCGGGGATCGCTCGCCGACCGGGACGCGGTTCCGGGTGTGGTTCCCGAAGGCCTGAAAAAGGTCAGACCGCACCCGATACGTCCGGGAACAGGGGATCGAGGTCCGGATCGGGATCGACGCGTTCGAAGGTTCGTCCGTCCCGCGAAACGATCCCGGCGGCTTCGAGATGTTCCAGATGGGCAAAGGCCTCGCCGGGGCCGTGGAGGATGTGGATCGAGGACAGCGAGCCGAACAGTTCGGCGCTGACCTCCCAGGGCGTCGCCGGGCCCGACGCCAGTACGTCCAACACGCGTTCGGTCCGTTCGCGGTGGTGGTGGACGATGTCGGCGGCGCGCCCGGCGGGATCGACGATCGGACCGCGGTGGCCCGGCCAGGCCCGCGTGAATCCGCGCTCGATGATCCCACTGAGCGTGTCCAGATACGCCTCGAGCGCGCCCTCGACGCGGACGTCGGCGCCGCCGACGTTCGGCGTGTAGTAGGGCAACAGCGCGTCGCCGCTGAAGACCTCCTCGCCGTCGACGCCGTCGAACGCGTACCCGGTCAGTCCGACCGTATGCCCCGGCATGTGTACCGCTTCGAGGTCGATATTTCCGACCTCGAAGGTCTTGCCTGCAGTAAACGGCGTCACGTCGGGGCGGCTCCCGGTGACGTCCGAGGCGTCCAGAAACGAGAGGAGTTCGTCCTGTCTGTCCTCCGGCATCCCCCAGACGTCGATGTACCGCCGGAGCCGTTCGGACTGATCCGAAAGCGCCGAGGGATCCCCCCCGACGAGCGGCGCGTCGGCCTCGTGGACGAACACCGGACAGCCGCTTTCGGCCTGTATCTCGCCCGCCAGCCCCGAGTGATCGCCGTGATAATGTGTCAGGAGGATCCGATCGATCTCCCCGAATGACACCCCGTACCGATCGAGCCCCGCCCTGAGATCCCGACGGGTCGGATCGGCACCGACGCCGGTGTCGACGAGCGTCGTCGTTGCCCCCTGTTCGAGTCCGAGCAGGTAGACGCTGTTTTCGCCTTCGAAGGCCGAACCGCCGAGCGAGACGACGCCGAGTTCGAACCCCAGCTTCGGGTCGGTCATGTGGGTTCCCCTCGAGTGCGGTTGCCCCGTCCGGCCGTCCTCGATGGGTGGGTCTTTATCCGACTACCGGGGCGGCTACAAAACGTCGTGTGGAACGCCGAGTCCATATACGGTACTGGTGCCCGCCGGGCGAGAAAACGTTTTCTTCGCCTGCTTCACTCTACGCCTCTTCCGGTCGGTGCCGATCCCGAAAAGCGCGGTTCGGGATCGAGCCCGAGTTCCGAGAGGGCCGCCTGCATGTGTTCGTCGTCGACAAAGCCGGCTCCGGCCTCGACGCGCTTTTCGTGGGCCACGGCGAGCACGTCGCCTCGAACTCCTCGGGGGCGATACTGAACGCCAGGTGATGGACGTTGCCAGGCCCGCGGTGGGGGCGTGTCGGTCGGTTCTCGCCGACCAAGAAGGTGAGGATCCGACCGTCGCCGGTGTCGAAAAACAGATGCGTCAGCTCCGGCGCATCGAGGTTCGGCTGCTCGAGCACCAGAGGCATGCCGAGCAGATCCCGGTGGAAGGCGATCGTACTCGCCGCGTCCCCGCCCATGACGGTCATGTGGTCGGTCCCGACCGTATGGATCGGGCTCTCGGGCGGTTCCGCGGTGACGTCGTTTTCGGGCGTATCCTCCATGCGTCGAAACAGACGGGCCGCGAGTAAATATCCTGTTCACCGCACACCGAGATCGCTATCCGATCCGCGTCGCGACGCCCTTCGTCTGGCGGTAGTCGCTGTTCAAAAGCGCCCCGAGTCGTTCGACGAGCGCCGCCTCGTCGCCCGGCTCCCACTCGGCGGGCTCCCGCACCGGGACGACCAGAAACCCCCGTCCACGGATCTCCGAGGCGTGCAGGCGTGTCGAATCCGCCGGGAGCCGTCGGGCCTGTGTGGTGAACTCCGAGAGGACGTACGAAAGGGGTTCGCCCCCGACCGGAAGCAGGATGTGGGCGTTCAGCGCCCGGAGTTCGGCGTCGATGTAGCGTTCGAGATCCGCCGGATCGCCGGGCGAGATCCGGACATACGACAGATAGCAGTTCTCGAGGTCGGGGGCGTCGTTGTACGGTTCGGCGGCGAGCCCGACCCGATAGAGAACCGACTGGATCCGCTCGCCGGCCAGCGAACCGGTGAACGGGACGCCCGTCTCGGCCCCGCCGTGGGTCTCGGCGTCCCGCCCGATGACGTGAAAGTCCGCGTTCGCGTCGCCGTAGCCGTAGACCGCCGGTTCCCCGGGGGCACGCATTCCGAAGGGGTTCGAGACGCGGTCCGTGACTCGCTTCACACCGGCGGGTAGGCGAGCGAGTAGTAAAAACTGCGCGGGTTACTGCTCGGCGTTATTCGACAGCGACGGCGCCGTACATCCCCTGTGCGCGGTGGGGGACACAGACGTACAGCGCGGCGCCCGACTCCTCGAAGGTCTGCTCGAAGGTGAAGCCCTCCTCGTCGGTCCGCTCGCTCTCGAACTCGAAGTCGCTGTCCTCCTCCGCGGAGACGTTGTGACCGCCGCCATTACCGGTCCACTCCCAGACGACAGTCGTTCCGGCATCGACGGTGATCCCGGCGGGCTCGAACGCGAAGCCGCTGTCGCCGGCACCGACACTGACGGTGACCTCGCTCTCACCGGTCATGTCCTGCACGCTCTCGTAGGTGTTGGCCTCGTTGTCGCTGAGGTACGTCTCGGCGGTACCTGTGGGACCGCCACCGCCGTTGCCGTTTCCGTTGCCGCCGTTTCCGTTTCCGTTGCCGCCGTTTCCGTTCCCGCTACACCCGGCGAGGGCGCCCGTCGCGGCTACAGCACCTGTCGCCAGTACGAACCTGCGTCGGCTGATTTCTCTCATGTACAATCCGGCTCTAAGGACTGCCGATACATAAACACCCGTTGAGATATGTCAACGACTCACGGTTTAACAATCACGATCGAACATGGGTAATAAGACGAATGTATCTCCCTGTCAGTCGATTCGCCGAAACGTTCGTTCGGCACATGATACTAAAATTATATTTTCCATCCGGACCTCCGGATCATAGCGGTAACAACGAGGAACTCCACAGATGAATCCGTGGGCTAGCTTACTGACACGGTTTTATGTTTCGGGCGCCAACCGTCGGCGTGGTCTGGATCACTCGCGGGCTGTTGACCGCGCTGTTGGAACTCGCCGAGGACCGCGATCCCTCCGACGTCACGGTCTCGCTTGCGGTGACGCCGGCCGCGGAACTCGATGCGGACCTACCGTCCGACCGGTCGGTGTTTACCGACATGTACCTCCCCGACACCGGGCGGTCGGTGACGGCGGTCTTCGGGATGGACCTCTCGACGCCCGGTGCGGCCGGCCGGTTCCGCTCTCACCCGGACGGGACGCTCGCGTTGACGAAGGCCGACGATCTCCACGAGGTCGTCTTCGTCGCGGTGCCGCCCTACGGTATCGAGAACGCCGCGGCGTTCACCCGATCCGGAGACGGCCTGGCGATGGAGATCGTCGACGCCGAACCGCCGGCCAGCGATTTCGAAGGGCTCCCGGAGTGATCACCGGCGGATCGTCCTGTCTAGAGCCCCCGGTCGCTCCCTTCCTGTGAGAGCAACACGACCATCGAGAGCCCGGAGATGAAAAGCAGGATGAGCGCCGGCACGGCGGCGTACTGATAGAGGGCGGTCTCCTGGGCGCGCCAGATCTGGGTGACGATCGTCTCGAATCCCGAGGGACGGAGGACGAGCGTCACGGGCAGTTCCTTCATCGTCGTGAGGAACACGAGGGCGGCGCCCGCGACGATCCCGGATCGGGTTAGCGGGAACGTGATCCGTCGAAACGCACTGATGGGGGATTCCCCGAGCGTGCGCCCCGCCTCGACGACCTTCGGGTCAACCTGGAGGATAGAGGTCCGCGTCGCGCCGACAGCCTGGGGGAGAAACCGGACGACGTGGGCGAACACGAGCAACGGCAGCGTCTGGTAGATCCACGGGAAGTATCCGGCGCCGAAGTACACCAACGCGAGCGCCAGCACGATCCCGGGGACGGCGAAGCCGACGTAGGTCGCCCGCTCGAAGAGCGTCGAAATCCGGGAATCGTGGGTGGCGGCGAAATACGCGACCGGGAGCGCAGCCAGCGCCGCCACAACGGCGGCCGCGGCCGCGATCGAAACCGAGTTGAGCACCTGCGTCCACTCGAAGGCCATCGAAGGACGGCGTCCGGCGTCGGTCCGGCCGAGCCAAAGTAACAGGATCCAGACCGGGACGGCGAGCGCGACGGTCGTGACGGCCGCGGGGAAGGCGGTCGCGGGCCAGCGCCACCTGCCCAGTCGGATACGGCTCCCGGCTCGGTCGGCGTCGCTGCCTCGAACGGTTCCCTCCGAACGCACCGACCACTCGAGGACCAACACGACGAGCACGACGACGAGCAACTGCAACGAGAGCAACGCGGCGTAATCGCGGCCGAAGGCGTTATACTCGACGTAGATCTGACGAGTGAACACGGACAGGCGCATGATCGCGGGCGTACCGAAATCGGAGACCGCATACAGCGCGGTCAACAGCCCGCCGGCGGCGATCGCCGGCCTGATCTGTGGGAGGGTAACCCGCCGAAACGACCGCCAGCGGCCGTGGTTCAGCGTTCGGGCGGCGTCGATCAGTTCGGTATCGAACGACAGGAACGCGGCACGGGTAGTCAGATAGACGTACGGGTACGTATACAGCGTGATCACGAATACCGCCCCCGGGAGACCGTAGACCTCCGGGAGCCGCTCGACGCCCAGCGGTGCCAGAAGCGAGTGAAACTCGCCGCGGGGACCGAACGCCGAGACGAACGCGAACGCGCCGACGTAACTGGGGACGACAAGCGGGAGAGCGGCGGCGACCGACCAAAAGCGGCGGAACGGCAGGTCCGTCCGGACGGTCAGATACGCAAGCGGGACGCCGAGCAGGATCGACCCGGCAGTCACACCCCCCATCAACAGGAGGCTGTTGATCAGTATATCGAGCGTCCCGACGCTGAACAGGAGTTCGCTCGCCCGACCGGGTTCGACTCGCGCGGCCTCGATCACCAGCCAGAGTAAAGGGAACACCAGCGCCGTCGCGATCGCTCCGGACAGAAGCGTCAGTCCGACGGATGACTCCCCCTCAGAGGATTCTCCGGTGAGTCGGTGTCTCAAGCCCATATCTGTAGCCCCGAGCGGCGGTCCGTGGGACGGAGCCTTTCCCGTGACCGGATCGAACCAGTCCGATGGGTATAAGCGTTTAGGTTTGCCTAAACCAGGTATGGAGCTGACGCGGCGCGATGCGGCAGCCGCCCTCGCGGCGATCGGCGCAACCGGCGGGATCGCGCTGGGTGTTCGCCGGAACGAACGGGAGGGGAGCTCGTCGGAACCGAACACGAGCGCGTCCGACGGCGGGGTGCGAGCGACGCTGATCGCGGTCGCGGAGGTCGTCTATCCGACCGAGGTCTCCGGCATCGAGGCGTTCGTCGACGGCTTCCTCGAGGGGCGTCTCGCCGGGGGAGATCACGCCTCGGGCATCCGGACTGCCGTCACCGAACTCGACGAGCACGCGCTATCGTGGTACGACAGGCGGGTAACGGAACTGTCGCGCGAAGAGCGGGATCGACTCCTCCGGGAGGTCGGCGCCGACAGCGCCGAGGAGGACCCGAACGGCACGACCGCCGAGCGGATCCGGTACTACGTGGTCAACGAACTCCTGTTGGCACTGTATACCGCCCCGACGGGCGGCGAACTCGTCGGAATCGAGAACCCACAGGGTCACGCCGGCGGGGCGGAAAGCTACACACAGGGGTCCCGATGACGGCCGCCTTCTCACCTCACGCCGACCGGATGCCGATCGAGGGCGCCGACGTCTGTGTGATCGGTGCCGGTCCCGCCGGCGCTTTGGTCGCCGACCGGCTGGCCGATGACCACGAGGTCGTGATGCTCGATGCCGGCCCCCGGTTCGATCCGGCCGACCGGCTCGCACGTCAGGAACGGGCGATCAGGCCGGCCTACGATCGGCCAGACGTGTGGGACGTCGGGGGCGAACGCGACGCACACTCGGCCTCCGGGGAGTGGTTCTATCCGCTGAACCACGCCCGCGTGAAGGGTATCGGCGGCTCGACGCTACACTGGCAGGGGATGGTAATGCGGCTACACGAGGACGATTTCAACTCGGGGAGTGCCCGCGGCGTGGGCCCCGATTGGCCGATCGACTACGCTGACCTCCGGCCGTACTATGCGGCCGCGGAACGCGAATTCGGCGTTGCCGGGGCTTCCGACAACCCCTACGCGCCGCCCAGAGAGGAGCCGTATCCGATGCCGGCCTTCGAACCCTCCTACAGTGACTCGCTTTTCGCCGATGCCTGCGAGGAGTTGGGGATCGACATGCACTCGGTCCCCAACGCGCGCAACTCCGAGACGTACGACGACCGGTCGGCCTGCGTCGGCTACGGCACCTGCCAGCCGGTCTGTCCGTCGGGCGCGAAATACGACGCGACGGTCCACGCCGAACGGGCCGAAGCGAAGGGCGCGACGGTCATCGATCGGGCACCGGTACAGCGGCTCGCTCACGACGCCGACCGGGTTCGAGCCGCGGTCTACGCCACTCCCGACGGTGAGGAGTACCGACAGACGGCCGAGGCCTTCGTCGTCGCCTGCGGGGGCGTCGAGACGCCACGGCTCCTGCTTCTATCGGAGTCCGAACAGTACCCCGACGGGCTGGCCAACTCCAGTGGCCTCGTCGGGCGGTTCTTCATGGACCACCTCTTCGCCGGGATGGGCGGTCGCCTCTCGGAGCCGACCCGACAGAACCACGTCGGCTTTCTCACCAGCGAGTGCCACCAGTTCTACGACGAGGCCGACGGGGAGATCGCCCCGTTCAAACTGGAGTTTTTCAACTACGACGGCCCCTCGCCGGTCGAGGTGGCGCTCTCGGGCGACGACTGGGGTGACGCCCTGCTCGAGGAACTCAGGGGGGCGTACGGCGACCACATCGGGATGGGCGCGCTCGTCGAGCAACTGCCGCAGGCCGAAAGCCGCGTCGCGCTGGATCACGACCGGGCGGACGATCACGGCAACCCCGTCCCCGACGTCCGCTGGACGGTCGACGACCGGGCGCTCCGCACCATCGAGCGGGCCAACGAGGTCCAACGCGAGATCCTGGAAGCGCTGGGCGCGGAGATCACCTGGCACGTCGGCCCCGAGGACACCGGCCCGGCGTATCACCACATGGGAACGACCCGGATGGGGGAAGACCCGACAGAGAGCGTCGTGAACGCGGAGTTGCGGACCCACGACCTGGAGAACTGCTGGATCGCCTCCAGCAGCGTCTTCCCGACCGCCGGCGCCGTGAACCCGACGCTCACTATTGCAGCGTTGGCGCTGCGGGCGGCCGACGCCGTCGGAGCGTCGCTGGCGTAGCCCGACACCTCACACTGTTTTAGGCGAACCTAAAAATTCAAGTGTGTCGGGGAGAAACGACGGGTAATGAGCGAAGCGATAGAGCCCTCGGGCGTCGAGCCGACGATCGAAAGCAGCGAATCCGACACGGACGGGAACGAGGAGTACGGCTTCGGGGACCTGAGCGTCGTGATGGGCACTTACAACGAGGAGGCGGCGATCGGGACCGTCCTGGCCGACATCGAACGGATCACCGACGGGAAGGCCGAGGTCGTCTGCGTCGACGGTTCCTCCGACCGGACGCCCGAGATCGCCCGCGAACACGGTGCCCGCGTCATCGAACAGGAACCACAGGGATACGGCGTCGCCGTCCGGGAGGCGATCCTCGCGCCCGACCGGCCGATCGTCGTCACGACCGACTGCGACGACACCTACCCGATGGAACAGCTCCCGAAGTTTCTGGAGGCGATCAACGCCGGCTACGACGTGGTCAGCGGCGATCGGCTCTATCATGGCGCCGAGACCATGCCCGGTTTCAACCGGCTCGGAAACCGCCTGTTCGCGCTGGGGGCGAGCGTTTTGATGGGCGAACGCGTCCACGACACCACGACGGGGATGCGCGCCTACCGACGTGAGGTCGTCGAGTCGATCGAGTGGACCGAGAACACCGGCCTCTCGGCGGAGCTTCTGATCCGGCCGCTGATGAGAGGCTACGACGTCCGGGAACATCCGATCGACTACGCCGAGCGGCTCGGCGAGACGAAACTCGATCCGATCGAGGGCGGTGCCGCGATCGCGAAATCGATCGTAAAGGTCTGTCTCGAGGAGCGCTTCCGGTAGGCGTCATGTCTCTTCAGGCGAATCCGGACTGCCGAACCGCCGTCACAGCTCTTCTAGAAGTTCCCGCGCCGTCCGCCGGACCGCCTCGGTACTCTCGATCGACGGTTCCCACCCCAGGGCGGCGAGCTTCTCGATCGAGAGCCGCATCTTCGGCACGTCGCCGGTCCAGCCGCGGTCGCCGCCGGTGTACTCGTAGTCGGGGGCAAGCCCCATCTCGTCGGCGACGACGTCGGCGATCCGGTTCACTGACGTGGTCGTTCGCGTGCCGAGGTTGTACGTCGCCATCGGCCCCTCGGCGTGTTCGTAGACGGACAGCATTGCGTCGATGCAATCTTCGACGTGCATGTAGGATTTCTCCTGTCGGCCGTCGCCGAGGATCGTGAGCGTCTCGGGGTCGTCCCTGAGCTTCTCGATGAAGTCGGGGACGACCGCCCCCCGGAGGCGCGGACCGACGATGTTCGCAAACCGGACGTTGTAGACCGTGAGGTCGTGGGCGTGGGCGGCCGTCGAGAGGATCCCTTCGCAGGCGAGTTTGCTCGCCCCGTAGGCGCTGATCGGCTCCAGGGGGGCGTAATCCTCCGGTGTCGGCCGTGGCGCTTCGCCGTAGACGGTCGAACTCGACGTGAAGAGGAAATCGGGAACGCCCGCATCGAGGGCTGCCTCGACGAGATCGTAGGTCATGTCGGTGTTTTCCCGGAACTGCGAACGCGGGTCGGGGTCGTCGACCGCTTTCCGGGAGGCGAGATGGACGAGGAGATCGTACTCCGGGGCGACGACGTCCTCGACGGCATCACGCTCCGTGAGATCCCGCTCTAGGAACCGGACGTCGTCCGGGACCCATCCCCGCCGACCGTTCGAGAGGTCGTCGACGACGGTCACGTCGTGTCCCGCTTCGTCGAGCCGGCGGGTCAGATGCGACCCGATGAACCCTGCGCCGCCCGTTACCAGTGTCCGTTGTGTGGTGTGTGCTGTCATCGTTCGGTGTTCCGCATCCGCGTCTCGAACCACACGCCGTCGAAGTGAGCGTCCGGGTCGTCCGGGAGGTACGTCCCCTCGGTCCCGCAGTCGGTCACGAGGGGGCAGACGTACCGCTCCGGCGGCCAGACGGCCTCGACGCCGCCGTCGTTCGTTCGCACCGTCGTCTCCTGTCGGTAAGTGAGCGTCGACCCGTCGGCCTGGGCAAGCGTCACCAACAGCGTCACCGTGTCGGTTTCCTCGAGCGGGATCGGCTCCGTATCACCCTCGACGAGCCGCGCGGTATCGCCGTCCAGCGTCCAGTTCGCGGTGATCGATCCGTCCGGATCGGCCACGGTATAGCCCGCATACGTGTCGGCGTCGGCCTCCAGACGAACACTCGCACGGTCGACTCGTTCGGGCACCCCGACCGTCGTTTCGCCTTCCAGCGTCGGTCCGCGCCGGATCTCGAGTGGTTCGAGTTTCGGGACGACGTGTCGGTTCGGATCGGACGTCCACTCCCCGCGGTAGGTGTACCTGTAGTGGGTCCGATCGGGATAGGCGTCGAGGACAGCGAAGTCGTCGGGCGGATCCCGATCGAGCGCGTACACCACGTCGCCATCGAAGCCGGGATCGTTCCGGAGATACTGGAAGGGGTGGTTCTGCCAGTCGCCGTACGGGGTCGGGATGAAGACCAGCGCGTCCTCGAAGGACGTCCTCTCGATGGGTTCGTAGGCGGCTTCGTGTTTGGCTTCGTGTGCCGCGTTCCGCTCCAGCGGCGCCGAGACGGCCGTGACGTTGACGGCGCCGACCAGAAGGACGCTGGCGAGGAGCGCGACGACGAGAAACGCCTTCCCGGCGCGCGGCGACCACCGCGTTTTGAGCCGCGAACCGAACGCCCGGAGGAACCGCCAGCAGGCGAAAACACCGACGGCAGCGAAAAGCGAAAACGGGACAAGCAGATCGAAGTGATAGAAGGGACCGAACTGCGAGACGATCCCGTCGGTCGGATCCGAGGGCGTCGCGAGGATGTTGAAGTTGCCCCAAAAGAGGAGGTTGCCGACCGGAACCGTCACGAACAGTCCCGCGATCAATACGCCGGCAGTCCGCTGGAAACGGCTGTCCCTGTCGACGCTCGACCCGGGGACAGCCTCTCCCCGGTACCAGCGGCGGGCTGAAAACGCCAGCCCGGCGACCGAAAGCGCCGTCCCGAGGATCCCGGCGGTGAACCACCGCGTCGAGAAGTACCGGAGAACGTAACCGTTCGCCTCGAGGGCGACCTCCGGCGAGTAGACGATCGAGTGTCCGAGGATCCGGCGGCGGCCGAACCCCGGGCCGTCCAGCGGCGCGAACGCCTCGTAGGGGAAAACGAGCGGCGAGCCGGTCAGACGGGCGTTGTAGGCGAGCGTCACGCCGACGAAACAGAGCCCGAAGAAGGCCGTCAGCACCTGTCGGCGGACGGGACCCGGAAGCGGCAGAAGCCCCGCCCGACGGATCGCGGTGCCGACGCGATACAGCGCGTGACAGACGAACGGGATCGCAAAGAGGACCGCGGTGAACGGGCGGGCGAAAAACGCCAGTCCGATCGCGACCCCGGCGACGCCGGCGGCGACGGCCGATCCCTCGCGGATCCCGTACAGATAGGCGACGGCGAAAAGCAGGTTCAGAAGCGTCGTCGGCGCGTACGGCAGAAACACCGACGTCGTCACGAGCGCAAGCGGCGAGGCCGCAAAGAAGCCGGCGGCGACGGCGCCCGTCCGGCGATCGACGAGCATCCGCCCCAGTGCGTACACGAGCGCTGCGTTGCCCGCGGCGACGGCCGCAAGCGTTACACGGGGCTCCCCGAACAGGGCCATCGAGACGGCGTACATCGCCGCCGGAACAGGTGTGTACTTCGGGTACAGGCGTCCGCCGTCCTCGACAAAGAACCACGGCCGGAACGCGCCGACGAGATCGCCGGCGTGGAGTTCGAGTTGCCCGTCCAGAAGCATCGCCGCCTGGGTGAGATACACCCCCTCGTCGTGGTTGCTGGAGTGATAGCCGAAGACGGTGGTAGCCAGAAGGAAGACGGCCACTCCCGCGACGAGGGCGATCCCGGCGGCGACGAGCGGGGGATCCGAACGGACGGCCCGCTTGCGGGCGGCGCGTCTCGCGTTCGCGTACCGCCGGCGGATCGTCCGGATCAGTTGGTACAACACGTCGGGCGGTTCCTAGTGCGTTCGGTGTCAGATATTGATGCCGACGTCCCGCATGAGATCGACCGTCTCCTCGAGGTTCGAAAGCTGTGTCAGGTCGATATCCGGCACGTCGAGTTCGTCGATCGTCGGAAGATCGCCGATCGGTTCGACGCCGGGAACGAGCGGATATTCGAACGTCGAGCGCGCGAAGTAGTCCTGGGCCTCCGACGAGAGGAGGTGGCGGACGAAGTTCTCCGCTAGCGTCGCGTCCTCGGCGCTGTCGACGACGGCGGCCCCGGCGACGTTGAACGCGGCTCCGGCGTCGCCTTCGGTGAACGCGGTCGCGATCGAGGCTTCGGGGTTGCCGTCGAGTACGCGCTGGATGTAGTAGTGGTTGGTGAAGGCGGCGTCGATCTCGCCGTCGGCGATCGCCTGGCAGGCGGCGAACTCGTCGGGGTACGCCTGGATCCCGGCCTCTGTGACCCCATCGAGCCACTCCCGGGTCGCTTCTTCGCCTTCGAGGATCCGCATCGCGGTGACGAACGCCTGACAGGAGCCGTAGGAGGGGGCCCACCCGAGATTACCCTCGAACTCCTCTGGGTATGCCATGATGTCGTTCGGCATATCCTCGGCCGAGTAGGCGTCGCTGTTGTACGGGACCGTCCGGGCCCGGCCGGAGGTACCGATCCACTCCCCGGTCCGGAACTCCTCGCGGACCATCCCGGCGACTTCCTCGGAGAGCGTCCGTGTCCGCCCCTCCCCGGCCAGCGCGCCCAGGGCCCCGGAGTTCACCGAGTAAAACACGTCGGCCGGCGACCCTTCACCCTCGTTTGCGATCTGGTTTACGAGGTCGGTCGAGTTCCCGTACCGGACGGTAAGCGAGAAATCGTCGTACTGGTTTTCGATGTAGTCGACCAACTCGCCGACGAGGAACTCCCCGCGTCCGGAGTATACGTGGAGTTCGCCCTTGAGAGGGGGCATCTCGGCGATCGGCGTTCCGCCGGGACCGTCGCGGCCCTCCCGGCCGGACCCGATCTGGCCGGTCCCCGAATCGGTCACGTCGTCGCCGTTACCGTTGCCACTGTTCCCGTTGCCGTTGCCGGTGTCGCCGTCGGATCCGTTTCCGCCGACACAGCCGGCGATCCCGGCGATCCCGACTGCGCCCGACGCCAGGATGAACCGGCGTCGACTCACGTCGCGTCCGTGTCTGTCGTGCCTCGTCATATTTTTAGGCTAGCCTAAACAAACTTAGTCGTGTCGGTTCAGTCGTCGGCCGCCGCGGGAGCGGGCCTGAGTACCTCCAGACAGTCGAGCCAATCGCGCATGTGCTCGCCGACGTGGTTGAAGAACGCCCCGTTCCGGTACTCCCCGAAGTCACCCTCGACGAGCTGGTCGGCCATGGCGTCGTAGACGCCGGCGTAATCCGTCGCGTCGCTCCCGGCGTCGTCTATAAGCTCCCAGAGGTGTTCGTTGAGTTCGAGTCCAGCGACCTCGTTGTGGAGGTCGTCGAACGTCGAGCGCTCGGCCTTGTTGTGTTCACAGAGCGGTCGCCCGTTGTAGATTCGCTTTCCGAGGACGTCGCAGGCGCGCTTGAGAAACACGCCGCTCCAGATATCGTCGAGGCGGCCGACGTCCCACTCGTTTTCGTCCATCGGGAGCTGATAGAACGCCGGGATCACCTCTCGACGGAACGCGAGGTTCATCGAACAGACCGTGAGGTAGTTCCCGGAGCCCGCGACGAAATCGCGTTCGAAATCCCCGGCCTTCGTCCGGGTCTGGGCCTGTCCGTTGAGGTCGCCGTCCATCAGGATCCGGACCGCATCGAGGTCGGGAACGTTCGTCCACAGCCCCTGGGAGGCGACGACCCCGCCGCGTTCGGTTTCGACGGTGTCGGTCTCGACGGTCTCGTCCATCGCCGAGTAGGGGTACCCCCGGGGATAGAGCCCGTGTTCGTCGGCGTTCTGATACAGCACGTTCACCCAGTCCTCGTCGGAGCGGACGCGCTCTATCTCTCCCGCGAAGGCGAGGTTATGCATGTGCGTTCCGAAGTAGTCCTCCTCGTCGTGTGGAAGCGTGTCGTCGTCGATGAAGAGGCCGTACTCGAAGCGCTCGTCGGCCCACATATAGAGGAGACCGAAGCTCGTCTCGGCGTGGGAGGCGGCGGGGACGACGTGGGCGTACTCCTCGATCCCGTGTGTTTCGTACCACTCCTCCCGACGGGTGCCGTCGAAGACCGCCCCGGCGACGTCCAGATCCTCGAGCATCGTCCGCATCGTATCGGTCTCACAGAAATCCTCCGTAACGAGCACGAAGTACAGCCGCGAGACGTCGAACCCGTGTTCGCGGGCGTTCTTGACGTAGGCCCGGACGCACTCGTGCTCCCGGATCGTCGGAACGATCACACAGATGTCCCGGTCGGACTCCGCTGTCGTGTCTCGGCTCATCGCCAGCGTATTTTTTAGGCCAGCCTAAAAATCTGGCGGTTCGGCCGGCGATCCGCCCGCACCCTCGCGCGATCGCGTCGGAGAGAGGTTGAGCGCGATCGCGGCGACGGTGCCGCCGGCGAGAGTGACGGCGTTCTTCAGGGCGTGATCCAGTATCGCGGCGACCACGGCGATCTCGACGCCGATCGGGGTGACCCCAACCACGAGGCCGGTGAAAGCGGCCTCATAGAGGCCGATCCCGCCCTGTGAAAGCGGCAGGATCTTCGCGAGATTGCCGACGCTGACCGCGAGCGTCCCGACCGCGAGCAGTCCCCAGCCGGATATCCCCCCGCCGCCGACCAGCGCGGCTAGCACCGCGACGGCGGTCAGGACGTCCAGCGCCCACACGGCCACGCTGCCGGCATAGATCGTCGCGAGGGCCCGTGGACGCTCGGCGACGACGCGGACGCTGGCGCCGAAGTCGATCGCGGCGTCGACGATTCCCGAGAGCCGCGACTGCCCGAGGGAGTCGCGGAGCGCCGGGCCGAGGGTTCGATCGCTCCGGGCGACGGCGACCGTCGTGACCGAAAGCACCAGAGCCAGCGAGGCGACACCGAGCGCGACCGTCGTCCCGACCGTCGAATCGCCCGCCGCGACCCACCGGCCCTCGAGGAGGAGAACCGCGAAGGCCGCCCCGCCCAGCGTGGCGATCGCCACCAGATCGAACGCGCGCTCGACGGCCAGCGAGGCGACGCCGATCGGGTACGGGACGCCCCGCCGCTCTTTGAGGAGGTACGCCCGGACGCCGTCGCCGGCCCGCGCGGGAACGATCAGGTTCACGGTCTGGCTCCCGAAGACAGTCCACGTGAGAAACCCGAGCCCGAAGCGCCTGTCCATCGACGCGAGCACGTCGCCGAACCGTCGCCCGCGGAGGGGCCAAGAGAGCAGATACACACAGAGCGCCGCCCCCAGAAGGCGCAGATCGGCCTCCGAAAGCAGCGCGATCGTCCTCCGGAGATCTACGGTCCGGGCGAGGATGACGCCCCCGACGATCACCACGAGTACGGTTCCGACGACGGTCAGCCGCTCGCGCGAGTAGACACCGCCGATCCGCGTGAGAACGCCTCGATCCTTCATCCAGTATTGGTTTAGGCTGGCCTAAATGATTTAACTCTGGCGGTTTTTAGGCGAGGCTAAAAGCGAGGAACCGCGGGGATACGGACGCGAAAGCCGGTATACTGCGACGACCTGATTACTCCAGATAGCCCAGATCGCGGAGCTGATCGGTGATCTCGTCGAACTCCGCCTCCGACAGCGTGCCCTGTTTCTGGTGCTGGATGACGATGCTCCGGAGCAGAAACCGGACGAGATCGCTCGTCGAGGAAAAGCTGGTCCCCTCGATCGTTTCCTCGACGCGCTCGGAGAGCTCCTTCGGGATCGAAACCGTCGTGTACTCGGTCATACCGGACGGTCGCCGGGGACGGACATAGGTCTGTCCACCGCGGCCGAGTCGGGAATGTTTAGGGGACTGTGGCGTATACGGGACACATAATGGGAGTACGGCCGCCACAGCAGGGTGACGACGACGCGCCGGAGACGGTCGCGTTCGGCATCGCAGCGCTCGATGACTACCTCGAACGGGCCGACGCCACGTTTCCGGCGACCGACGAGGAACTGATCGAGGCCCTCGGCGATCCGAGCGTGCCGTACGACGCGATGGGCAACGAGCTCCGCCTCTCGGAGGCGCTCGATGAGCTCAGCCGCGTCCGGTTCGAGACCCGCCAGGAGTTTCTGAACGCGATCCACCCGGTCTTCGAGGCCAGACGCGAGCGTGCGAAAAACAGCTTCCTCGGACAGTTGCGGTCGCTGTTACCGTTCTGACTCCTCGAGGTCCTGTATCTGCTCGGAGAGCTCCTCGAGCCGACGGGTCTGCTCGCGGCTGATCGAAACGAGGATGTCCGAGAGTACGCCGAACATCAGAAGCTGCACCGAGAGCAACACGAGAAACACCGCGAGCAGCGCCAGGACATCGTGGGAGACGCCGGCGGCGACGTACCGGTACCCGACGAAGAGCCCCGTCCCGACGCCGGCAAACCCGGCGACCGAGGCGACGCTCCCGAAATAAAAAACCGGGTTGTTGGTCTTCGCGAGCGTATACAGCGTCAGAACGATCCGTCCCCCGTCCCGGAAAGGACTGAGGTTCGTCTCCGAACTCCCGGGGCGGGACTCGTATCTGATCGGGACGACCTCGGTTTCGATCCCCTGTCTGACGCACTCGACGGCGAGTTCGGTCTCGATACCGAACCCGTCGGCGTCCAGCCGGAACCGTTCGAACGAGCTCCGTGTGAAGGCTCGATACCCCGAGAGGATATCGCTGAGATCCCGGCCGTGGATCAGCGCGAACAGCCGGTTTATCAGGCGGTTCCCGACGGCGTTGAGCCGCGTCATCGCCCCCTGTTCCATGTCCGCGAACCGGTTCCCGATGACGTGGTCGGCCCGCCCCTCGAAGAGCGGCTCGAGCATCGCCTCGGCGTCGGCCGGCCGGTAGGTTCCGTCGCCGTCAGCCATCAGCACGTGCGGGGCGTCGATCCTCTCTACGGCCTCTCTGACTGCCTGTCCCTTCCCCCGGCCGGACTGGACCATGACCCGGGCGCCGTGGTCCTCGGCGATCGATCTGGTGTCGTCTTCGGAGTCGCCGTCGACGACGAGGACGTTCTCGAACCCTTCGGCGCGGAAGCCGTCGACGACGTCGCCGATCGTCTCGGCCTCGTTCAAGGTAGGTAAAAGGACACAGACGTCCGCGCGGTCAGCCATTAGGAACGAATCGAACACCCGACGCAAAAAAACAGCGGGTTCGCTCGCCGATCACTCGATCTCGGCCGACCGACCGTCCGAGTCCGGCGTCAGGTTGCCGTGCTCGTCGATCTCCCCGGCGACGATACGGGTCGAGGATATCACTTTCCCGTCCTCGGCGTATCTGTGGTCTACTACCTCTATCTCTAGGGGTTTGAGGCCCTTCGACTCCCGCACCTCGTTGACCTTCTCCCCGCCCGCTTTGGTCTCCGGTGAGACGACGAGGACGTCGAACCCCTGCTCGGTCGCGATTCCGGTCGGCTCCGTCAACTCGCGGATCTCGAAGGAACGGTCGTACTCGGCGGCGAAGGATTCGAGTTCGGACTCGAGGCCGACCCTCCGCTCGTCGAACGGCCGGACGTGGCGATCGACGCCCCGGGTCTCGGCAGCGAGATCGTCGCTCGTCAGTCCGACGGTCACCTCGCCGAGTTCGAACGCGCGCTCCAAGAGCGCCCGGTGGCCGTCGTGTACTGGATCGAACGTCCCGCCCAGCACGACCTTCATGGAGACGGCAAGGACCGGCCGTGGTTTAGAGGCTTCGATGGGAGAGCGCTCGGGAGCTACGGCCGATCGTCCGCGTCGTCCTTGACGGTTATCTCGACGGGGTCGTCGTCGTCTCCGCACCCCATCCCGAGGTGTGAATCGAGGTTGAACACGGTGTTGAGTTCCTCCTGGATCTCTTCGATGACGCTGCCGACGAGTTCGCTCGGCGCCATCGCGGTGTACTCGTAGGGGTTGTTCCCCGCGCTCTCCGATTCCCGTTTGCTGCGCTGGACTTTCCCTTCCTCGTTGAGTTCCGCGAGCGCCTCCCGGACGGTGCTGGGGTAGAGACCGGTACCCTCGGCGATCTCTTCGCTTGTGCTTCCGGGGTGCTGTCGGAGATAGACGTAGATCCGCGCACGGGTCTCGGTATCGAGCACCCACGACAGCAGTTCGACGATCCCTTCGTCGAACTCCTCGGCCGCCCGTTCGGCCTCCTGTTCCAGCCGATTCCGTACGCCCTCGTGTTCCCCGTCGACGGGTGTCCCCTGGCCGTCGTCGGAGTGATCATCGGTAGACATGTGTTATATTCAGCCGGACACAAGGCACTCCCATATATAAACCCTGTGCCGACCCGGACCGTCGATCGGAGCGTGCCGGACGACCCGGCGAACCGACTGGAATCGCCCTCCGGTGAACCGACGAGTATCCCCGGGAACGTCGGCTCAAACAGCGCTTTCGTTCCCTTCGAGGAGGAGCGCCGAACAGAGCGAATCGAGACCCTCGCTCTCTTTGAGCCGGCGCTGTCTGTCCGCCCCGCTTTCGGCGTCGAAGACGTTGACGATCCCCGAGACGCCGAGTCGGTCCGCCTCGCGTTCGACGAGTTCCCCGAGCGGGACCGGCTCCGTCCACTCTCTCGATAGCAGTTCCGCCTCGTGGCCGTGCCGGATCGCCCGCCATTTGTTCTCGTCGAGGAACTCCCGGCGGTGGTCGGTGCCGGATTCGCCGTCCTCGTAGCGGGCCGCCAGATCCTCGACGAGCGCCTCCGTGTACTCGACGAACGCGAGGACGTATTCCGGGTCGGCCTGGCCGTCAGGGGCCCGGATCTCGACGGTTCCATGCGAGGAATGCGGTCGCACGTCGAACCACAGCTCGCCCCGGTCGTTTATCGAGTCGGTTTCGACCATCCTCCGCTCGAAGGACTCAAACGCCTCGAAGTCCTCGAACGCCGTCGGGACGCCGGTGTTCGGGAGCGCCTCGAAGATCTTCGCGCGCGCCGATTCCAGCCCGGTGTCGAAGTCGTTCCAGTACGGCGAGTTCGCCGACAGCGCGAGCATGATCGGCAGGTACCAGCGCAGTTCGTTGGCGATCCAGACCGCCTTGTCGGCGTCGTCGACCCCGACGTGGACGTGGACGCCGGCGGTCGTGTTCCGGTGTTGGGGATACTGGATCCGATCGAGCTGCGCTCGATACCGGGGCTTTTCGGCGTGTTCGAGCTCGCGCCACTTCGCTGCAGGGTGCAACCCCGCGGCGGCGATCTTGAACCCGTGGCGGTTGGCGTGTTCGACGAGCGCCGCCCGGACCTCCGAGACCGCCTCACGCGCCGCGGCAAGCGAGTCGACCGTCGGCGTTTGCGTCTCGAGGACGAACTTGAACAGTTCGTGATCGATCCGGTCTTCCAGTATCGACGGCGGCTCGTTCCCGTAGACCAGTTCGTCGGTGCCCGAAGTGGGTCGCCCGGCGTCGTCGACGATGAAAAACTCCTCCTCGATACCGAGCGTCCCCATCCGGTCGAAGGCGTCGCGCGAACCCAGATCCATCGACGGGTGTTTCACCGGGGACCATTAAATACCATGCGTCCGCGGCCGTCCGTGGTGCAGTACCGACGGGGACGGCCCGCCTCGGTCCGGGACCCGATCCGGATCCCGTCACCGTGGCCGGGCGACTACGGCGAGATGGTCCTCGTGGAACGGGGCGAGCGGCCCGGTTTCGAGGATCTCGTAGCCGTCCTCGAGCGACCCCAGCACCGTCTCGAAGACTGCATCCGGGTCCGCGGTGACGTCCTCGCTTCTGGCTTTGATCGCCATGAGTAGCCGGCCGTCCTCGCGGAGGAACCGGCGGTTCGCGAGCGCGACCTTCGCCTGACCCCGCGTCGCGACGTCCTGGATCAACGCGTCGACCGGTTCGACGACGTGGGCGTACGTCTCCGGCTTCCGGGCGTCCTTCAAAAGCGGAAAGAGGTTCCTCCGGGACTCGGCGACAGAGAGCAGATCCCGGGCCGGACGGGCGGCGAACTCGACGGCGTAGGTCGGGCTGGCGAAGTCCGCGACGTGTCCGACCGTCGTCCCGGCCGCCGCCCCCAGATAGAGGACCGTCTCGCCGCCCGAGAGCCCGGTTTCCATGCCGTTTTCGAGCATCGCGCCGAGCTTCGACCGGCGCGGGTCCCACCGCCGCCACGCCCCGTCGGTCGGCTCGCCGTAGACTGGCTCTCCGCGCGTCGCCAGCCCCTCCTTTTCGCCGAACGATCGGCGTTCGACGCCGTCCGGCAGCGTCATTCGGTCTCACGCTCCCGGATCCGCTCGATCCGTTCCTCGAGTTCCGCATCCAGTTCTGGCTTGCGATCGCCCGTGTAGTGATCGATCCGGGCTGCGATCGCAAGCTTTCCGGCCAGCGCGCGCGCGGCGGAGCCGCGGTGTTCGGGGGATGTCCCCTGGATCGCCTCGTGGACGAAGATGACGCCGTGTTTCGGCGACGGCGCGTGACCCCGGAGGTGGGCGAAAAGCGCCTCCTCGGCGCCGAGTACCTGGATCGTCCCCGAGGGTTTTCTGGCCAGATCCTTCAGCCCGCCGGCGAGCGCGACGAGACGGGCGGCCAGAACCGGACCGGCCAGAGCCGAGAGGTTCGGCGCGACCTCCGGGGCCGTCCGCTGGACGTGAGCCCGCAGCGAGGCCGCCTCGTCGTCGAGATCGCAGACCCGTCGGGCGAGCGAGACGAGCGGTTCGGCGGCGTCGTCTTCCCCCGCCAGCGTTCCGGCGTAATCGACGCCGGTCCCGGCGTCCTCGCGTCGGCTACCCGCCCACTCGGCGACGCGTTCGGCGAGTTCGTTCGCGACGCGCTCACAGTCGTCCATGGCCCGTACCGAATGGATGAGCTGTCTGTCGTCTGCGGTTTCGGCCTCGCGGACCGCGGCGCGGGTCGCCGTCACTGTCGCGTCGTGGAGCGCCGCGTAGTAGTCGGCTTCCGAGTCGAACGCTCCCGACTCCACCGCGACCTGTGGCCACTCTCGGACGGCGTCACCGGATCCGTCCCGGATCGCTCCGGCGGCGGCCTCGGGATCGCCGGGATCGATACCGGCGAACCAGCCCGTACTCGGTGAGCGTCGGTCGGTCATGAGGGTGTCTACAGGTCCCGATGGTATATGCGTTCGCGAACGACGCGAACGGCACGTTCGGCGCGTTCCGATGGTGGGTCGAACCGGCTCCCCGGCTACGGCTCGATGACGAGCTTGCCGAGGAAGCTGTCGTTCATCACGTCGCGTTGGGCCTGTGGCGCCTCCTCGAGATCGTAGCTCCGGGCGATTTCGACCGAGAGGCCTTCCGACAGCAGGTGGGCGACACCCCCGAGCAGCACCCGGAGGTCGGGCGCGTTGAACATGCTCATGAACTGATACCGGACGTCCTTCGCGCGGGGCCCCGCGACGTTCGAGAACGCGGGGGCGGGATCGTTCTCGCCGATCCCGACGACGGTCGCTCCCTCGGCCGCGACGTCCGCGTCGAACTGGAGGTAGTCCTCGAGGCGGTGATCCAAGACGACGTCGACGCCGCCGTCGGAAGCCTCGATGACCGCGTCAGCGAGATCGTCGCGGCCGTAATCGAGGACCGTGTCGGCGCCGAATCCGGATATGGTGTCGTGATATTCGGGCGCGGCCGTGGTGATCGTTCGGGCGTTGACGGCCGAGGCGATCTGGACGGCGACGTGACCGACGCCGCCGGACCCGCCGTGAACGAGACAGTACTCGGCCGGATCGAGATCGGCGTGGTCGATCAGCGCGCGCCACGCCGTGCAGGCGACGACGCCCGCCGCGCCGGCCTCGACCATCGACGCGGAGCCCGGGAGTTCGACGACGCGGTCGGTCGGGACGGCGGCGTACTCGGCGTAGGCGCCCTGGAATCCGCCGTTGCCGATCCCGGTGCCGTAGACCCGGTCACCGACGTCGAACCCTTCGACGCCGTCGCCGCACTCGACGACGGTCCCGGCGAAGTCGACGCCGGGCGTGAACGGGAGGCCGACGGGTTCGTACGATCCGTCGCGGAAGTACGTGTCGACGGGGTTGACGCCCGCGGCGTCGACCTCGACCAGAAGCTGGTCGGCCCCGGGATCGGGACGATCGGTCTCTTCGACACGCAGTGCCTCGGGACCACCGTGTTCTGAGAGACGGACTGCTCGCATGGTCGTCCCGACTCACCCAGGGGACATAAACGTAGCCGATCCCGTCGGGCAGACCGGCCGGTTCTCGGCCCTTCAGCAGACCGGCTTCGGGTTGACGCCCATCGATTCGAGCCGTTCGGTGTACTCGTCGTAGGCGGCCTGAATCGCGCTGCTGGCGGCCGACAGTGCCCGCTCCCAGTCGTCGTCGCTGTCGCATCGGCTCTCGAGCAGTTCGCTCGCCCGCGCCAGTTGGGCCTCGAGGTCGTCGTCCATCGACCGGAACAGCCCGGCCGTCTGGGGGTCGGCGTTGCCGACGAAAAATCCCGTCACCTGCGTTTTGGACTGCTCGGCGGCGAGTGTCCGACCGACGACCCCGCCGAGCCGTTCGACGGTGCCCTCGAGGCCACGGAGGTACGTCTGGATCGCCGGGGTATCGCCCGGCTCGTGGCGTTCGAGTTCGCCGGCGACGGTTTCGTAGTGTCCCCGCTCTTCGCTGGCGGTCTTGGCGAACGCCTCGGCGACGTCGTCCGATTCGCTTTCGGCCCACGCCTCGTAGGTTTCGGCGGCGTGATGTTCCGACGTCGCGGCGGCGGTCAGTACCTCCTCGGGTTCCATTTCGCCCTGGGTGTCGGCATAGAGGGATTTCGACGACCCGAGCCGCGAAAGTGCGGTTTCGTTGTCGTCACGGACGGTCTCGATGAATTCCTCGGCGTTCATGGAATTCGGTATGATCGGTCCCGGCTTGTATGCGGCGATTAGTTGCCGTCGAAAGGCGAGTCAGTTCGAATCCGGCTCCCCGGATACGGCCGTTTGTCGCCGTTTTCGGGGGAGCTCTCCCGTTACGTGTTTCGGCCCGTCTCGTGTGTCACTCCGTTCTCCGCCCGCTGTAGGGGGGCGGACTCCCTCGGTTCGCTCAGTCGTCCGCCTCGCCTTTCTCTATCGGCGCGCCGACCAGGTTACCCCACTCGGTCCAGGAGCCGTCGTAGTTGATCGTGTCTTCGTAGCCGAGCAGCTCGTGCAGCGCGAACCACGCGACCGACGAGCGCTCGCCGATCCGGCAGTAAGCGACGGTCGTCGAGTCGCCGTCGATCCCGTATTCGGCGTAGAGATCCTGGAGTTCGTCGGCGTTCTTGAACGTCCCGTCGTCGTTCGTGACGGCCGCCCACGAGATGTTCTGGGCGCCGGGGATGTGGCCGCCGCGCTGGGCGGTCTCGTTGAGTCCCGGCGGGGCCAGGACCTCGCCGCTGAACTCCTCGGGCGAGCGGACGTCTACGAGCGGCAGCCCGCGGTCGATCGCGTTCTCGACGTCCTCGCGGTAGGCGCGGATCGACTCGCGGGGACCGGAGGCTTCGTACTCGACGGCGGGGAAGTCCGGCTCCTCGTCTGTCGTCGGGTACTCGTTCTCGAGCCAGTACTCGCGGCCGCCGTCGAGGAGTTTCACGTCCTCGTGTCCGTAGTACTTGAACTGCCAGTAGGTGTAGGCCGCAAACCAGTTGGCGTTGTCGCCGTAGAGGACGACCGTCGAGTCCTCGGTGATGCCGTGGGCGCCGAGCAGGTCCTCGAAGTCCCCCTGCTCGAGGATGTCGCGTGTCGTCTGGTCCTGGAGGTCCGTCTCCCAGTTGAAACCGATGGCACCCGGGGCGTGGGAGTCCTCGTAGGCCTCGGTGTCGACGTCGACCTCGACGAGCCGGTGGTCGGAATCGTCGCTTTCGAACTCGTCGAGCCGCTCCTCGACCCAGTCGGCCGATACGAGCACGTCTTTCGCGTAATCTGAGTTACTCATTGCAACTGTCGGTAAAACGCCCCATCATATATCCACATCTGTGACGGCACACTCGGCCGCTCCTCACTGTTATCGGCAACAAATTCCTAAAAGTGGGCGACAACTGTGGGCGAAAGATAATTGCGTAAAGCAGCCGATAGGGCCCGAATCTCCCGTGATATGGCCGTAGAACAGCCCTACTCTCCCGGAAAATACCGGCAATATGAACCGTATAAATCGGGCAACCGAGGAATACGAGCGTGAAAGGAGCTATTAACCCGACGGGTCCGAACGTACATCCATGAACGACCGTATCGTCGACACCGAGTGGGTCGCTGGCCGTCTGGATTCCCCGGGAACCGTCGTCGTCGACGCTCGCGACGCGTGGGAGTACGACGGCATCGGGCACGTCCCCGGCGCGGTCAACCTTCCCTTCGACAGCTTCAGAGCGGACGAACACGGGACGGCCGAGGCGGGGATGTTGCCCGGCGCGGACGCTTTTTCGGATCTCGCCGGCAGTGTGGGTATCGCGGCCGACAGCGACATCGTCGCCTACGACGACACCCACGGCGTCTTCGCGGCCCGGTTTCTCGTCACGGCCGAACTGTACGGGCACGATTCCTCGAAGTTGCACCTGTTGAACGGCGACTACTCGGTGTGGAACCAACGGGAGCCGACGACGACCGGCGCTCCGGACGTAACGCCGAGGACGTACCCGGCGGCGTTCCGGGCAGACGGCCCGCTTATCGACCGGGAGGCGATCGCTGCCGCGGTCGACGATCCCGGAGCAACTCTCGTCGATACCCGCGAGGAGTGGGAGTACGAGGAGGGCCATATCCCCGGCGCGATCCGGCTCGACTGGCGGGAACTCGTCGATACGGACGCCCGGACGATCCGCCCCGAGTCCGAACTCCGATCGCTTCTGGGGACGCGGGGGATCGACCCGGCGGACCGCATCGTCCTCTACTGTAACACTGCCCGGCGGATCAGCCACACGTACACGGTACTCCGGGCGCTCGAGTATCCGGATCTGGCCTTCTACGAGGGAAGCCTCACCGAATGGGAAAGGGAAGGCGGCTCGATCGAAACCGGGACTGAGGACTGATCGGAGGACCGTCCGCCTGCACAACTGTTTTGCCGGTCTGGCCCGAACACGCTTCCATGACGTTCGACCCGAGCGGCGAGGTGGATCCCGAAGCGATCGAAGAGCGTGTGGACTCGCTCATCGCGGACAACGACCTCGTCCTGTTCATGAAAGGCAACAAGCTGATGCCGCAGTGCGGCTACTCACAGAAAGCCCTCGACGTCCTCGGTCAGTACCACGAGAGCGACGAGATCGTCGCCGAGGACGTCCTTCCTGCGCTCGACGCCTACCGGGCGGCGCTCGAGGAACACAGCGGGTGGGAGACGATCCCCCAGACGTT
This sequence comes from Natronomonas aquatica, assembly GCF_024449025.1. Lineage (GTDB taxonomy): Archaea > Halobacteriota > Halobacteria > Halobacteriales > Haloarculaceae > Natronomonas > Natronomonas aquatica. The sequence continues at coordinate 37,165 of NZ_JAHLKM010000006.1, read as the reverse complement.
CGTCGACGGCGAGTTCATCGGCGGCAGCGACATCCTCGAGGAACTCCACCAGCGCGGCGACCTCGCCGAGGAACTCGGCGTCGACCCCGAAGACGTCGACGACGGGCTCGAAGCGCCGTTCTAATCCGAGCCACGGCACTCCTCCGGTTCGGACCGAGGACGGAGAGACGGGCAGTTCCGCCCGGACGATCGAGCCCTCTCCGTTAGTCTCATGTCACATGTGGTCGACGGTCCCGGTATGGAACTGGAGGCGTACTGGGGCGTCGGCCCGAAGACGAAGGCGACTCTCGAGGCGGCTATCGGGACCGAGGCGGCGATCGAGGCGATCGAGGCGGGAGACGTACGGACCCTCGTCGAGGCCGGCATCGAGCGAAGCCGCGCGATGCGGGTCCTCAGGCACGCCAATAGCGCCGACGGGATGGAGCTGCTTGCGACCCGTGATACCCGCGCCGTCTACAAAGACATCCTCGATGCGGCCGCCGAATACGCCGTCTGTGAGGCGGCCGCCGATCGGATCCGGACGCTGACACCCCTGTCCGATCGCGAGGAGATGGAGCGACGCCTCGAAGCCGTCGAACGGGGTCGGGAGGGATGGACAGGGATGGACGAACCGACACGGGAGTCGGTCCGGTCGGCGTTCGGGACCTACGACACCGCGGGCGGCGGCCGGCTGGCTGCCGTCGAGGCCGCGGTCGAACTCTCGGAGACGGGGGTCACAGGGGCGGTCTTCGAGCCGATCGCGGAACTGGACACTGAAACGCTCGCCGACGCCGCCGTCGCCCTCCGCGCGCTCGGGGACGGCCGGATCGCCCCCGACGCGGACGCCGAACTCGACCGGCTCCGGGAGGCACGCGAGGCGGTCGATCGGCTCTCGGCGAACCCCGGAAGCGTTCTCGAAGAACTCCGTTCGGCCGGCGTCGAAGACACCGCCGGCTTCCGGACCGGACTGCTCGATCACCTTCGGTCGGAGACGACGGTCGAAACCGAACGGATCCGGGCGGCGATGGCCGAGGACGCCGTCGACGCGACCGGATTCGTCACCGAGACGCTACGGACCCTCCGGTCGGACCTAGACGCCGCGATCGAAGCGCGCGCCGCGACCGTCCGGGCGGATCTCGATGCGGACATCGAGGCCGCCGGGCAAGACGTCGACCGGGCCCGGACCGCGGTCGGGACCGTCGCCCGCGATCTCTCACTCGGCCGGTTCGCGGCCGAATACGATCTCGTCCATCCGAGCTACGTCGACAGAGCGACACTCGCTGTCGTCGACGCCCGGAACCTCTCGCTGGAACCGGACGGCTCGATCCAGCCCGTCACCTACGCCGTCGGCGAGCACACGATCGCACCGCCCGACGACGAGCAGGTGACGGTACTGACGGGTGCCAACAGCGGCGGGAAGACCACGCTTCTGGAGACGCTGTGTGCGGTCGCGATCCTCGCCCACATGGGACTGCCGATCCCTGCCGCCGAGGCCGAGGTGTCCGTCCTCGATCGGCTCGTCTTTCACCGCCGGCATGCGAGCTTCAACGCCGGCGTTCTCGAGTCGACACTACAGTCGGTCGTGCCGCCGCTGGTGTCGGGCGATCGGACGCTCATGCTCGTCGACGAGTTCGAGGCGATCACCGAACCGGGGCGGGCAGCCGATTTGCTGGGTGGGCTGGTCCGGCTGACGATCGCCGAAGGCGCGCTCGGGACCTTCGTGACCCACCTCGCCGACGACCTCGAGCCGCTGCCGGAACCTGCCCGAACCGACGGCATCGTCGCGAAGGGGCTGACCGACGATCTGGAACTCGAGGTCGACTACCAGCCCCGGTTCGGCGAAGTCGGGCGCTCGACCCCGGAGTTCATCGTCTCCAGGCTGGTCGCCAACGCCGACGATCGCGCCGAGGAGGCGGGATTCCGGACGCTCGCGGAGGCCGTCGACACGGAGATCGTCCAGCGGACGCTCTCGGACGCCGAGTGGAGCGGGCTCGAGGAGGGGTAGTTTACTCGGGGCTGTCGATCGGATATCTGTCCGGGGAACGGTTATACGTCCCCACGAAAACGGTGGGATATGGCTACCCACGTCGCGATCGTCGGCGCCTACGGAAGCGCCGGTGTCGCCGCTGCGGAACGGCTGGCGGAAGATCCCGACATCGAGTTGACACTCGTCGATGACGGTGAACCGGGCGGGGGGCTCTGTATCCTCCGCGGCTGTATGCCGTCGAAGGAAGTACTCTCGGCCGCCGAACACCGCTTCGTCGCCCGCCACGACGACCGGCTCTCGGGTCCGCTTCCGGACGTCGACCTCGAAAGCGTCATCGAGCGGAAGGACGACCACACGGCGAACTTCGCCGCCCACCGCCGTGCCGCGGTCGAACGGCTCGCCGAACGGGACGACGTGACGTTCCTCCACGACACGGCGCGGTTCGTCGACGACGGTCGCCTCGCCGTCGGGGACCGAACGATCGAGCCCGATTACGTGGTGATCGCGACGGGGTCGACGGTGGACCTCCCGTCGCTTCCGGGGATCGGCGACGTCGACGTACTGACGAGCGCGGACGTCCTCGACCGGAGCGAGTTCGGCGAGTCGGGCGTCGTCATGGGGTTCGGATACGTCGGGCTGGAACTGGTTCCGTACCTCAGCGAGGCGGCCGGGATGGATCTCACTGTCGTCGAACACGACGCCAGACCGCTCGATGAGGGTGACGAACCCTTCGGCGACGCGCTCCTCGAGTATTACCGGGAGGCGTTCGATATCGACGTGCTCACCGACACCCACGAGAAACGAGTCGAAGCGACCGAAAACGCCGGCGTCAGGCTCCACGTCGATCGGGAGGGACGCGAGGAGGCGATCGAGGCCGACCAGTTGTTCGCCTTCACCGGGCGTCGTCCGGCGCTCGACCGGATCGGGATCGGATCGACGTCTCTTGATCCGGGACCGGAATGGGTCGGGAAGACGATGCAGGCGCGCGAGGACGACCGCGTGTTCGTCGCCGGCGACGCCAACGGCAGGGAGCCGATTCTCCACGTCGCGAAGGAGCAAGGATTCACGGCGGCCGAGAACGTCCGGCGTCACCGCGACGGCGATCCGCTCGTCGAGTACACGAACGTCCACCACCACGTCGTCTTTTCGGGATTGGGCGTACTCCCTTTCGCCCGCGTCGGCCACTCGGCGACGTCGGCCGACGCTGCCGGAGTCGAGCATATCGCCGTCACTGCCGAGGCGAAAAGCGACGGCGTGTTCAAAACCAAAAACGTCCCCGAGGGGCTCGCCCGTCTCGTCGTCGGGACGGACGGGACCGTTCTCGGGTACCAGGGGCTACACTACCACGCCGACGTGATGGCGAAAACGATGCAGATCGCCGTCGAGATGGGGCTAGACGTCCGTGAGATCCCCGATCGAGCGTATCACCCGACGACGCCGGAGATCCTCGACAGCCTCGTCCGCGACGCGACGGCGACTCTCCCGGAGTGAGGACCGCTCTCGAATCGGTATGGTAGACGAGGGGCCGCCGCAGAAAAGAGTTAACAGTAGTCACGAAAAAACTACTCCTGTGGGTGAACCAGAGAACGTCGACGGGGAGTACGTCTGCGGAGCCTGCGAGAAGTCCTTCCCGACCAAGGCGGCCCTAAAACGTCACGTCCGCGAGGTCGGGCTGGTTGAGTGACGGCCGGCCTCCGATCGTCCTTCGTCGATCGAACGCTCTGGAATCCTTACCGGGCGACCCGGGGAAGCACGGCCGAAAGCAACGTTCCGATGCCCGTGATCGCCGCGAGCAATATGAACGACTCGTCGAACAGGTCGAAGTCGGCGAGCGCACCGATGACGATCGGTCCGGTCGCCCCTACGTAGAGAAAGACTGTCCGGAGGAGTCCGAAACCGCTACCCTGGATGTCGTCGGGGAGTACCCGTGGAATGTACGCGAATATGATCGGCCAGAACGCGAGCTGCAGTCCCGCGACCGTCGACAGCGCGATCAGCACTGACGCCGAGTTCGCGAACGGGAACGCGGCGATTGCGACGGCGGGGATCGCTGTCACGGCGATAAGGATGCGGCGTTCGTCGTACCGGTCGGCGACGTTCCCGACGAGTGGCTGGACCACGCCGCCGGTGACGAAAAAAGCTCCGAGCGCGATCGCTCCCGTCGATTGGGGGAGCCCTTTCACCTCGACGAGATAGGTTGGAAGGAACGACGTGTATCCCTGCCAGACGAACCCGACAAGCACCATCGCGGCCGTCGCCACGACTATCGGTCGCCCCGTGGAGACGTCGATGATCCGGCGTACGATCCGGCGTCGCGATCCGTCCCCCCCGTCCTGCATCTCCGAGGAGGTCCGGACGGGGATCACCAGCCAGAATCCCCCGACGAGCAACACGAACCCGGGCAGGACAACGCCGATACCGATCCGCCACGCGAACCACCCGGAGACGACAGTAGCGACCACGGGGAGGATCACGTTCCCGAAGTTCCCGACCGCCGCGTTGATGCCGATCGCCGTCGCACCGCGGTCGGGGTAGATATCCGAAAGAACCGTCAACCGTGGCGTGCCGAACAGACCGGAACCGAACCCGAACAGTAGCACGCCGAGAGCGAACACCACCAACCCGGACGAGAGGACGATCACGCCGATCCCGATCGTGGCCATGACGGCGCTCGCCACGAGGGTGTTGCGTTCCCCGATCCGGTCGGTCAAAACCCCGCCGGGAAGCTGTGCCGTCGCGAAGCTTATCCAGAGGGCACCGAGGAGAATCCCCGCCGTGGTGTTCGTGAGAAGGAATTCGGCCTTGATCTCGGGGAGCAACGCCGGGAAGATGAGTCGGACGCCGAGCATGAGGAGGTGTCCGACCGAGACAGCTACTAGGATCCACCCCCGACCGTCGCTCCACAGTTCGTTTGTCACATTCCCAACTCGGCTTCGAAACGTCACACCGGATACCTCCCCCCTCTCCCTGAAAACAGTATCGCTAGGAGCGTGTGGTCGTGATATCTGACTCGCGCTCGATGGATCGGGGCGGATCGGACCGGGGAACGAATCGAACTGGAACGTCCCCGGCACAGCGCCCCTGTCTCACTCTCCCGAACCCCGATCGACCCTCCTCGAGACGAGCGGTATTCCTGCAGATGGATTTTATACCTGTAGGTAGAATTGCGGCGTGTAATGGCTACCCAAACAGAACAATCAAAGTACGGCCCGCTCCGGAGCCTGAAACTCACAGGCTCACCACACGAACGGGGGGTTACCCACGGCGAGGCGTTCGCGGACGAAATAGAAAAGAACCTCGAGATCTACCTCGACGTGTTCGAATACAAGGGCACCGACGAGGGGACGGTCTACGAGCAGGCCGAGGCGTTCGTTCCCCTTATCGAGGACGAAAACGAGGCGTACGCCGAGGAGATGCAGGGCGTCGCCGAGGGGAGCGGGCTGTCGATCGAGGACGTGACGATCCTCAACGCACGATACGAGGTGATGTACAGCGCGTTCAAACAGGCCGCAGACGACCTCGACAGGGCCAAGCCGGACGCGTGTACGGCTTATGGGGTCCGGAACTCGCTTTCGGACGACGGGCACACGTACGTCGGCCAGAACTGGGACTGGATGCCGGGATTGGAAACGTTCGTGATGGACGTCGAACAGGAGAACGGCGCCAACCACGTCGCCATGACCGAGGCGGGGATCGTCGGGGGCAAGATCGGCGTGAACGAAGCGGGCCTCGCATTGACGCTCAACGGCCTCGTCACCGAACACGACGGCGAGGATCCGTTCCGGAAACCGTACCACGTCCGGTTACGCGAAGTACTGGACGCCGAGCGGATGGACGCCGCCATCGAAGCGCTGATCGCCAAGGATCGGGTCTGCTCGGCGAACGTCATCATCGGTCACGAGAGCGGGGAGATGATCGACCTCGAACTCTCACCCGAGAAAGCCAATTACCTCTATCCCGACGACGACGGGCTCTTGGTTCACACCAACCACGTCGAAGACACTACGTCGATGGACAGCCAGTTCGAGAAGCTCATTCCCGATACGCTGTGTCGCGCACCCCGGCTCCGCCGGTTGCTGACCGAGGGGACCGACACGGTCGGCGAGGCGGATATAAAAGGAGCGCTCCGGGATCACTTCGGGCACCCGAACAGCATCTGCCGTCATCCCAACGAGGACGACCCCGAACTGGACCGTCTCGAGACTGGCGGCAGTTTCATCATGGATCTAACCGAGAAACGCCTGCTCGGTACCAACGGTCCGCCCTGTGAGCACGGGTACACCGAGTTCCAGGTCAGCAGCTAGCGACTCCCGGCTGGCAGTTCGTTTTCCCGACGGGTCCGTATCCTCCCGGACAGACACAGTATCCGAAGACGGCGCAGGCCCCATACTTATTAACCGAAGCCACATGTCACGACGTCCTGTATGAGCGAGGAACCGACCGGAACCAACATCGAGGGGGAGGCACCGGACGCCGAACCGGTCGTCGAGACCGAGGAGGCGACGATCACCGACGACGCCGAACTCGAACGGACGCTCGGATTGGCGGGGGGACTCTCGATCGGCATCGGGACGATGATCGGGGCGGGTATCTTCGTGTTTCCGGGGCTCGCGGGGGCGGAGGTCGGGACGGCGGCGACGGCCTCCTTCGGGGTCGGCGGCGTTATCGCTCTGCTCGTCGCGCTGCCGACGTCGGAACTCGCCACGGCGATGCCGAAAAGCGGCGGCGGGTACTACTTCGTCTCCCGCGGACTCGGGACGCTCGCCGGCACCGTCGTCGGACTCTCGCTTTGGCTCGGGTTGGTCTTTGCGACCGCCTTCTATCTCGTCGGGCTGGGCTTTTATGCGATCGACGCTCTCGCCGCTGTCGGGATCGCCGTCGGTGCCAGCGCCGGCGCCGTCGTCTCGGTGCTGGCCGTGCTTTTCGGGATCGGCTTTACCGTTCTGAACGTCACCGGAACCGAAAACGCCGCCAAGCTACAGAACGGGATCGTCGCGTTGCTTCTGTCGATGCTCGTCGCGTTTCTGGCGTTCGGTCTCCTGGAGGCGTTCGGCGTCGTCGATGCGGGCACACCGCCGGGGGAGGCCGCGAACGTCTGGGAGATCGTTCCGATCATGTCGGTGGCCGCCCTGGTGTTCACGTCGTATCTGGGGTTCGCACAGGTCGCGACGGTCGCCGGCGAGATGAAACGTCCCGGACGGAACCTCCCGCTGGCGATGGTCGGATCGGTCCTGATCGTCACGGTGCTTTACGTGTTGACGATCTTCGTCGCGACGAACGTCTTCACACAGGACGCCCTCGAAGTGGCTGGCGAGACGGCAATGGTCGAGGTCGGGCGACAGTTGCTCGGTCCGGCGGGAGCACTCGTCATCATCGTCGGCGGTCTCTTGGCGACGATGTCATCGGCGAACGCCTCTGTTTTGAGCACCTCGCGGGCGATATACGGCGTCTCGAAGGACGCGCTGTTACCACGGAAAGCCAGCCGGATCAACCTCAAATACGGAACCCCACACGTCGCGTTGGGGATGGCCGGCGGCCCAGTGATCGTCTTGGCCGCGACCCGGCAGGTCCAGTTGCTCGCCGAGGTCGCCTCCTTTCTGCACTTGCTCATGTACGGACTGATGTGTGTGGCGCTGCTTTCGTTCCGTCGGGACGAACCCGAGTGGTACGATCCCGACTTCCGTGTCCCCGGCGGGGTGGCGATCCCGGTCGTGGGTGCGCTCGCGAGTTTCGGGCTCGTCGCGTTCATGAACCTGCTCTCGATCGCAATCGGCGTCGCCATCGTGTTCGTGACCGCCGGGTGGTACTTCTATTACGCTCGGGACGTGAGACTCAGGGGGGCCCTGTGATGACACGCGTACTCGTACCCGTCGAGATCCTCGAAGGAAAGACCGTCTCGCCCGGACTGATGAGCCTGCTTGTGACGGTCGACGTGACTGTGCTTGGGTACCACGTCCTGCCGGAACAGACGCCGCCGGACCAGGCACGGCACCAGTACGAGGAGCGCGCGACCGAGGCTCTCGAGGATCTCAGCGAGGAGTTCCGCACTGCCGGCGGAAAAGCCGACTACCGACTCGTCTTCACCCACCACCGCGAACAGACAGTCGACCGGATCGCCGACGAGGTCGGTGCGAGAGCTATCGCGATCTCCGGCGTGACCGGCGACGTCGATCGGCTCCTCGTTTCGCTTTCGGGCGACGTCGCGGCCGATCGGATCCTGTCGTTCATCGAGGAGCTGATCGGCAACCGCGACATCGGCGCGACGTTGCTTTCGGCCGGCGATAGCGCCGACGACAACTCCGAAAGCGGGATGCGGGGGGACGACCGTCTCGATGCGGCCGCAAAGCGGCTCCGCGATGGCGGCCTCGACGTGCGCACGGAGCGGGTTCCGAACGAGACGCCCTTCGATGCGCTCGTGGGACTGCTTCCCGGCCACGACGCGGTCGTCATGGGCGAGAAAGCGCCCTCGTTCAGGTCGTTCGTCTTCGATGACGAGACCGACCGCGTGGCATCGGCATCGGTCGGCCCCGTGATCGCTGTCAGATACGACCCGTCACTCGACGGGGAACGTGAGTGAGATCCGCACTCGGCATGTATCTCGAGACGATGGGGAGCGTCGCGGAGTTCCTGAATCCCCGGATCGCCTCACGCGGTGAGAGTCCGACGGTCGGCCTAAGCGCGCCGAGAGCTCGGGGGAGAGTCGACGAGTACCATAAACGAGCCATACGACGGTTTCCGGTACGTATTCGCCGGTCAGTACGCGTCGAACCCACCCGTATCGAGGTAGTTGTGTGCGACAGTGATCGCCCCATCGGCATGGAGCGCCCGCGGCCCGAGCGAGACGCGTTCGTCGGCGAACTCGACGAGCGACTCGCGTTCGCGGTCGGTGAACTCGCGGTGATCGGAGAGCACGAAAACCGGATTCTCGGGGGGTGTGAGTTCGACGACCGGCCGGCCCTCGGCGTGGAGTTGGACGATCGTCCGGTCTGACCGGTCTTCGAGGACCGACTCGAGATCGCCCTTCCGTATCGAGACGCCCGGCGACGCCGTGGCCGCCATCGCTCCGATCGCCTCTCCGCTGGCCCCGAGCGCGTCGCGGATCAGCGCCGCCGTCGAGCGCTCGTCGGGGTTGAGTCTTCGAAGTTCGGATCCATCGAACCGGACGACGTAGCCGTCCACGAGGAGGTCGATACGGACGTCCGTCCGGATATCGTGTGAGAGAAGCAGGGCGCTCGTGACACAGCGACAGAGGAGATCGAGCCGTCCCGCACCCGGGAGGTCATCGAGATTTATCTCGGCGTCGGCGGACAGTTCGTGGGCGAGCACGACGAAACGGCGCATCTACCAGGTCAGCCCCTCGTAGGTGATCCCCTCACGCCGGGTGATTATCCGCCGGCCGTCGACGACGACAGGGTCGGCCATCGCGTCGAACTCCGCGTTCAGATCGGCGAATTCAGCCCAGTCCGTGACGATCGCGGCCCCGTGGGCGTCCGCGAGTGCGTCGGCCGCCGAGTCGGCGTACTCGATGTCGGGGAACGCTTCGGCCATCTCGCCTACAGCGCGGGGATCGTAAGCGACTACCTCGGCGCCGCGATCCAGCAGGCCCTCGATAACTGGTTTGGCACGGGATCCACGGATGTCGTCGGTCCCGGGTTTGAACGCGAGCCCCAAAACCGCGATCTCCTTGCCTTCGACGTCGACGTGGCTATCCAGCAGTTCCAGCAGTCGTTCGGGCTGACGTTCGTTGATTTCGATCGTCGCATCGACCATCAGCGGATCGTAGCCTGCGGATTCGGCGGCAGCCCTGAGGGCGGCGGTGTCTTTCGGGAAACAGCTCCCGCCCCACCCCACGCCCGACCGCAGGAACCGCTCGCCGATGCGGTCGTCGAGACCGATCGCGTCGGCGACCTCGTAGGCGTCCACGCCGAACTCCTTGCAGACGTTCCCCAGATCGTTAATGAGGCTGATCTTCGCCGCCAGGAAGGTGTTGTTTGCGTACTTGATGGTGGCGGCCTCCCGGCGGCCAGTTTCGACGACCGGGGGGTCGGTTTCTTCGATTAGCGGCCGATAGAGCTCTCTCAACAGATCGAGAGCCCGCCCGTCGCCGTCGGTTCCGAGGACGATCTTGTCGGGGTCGGTGAAGTCCTCGACCGCCGTTCCCTCCCGGAGAAACTCCGGGTTGACCGCGACGCCGAACGTTTCGCCTTCGGACGTTCCGGCGGCGGCCTCGATCGCCGGGAGGATCTGGCTTTCGATCACGTCCGGCAGCACCGTCGATTTCACGACGACGAGGTGATAGTCCGTCTCGTCCGCGATGGCCGCCCCGACGTCCTCGGCGGCCGCACGCAGGATCGACGCGTCGATCGAACCGTCGGCGTTGGCGGGAGTCCCGACCGCGAGGAAGGTGAGGTCGGTATCGACGACGGCCGCGTGGTCCGTACTCGCCCGCAGCCGGTTTCCGGCGTGCGCCGAGACGAGTTCGTCGAGCCCCGGCTCGTGGATCGGCGCCCCGCCGTCGTTGAGCCGTTCGACGGTCGTCTCGTCGACGTCGATCGCGGTCACCTGATGTCCCAGCTCGGCCAGACAGGCCGAGAGAGTCGTCCCGACGTAGCCGGTGCCGACGACGCTTACGTTCATGTACCCCCGTATTACGGCGGGGGATTTGAGGGTTCGGCTCCGTCGATCGGCGGCCCGGACGCCTCAGGGACGCTATCGAGACGGATCGGGAGAAACAGTCAGTAACGGTCCGTTCGGACGGAATTTCGGGGAAAGCTTTTGACGGTGTGGTTGTTACCCCTTCGCGTATGAGCGCCGACCGGGCACCGCTCCGGCGGGCCCTCGAACGTGGCGAACGCGAAGGTGGCAGTATCGAGTTCAAAGAACGGCTCACCCGCGGTACCCACCTCGAAGACGGCCGGCTGGAATCGCTCACCGCACAACTGCGACATCGGCTGCTGTCGGGCGACGGCGAGGCCACCTACGTCGTCGGCGTTACCGACGAGGGCGGGATCGCCGGGATCGAGCCGGACGCCTTCTCGGAATCGATGGACATCCTCTCGCTTCTGGCCGAGAAGGCGGGGGCCCACATCGACGACGTCGAGACGTGGGGGGTCGGCGGTTCCGGGGACGAAAACGGCGGCGGAATCGTCGGCGTCGCCACGCTGAAGGAGGGGTCGGTGCTGGACGCCGACGACGACCACATCGTCGTCGGGACGGCTGGCCACGTCGACCACGGCAAATCGACGCTCGTGGGGTCGCTCGTGACCGGCTCGCCGGACGACGGCCAGGGCGGGACCCGGAGCTTCCTCGACGTCCGCCCCCACGAGATGGAGCGTGGGCTGTCGGCCGATCTCTCCTATGGCGTCTACGGCTTCGACGACGAGGGGGCCGTCCGGATGGACAACCCCCACCGGAAGTCCGAGCGCGCCCGGGTCGTCGAGGAGTCCGACCGGCTGGTCTCGTTCGTCGATACGGTCGGCCACGAGCCGTGGCTCCGGACGACTATCCGCGGGCTCGTCGGCCAGAAGCTGGATTACGGTCTCCTCGTCGTCGCCGCCGACGACGGCCCGACGAAGACGACCCGCGAACACCTCGGCATCCTGCTGGCGACCGAGCTGCCGACGACCGTCGCGATCACGAAAGCCGATATCGTGACCGACGAGCGGCTCCGGGAGGTCGAACGCGAGGTCGAGCGGCTGTTGCGGAACGTCGATCGGACCCCGCTTTCGGTCGAGCGCCACGGGATCGAAACCGCGATCGAGGAGATCAGCGAACAGGTCGTTCCGGTGGTACCGACCAGCGCCGTGACGATGGAAGGGCTGGACGTCCTCGACGAACTCTTTGCCCACCTGCCGAAGACCGGAACCGAACCCGGCGATTTCTCGATGTACATCGACCGAACGTACAACGTCACGGGCGTCGGCGCGGTCGCCTCGGGAACGGTACGTTCCGGGCGGATCGAAGCCGGCGACGAGTTGCTCGTCGGCCCGCTCGCCGACGGCACGTTCCGGCCCGTCGAGGCCCGCTCGATCGAGATGCACTACCACCGGGTCGAAGAGGCCTCCGCCGGTCGAATCGTCGGCATCGCACTGAAAGGGATCGCCGAGTCAGATCTCGAACGCGGGATGGTGCTTCTCCCCCGGGACGCCGATCCGGCTGCCGTCCGGGAGTTCGAGGCGGAGGTGATGGTGCTGAACCACCCGACCCGGATCGACGACGGCTACGAACCGGTCGTGCACCTCGAAACGGTCAGCGAGACCGCCTCGATCCACCCCGAGGGTGGCCAACTCCTGCCCGGCGATACCGGGCGTGCCCGTATCCGGTTCAAGTTCTGCCCGTACGCCGTCGAGGAAGGCCAGCGGTTCGTCTTCCGGGAGGGTCGATCGAAGGGGGTAGGAACGGTGACGGACGTCACCGAGACCGAGTAGTCGACCCCCGATATCGGCGGGTGAGACGGGTCGTACACGAGGACTTGTGGCCGATCCCGACCCCGCGTGCTGTCTGTCGGATCTGCCGCTCGGCGCGGCCAGAGTGGACGCGGGACGCCCCGAGTAGGCTGGACGGTCGGTTTTGCAACAACACATATAGGATCGCGCCCAACGTCCGACCGTGTCAGATCAGTTCGACGGCGGCAACCGCCCGCCGGACGGTATCGACGACACGCCGACTGTGACCTGCAGTCGGTGTGACGCCGAGTGGGATCTCGAATACGAACTCGAGACGCTACGGGTCGGCAACCGTGCGCTCGAACGGTTCGCGCTCGACCACAAACGTCACACCGGGCACTTCCCGGACGAGGTCAGACCGTGGACGGCCGTCTGCGAGCGGTGTTCGGACGGCGATGAGTTCCTCTCGGAACGACCCGCCCGGCGGTGGGCCGAGACCCACACCCGCCACACCGGCCATTCGGTCTCGCTCGAACACACCGACACCGAGACGACGGTCGTCGACGCGGGCGAGTAGCGGTCGCCGGGGGTGTCCGCAGGACGATCCGTGGGAGCTTTTCGATCTGTCAGTCGTCGCGTTTGACGCCGGGGTTCGTCACCGCGCCGTTGGCGGCCGAGCCGAAGGCGTTGCCGAACTTCGCGAGGACGCCGTCGGTGTAGGCCGGTTCGGGCTGCTCGCGCTCGTCGAGGCGGGCCTGGAGTTCCGAATCGGAGAGGTCCACATCGAGTGTCCGATCGGGGATGTCGACCGTGACGCGGTCGCCCTCCTCTATGGCTCCGATCGGTCCGCCGACGAACGCTTCGGGGGCGACGTGACCGATCATCGGGCCGCGGGTGGCACCCGAGAACCGCCCGTCGGTCAAAAGCGCCACGTCGTCTTCGTGTCCGGCCCCGACGACCGCGGCGGTAACGCCGAGCATCTCGCGCATTCCGGGACCGCCTTTCGGCCCCTCGTTGCGGATGACGATGACGTCGCCGGATTCGATGTGGCCCTCCTGGACGTAGGCCATGGCGTCCTCCTCGTTTTCGAAGATCCGGGCCGGTCCCTCGTGGTGGAACTGGTCGTCGCCGGTCACCTTCAGCACCGCGCCGTCCGGCGCGAGGTTGCCTTTGAGGATCTTGATCGCGCCCTCTTCCTCCTTGGGATCGTCGACGGTATAGAGGAAGTCGGCCTCGATCTCGTCGTCGTCCGGCAGGCCGTGCTCGGATTCGAGGAACTCGAGTTCCTCGCCGACCGTGCGTCCGGTCACCGTCATCGCGTCCTCGTGGAACAGATCGGCCTCGATCAGCCGGCGGACGATGACCGGGACGCCGCCGACCTCGTGGAGATCGTTCATGACGTGCTCGCCGCCGGGCTGGAGGTCGGCGATCTTCGGGGTCCGCCGGGAGATCTCGTCGAACTCCTCGATCGAGAGGTCGACCCCGGCCTCGGCGGCCAGCGCGAGCAGGTGCAACACACCGTTGGTCGACCCGCCGATGGCGGTCTGAAGCGTGATCGCGTTCTCGAAGGATTTCTTCGAGAGGATATCCGAGGGGCGCCGGTCCTCCTCGACGACCTCGACGGCCAGTTCGCCGGCACGGCGGGCGACCGCGTAGCGTTCGTGGTCCTCGGCCGGCGCGGAGGCGCTGCCGAGCGGCGCGAGCCCGACCGCCTCGGAGATAGCCGCCATCGTGTTCGCGGTGAACATCCCGCCGCAGGATCCCGCCCCGGGACAGGCGCTCCGTTCGAGATCGTCGAGTTCCTCGCCGCTCATATCGCCTTGGGCGTATGCGCCGACGCCCTCGAAGACCTGAACGATAGTCACTTCCCGTCCGTCGTGTTCGCCGGGCATGATCGAACCGCCATAGAGAAAGACCGACGGAAGGTCGGTCCGGACCGCGGCCATCAACATCCCCGGTAGGTTCTTGTCACAGCCCGCGACCGTCACGAGAGCGTCCATCCGTTCCCCGAAGGAGACCAACTCGACGGAGTCGGCGATGAGTTCCCGGCTGATGAGCGAGGCCTTCATCCCCTCGGTCCCCATCGAGATGGCGTCCGATACCGTGATCGTGCCGAACTCGATCGGCATGCCGCCGGCCTCGTCGATCCCCTCGAGCGCCGATTCGGCGACGTCATCGAGGTGGACGTTACACGGCGTGATGTCGGCGGCGGGGTTCGGGACACCGATGAGCGGCGAGCCGAAGTCCTCGTCGTCGAACCCCATCGCCCGGAACATCGATCGGTGCGGGGCGCGGTCGGCTCCCTCGGTTACCTCCCGGCTGCGGAGCCGTTCGTCCTTGTCGTATCGTCCCGGTTCGGTTTCCTGCGGCGGTTGTTGACTCATACGAGACCCTTATGCTCAAACGACTTAATCGTACGCTTCCCCTCGCCCGCATGGTAAAATACTGAACGGCAACCGCTGTTGAGGATCGTCACATGGACGGTTAGATGGCGGATAAGTTCATATCTGGACGTACGTTTACCGATTTTGCAAATACATTTTCATACTATTATGAATATTAGGGAACCGACTAACTACCTCAGCGTGTTACTTTGATACATGCGACCGACTGACATACAGGCGGGAACGGAAATATACGAATGCTTCGGCTGTGGGACCCGGATCGAGGCGCCAACCGGCGAGACGTGTTCGGAGTGTGGCTCGGAGCTCCTGCGACTCGACCGCCCCCGTGACTTATAAAACAGACGGCACACACCCGATAGTACGCGAGCAGTGCGATCAGTGAAACGACGGTGAGTATCCGGTGTCGAAAGCGACAACACGGTCGCCGCCGTATTTCGATTAATGCGCGTCCGTGTCGACGTCGGCGCCCGGCTTCACTTCGGGTTTCAGAACCTCTCGTTGGCCCACGAGCGGCTCTACGGTGGGGTCGGGGTCGCCCTCGACTCGATGGGCATCGTTCTCAGAGCGGAACCGGCCGACGAGGTCCTCTGTGACTGGCCGGTGTTTTCCGACTACGCGGAACGGAGCTGTGCGATTCTGGGCGTCGATGGAGTCGAGATCGACGTCGTCGAGGCGCTCCCCCGCCACGTCGGGTTGGGCAGCGGGACACAGGCCGCGCTGGCGACGCTCGTCGCCGTCGCCCGGGCGCACGGTCGGTCGCCGTCGGTCCGGGAACGGGCGCCGGAGTTGAACCGCGGCGGCAGAAGCGGCGTCGGGGTGGCGACCTTCGAGTCCGGTGGCTTCGTCGTCGACGCGGGCCACCCGACGGAACAGTTCACGACGGATCCGCCGGCGGCCGGCGAGTGGACCGTCCCGGCGGTTACCGCCCGCCACGACGTGCCCGATTCGTGGCGCTTTCTCGTCGTGTTGCCCGACGGCGAGACCGGCCGCAGCGGCGACCGGGAAGACGAGAGCATGCGGTCGGCCGTCGAAAACGCGGACCCCTCTGTGGCGGATTCGCTCTCGGCGCTGCTCGTCAGGCGTCTCCTCCCGGCCGTCGCCGAGGGCCGTCTCGAGGCGTTCGGCGACGCCATCGGGGCGTTCGGCCGGCTCAACGGCGCGTGGTACGCCGACGAACAGGGTGGCGTCTACCGGCCACCGGCCGGGCGGATCATCGACGCCCTCTCGGATGTCGCCGCGATCCGTGGCGTCGGCCAGTCCTCGTGGGGGCCGGCTGTCTACGGACTCACCGACGTGTCGTACGCCGGAAAGGCCGTTTCCGCCGCCGAGCGGGTGCTCTCGGGGCTGGACATCGACGGCCGGATCCACATCGCCGCGCCACGAAACCGGGGCGTCGAGGTCACCGAACTCGGATAGCCGAGAATTCGGAGGTCCGTACCTCTCCGCGAGGCGAACAACCATTTAGTCCCCCGGCATCAACGCATCGGTATGGATCGAATCCCCTTCGGTATCCGCCGGCTGGATACGACGATCGGCGGCGGCGCGCCGCCGGGGAGCGTCGTATTGCTTTCGGGGGAGGCCGGTGCGGGCGCCCGCGAGTTCATGTACACCGCCGCGCTGATGAACGGGCTCACAGAGGCCGATCCGGACCTGTTCGATCTCTACTACGGCGATCTCGACGAGGCCACGGCCGTCCCGGAGGCGGTACACTACATCTCGTTCACTGCGAGAAAAGAACAGCTCCGTGACGAGATGGCACTCACGATGGACGAGTCGATAGTCGACGCGGCCGTCGAGAGCGTCACATTCCATGATCTCTCCGCGGAGTACTTCCATCTCAGCCCGGTACCCCGTGAGTGGTACTCCGAACGGGTCGGTTCGATTTCGGATCTGGGGGACACCACGGAGCAGCGGAGCCTCCCGAGGGCGCTCGGGGACCGGCTGACCGAAAACGCGGTCAACACGCTCGTCGTCATCGACTCGCTCACCGATCTCGTCGGGGCGCCGATGGACGACCTTTCGTGGGACGACGTCCCGGTCCTGCTGCGGGGGATCACTCGCGCCGCCTCGGAGTGGGGCGGATTGGTCCTGGTCTACGTCAGCAGGGGGGCGATCGACGCCCGCCACCACGGCCAGCTTGTCGATGCCGCCGACGGGACGCTCGTCTTCGAGTGGGAAAGCGGCGGCTCGACGCGGGACCGGACGATGGTGGTAAAACAGTTCGGCGGCGTCCTCTCGCGGATCGAAGCCGAGGACATCGTCCAGTTCGAGACGGAGATCGGCGACTCGGGGTTCGATATCAGCGACGTCAGAAAGATCAGGTAACGCCCTTCGACGGTCAAAAGAGCCGAACCCTTAAGGGTGTATCAGCGCCTATATACAGTGATGGCAACCGAGCCGGCCGCGGATAGCGAGCAATCGGTCGCCCTTTCGTCGCCGCTCTCGGAGTGGCTCGACGAACGAGCCGCGGCACTCGGGGTCGACCGCAACTGGCTGCTCGTAGAGCTGCTGGAGACGTACCGGGAGATGGCTGAACTCGACCCGGAGGAGGTCGACGCGCTGCAGTCGGCGGCCGCTACGAGCAAGGACGATGTTCGGACCGTCGAACGGGAAGAATTCGACGATCTCGAACGCCGTATCGAGGAGATCGACGCGGCGCTGTCGGAACACGTCGAGGATCTCCGAGGTCGGATCCTCCAGCTCAAGGAGGCGGTCGAATCCAGCGCGCCGGCCGACCACGAGCACCCCGAAATCGGAACGCTTTCCCGACGGATCGAGACGATCGCATCGACGCTGGAGGATCTCGAGGCCGAATCCGAGGCGACGGCCACGGAACTCGAGGAACTCGGTTCGGACCTCGAATCGAACGAGGACAGACTCGGGACAGTCGAGACTCGACTCCACCGCCTCGCCCGGGTCGTCCTCGAACTCAAACAGCGCGCCGAGGGAACCGCCGACTCGGCCGAGGCGCTCGATTCGATCCGGCGGACAGCGAACCGAAACGGGACGACTGCGGCCGATTGTGAGAACTGCGGCGAACGCCTCCGGATCGGTCTCCTCACGGAGGCTGCCTGCCCCCACTGCGAGCAGACGTTCCGTGATATCGAGTACCCGTCGTCGATTCTGGGACGGTTCAGGTCTCCACAACTCACCGGAACGGATCCAGCCACGACCGAAGCAGAACCGGAATCGGAACCGAAACGAGAACGGGAACCCGAGCCGAAACCGGAATCGGAATCGGAACCGGAGTCCTATCATGAGTGAGAAGCCGGACGGGAACGACCACGACGGGACCGCGACGGACGATCCCTTCCCGGAATCGGATGGCTCCCAGGAGGGCACCGGCGACGGACGAAATCCGGAGGCCGACGAGGACGACGTAGACAGCGAGGACCCGTTCGTGGAACTGGAGGGGCTCGACGATTCCGAGGCCTCGTCCGAGGAACTCGAGGAGTTTTTCGAACCCGTCGAGACGGCAGACCTCGACGACGACGCTGTCTGGGAAGCGGTGTTCTCCTCCGACGAGACTCCGTCCGATACCGATCAGATCGAGACGGGCGCCGACGCGGTCGTCCCCAAGGACCAGTACTGCAAGCGGTGTAAGTTTTTCTCGGAGCCTCCGGCGGTGGCGTGTACCAGACCCGGCACGGAGATCGAGGAACTCGTCGGCGTCGACGAGTTCCGGGTTTCGAACTGTCCCGTCGTCGTCCAGCGGGGGCGGGTGCGTGACGTCTTCGCCGACGAGCAGTGACGGAAGCCGTACGCTTTTGCGTTTCGGGACCGTTCCGACGGACATGCAGTTTTGCGACGAGTGCGGGTCGATGATGCACGCCGACGGCGAGGAGATGGTCTGTTCCTCCTGTGGGGCGACCCAGCGCAAAGACGAGACGCTGGCGGAGTCGTTCGTCAGCACCGAATCTCAAAGCGAAGACGACGTCATCGAGTCCTCGGCCGACGCCGACTTCGAGGGCAAACCGACCGCCGAGGACGTCACCTGCGAGGAGTGTGGCCACGGCGTCGCGTGGTATACGATCAAACAGACGGGCGCCGCCGACGAGCCGCCGACGCGATTTTTCAAATGCAAAGAGTGTGGCTATCGGTGGCGCGAGTACAGCTGATACTGTCGGCTATAGCGTGATCGCGAGCGCGACGTGGATCGGCGTTCACAGTAACCACCGAAACGGCACACAGCACCCCGACAGGATGGATACCGCCAGCTAGCGCCGATATCGGTAGCGCAGGACCGACACGGACGAATAGCCGGCAACATGGGTGAGTCGTGGGAACGCTTTTCATTCGACAGACCTACACCAGGCTATGAGGCGCCGTTTCGTTTTGTCTTTGTCGGCCGCTGCCGTGGCCTCGTTAGCCGGGTGTGGACGCGACGACGGAGGGGATGCGGGGTCGGGTTCGCCCGATAGCGAGACCGACGGGACGACCACGGGAGCAGAGGGCGGACAAAATAGTGAGAGCCGGGCCGATGGCGAACCGGACCTCGATTACACGATCAGCGCCGACGTGCCGGCGGAAGTCGAAGTCGACGAGGAGTTCACGTTCGGGGCCATGATGAGAAACGAGGGCGAGGATATGGAGGCGACCTTCGGGCTGGACGTAGCACTCGCCGACCGGGAGGTACCCGAGACGCTGTTCAACGAAGAGATCACGCTCCGATCCGGCGGATCGGAGTCGTTCGAGTCGGGAGCGTTCGCGTCCGACGAAGCCGGGACGATCCTGTGGGAGTTTTATCTCGTCCCCGAGGACCGACCCCGAGTCATGGATGCAAAGGAGACGGTGGTACAAACACCCACCCGGAGCTGGGGGGAACCCTATCAAACGTCGACAGGGCTGGCTATCACTGCGTCGAATCCCCGGTTCGAATCGCGTTACGAGTACACCGGTCCGGACGGCGAACGGAACGTACACCGCGCCGGCGAGGGAGAGAAGTTCGTGTTCATCGATTTCCGCGTCGAAAACAACTCCGGGACGACGCGAACGACACCGAAACGGGTGGGCGTGGGGCTGGTCGCGACGGGCGTGCAGTTCGAACCGATGAGCCGGACCGAGTACGAACGGGACGATATGTACGATGGGTCCAACGAGATCGTCGACGGGTTCTTCGAGGAAGGTGTTCTCCCGTTCGTTGTGCCGTCGGAGGCGGAAATCGACGGACTACGGCTTTTCCACAGTGGAAGCGATGTCAGACAGTACGCGGCGTGGAACGTTATTTGGCGCGCGTGATTCGCAGACGGGAACCAATCGACCGGACCGTCGGGTACAGGAAGTATCTCATTCGAGGTTTTCGGCATGCTCGTAATCCGCTGGTCCGGCTTCCGGCCGGGTTCCGTCGATCCGTATTCGCCACCCCTCCAGGGCGGTCGGGTCCTCTAGTGCGTTCGTGAGCCGCGTTCGGACATCAAGGATGTCGAGTCCGTAATAATCGCTCGGGACGCCGTGGAGGTACTGCAGCGCCGTCCCGAAGAGGCTCCGCATTCCGTCGTCATCCCCGAAGTCGAAGTGCTTGTACGCGCCCGCCGCAACCTGTACCATTCCGTGAGCGAATGCGCTTTCGGTGGTTCCGCTCCCGTAGTTGTACCACTCCGTCTCGAAACAGTCGTGGGATTCGTGAAACGCGCCAGCGTTATACAGTCGGACACCGTGGATAGCGGCGCGCCGCAGCGTCGCTTGCTTCCACGTCTCGGAGTCTGGATTCCAGCCCGTCGGGGTCCCCGACTGGGGCGGTTCGACAGTGGGATCGTCCGTATGTTCGTCCATCGAGTAGGTTTATCAATTAGGCTTTCCTGTTCCGTACGATCGCCGGAGACCGACAGAAATCAGGGGAAAAGACCCCGGACCCCGTGGGCGTCCCCGACCCGTTCCAGGGCGACGGCGTAGGCAGCGGTCCGCAGGTCCGGCGTCTCCCGTTCGGCGAAAGCCTCGATGGTCTCCTCGAAGGCCGTCGATATCCGGCGTTCGAGGTCGGCGTTGACCCCCTCGAGATCCCACGAGTACTGCTGGGAGTTCTGTACCCACTCGAGGTAGGAGACGATTACCCCACCCGCGTTCGTGAGGATATCGGGGACGACGGGCACGTCACGTTCCCGGAGGACCTCGTCGGCCGCGACGGTCGTCGGACCGTTGGCGGCCTCCAACACGAGGTCGGCCCGCAATTCTTCGGCGACATCGACCGTAATGGCGTTCTCTAAGGCGGCCGGACAGAGCACGTCGACGTCGAGTCGGAGGAGGTCGTCGTTGTCGATCGATCGCCCGCCCTCGAACCCCGCGACGCCACCTGTCGACTCGAGGTGGGCTTCGAGCGCGCCGGTATCGAGCCCGTCGGCGTTGTAGACTCCTCCGGTGATGTCGCTGACGGCGACGATGTCGGCGCCGCGCTCGTCCAGGAGCCGGGCTGTGACGCTGCCGACGTTGCCGAACCCCTGGATCGCGATCGTCGCCTCGGTGAGATCGCGCTCGAAGTACTCGAAGGCGTGGTCGGCGGTGATCGCAACCCCCCGGCCCGTCGCCTCGACACGACCGGCTGTCCCGCCGATCGAGAGCGGTTTGCCGGTCACCACGTCAGGGACGACGTACCCCTCGTACATCGAGTATGTGTCCATCATCCACGCCATCTCCTGGGGCCCGGTGTTGATGTCCGGCGCCGGCACGTCCATCGCGGGACCGATCATCCGCCGGATCCCCTCGGTGTAACGACGGGTGAGGTGCTCGATCTCTCGGTCCGAGAGGTCCCGGGTATCGACGACGACGCCGCCTTTGGCTCCGCCGTACGGCAGGTCCATCAGCGCCGTCTTCCAGGTCATCCACCCAGCCAGCGCCTCGACTTCCTCGCGGGTGACCGACTGGTGATAGCGGACGCCGCCCTTGTACGGCCCCCGGGCGGAGTCGAACTGACAGCGGTACCCCTCGTAGACCTCGATTGAGCCGTCGTCGCGGTGGATCGGGAGAGTCACCTTCAGCGTCCGCTCGGGGTGTTTCAGCCGCTCGAAGACGCCGTCGTCGATGTCGGCGTACGGACGGGCGGCCGACATCTGTGCCAGCATGTTCTCTAGGGGACTCGTCTCGCTCATGGGGAGGGATTCTCTGGACGGACATATAACTCCCACCCGTCGAAGTTCATCGTCGGTCGCTTTCCCGGTCCGGCGGTCCGGTTCCGGATCTGGCCGGCGACACCCGGTGGCCCGGTGACCGTTCGGGGAACGAGATCAACGTTTAATAAACGGGGAACCGTCCGCCCGATCATGGTTCGACGATACCGGAGGCGGTTCCGATGAGTACGTTCGTTCTGGTCCATGGTGCCTACCACG
Organism: Natronomonas aquatica; assembly: GCF_024449025.1. Classification (GTDB taxonomy): domain Archaea; phylum Halobacteriota; class Halobacteria; order Halobacteriales; family Haloarculaceae; genus Natronomonas; species Natronomonas aquatica. The sequence continues at coordinate 15,090 of NZ_JAHLKM010000006.1, read as the reverse complement.
GCGCGTGGTGCTGGCACAAGGTCGTCCCCGAACTCGAAGCCCGCGGCCACGACGTCGTCGCCTTCGACCTCCCGGCGCACGGCATCGACATGATACCTTTCGGGGACGTCTCCTTCGAGGATTACGTCGAGCGCGTCTGTGAGGCGGTCAGGACGCCGGACGAGTCGGTCACCCTCGTGGGACACAGCATGGCCGGCATGGTCATCACGCAGGTCGCCGAACGGTGCCCCGACGAGATCGGGACGCTCGTATACCTGACGGCGTACCTCCCGCCGGACGACGAATCGATGATCGATCAGCGCGTCGAAGGGTCACTGATCTCCGAGAGCTTCGTGGCCGACGAGGCACGCGGCGTCGGGGTTATCGCCGATGACAAACTCGAGGGGCTCTTCTATGCGGACTGTTCGGCGAGCGACGTCGCACTGGCCCGAGCGCTGGTCCGACCCGAACCGCTCGAACCCCTCTCGGCGCCGGTTTCGATCTCCGAGGGCCGTTTCGAAACCGTCCGACGCGTCTACGTACGGTGCGGAAACGATCGGGCGATAACGATCGAACAGCAGCGAGCGATGATCGAAGACCGGGGGTGTGATCTGACACTGACGCTTCCGGCGAGTCACTCGCCGTTCCTCTCGATGCCGATCGAGACCGCAGAGACGCTGATAGCGGCCGGAAAATAGCGGCTACAGCTTGGGTCCGGCGCCGCCCTTCGGGCGGCCGTCGGCGGGGCTTTGGTCCTCTTCGCGTCCGCCGAGATCGAGCATGTCGGCCACTTTCCGGCGGTTGACCTCACCGATCCGATCGGCGATCCCGTCGACGAGATCACGAACCGGTTCCCGAACCGGGCTGTCCTCGAGTTTGACGGCCGGATCGGCGGTACCGTCGGCGCCGAAGTGTTCGTGGATCGGGATCTGACCGAGGAGTTCGACGTCGTAGGAGTCGGCGATCTCCTCGGCCCCGCCGCGACCGAAGGGATCGTGTTCGTCGCCGCAGTTCGGACAGTGATAGCGGCTCATGTTCTCGACGATTCCCAAAACGGGGGTGTTGTGCTTCTCGAAGAGACGGAGCCCCTTCCGGGCGTCGTCGACGGCCATCTGCTGGGGTGTCGTCACGATGACGACCCCGGCGACGGGTAGCGTCTGGACGAGATCCAGGGAAGCGTCGCCGGTCCCCGGCGGGAGATCGACAACGAGGTAATCGAGCGCGCCCCACTCGACGTTCTCGAAGAAGTGTGTCATGACGTTGTTGACCATCGGTCCCCGGAGGATGGCCGGGTCGTCCTTCTCGCCGAGCAGAAAGCCCATACTCATGACCTTCACGCCGTCGGCGGTCGGCGGGACGATCTTCTCGTCGGGCGTCACGCCCGGTTCCTCCTCGACGGGGAGGACGCGGGGGGCGTTCGGTCCGTGGATATCGGCGTCGAGTAGTCCGACCCGGGCGCCCATGTCTTCGAGCCCGGCGGCGAGGTTGGCGGCGACGGTCGTCTTGCCGACGCCGCCTTTCCCGGATGCGACGGCGACGACGTTGCGGACGTTCGGCATGACCTCCTCGTCGAAGCCCTGCTCCTCGCCGGCCTCCGCATAGAGGTTCGGTTCGAGCCCGACGTCGGCGACGGCCTCCCGGACCGCGTCCCCGAGTTCGAGTTCACCCGGTGCGAAGGGGGTGTTGAACGCGAGCGAGATCGAGGCGGTCCCATCGTCGATCTCGACGTCGTTGACGAGCCCCATCGTGATGATGTCCTCACCGACCAGTGGGTCTTCGATCTCCCGGAGCCTCGCTTCGAGTTCGTCTTCGAGTTCGCTCATCTGTTGGTCGCCCTACGGCACGGGTACGTATGAGGCTTTATTTCCCCAATCGAAAACGAGCCGCTCCGGATCGAAGCAGCGTCAAAAAGAGTCGAAACGGGAAGCAACGATAGAAAGAACTGTCGACCCCGGCGTCACATCGCGGGCGGGAAGACCATGCCGATCAGGATCGTGATGATGTAGACGCCGACCCACATCGAGACGATGAAGCCGACCAGATAGCTGAGAGCCATCAGCGACTTCTTCGGCAGTCGTGGTTTCCCGAGGAACCACCCGAGAACCGCGGTGTATATCGGCAGGCCGATGATGCCGAAGATGACCCAGGTACCGGGATAGAGGACGTTCCAGACGTCGAACTCAGCCATCAGTCATCACCCTCCGCTGGCGCGTGGCCCTCGCCACGCAGTTCCTCGATCGCGTGTAATTCGATCACCGGAATGACCTTTAGAATCACGAGGAAGAACAGCGTACACAGCGCGAGCGTACCGACGAGTGAGCCGATCTCTATCGGGCTGGGGAAGTAGTGTCCCGGGGTGTTGTAGTACATGTCGAAGGTCGGGTACTCCAGTCCCTCGAAGACGAACAGCACCTTCTCGGTCAGCGTGCCGGCGAGCATAAGCACGGACGCCGCCAGCGATCGTCGGACGCTGAAGACGCTGGGTTTGACCGCCTGGGCGAAGATGTACGCCATCGCCAGTATGACGACGCCGATCGCGAACTGGTAGGGCGGCGCGGAGATCTTCGCGTGTGCGATCGCCCGCTCGTCCAGCGGTGCGGCGTAGACGCCGGTGATGACCTGCTGGAGCTGCAGCCAGATGAAAAGCAGGCCGAACAGCCCGAGCCAAAGCGTCAGGCCGCGGATGATGTCGTCCGTGAGGATGTGGTACCAGTCGTAGGCGCGACGCAGTACGAGCGCGAGGATGATGACGCCGGCGATCGCCGACGTGAGCGCGATCGTCAGGAACTGCGGGCCCTGGATCGCGCCCTGCCAGCCGGGCATCGACGGGAGCAACGCAAAGAGCCACGGAATGACGCCACCGTGGAGGAGAAGCGGCGCCATCACGATGACGCCCAGCGCGAGCCACCAGACGATCCGCTCTATGACCTCGTCCTCCCTCTCGGAGTAACCGAGGGTCGCGAGCTTGTAGACCGGTTCGAGGTACCCCGGCAGGTCGTCGCGGAGCCGGTTGATGTCGTACCGGACGGTCAACCCGAGGTACGTGAGCGTCATCACCATGTACATCGTGATGACGGTCACGTCCCACACCAGCGGCGACTGGTGGACTGTCACCGGATAGGACTGAATGACACTCCAGGCCATCCGGTCGGGGCGACCGAGGTGGATCATGATGTAAAACCCGGCCATGCTGAGCGCGCCGATCGTGAGCAGTTCGGCGAGGCGGGCGACCGGCAGGTACCGTTTCATCCCGAACAGCCGGACTGCCGCCGAGAGGATGATCCCGCCGTGGGCGATGCCGACCCACCAGATGAACGCGCCGATGTACAGCCCCCAGGTGACGCCGCCGGCGGACCCCCAGTCGGCGAGGTTCGTGACGGCGAGGCCACGACTGAGCTGGATGGACCAGAGGCCGAACCACACGAGCGCGAGCAGGCTGGCGAGCCCGAAGACGACGTAATACCACTTCTGGGTGCGCTGCATCGGGCGGACGATGTCGTCGGAGTTAGGCGTTCTCGAACTCATCAGTCATCACCCGTACCGACCGTGAACTGGTCAAGGTGCTCCTTCCGGTTGTCGTCGGCGCCGATCTGTTCGTAGGTGACCGGGCCTTCGATCTGCTCGGCATCCGGACCGGGCTGGTTGCCCAGATAGACGACGTTCGGTTCCGTACCGAGGTCTTCGAGCAGCTGCCACGCAGAGAGCTTCCCCCACGGCGTGACCGTCTCGCCCCACTGCTCGCCGTTGTCGAGTTCGGTATCGCGCGCGAAGTCCTGCTCGGCGCGCTGCTGCAGGTACTGCTGGGGTCGGCTCTCGGGGTCGTTCATGTCGCCGAAGTGGATCGCGCTCATCCCTGCGGCGTCACACGCTTCCATACAGGCGGTCGTCCCGACCTTCTCTTCGCCCTGGTGGCCGTCCTGCCGGGAGGGACAGTAGGTGCACTTGCCCATGACACCCTGCGGCGGGCGCATGTCGCTCCACTGGCCGCGCCCGTCGTGGATGTGGTCGTTGTCTTCCGTGAGGTGCTCGTTTCGCTCGTCGTCGGGCATCTGTTTGAGCTCCTCGAAATCGTTCTCCGAGCCCGGGAGGTCCTCATAGGGCACGTCGGGTTCGCCCCACTGGAAGTAGTTAACACCGTAGGGGCAGGCGACCTGACAGTACCGGCAGCCGATACAGGTCTCGTAGTTCGTGAGGACGATCCCGTCCTTGTCGCGCGTGTGTCGTGCCCGAACCGGACAGACCTTCTCACACGGCGCGTTCGTACAGTGCTGGCAGGGTCGCACGAGGAAGTTCTCCTGCTCGGAGTTTTCGTCCTCGTAGGTGAGCACGTACATCCAGTTCGCGCCGGTCGAGGTCTGGTTTTCCTCGATACAGCCCGTGACACACTCCAGACAGCCGTCACAGCGTTCGAGGTCGATGACCATCCCCATCTGGGGACCTTCCTCGGAGGTGTCCCCGACCGGCTCGGCGCCGTAGCCGTCGTCCTTGGGATCGCCAGAACTCTGTGCCGACGCGACGCCACCGAGGCCGAGCGCCGCGGCTCCGGCACCCATCTTTTTCATCGTGTCCCGGCGGCTCTGGTTCATCTCGGTATCAACGTTCGAGAGCTTCTCGGCGATGCTTTCGTCGCCGGTCAGCTTTTCGAAGAGGCCCCCGTTTTCGTCCTCTTCGGCCTTCATCTCCTCGAAGGCTTCGACCGTCGGACGGTCGTCGACGTCGAACTCCTCCACGACGGCCTCGTTGTACTTCTCGTGGAACTCCGCTTCGGAGATCTCACCCTGGATGAGCCGCAAGGAGTCTTCGGCCATGTCCATGCCGAGTTCGGTATCGTACTCGGTGTCGTCGAGCATCTCCCGCATCTCGGCCTCGTACTCCTCACCCATCGGGTGGAACGATTCGTCCGCTGTTTCGTCGTCCCCGCAGCCACAGCTTCCGTGACCACAGGAGTCGTCCTCTCTACTCATTTGATTATCACCGTTTGATCCGTGGTCCGTCCACAACTCCCGTTCGCGCCGGGCGCTTTCTCGTGGATCGGTCGACGATCACCGCGTTCCATCGAGTACCCGGACCGAGCGTGAAGATAGCGCAAAGAAAGCTCGGCTTCGTCGAGATCGGGTCCCGCCGGATCCCCGCTAGTGTCGATGTCCACGTCCTTCGTGGGTTCGTCGTCGGGGTGTTCTGTGATGGGCGCGTCCTCTCCGGGGGCTCCGATGGCCAGAGGTCGGGGAGAGACGCTCCCGTCCGTTTCGACGGGATCGAACCCTGTACCGTTCGTATTTCTGTCCGTGTCGTCGGCGAGTGTCCGATCGACGTCGCTCCGGCGTCCGCCGGTCCGAGGGTCGGAAACCGCGGAGGCTCCGCCACGATCCGGACGGACAGAAACGACCCCGAGGGTCGTGTCCGTCCAGTATCCGTCGGCGGATTTTCGCCAGTCGGAACCGGACACTGCCATCAACATGGCTCTTTGACTCAACGGTATTAAATACACCTCATTCGACTGTGAGCATCAACAACTACAGGCTCTTACTCCGTCGTTTTACGGCGATCCAGCACACTTATTATTACACAGTCCCTATTTCCTTGATTCTTATAATCTGTTTCGGACGCGATCGCCGCCGGATCCGCGCTGTTAAACCGATCGCGTCCGACCTCGAAGACATGACCGACGACAGGGGCGACGGACACGACTCACCCGGGCGAGAGGCGTTCGATCACGATCCGATCGACCATGCGCGCGTCTCCTCGGGGATGAGCGTCTCGGAACTGGCCACCGAGTACGGCAAGGCGGGCATCGGCGCCGCGAACCTCGCCGAGGCGATCGAGGTGACCGGCGAGATGTTCGACGACGAGGGGACGACCGTCTTTTTCGGACTCGCGGGCGCGATGGTGCCGGCGGGAATGCGGGCGATCGTCTCGGATCTCATCCGGGAGGGCCACATCGACGCTCTCGTGACGACCGGCGCGAACCTGACTCACGATGCCATCGAGGCGATCGGCGGCAAGCACCACCACGGCACCGACGAACACCCGGATTTCGAGGGTCGGGCGTTCGACGAACGCCTCCGCGAGGAGGGCGTCGACCGGATCTACAACGTCTATCTCCCCCAGGAGCACTTCACCCTTTTCGAGAACCACCTCCGCGAGGAGGTCTTCGACGCCCTCGGCGAGGAGGTCGTCCCGATCGCCGAATTCACGCGTGAACTCGGCCGAGCCAACGCCGAAACAAACGATCGCGAGGGCGTCGACGAGGACCCCGGTATCGCCGCCGCGGCCTACGAAAACGGCGTCCCGGTATACGCGCCCGCGATCCAGGATTCGGTACTCGGACTGCAGGCGTGGCTCCGCTCGCAGGTCTCGGGCTTTTCGCTCGATGCGCTCTCTGATATGTCGCCACTAAACGATCAGGCATACGAGGCCGACTCGACGGCGGCGTTCGTCGTCGGTGGCGGCGTTCCGAAAAACTACGTCCTGCAGACGATGCTCGTCACGCCCGGCGCCTACGAGTACGCCGTCCAGTTGACGATGGACCCCCCACAGACGGGCGGGCTTTCGGGAGCGACGCTGGACGAGGCCCGCTCGTGGGGGAAACTCGAGCACGACGCCAGAAACGTCTCGGTGTACGCCGACGCGACGATCACCCTGCCGCTGGTCGTGGCCGCCGCGCTCGATCGGATCGAGTAACCCGAGCGGTCCGAGCGTGACTACAGCTGTCGGGTTTCGGTACTCCCGCATTCGGGACACTGCGTCATTTCCCCGAGTGGCGGGTGCTGGACCGAACTCCAGGCGTCGGCGCCGGCGGGTGCTTCGAAACCACACGCCAGACATCGGGACATGGTTTCGGTTGCCATACTTGTACGTCCCTCGTCGCAGTATTTAAGCGTGTCCCGAACTGTGAGTAGGCCACATCCGGTAGGCCGTCCGGCCAGTGACGAACGACCGACCCGAGCCGGTGTAGGCAGCCGGCAGTGACGACCCCTATGAGTTCCGAGGCCGCCCTCTTTGGCTGTAGACACCGAAATATCCGGCCACCTCTAACATAGACGGCGTCCCCGTGGCAGCGACTTATGCATCTCCGGTTCGTGCCGATAGTATGCGCCAACCAATAGTCGGAAAACCGCCGGAGTACGCGGTGGGTGACGACGAGGTGCCCTGGATTCTCGGGACGCATCTCTCCGAGCAGTGTGGGCCGCTTGCCCGTGTGTCCGAGGGAAGTCAGGTACTGCTCGTCGAGGCTCACGACTTCGCTCGACGGATGCCCTATCACCACCACAAACTGACGCTCGTGTTCGCTGCGATGCGGCGATTCCGTGACCGTCTGCGTGCGGCCGGATACGACGTGACCTACATACAGGCCGACACGTTCGGCGAAGCGTTCGCCACGTTCTTCGAGGACAATCCGGAAAGCACGCTGGTGACGATGCGCTCACCCAGCTATAACTCCGAACGACGTCTTCGGGACCTCGTCGCCGAGGCCGGCGGAACCCTCCGGGTCGTCGAGAACGAACTATTCGCCAGCACGCGCCGGGCGTTCGACGAGTGGGCCAACGACGGCGGGCAGTTCCGACACGAGCAGTTCTATCGGTGGATGCGCCGGGAGTCCGGTGTCCTCATGTCCGACAGCGATCCGGCCGGCGGGGAGTGGAACTACGACGGAGAAAACCGGGACGTGCCACCGGAAGACTGGGAGGCACCATCCGTGCCGACCCACGAGCACGGCGCTGTCATCGAAGAAGTGTCGGCATGGGTGCGCGAGGAGTTCGATACGTGGGGAAACGACGAACTGCGGTCGTTCCCCTGGCCGGTCACGCGCGACCAGGCCCGCGACCACCTGGACCATTTCCTCACGGAGCGATTACCGGCGTTTGGCCCCTATCAGGACGCGATGCGGGCCGACGACTGGGCGATGGCTCACGGGCTCGTGAGCGGGGCGATCAATCTCGGCCTCCTCCACCCGGTGGAGGTCATAGAGGAAGTCGAGCAGACCTACGAGGAGCGCGCGGATGTGCCAATCAGTTCCGCGGAGGGGTTCATCCGGCAGCTGTTGGGTTGGCGGGAGTTCATGCGTCACGTGTACCGACACGCGATGCCCGAACTGGCGACAGCCAACCAACTCGCTGCCGACCGTGACCTCCCGGACCTGTACTGGACCGGCGAGACAGGGATGAACTGTCTGAGCGAGACGGTCGACGATGTCCACGAACGGGGATACTCACACCACATCCAGCGGTTGATGGTCCTGGCGAACTTCGCCACGCTGTGGGGTGTCGAACCGAGCGAACTGAACGAGTGGTTCCACGCGACCTACATCGACGCCTACCACTGGGTAACGACCCCAAACGTCATCGAGATGGGGCAGTTCGGCCACGGCGTCTTCGCGACGAAACCGTACGTCTCCTCGGCTAACTACATCGATCGGATGTCCGATTACTGTACGGACTGTGCGTACGATCAGGACGCGAACACCGGTGCTGACGCCTGTCCGTTCAACGCGCTGTACTGGCAGTTTCTCGACCGCAACGAGGACCGCCTGCGGAGCAACCACCGGATGGGATTGATGTACAGCCACGTCGACGACAAGCGTGAGTCCGGCGAGATGGACGCCGTCCGTGACCGCGTCGCGGATCTGCGCGACCGTGCTACCGACGGCGACCTCTGAGAGGACACGGACCCCCTATCAGGTGTTCCGTAACTCGCGGTACCGGGCCTCGATGTCGAGCATCGGCCGCGGGTAGTCGACACCCAGTTCGATGCCGTATTCGGTCTGCTCCCGGTCGCTCATCCGCCAGGGACGGTGTGCGAACGTCGGCGAGAGTCCCTCCAGTTCCGGGAGCCAGGTCGTCACGTACGCGGCCTCGCTGTCGTATCGCTCGGCCTGAGAGAGGACATCGAAATAGCCGTCCCGGGAATCGTTGCCCACGCCAGCCTGGTAGGCCCAGTTGCCCCAGTTCGAGGCGACGTCGTAGTCGATCAGGCGTGATTCGAAGTAGGCTGCGCCCCACCGCCAGTCGATACCGAGCGCGTCTGCGAGAAAGGAGGCGACGTTCTGGCGCCCCCGGTTGGACATGTATCCTGTCCGGTTTAGTTCCCGCATGTTCGCGTCGACGAACGGAACGCCCGTCGTTCCCTCTTTCCACCTGCGGAACGCTTCGCGGTCGCGGTCCCATTCTTTGTCCTCGTTTCGGATGCCGGTCGGCGTGAAGAAGTCCACGCCGTGTTTGAGGAACTGGAACTGGAAGAAGTCCCGCCACAGCAGTTCGAACACCAACCAGTACGTGTCCTCGTTTGCGACACGGTCGTCTTCGTAGCGCTGAACTTCGGCATGGATCCACCGCGGCGAGAGACATCCTGCCGCCAGCCACGGCGAGAACTTCGACGAGTAGTTCGCGCCCAACAGTTCGTTCCGGGTTCCTTTGTATTCTCTGAGGTGATCGCCCGCCCAGACGTACTCCTCTAGCCGGCGCTTGCCGGCCGACTCCCCGCCCTCGAACGGCAACACTGCACGGTCGTCCGATGGTGGCTCCCCGACGCCCAGATCCGACTGCGCCGGGATCTCCCCCGGTTCGAGATCCGGCGTCCGAACCGTGTCAGGGGTCGACACCGGATCGCGAACCGTGCTGTCGCGCTCGACCTCCTTTCGCCAGGGAGTGAACGTATCGTCGATCCGATCGTACGGGGTCGGGAGGTCCGTGAGGTGATACTGTGTGTGCGTCCACCGGCGTTCGAAGCTGACCCTCTCCGGCAGGGCGTCCCGGACGCTCCGCTCTCGTTTTAGTTCCTCGACCGCCGGCTTCGTCTGGGCATAGACGGCTTCGGCGTCGGTGCGATCCGCCAGTTCCGGCAGGATCACCTCGGGGCGGCCCTGCCGAACGAACAACGAACCGCCGCGCTCCTGTAGTGACGTCCGGAGGTCGTGAACACTCTCTCGCCGAAACCGTGTACGGTGTGGACCACGTTTTTCAGTCCCGTACCGAGTCTCCCCGTATTCGCGGGAATCGAAGATGTATACGGGTACCACTACGTCGGAGGCCTCGACGGCGTCTGCGAGCGTCGGATTGTCCGTGATTCGAATGTCGTCCCGAAACCAGACGACGGTGGTTTCCATGCAGGTAGTAGGAATGGGCGGATCAAATATCTGTTTCAGTGTGGCTCGGGCTTTGGGCACGTCCCACAGTATAATGTGCAGTGGAAACCGGACAGCTACTAGCCAATTAAGTACGGATAGCTCGCGAGTCGTGTCTTCCGAGACTCCAAACGTTGGACTGGCGGCCGGGGGAGCTTACGTCGGGGGGACAATCATACTGTCGACTATACGTTCGTGCGGACATCTTCGGGGAACGAATATTTCGAAATCGCTGTAGCCGACAGTATCAGTCCCCCGTTTCTCCCACCGGGAGCCGGACTCCACAGCGACGACAGTAGGTGTAGCCGCTTTCGTTCGCCGTCTCACAGGCTGGACAGCGATCGGCGGGAACGTCCCCGTCCGCCGTTTCCTCGGCGGCGCTTCCCGCGTCGATCAGACCCCATGCCTCCGGCTGTCGCTCCCGCAGGAACTCCCGCTCGTGCTCGTATCTTTCCCCGTAGCGCTCCCGCATCGTCGAGGTCACCGCCAGCGTAAAGCCGACGAGCAAACCGACCGCTACGAGGAGCATCGCATCCATGGCAACGTATAACATTGTTGTCGGCCCGTATTTACGTTTTTCACGGCCGATGGACCTATCGGTCCGAATTCGAAACGGGAACCGGATTGCCCGGAGACGTCCGCGATGACCGCGGGGGTGGGCCCCGCTTCCGCCGTGGGATCTCGCGGCGATACTGTCGAGACGACAGCACCTTTATCCCCGAAACGCCGTACCGGCTAGTATATGCCGTCTCTGGATCGGTCGCTCCGGCGGACGACCGCCCCGGAAATCGCAGTGTTCGTCTCGGGCGTGGCGAGTATGGGGCTGGAGATCCTCGCCGGCCGCATCGTCGCCCCCCAGTTCGGCAGCAGCATCTACACGTGGGGGAGCATCATCGGCGTGTTCCTCGCTGCACTGAGTCTCGGATACCACTACGGCGGCAAGCGGGCCCGAGCGCGCGCCAGCGTCGAACGGCTGTCGTGGCTGTTGCTCGGGACGGCCGCATACATCGCCGTGTTGATCTTCGCCGGCGACCCGCTCTTGGCGGCCGGCTCGGCGTTCCCGTTGCCGAGCCGGTTCGCCTCGCTGCCGGCCGTCACGCTGCTTTTCGGCCCGCCGACCTATCTGCTGGGGTTCATAAGCCCCTACGCAGCCGAACTCTCGAACACCGATGAAGTGGGCGAAGCCTCCGGCCGCGTGTACGCCCTCGGGACGGTCGGCAGCATCCTCGGTGCCTTCGGCACGACGTTTCTCCTCATCCCCACCTTCGGGGTCGAGATTATCAGCTTTCTGTTCGGCTCCCTGCTCGTCGTCACGGCGTTTTCCATCTCGCTTCCCTCGATCGACCGGGAGCCGTTCTTCGCTACCGTCGCCGTCGCGCTGCTTTTGATCGCGGCCGTCGGGAGCGGCGCCGTCGGCGTCTCCACCGGCGGGCAGGTCGTCTATCAGACCCAGACACCGTATCAGGAACTCGAGGTGGCCGATCTCGGCAACACGCGGACGCTGTATCTCGACGGCCAGCGCCACAGCGCGATGGACCTGACCGACCCGACCCGTCACGTCTTCGGCTACACACGCTATTTCCACATGCCGTATCTGTTCGCGGAAGATCCCGACGAGATCGATCGGGTGCTGTTCGTCGGCGGCGGCGGGTTCTCGGGGCCGAAACGGTTCGTCGAGGAGTACGACGCCACCGTCGACGTCGTCGAGATCGACCCCGAAGTCATCGATGTCTCAAAGGAGTACTTCGCCGTCGAGGAGTCCGACCAGCTCAACATCCACAACGAAGACGGCCGTCGGTTCCTCCGGGAGACGGACCGGACCTACGACCTCATCGTGCTGGACGCCTACAAGAAGGACAAGGTGCCGTTCCATATGACGACCGTCGAGTTCATGCAGCTGGCGAACGATCGGCTCTCGTCGGACGGGATTCTGGTCGCGAACCTCATCTCCGCGCCGGGCGGCCCCGCCTCGGAATTCTATCGTGCCGAGTACCGAACCATGAAACAGGTCTTCCCGCAGGTCTATAGCTTCCCGACCGTCGACTCGAACGTGATCCAAAACATCGAGGTCGTCGCGACGAAAAACCCCGACGTCGTGACGGAATCTGAGCTTCGGGTCCGGAACGGAAACCGGGAGATCGGGATCGACCTCGAAAGCGAGATCGACACCTATCGGCGCGACGAGCCGACCGACGACGTCCCGATACTCAGAGACGACCGTGCGCCGGTGGACAGTCTGCTCGATCCGATGGTCGGACAGCGCTACGTCGTCGAGGACGCCCCCGTCGGGAACGGGACCGCCGATTGAGTCGTCACGAAGCGGCCAGTGTTTTGACGGTGGCCCGAAAACGGGTGCGTATGAACCGGTATCAAACTCGATCCGACGACGGGGCGGAACAGCGATGGTAGACGTCGCGTTCTCGGTCGGTCGGCTCCTGATCGCGTTGGTTCTCGTCGTGTTGAACGGCTTCTTCGTCGCTTCTGAGTTCGCCCTCGTCCGGGTCCGGTCGACGTCAGTCGAACAGCTCGTCGAGGAGGGTCGCCCGGGCGCGGGGGCGCTGGAAAACGCGATGGAGAACCTGGATAACTATCTCGCGGTGACGCAACTCGGGATCACGCTGGCCTCCCTGGGGCTTGGCTGGGCGGGCGAACCCGCGGTGGCGTCGCTGATCGAACCTGTGTTCGGATCGCTCCTCCCGGCGAACTTCGTCCACATCGTCGCTTTTGCGGTCGCGTTCACGTTCATTACGTTCCTCCACGTCGTCTTCGGCGAACTCGCCCCGAAGACGATCGCGATCGCCGAGGCCGAACGGATATCGCTTATCGTCGCGCCTCCGCTGAAGTTCTGTTACTACCTGTTTTACCCGGGGCTCGTGGTCTTCAACGGGACGGCCAACGCCTTCACACGGCTGATCGGGGTTCCGCCGGCTTCCGAGACGGACGAGACACTCGAGGAGCGGGAGCTCCGGCGAGTGCTGGCCCGATCCGGGGAGGCGGGACACGTCGACATGGCGGAAGTCGAGATGATAGAGCGCGTGTTCGATCTCGATGACGTACTCGTCAGGGAGGTCATGGTTCCCCGGCCGGACGTGGTGAGCGTACCGGCCGACTATTCGCTTTCGGAACTCCGATCGCTCGTCCTCGAGGCCGGACACACACGATACCCGGTCGTCGACGCCGAGGACGGCGAAGAGATCGTCGGGTTCGTTGACGTCAAGGACGTGCTTCGGGCGGGCGAATCCGACGAGAAGTCCGTGACGGCCGACGATCTTGCGAGAGAGATACTCGTCGTCCCGGAGACGACGGCGATCAGCGACCTCCTGATGGAGTTCCGCGACGAGCGCCAGCAGATGGCCGCAGTGATCGACGAGTGGGGCTCCTTCGAGGGGATGGCGACCATCGAGGACGTCGTCGAGGCGATCGTGGGCGACCTTCGCGACGAGTTCGACGCCGACGAACCGGAACCGTCGATCCGACAGCGCGACGGCGGCGGATACGACGTCGACGGCGGGGTCGCACTATCGACGGTCAACGACAGACTCGGTGTCGGTTTCGAGAGCGAGGAGTTCGAGACGATCGGTGGGATGGTTCTGGAGCGATTCGATCGTGTACCCGGGCAGGGCGACCGGATCGAGGAGGCCGGATACGGGATCGAAGTAACGAGCGTCGACGGCACCCGCATCTCGACGGTTCTGATCGAGAGGATCGACGAGGACGAAGCGGACGAGACACCCGAGAAGTGATCGTCGACGGGGGGACTCCGGGCGAAGACCCGGACGAAATCGAAACGGACAAAAGAAAGACGGGGTTGAGTCCGGACAACCGTTGGCCTCGGACTCTCCCAGGGTTTTGAGCTACGGGAACATTCTCGCCGACAGGGTGCTGTTACCGTACGTACTCGAGAACCCCATTTACGATCTGCCGGTCATCGGCAAGCGGGCCTTCCCGCCGGACATCCGGAAGGTCGTCCCGAACGTCGACCCGGACGACATCGACGCGCGAAGGGGTTCGGCGGCGTCCGGCCGCAGATCGTGACCACCGACGAGAAACCTCGTGACGTGGGTGAAGCCAAGATCGCTGGCGACGGGATCGTATTCGACGTGACGCCCGCCTCCGGCGCCTCGGGGTGTCTGAAGAACGCCATGCGCGACACCTGGACGCTGACCGACTCCCTCGACGACGCCTGGCTCGACGAGGACATTCCGCCGGACGATCACAGGTCCTTGGCGATCTCCCGGAGGTCGTTCATCCGTTCGCGCCGCGTCCGAACGTCGTCTATCTCCATGACCTCCGAGAGCCGGCTCTCGGCGACCACCTCCTCGGCGAGCCATCGCGCGCGCTGTTCGATTTCGCTGTTTTCCAGGTATGCTGCGACGCGTTCGATCTCCGACGCCGTCGGGTGCTTGCCGCCGTCGGGTACCCGGAGCCGATCGAGGAGATCGACGGGATCGTGTTTTTGTTCGGGGACGTAGGCGCCGCCGGTGAGCAGAAGCGTCCGCGTCGTCACCGGCGCGATCTCCTCGCGGTCGTCGTATTCGAGATCCTCGACGAGCAGTCCGGCCGCACGCGCCGAGAGGACGAACGTCTCTCGCGACGGCTCGGCGAAGCTGTGGTCGGCCGACGGATCGAGCGTGAGGGCGATCGCCGGCTCGTCGGCGTCGGTGGATGTGAGCCGTGGGTGATCGAGCATACCCGTCGTTGGTTCTCGAATCACTTCTGTGGTCCGTCTCAGCCGGGCGGGTTGCGGGCGGGGAAAACCGATGGGTTAAATCCGATGAAGATGTTACCCGGAGTTGCGTGCGAGGGTAGCCAAGCCCGGAAACGGCGGCGGACTCAAGATCCGCTCCTGTAGAGGTCCGTGGGTTCAAATCCCTCCCCTCGCATGAGTGAAGCGGCGCTCACCGCGCCGCAAGCGAATGCAGGAGGGATTTGAATCAGGGAAGAGCTCTGCTCTGACCGTGGTTCAAATCCCTCCCCTCGCATCGCCGGGG
>NZ_JAHLKM010000051.1 GCF_024449025.1 Natronomonas aquatica | reverse complement strand
CGCCTTCGTCGGCATAGTGCTCACCGTGGTAGGGGTTGTCGATGAAGTCGATGGAGACGATTCTCGACCCTGACCGGTCGAGAATCGTCATAGCGAGGCGTCCGAGTAGAAGGTTAGCGACGAACTCAAGCCAGTCCCGGTCAAGGGTATGGAGCCATGTGAAGACGGTGTCGTCACACGGCGTTCCGTTGGTGTCGTTGCAGGTTTCCCAAATCGAGGTCTGGTTGACGCAGGCCAAGATGACGACGAGCCAGATGTCGCCGGGGTCGAGGGGGCTCCCCTCGACACCCGGCAACGGGAGTGGAGAGATGACTTCTTCCGCTACGTCTTTCACGTCCGACGCCGAAAGGTATCCGTCTGGGTCGGGGATATTGAACACATCCAGACCCAGACACTTTCTCGTGGTCAACTCGGCGATTCAATTGCACTGATTACGCCGGTTGGGAAGTACCGACAATCTGATTTTGATACTACGCTTGAGCTAATATGTGACAGCAGTAATGCCGAAGATACGATGATAGCGGTTCCCGCATTCAACGATGGATTGACCCCCCTCAGCGCAAGTCCAATCCTGCTCGTCGCCGGCCTCCTCGCCGGGGTGGGCAGCCAACTACAATACGTCGATCACCTGATAAAGTCACCGCTCCTCTCGGCAGGTACCCCGCTCGTGTGGTTGCTCGTCTTCCCGTTCGTTCTCGGTGGGTTCATCGGCACTACGCGAGCTGCGACCGACGGAACAGACGCGTCGCTGATCGGATTTCTCACAGCAGCTCGGACTCATTACCTCCGAGTCTTTCTTGTAACCGTGCTGTTCGTGCTACTCGTCTTTGGAACTACCATCGGACTCGGGATCGTCGGGTTCGTCCTCGGTATTGGGACGATGGCACTCGGCGTGATTAACCAGATGGCTGCGTTTGTCGCAGGCGTCATCTCTCTGCTTCTCTGGTTGGTGTCGATCCTCGTCGTTCTGATGTTCGTGCAATTTTACGACACCGCGATCGTCATCGAAAACAAGAGCGTTACTGATGCATTCCGGAGAAGCATCTGGCTCGTTCGCTCGAATCTGAAAAGCGTCGTCGGATTTTCGCTGGCGTGGCTCGCCCTATTGAGCATCTTTTTCGTTCCCGAATACCTGCTCCAGTTGACGCTGACAGATGCCGCTCCGACTGATGTATTACCGATCGATCCCGGGATTCGGACCGCTGTCCTACTCCCGATCGGGATTGTCCTTTCGGCAGTCGGATTCGCGTACTTTTATACGGTGTACACGGCCTACTACACACGATTGATCGGTATCTCGCCGGCCGACCCAAAAGCAACAGAAACACCTACCAACAATTACGAACGATAGTTTCGAACAGCCATCGATCGAATCAGATCCCCGCAACCGCGATCCACGGAAACCAACGAAACTAACCAATCATGGCACGACTCCTCCCGACGCAAACGGACGCCGCTGTCGAACGAAGCGATACGCCGGCCGTACTGAGTCTCAACGACGATGCAACGCGAGACGTGATCGAGGCCTTATCTTCCGAAACCGCCTACGAGATCTTCCGGTTGCTCAACGAGACGCCAGCGACCCCATCGCGGATCGCCGACCAACTCGACCAGAGCGTACAGAACGTCCACTACCACCTGGATAATCTCGAAGAAACTGGACTGATCGAAGTTACTGACACCTGCTATTCGGAGAAAGGCCGTGAGATGAGTGTGTACGTCGTCTCTGAAGATCCGACGCTGCTCTTTCTCGGCACCGAAGACGATAGGCCGAGTCTCAAACGTGCGTTCAAGTCCTTCGCCTCGCTGCTCGGCCCGCCATCGGTCCTGCTTGCCGCTGGTGAATCCATCTCCCAGCTCGTCACTGCCGAATGAGCGAACACACCGACGCACCGATCCGAAGCACTTCTACCGGTGACAGGATAACTGCGTATGACGTGGCACCGACGATCAAGGCCCGAGACGATATCGATGGGTGTGGATGTCTCGAATGCCGCAATATCGAGACGACCGCAACTCGTCGAAGCGTTCTCGATACGTTAGTCTGGTCCGTCCGCCTGTTTCGATCCTACCCGTCGATCATCGTTTTTGCGGGCGTGATCATCTCGGCCAATCGGCTCCTCGAAACAGACAGTATCGGTGTGCTTCCGATGCCCGCAGTCGGCATCCTCGAGACGCTGACAGCGTTTGCATTCATCATCATGATCCGCGCTTACGTGGGAACGATCGTTGCCGGCGAACTGACTGGCGATCCCGTCACCGGACGCGAGGGGCTGCGTCGAAGCATCGCCCGGACACCAGCGTTAGTCGGCGTTATCGTTCTCACCGTGCTTTTCGTGATGACGGTTCCGTTTCTCGTGGTTCTTCCGCTCTTGATTCTGGCCGGTGCGATCCCAGGGAATCCTGTGGATATTGTGGGGTTTCCCGTTGTTGCAGCGGTCGGTGGGGTCGCCTTTGCCGTGCCGTTTTTTCTTCTTCTGTTCAAGTTCTGGTTCGCACTTGAGGCGTGTGTCATCGGCCAGTACAGCCCGCTCAAATCATTCCGGGTGAGTTGGCGCATCACGACGAACTACCGAGGGAAATTCGTGCTTGTAGGGATGATCGCTGTTGGAAGTGCACTCAGCTTCTATCTCCCAACATACCTTCCCGGGATGGGGACGAGTTTGGCCCCGCTGAATCCCGTTTTGAGCGTGCTCTCTTCGAGTGTCGGTGAACTACTTTCCATCCTGTGGGCAAGCGCCTATGCGCACATCTACGTCCAGGGGATTGTTTCCTGAACTGGGGTGTAGTTTCGACAGCACACTACTCAGCCAGCACGCTGAGTCTCTCTGGACGCAACCACTACCCGTATCCGTTGAGTAGGGGAGATATGTTTCAGCGCTTCGGGCTGACGACTCATGAGGGGCTTATCGCCCTCGGCGTGATTCTGTCGGTGAACGCGCTCGGGGCATTACCGGCGGTGTTCGCTGGGGCGGATACGAACTGGATCGATCGCCCATGGTTCTACCCACCGGAAATTCTCTTTCCGATCGTCTGGACGCTCCTGTTCACACTAATGGGGGTGGCCTTGTTCATCGTCTGGCGGCATGGAACGGATCAACGCCCCGTCCGAGTTGCGTTCGGCACATTCGCCATCCAGTTCGCGCTGAATCTGGCTTGGACACCAGTTTTCTTCGGGCTTCAGCGAGCTGGTCTGGGGCTCGTCGTGATCGGTATGCTGTGGGTCGCAATCGTTGCCACCATTATCGTGTTCTCCCGCGTCAGTCGTACGGCAGCTGTATTGTTGGTTCCGTATCTCGCATGGGTGTCGTTCGCGGTCGTGCTCAATTACGCGATCTACGCTGCGGGGTGAACCGATCAGGGTTGACGAAGACTCCGTATCTCTCACGGTATTTCTGACACGAATATGAAACGTATTCTGTCCGATGCTCTCCGGAGGGTAGCCTTGGCCGCCCGAAGAGGGGCAAATAGCCGACAACCGCCTCGGGAGAACTCGCCGGTGGGTGCAGGTGAGGGATAGTGTGGGGGCTTGTGCGGGTAACGGTGGGCGGTTGACGGCACCGTCACGTACACTTCGGATACAAAAAGACGTAGCGAAGACTCCAAGCTGCGTTTGAGCTTGGAGTATGTCGTCTGCTGACTCACCGTTCAGTATCGACGCTGTCCTTCCGGAATGGATTATCCGAGTTGAATGAGTAACTTTTCGACGGAGAGTGCATGAACGGTCATCTCCGTTCCTTTTCAAGAATACCATGTGTCCACAGCCTCAAGGAAGCCAGCTCCACGAAGGTGATCAGGAGGATGCGCAGCGTTCTGGATGGATGTAGCGATAGCGTCGGCAATAATTGAAGTCGTCGCCGGTCCGTCCTCAAGCGCCGCCAGTATTTGCTATGCTGTGTTGGAGGAGACTGTCTGGAGCACGTCGGCCTGCTGCTCGTGGTTAACCACGGTGTTCGTCCATCAGCGCGGCGTGTGATCGACCGGGGTGTGATAGAGAAATGCGGCTGGCATAGGTGTTGATCGGTGGGGATTATCGGCCAGTGTAGCCAGTTACGCGACCGTCGAGTTCGAGTGATCCATCTCGCCAGCGGATATATGCGACCAGTAGCAGGCCACCGAGGATAGCGAAGCCGACAAAGACCAACCCCTCCTCTCCGACCCAGCGTGATGGGCCGACGAGGTCAACGGCGATTAGTTCCGGCGTCTGCTGTGAGTGTCCCAGTCCGAATATCGCACTCTGGGTGAAATTATAGAACACGTGAAAGCCGATACTGAGGCCAAGTTCCCCGGTAAGAACGTAGACGCCACTGAATATTAATCCAGCAATCAGGTAGTACCCATACTGGCTAAAGTGGGTTATCTTCCCGCCGTGTGAACTGCCTCGGGGTCAAGCCTCGAGGCTTCTTCCCACGGATTAATCGCTAACACTCCCTGTTTCACCATCGGTCTGATAGCCTCGAACGGATGAAACAGGGTCGTGGTCGGCTGGTTCACTCAGCCCGTTGCCATGCCGTCGCACCCTCACAAAGGGAGGATTGTTGAGAGCAGGCACATTCCGATTCAACTTCTCCAAACCTTTCGCACATATCAGCAACGCCGCTTTGCGATCTGCATGGTCTTGGAATCCACAGTGAACGCACTGGAACCGCTTTCCATTGCGGTTTGAGCGAGTCGTATGCCCACAGTCAACGCATTCCTGACTCGTGTACTCAGGATCGATTTTCTCGGAAGGGATTCCTTGCCACGCGGCTTTGTACGACACGAAGTCTTGGAGTTGTGCGAAAGGCAATGAGTGCAGTCGCCGGTTCATTCGAGTCCCGTAGTTGATGTCGTCACGCATGTCTTTGAGGTCTTCAAAGACGATGACAGGATCCTCGAATTGCTGTGCCCACTCCACAATGTTCCGTGACACTTGGTGGAGTTGGTTGTGGACAAACCGCTGCTCTTCGTCTTGAACTTCGGTTTCGAGCGTGGTTTGACCGGCGCTCTGCATTCGCTTTCGGACGGTGAAGTACTCGTGCCGCGTTTTCTTGATGTCTGGATACTCGATTACCACTGAATCTTCGACGCCTGACTCAGTGACAGCGGATAATCCGACGCAGTCTTCGTTCACGTCCACTCCGATGAACGTCTTGGCGTGTTCTTTGTCAGCGACTTCGGCAGTCTCGTGTGTGACGTTGACGTGCAGTTCGTGCCGGTCACGTTTCCGCACAACTTCTGCCGTGCCGACACGCCAGTTATCGTCCGTCAACGCGGTTTTCACACGCTCGATGTCGTGTGGGCTGCTTTTGAGTGTTCCTCGGACGAAGTTCCGCTTCAGAGCAGTAACACGGAAGGAGACTCTTTCTGACGCTTCATCCACGGAGAGTTGATAGCCTTCTCCGTGATTCATCCGGATCGGGAAGGATTCGTCGTGGTTCTGTCGGGGATGCCCGTATTCGTCTTCGTCGTAGTACCGTTCGAGTGCGTCTGTTGCTTTGTCGAACAGTCGTTGAGTGGTGTTTTTGACGTGGTTTGACCGTTCGACTACTTCGTCTTTAATGGTTTCCCAATCGTGTCCTTCGTCGTCTAGTCGGAAGATTTCGTTGACGACGCGGCGTGCTTCGAGTTGTCCAGTATCTAGCAGTTGCTGACTGCCCCCGTGGATGTCAAATTGGAACACCAGAGTGCTTGTCAGCGATTTCTGAACGTACTTTTCCTAGAAACAATAGTTTGTAAATTTTCGGTTTTCGTGGTAATTCAAACAGGGTGACGGGCTTCACCCCCGGGGTCAAGCCCCGAGGCACTCGCCCTGCTCAGCCTGTAGAACCGCCAAGTGTTTTTTCATGCCGCCCTGCGGTTTATTTGTGACTCCTCCAGACGACACACTTGCCCTCCAGTACTGCAATCTCCGCTCTCGGCAATCAGTAATGAAGTCACCGGACCAGGGTAACAAACGATGATTCGTCG
Organism: Natronomonas aquatica; assembly: GCF_024449025.1. Lineage (GTDB taxonomy): Archaea > Halobacteriota > Halobacteria > Halobacteriales > Haloarculaceae > Natronomonas > Natronomonas aquatica. The sequence continues at coordinate 4,213 of NZ_JAHLKM010000051.1, read as the reverse complement.
AGAAGTTCTGGCGGTCGCCGTGGTCGTAGTCATCGGCGTATTCGGCGTAACGGTCAGTACAGCTCCCATCGCGTCGGCGAATTCGAATCTCTCCGGTATCTCTGTCTCGCCGAACGATCCAGTTACCGGCGAGCAAGTCACCGTCGAAGTCGAAATCAATAACCTGGAAAGCGCAAGCGGGCCGATCAGTATCGAGCGGGTTTCGCTCCGTAAATCCAGTGATCTCGAGACATATCAACGGGTTCAGGAGGTCGGATCGGTCGGACCGGGGGGCTCGATCTCGGTCCCCCTCACGACCAGTTTCGAAACCGCCGGTGAAAAGCAGCTTGAGGTTTCGGTGCTTATTGAAGAACCGAGCGGGGCCACACGGGGGTACGAGTACCCCGTCTCGATCGATGTCTCCGAATTGCGTGTCAGGACCGATCTGTCAGCCACGACAGCGGACAACAGATCGACGACCGTGACGTTGGAAAACGTCGGAAACGTGAACACCAGCGAGATCGAACTGACAGGAACGGTCGGCGACGACACCCTCGATACGCGGTATCTCGCCGAAACCGAACCCGGAACGAGTCGATCCGTCACGTTCGATACGGACGGCTACCGCGGCGAGGCGGTGACGTTCAATGCGAGCTACGTGGCCGAAGGCGAACGCTACACCACCGACACGACCCATACGGTGAAGTATTCGGTCCCGGGAGAAGTTCGGCTTACCAGCGTCGAGATGAAACGGACTGGAAGTGGGGTGCTGATCGACGGCGATGCCGCGAACGTCGGAGGGACCGACGCCCAGTCCGTCCTCGTGAGCGTCGAGGAGACCGACAGCGTACGCCCTGTCTCGCCGTCCGGTGACTACTATCTCGGTACGATCGAGACCGGAGAGTTTTCGACGTTCGAACTCACCGCCGAGGTTGGCTCAGAGACCGACTCAATCCCCGTCGAAGTCACATATATCGTCGATACCGATCAAGTGACCACGACACAGCGAGTGCCGATCGAAGCCACGAGCAACGCCGGGACCGGCGAAAACGGGGACGGATCGACGGAGCGAAACGACTCCAGCGGGGAATTACCCGGTGGTATCCCCCCAATAGCGATCGGTGTGGGCGTCGCGTTGCTCGTCGCGATTATCGGGGTCGGACTCTACCGCCGGCGTGACACATGAGCGTCATCGAACTCATCGGTGTCCGCAAGGAATACGAGAGCGGAAGCGAGACTGTCGTGGCGCTATCTGACGTCGATTTCAGCGCCGAACGCGGGAGGATGGTCACGATCGTCGGTCCCTCTGGCTCGGGCAAGAGTACGCTTCTCAATATGATCGGTCTGCTGGATACGCCGACCGCCGGCGTCGTCAGACTCGACGGGCGGGACGTGACCGACTTCACTGAAGATGAACTCACCGAAGAACGCCGAACGGGAATCGGGTTCGTGTTTCAGGATTATCACCTGTTGCCGATGTTCACCGCTGTCGAGAACGTCGAACTTCCATCGCGGTGGGATACCTCGCTCGATCGACGCGACCGGGCGATCGATCTCCTCGAACGCGTCGGCCTTGGTGATCGACTCGATCATCGACCCGACCAACTCTCAGGGGGGCAACGACAACGTGTCGCCATCGCTCGCTCGCTCATCAACGAACCGGAGATCGTTCTCGCCGACGAGCCGACCGGGAACCTCGATCGGGATACTGGCCGAACGATCCTAGAGGAACTGACGCGACTCAAAGACGAGGAAAACATCGCGATCGTCTCGGTCACCCACGACGAACAGCTCGTCGAATACGCCGATCGGACGGTCCGACTGGTCGACGGGAAAATCGAGGGACAATGAGCGGTATTACCGGGATCCTACGTCGGTTCCCAAGCGCACAGATGGCCTGGCGGAACCTCGGACGAAATCGTGTCCGGACCGCACTGGCAGCGCTCGGTATCCTGATCGGGGTTGTCGCCATCGCCTCACTCGGGATCGCCGGAGCGGCGCTCCAACAGCAGGCGACGGCGGATCTTGGCAGCCTCGCCAACGAAGTCACCGTTTCTTCCGGCGCCGATAGCGACGAAGAGGGCGTCTCTCGGGAGCAAACCGAGGAAATCCGGGGACTGGTGACCGACGCCGAAGTAGTCCCACAGCGGACGGACGCCACGACAGTGTCCTCACGGGGGCGAAGTGCTCGCGTGAGCGTCACCGCCGTGACGAAGCCCGACGTTCTGTACGATGTCTCCTCTGGAGAGGCCCCAACGCAGTTACAGAACGGGGCGTTGCTCACCAACAGCACCGCCCGAGAACTCGGGCTCGAACTCGGGGATCCGATCGAATACAACGGCAACGTCTACCGAATTCGCGGGCTCATCGGATCCGAACAGGGGTTTGGCGGCGGCGGTGACGAACTCGTCGTGCCACTTTCGGCGATCGATCAGGATCACTACGACACCGTCACGATCGTTGCCGCAGACGGCGATGCGGCGGTCGCTATCACCGAGACGCTCAACGAGCGTTTCAACCGGGACGGTCGCGATGAGAACGAAGAACTCAGCATCACGAACTTCGCGGACGCCCAGGAAAGCATCGGGTCGTTCCTCGACACACTCCAGGTCGCGCTGCTCGGAATCGGGTCGATTTCGCTGATCGTGGCGAGTGTGGCTATCCTGAACGTGATGTTGATGAGCACGATCGAGCGCCGGGGCGAGATCGGCGTACTCAGAGCGGTCGGGATCCGTCGCGGAGAGATCCTCCGGATGATCCTCACTGAGGCTGCCTTCCTCGGTATCGTCGGCGGCCTCGTCGGTGTCGTCGTCTCGCTTGCGATCGGATTCGTCGCGTTTCAGTTGATCACTGGGGATCCGATGGGCGTACTCACGTGGGCGAGCCTGCGGTATCTCGTCTACGGGTTCGGATTCGCGGTCGGGGCCTCGGTGCTGAGCGGTATCTACCCGGCTTGGAAGGCTGCAAACGACCGACCGGTCGAAGCGCTCAGAGGTTGACTCGCCTCGGGGGCAAGCCCTGCATTCGACTTGCGAGCAAGGCCCTTGTCTCCGAGTTATTCTTTAGGAAGTTACGACGAGCCCAAACCGATAGACTGAGTTCTCGTACTCGGCGACGACATCACGAAAACGGACTTGGTCATCGTAGCTGTCTATCGGCTGGAGATCGCCGGCGATTCCGAGTGCTTCCAGGACCTCAGAGAGTGCGTCCGATGGCGGTGTGCCCTCTTCGTATCGGCGAGGATCCTCTTCGCTGATAGCGTCTTCTATCACGCTACGGGCAGATTCCGAGAGGTCGCTGGAATGCAGATCGAATTCCTGGATCGCATCGCTCGCAAACTCGGTGAATTCCTCGCGGTTCCCTGCGATCTCCTGAACAGTATAGGTCCATTCCGGGACGCGGACAGTCCGTTGCTCCGTGATGAGCTGGAAGTGTTCATCGCTTACTTCGACGAAACCAAACGGCGGTTCCGGGACGAGTGCACTGGCTTCAGCGTCAAGTCCCCGATGGTACTCGACAGTCTGTAGTTCGTCGAATTCAGGCGTACCGAGAAATCCATCGTTACCCGCATAAACTGCGTCGAGTGCTGCCTCAAGCACTCGTTGGTCCTGTGTCGAGAGATCGAACGGTCTGGCTTCGACTGTCGCGTCGTCCGGGGGTGTCTCGTCAGTACGTTCGACTGCGACGTGCCACCGTTCCTGCTCGAGGTACTGCTCATCGCTAATTGTGACCTGATAAAAGGTATCCTGCCGCTGGAGAAACGTCGGGCGTGGCACCGTGTCTTCTCCCCACGGTACCCGCCGCACGAGCGGCCACTGTTGGACTGTTAGCCTGCCAGTATCGAACAGTTCGGCGACATACTGTGTTTTCGTTTCGTCCGTGAAATCGACTCGTGTAGTCGCTTCGATGGCGGTCGGATCGGGCCACAAGTACGGTGGCCCGATCGATGACAGGTTCAATTCGCTTGCGACCAGTGCATACTCGTCGAGACTGCCGGAGTTCAGGCATCCGGCGGTTGCAGTGATCAGCCCGGATGTACCGATGAGTTGGAGCGCACGACGGCGGGAACAACGCATGGCCTTGAACCTTCTACAACCCGCCGGATAAAAACGGGCTCGTAGGCTCAAATACTGATTGGAGCGTTCGATATATCTTTTATCGCTCATCTGTAGCAGTGAATACTTTGTAAGTGGAGTTCGTAACTGGCTCCAAGATGGTCAGCAGAGAGAGCGTG
>NZ_JAHLKM010000050.1 GCF_024449025.1 Natronomonas aquatica | reverse complement strand
CGTGCTGTTTTCGTCCCATTGCTGTAGATACGCGCTCAGAGAGCTTAAGCTAGTGAGTACAAATCTGAAGCTACACTGAGCGTAATCTATTACCCGTCCGGCTAACTACGAGACAGCATGACTGTCGTCGTCTTCGGGATAGACGCTCTCGATCCAGAGATTACAGAACGCGAGAGCCATCCTCATCTCACTCTATCGGACTCAAAGAAGATTGAGACGATTGTTAGTTCCACAGGTGCCCCGAGTACTCACGAACTTTGGCCAACGATTTTCACAGGGCTTAGACCACCTGAACACGGTTTAGTGCTTGATGATGGTGTTGCCTGGGAGAGTCGGGCCCTCCAAGTTGGAAGCGAACTAAGTAATTATCTACTTCCAGAATCGATCCAAACGAAGCTTGGAGCATGGTTACTCGACAAGACATCCGAGGACGCGTTTCGTGTACCAGCGACGTATTACCAAAAAAACAGAATCTCAACGGTCTTTGACGGAATTGAAGCCGCAGTGATCGGAGTACCGAATTACGTCATTGATCCAGAGTCGGAAGATAGGGAACATCAACTTCGACGCCAGATGGGAGAGTTATTCAAGCGTGATCCAGAAGGCGGCGGACGCCACACTTCGGAGAACGCCGAAGAATTCTATGAACAGTGTATTGAGATGGTAATGATTCGGACTGCACGCGTGAGACGCGCCGTCAGAAGCCGACAGAGCGAACTCGTGTTCGGCTATACCAGCGGTCTCGATCTGATCGGACATGTTTCGCATAATCGTCCCGAACTCCAACGACGGGCCTATGAAGAGACAGATCAGTTTGTCAGTGAATTGCTCAGCGATATCACTAAAGACGATGTACTAGTACTGATCAGCGACCACGGACTTCAGGACGGGCTCCATACCGATGAAGCGATGATCGCGAGCACAGATCCCGAACTTATTACGGGAGTCTCCGACGTGACAGACGTTCGAGAAGCGATCGAAACCGAACTCACCGACGGCGATCATAGCGCAGGATCCCGTTGGAATACGCAAGAAACTACTGAGATGGATGGCCAAGTCGCCGAGCAGCTCGAAGACCTCGGATATATGTAACTGCCCGCCGATAGACGCGTTATTTCACCGGTCGGAATATCGCTTCATTTTTTCCCGGAGATACATGAGCGTCTCTCGCGTCGAAGGAATCGTATACAGGGCACCTGTATCTGGATCCGTTTGCATGTTACCTGTTACGCAGTTGGTTACTGCGATCGGTAACAAATCAGGCGACGCTTCATAGAGTCGTGAGAGTACCGCCGGCCAAGAGGTAGCATCGTGAATATCGATTTCTCTAAAGGCAGCGATATCTCCTCCATCCAGAGATTCATTCAGCTTTTGAACGGTCACACCGGCAGTCGGTTCACCACGGACAAACTCGTGAAAGCCTGCAGGACGTCCTCGATAGCGACGAAGGTCCCCATGGTGGTAACTGAGTATTCCATACGTTGGGGCCGTGAGTGCATCGCCAACGACGATGCCAAAACCGAAACGGACGGCAATATCTGTCTTGTCGAGACATTCGACCGCCTCAGAAGAGAGTTCGTTTCCGAGCCCGTCTGTCGGTTGTGGTTGGGTGTAAATCTTATCGAGATCATCGAAAAAGTCGATATCGGATAGGACCGTTCGTTTTTTATACCAAGGTTGACCCGTGAACTGATACTTCAGGAGGTGGAAAAGACGGAGCACTTTCCATAGCGAGAGCTCCGAGAGATGCGTCCTGATCGTGGAATCACCTGTATCAGCTGAATTGATTATTACTGTGACAAGGTTTGCGTCTATCTCCTCGCTTTCGAACAGCGAGACTAGCACACGTCGTTGCCATTCGTTTACAGATTCTGAATTGAGTAGGACAGCAACACGGATCGGTTCCTCAGTCATTGTTCACCAATTGAGGGAGATCACACATTCGGTGGATGGTTACATCTCCGTCGTTTCGGCGCTTTGCTAGATATTTGAGACCGGACTTAATCGGTGGGAGTTGTTCGTCGTTAGCAATGTTGAATAGATGAGTCCACAAGTGAACGTGTCCATTCTGGTTTACTGCCCGATCAACAGCCGATTTGATATACTGGCGTAAAATCCGCTGTCTGATAGTCAGTGGGATCGCTTTCAACAGCGGATGTAACTCAGTTTGCCCAGTTTGAAGGAAACCACTACTCAGCGATGGGTTGGGTGTACAGAGGGTTTCAACGATACCATCTCTTTTCCGTAACTCAGTCGTTGGATGCGTTCTCTTTACTCCCCAGACAAACTTACGTGCCAGATTTTCTGGGATATAATAGTCCTCTATCGGCCGTCGGACGACCTCAATACCAAGGTCAGAGAATACTTCATACGACGGGGTTTGATGACGGGGGAAGACGATCGATTTGGGAGAATTTAGCCCGAATTCTCGATGAACCTCACGAGACCGTTCGATTTCGTGCCGAACAGTATCAGCCGACACATTCTCACAGAGAATATGTGAATATGTGTGCGTTCCAATCTCGTGTTCAGTTTCCGTATTACTGATACGGCGTGCGAGTTCGGGGGCATAAAATAACGGATCGATTGCCGCATCGGTCCCGGGATCTTCGTTCCACCATCCCTGAGGATAGGATCCCTCGTGCTCCCCACTGCAGGAATCGTGTAATAAATGTCCAACGATATCAAATGTTATTGGAATATCATGCTTATTACAAAGATGAAGAAGTTCGTCAAGTGTTTCGGACTCTTTGGTTCCCCGGTTCGAAAAGTAGCTATATTCCCCTCTATCATGTGTCCCCCATCCGAGTTCGATCTCCGTACTTAACGTGAGGGAACCAGTCATAGTATGCGTAATTGAGGGTTGCGTATTATACTCTTTGGATCAAATTATTCTGTTTGATTAGGATCGGACTAGACGGGGTTTCCTATCCTTTCCTCATTTTGTCACTCGTTGAGTGGGGGACATGCATGGGCGCTATCGTACTGGAAAAAGCAATTCAACTGGTAGAATATGAACAGGTCCACGAAAAATCACGACTAATAAACTAATCGATAAGTTTTTATGCAGACTGAGACGCGAGGACTTCGTGATACAGCTCGCTGTATTGCCGGGCGATTGACGGAAGCGAATACTTGATTTCAACTAGTTCCATTCCACGTTGACGGAACTTATTGCGTAGCGTTGAGTTCTCTCCGAATTCGATAATCCGCTCCGCGAGCACATCCAGGTTATTGACCGGATGGAAGAGCGCGACATCCTTGTAAGGTATTGTAAACGGTTCGATATCGGAGAACACACATGCGTTGCCAACTCCAAGTGCTTCGACGGCAGCATTAGCGAACCCTTCCCACCGAGACGGCATCACAAAGATATCAAGTTCGTCCATCATTCGGTAGACATGATCTCGATCGAGAAGGCCAAGGAGATGTATCTGATCTTCGATTCCTTTGGATTGGGCAAGCTCTTCTATATCAGTTTGTAGCGGTCCATCTCCAGCCAGTACTAGTTCGTATCGTTGGTTCGATCGCTCGTTTGCTATCGCGAGTGCACGAATCAAAACATCGTGTGCCTTCTGTTCGGTGAACATCGCAGCGTTGCCGACGAGGATCGTGGATGAGTCAATCCCGTATTCTGCTCGGACGCTCCATTCGAGATCGCGTGCCTGTTGGACCCTATTCAAGTCTACGCCATTCGGAATGATCCGTATCTGCTCTTCCGAGAGTAATGCTTTCTCCCATCGGGTAAAGGAGTTATAGACTGCTTGGGAGTTACAGACAACGTACTCCGAAAGCGGATTCGTAAGTCCGTTCGCGATTCGACCCTTCCGGGTGAATCCGTTTCGTGTATTGCCCTCGCGGGAAACAGAAGGTATTCCGAGGCGATAGGCGATGACCTTTGCGAAAGAGCCGGAATGGGGATGGTGGGCTTGGACGAGATCATACGGTTTGAGAATATTTCGGACGGTACGATACGTTTCTCGATCGATCCCAAAGGTGATGTCCGGTGCGTTCACACAGTAAATCTTCAGTTGATCGTCTCCTTCGAATTGATCGGCTGAAAACCAAGCGAGTACGTCAACAGCTACGTTAGTATTGCTTTCGAGTGCGCTAGCAATCGTCGCCGGAACGGATGTCTCCCCGACGCTATTGACGACGTAGCACACCTGCATATCCGCCATCCTGAATGTTGACAAGTAGAGGCCGTATTTTATTGTTCTGGGATCTAACGAACAATTAGTATTATGGAAATAGCTAACGGTCTAGGTATCCGAGATCACCGAGACGATCAATGACTTCCTGCTCCTCTTTACGCGTGATAGAGAAGTTATACTCGTTATCGAGGCGCTCGTCAAGGAGTCCTCGATCTTCAAGCTGAGCGAGGACGTGATTGACGCCGTCCTCAACGGATTGTTCTTCTGTATCTACCACAATCTCAGGATTCAATGGCTCCTGAAAGGGATGGTTGATGCCAGTAAATCTCTCGATTTTCCCCTCGCGAGCTTGCTCGTAAAGTCTCTTCGGATCACGTTCCTCAGCAGTCTCGACAGAGCATTTCACGTATACAAGAACGAAATCACCCTCGTCTTCGATAATGTCTCGCGCTTGTTCCTGAGAGTCTCTGAATGGGGTAATCATTCCGACGATGACTGGGATATCGTTTCGGTTCAGAAGTTTGGCGATGTAGGCGGTTCGGCGGTTGTTGATGCGACGATCTTCCCTAGAGAAGCCGAGGTCGGGATGAAGATGTTTTCTAATTTCGTCCCCATCGAGGTTTTCAATAGGATAGCCTAACTCAACGAGACGGTCTTCAACACGACTGGCAAGCGTAGATTTCCCAGCCGACGGACGTCCCATGAACCAAAGAGTAAACATCGTTATTCCTCCACAAATACCTCATCCAGCGTCAATATTGTTTCGGCGACCTCCGACCGCATCAACTCCGAGGGCGGTACTTCGTCCTCCGAAAGCATTCCTCGAAGCTTCGTTCCGCTCGGTTCCATGTGCTGGTCGCTGTCGTGCGGACAGATCTTTTCAGAAACGATACCGTCGCATCTCCTGCAATAAAATGCGTAATTGTAGTACAGCGGTTCTATTCCCACATCCCCTATCGCGTCAAACAGGCGTTGGGCTTCAAAATCCCCGTAGTAGTTGCCGACTCCAGCGTGATCTCGGCCGACAATGAAATGAGTACAACCGAAATTCTTCCGGACGATCGAATCGAAGACGGCCTCGCGCGGCCCAGCATACCACATCCGCGATTTGAACATCGACAGGACAACAGATCCGCTGGGATAGTAATTCTCGATCAGCGATTCGTACCCCTGTAGAATAGCGTCATTCGTGTAATCGCCTGGTTTCTTCTCTCCGATCTTCGGCTGGATGAGTAACCCATCCACATGTTCAAGGGCAGATTTTTGTAGGTACTCGTGTGCACGGTGAGGGACGTTTCGGGTTTGGAACCCGACTACAGTGTCCCAGTCGTATTTTTTAAAGAGAACACGAGCTTCCTTCGGTGTAATATCGTGGTTTCCGTTTCGGGGAAGCGAATCGTGAAACGCTTTGATCGGTCCTCCAACGAAGAACGGGTTTTTTGACCGAAGTGCACGCACTCCGGGATGATCGCTATCAGTCGTTCCGAAAAGTTGGCTACAAGCTTCTTCCTCGTTGTATCGGTAGATACTATCGACATCTACGATGCCGATTGGCGTTCCATCCGGACGACGAATACCGATTCGCTCCCCGGGTTCAATTTCGTCCGCTATTTTTGTATCTACGTCGAGAACTACAGGGAGTGGCCATGCAACCCCACTCTCTAGCGTCAGGTCGGTGACGACCTTTAGAAAATCATTACGCCCCATGAACCCTTTGAGAGGGCTGTACACTCCGTTCGCGATATTTACGAAATCGAAGAGAAGGTTGCGATCAAGCGTGATCGTTTCGAGGTCATCAAAAGTTGATCGAATCTCTTCGCTTCGATCTGGACTGATAATCCGATCGACTAAGTCATTCCCGTGTGGCTGGATCATCACCGTTCTTTCTGAGAGGAAGTGGGACAAACATTTCGATACTCATACGCTGATTGGGTTAAATAAGTACCGCTATCAAGATAGACAAAAATATCTTGCAGGGCTACTCAGCAAGCAATATCGGACTCCCGCTCACTCGTCGACACTTAAATTAGTACATGAAAATCACGGCGTAATAATACTGTTTACTGAAGATGAAAATATCATATATATATCATACGAATCACGATACAAAGAGTGCACACAACAATCAGATCATCCATACCTGTAACGCATTAATTAAAACAGGACATGAGGTTACGGTTTTCACGGCTGGAGGGCTCAGAGAATACGCAGCTAAACATGATCTGACGATATCTTTCAACGTTCATCAGACAACAACCCTTAGAGAGATATCCTCAATTGAGCAGATCCTGTACTATTTCGAGGCAATATGGGCGGGGAGATCTCACGATGTGATCTATACTCGAGATATATCTTTTCTAAAGTTTTTGACTCTAATTCCAAGCTCCGCTTATCCTCCAGTTGTATTCGAAGCGCACAAATGTCATACCGTTGTTGACGGAATGGGTCAGGACGAAGAACGTCGACGATTCAAACAGGTAGACGGCGTCATAACGATATCCAACGGTATCCGATCCGATCTTGAGAAACTCGGGATACCTGTAGATGCGGTTGTTCGAGATGCCGCAAATGTCGAGTACATCCCATCAGCAACGAAAGAAGATCTCCGTCGTGATCTCGGCATTGATGATGACGCTACGGTATTCGTCTACGCAGGTAGTCTCGATCCGGATAAGTACGATCTGAAAAGTGTTATCGAGGCATTCGGATCGATAGCTACGGACAGGATTCGATTATACGTTCTCGGAGGAGAATCCACCCAAATTGAGGGACTTGAACAATATTCTAGATCAGTTGACCTTGACAATATAGCTCATTTTCTCGGACATCTTCCTCAGCGAGAGGTGTTCAAGTATCTCAAAGCAGCAGACATCGGTCTCGTAGCACAGCAACCGACGGACATTCGTGCCAGTAAATATACCTCTCCCCTGAAATTGTTTGAGTATCTGGTAAGTGACTTAGTCGTGGTCGCGACTGACGTACCATCTATTGCAGAAGTCGCTGATGAGGAATCACGAATACTCACGTACGATCCAAGCAACCACACGGATTTAAGAACCGTTTTGGAGACTGCAGCTGTCGAATGGAAATCTCTACAGACAGGAGAGAACGATATGCAGTACAGTTACGAAGACCGCGCTCAGGAAATTCACTCCGTACTAAAGAAGTACGTGAAGTCGTAGGTCGATGAGCTATTCGGCATATCCGAGCGCACGTAACCTGTCCTCGACCTTATCCGCCGTCTGAGTTTCTTCTCTCGGCGTCAATTCGATCCACGGGACGTTTATTAGGGGTGCCAAGTGACAGCTACACGGATGCTCGTAGAAGCCGAACTCCCGGAGCAGACCGAACATTTCTCCGTGGTCTGCAGTTACGATCACTCTATATTCTGAGTTAATCCAATCTGGGAGGTATTCTGTCAGCGTATGCCATACACTACGGATAGATGCATCATACGCCTGTTTCGCCTTCGCGATATCGATCACCCCTCGTTGCATGGCGACCTGCACAGAGGTGATCTCTTCGCTATCAAGAGTCCAGGGCCCGAGATCGTCGTACGCAAGCATCCATTCATTACCTAGTTTTGCGATGTATGGCCAGTGGGGCTGCTGGAGATGGGCAACAATACTGTGAGAGGATTCTTCCACTATGTCGTCGACTCTATCAAGGATCGGTTCAGGAGGGACTGTCTGGAGTGTGCTATCCCAGTGGTTCTTCCAGAATGGCTCAAGCGTTTCATAGCTGATGTTGGCATCAACTTTCTCATATTGAGGATTTCCGGAGATGATATGAGTACCTTCGAAGAGACTGTCTGAGGAAACTGCTTGCAGCCACTGTGGTGTACAACTTGCTGGAGAGATTGCTGAATCTACGGGCCATCCAGCGGCCTGTTGAAGAATATCTGTACGACAGGCATCTAATATGATCAGTATATCCCAGTCAGCCGACTGTAAACGAGTAAATTGGTCTGATCTCCTTCGAGAAGTTAGTTGCTGAATAACTCGTTTCCGCGCCCGATAACCGACCTCTTCCTTCATAAATATCCTAAATCCTGCAGCTGTTCTTCGATTTCACTTTCATCAGGAGTAAATATCTCAGCTGGTTCTTCAGACTCAACAATCTCTTTACGATCATCATAGTCAACGATAAACCACGGAACGCAAACGAGTTCATCGACGTAGACGCCTTCGGGATGTTCGTATGTCTTTAGGGGGATCGGTTTCATTCTGTCTCCGAGTAATTCCCCATGATCAGCCGTTATCACGGTCTTTCCTTTAATATGGTCCAATAGACGAGGGAGCTCTTCGAGAACTAATGAGAGCGTACTCTCGTATGCGCCCACGATATCTTCTCTTGTATATCCTCGATGTCGGAGTCTTGCAGGACAGGTTGCTTCCATTCGATGGAGTTCAGCTCCGTCTTCTGTAAAGTACGGTTCGTGAGGCTGATAATAGTGAATAATGCAACGCTTGTCATCAAATCGGGTGGTGTACTCGATCGCGGCATTTGTAGCGGTTTTAGGATGAGTAACGGTACCATCAAAGCTGTCTTGCTCCATAAGTTCGTAGTGGTACAGCTCTGACTTTAGTTCGTCTGCGAGCTTGCTATACCAAGGGTTGTCTGTCAAATATACCGTATCGTATCGTTTCTCGTTCCGGAAATTCGCCCGAATGAACTCCCACGTTTTGCTTCCACGTGAGATCCGTGATTCCAAATTGCCATCAAAATCATGGAGTTTTGCGAATCGGTCGTACCGACACGCATCAAGAATGATCAAATTATCCCAATCCTCGTCGAAAATACTGATACCGTTCGTATTGAAATCCGTTCCAGACCGCCAGTGATTGTACCTTCTATTATATCTTTCCGCTGCAGCAATCGATTTGCACCGACTTGTGAGATATAGCTCCTTCGCTAGGTATCTAATCCCTTCACGCTGATAGGTTTCCCAGACCTGCTCGAAAGTACTGCCCATCTCTCCTCTGAATTGATTCGGCAAGCGTATATAAGGACTACGGAGCAGAATACGTATCGACAGATTCATTCAAATTCTCTCCGAGTTTCATCTATGTCTTCATCCGTTGGACGGCTCATTGAACTCTATCAAGATGGCGGTCTGGAGTCTATTTTTGACGGTATTCGCCGATTTTTCCATTGGCGGAAGCTGCGGGTCCTCCGATTCTTTTCTATGCATTGTGGTCCACATCTCGGGATTTGGTTAAAAGGTGAATCTCTTACCGAACCTATTTTTATAGTCGGATGCCCCAGATCCGGTACCAGCATCTTCACCCGTAACTTGGCATCCCACCCAGACGTTGCTGAATGGTCGGAGGCGGGGAGAATCTGGGATCCGAATTATTCAGATCCGACTGCGGATCATGTTTTTACAAGCTCCGATGTCACAGAGCAGGACCGCGATCGGATTCGCAATACGTTTCTCACTTACACGAAACTACGGGGAAAAGCTCGGTTCGTAAATAAGCACCCACGAAACACCCTCCGTATCGAATACATACGAGAGCTATTCCCGGATGCTTACTTCATCCATATGGTCCGGCATCCGATCGGACCAGTTGACTCGATGATGAGACGTTCGAAACAAGATGATCGAGTTTCCCATCCATACGGGCGGTTCGTAAAGCCTCCCGGTTGGCGAGAAGATATACATAAAGATGGTCTATCTCAGTTCGCCCTCTCGTGGAAGAAAATTAATGAATTTCTGCTGGATCATCACGATGAGCGATTCTACACAGTTACATACGAAGCCCTGTGTGAGAACTCCGTGAACGCTTTCAACGGAGTCTGTGAATTTGTCGGGTTAGATCCTGGCTTCAGGGCAGAAAACTTACCAAGAGACATGACCAACCATAATCAAAGGTCTACGAAGAACCTCTCTTTAGAGGAACGAGATCGCCTTTGGTCGATCGTAGAGCCGGTCGCAACAGAGTTTGATTACGAAAAGATGTAACCTAGGTGATTATTAATTCCTTCGCTTGAATGTTCTATATACAACGGCAAACTATTGCTTATATTTCATAATTCGGGGGAATTATTATTGAAAAGAGATATGGTTTAAACATATGGGGTTTTGTAGGTATATTGAATTAATTAAGCCTTCCTTTGATCACTGTTAAACCTGAATCAAGCCGTTTATCGTAGAGTAGGCTTTGAACTCTAAGTTTGTTATGGAACCTCAGTATCTTCTATAATTCTCGTAATATTCTGAATGGAATTTATGAACGACGACCCTTACATCTGACATAAATATATTGTCCTCCTGTCAAACTACTTTTTTCTATAGGAAGTAAAAATAATGAAAAGAATAAATATAGTAATTTACCTAATCTTGTATTTGCTTGACCTCCAAAAAAACTATAAATAATTCTTTCATATACCGCTGAGAAAGGGGTTTTATATAGTTTAGATTCTAAATGGGAAAAATTCTCGTCAAGAATATTCTGAATATCACTATTATACCACTCTTTATTCGATATTTGCAACAATAGTGTGCCATTTGGCCGTAACCACTGACAAAAATTTCTAACAACTGCTTCATGATCTGATGGCGGAATATGATGTAGAGTATGCGTTGATGCAATAAGGTCCAATGATGAATCTGGGAAAATTTGATTCCTCATATCTCCATTTATGGCTATGTACATCGGTTTATTATATGTGCAGTGCTGAGATAATTTTTTTTGAGTTAGTTCTCCATCAATGAACGCTGTTTGGGAATCTTCCTTGATCTTCTTCATGCCCTCTCTTAATCTTCTTTCGTCATTATCAACACCATAATATATGTCACAGTTAAAATTATCTATATTTTTAAAATCGGATGCTGCTATGTCGGCAGCTCGTTCGCAATGACTATACCGCTCAATATCTTTGTCAAATATGTAGTGGAAATATGTTTTCGAGGGTCTAGTTTTGATATTGTGTTTTGACAAAATATGCCTTATCACTTGATATATGAATTCTATTATCCCCTCATTTCGGATGATAGATATTCCTTTCTTTATTCGAGTGTCCATACAAAACATAGCATAGGAATACGTACTTTAATATACCGATCGCTCATCTGTAGCAGTGAATACTTTGTAAGTGGAGTTCGTAACTGGCTCCAAGATGGTCAGCAGAGAGAGCGT
>NZ_JAHLKM010000049.1 GCF_024449025.1 Natronomonas aquatica | reverse complement strand
CCACCGTTGCTGAACCGAATATCTGGAACTATCTCTGCCCGTAATTCCCGGTAAAAACTAACGCACGACCGTATCACAGAGCGTCCAGGAACTCTCTGCGCTGGCCGAAGATCTCGACGAACAAGTGTCAAAATTCGAAACGAAGACAGGGGTTGACACGGCCTCACGCGGGGGTGCTCAACCCCGGACAGCCGCTGACGGTGGCCACTAGTCGAGAAAACTACTGCTAGGAAAAGACTCAACACTTGCTTGGCTGATGTTTGATAGACCCGATGTCACAAAAGACGATCCACGTTTTACATGTCGATGATGAGCCAGGATTTGCGGATTTGACCGAAACGTTTCTCGAACGTGAAGAAGATCAGTTCACCGTCGAAACAGCGACCAGCGCTACTGACGGGGTTGAGATAATCGATGACCGACCACCCGACTGTATCGTCTCAGACTACGATATGCCCACGATGGATGGGATCGAATTCCTGCGGACTGTCCGGTCTGAGTATCCCGATCTTCCGTTCATCCTGTTTACAGGCAGGGGGAGCGAAGAGGTGGCCAGCGACGCAATCTCTGCGGGAGCGACTGACTATCTGCAGAAGGGATCTGGGAACGAACAGTACAGATTGCTAGCCAACCGGATCCTGAATTCAGTCAAACAGTACCGGTCGGAGCGACAGCTTCGGGAAACGCAAGCCGAGTACTCCGCGGTGTTTGAGAACGCACACGACGCTCTCCTTCTGGTCGAAATAGAGGAAGACGGGTTCCGATATCAGCAGTGCAACCCGCGGGCGGTCGAACTAATCGGGCGAGATCGAGCAGAGATTATCGGAAACACACCACGCAAAGCGCTCGGCCCAGAGAACGGAAAGAAGGTAACCGGAGCGTACCGCAAGTGCGTTGAGCAAGGCAGTCCGATTGAATATACCGTTACGCTCGATTTGCCTACTGGTAACGTGACGCGAGAATGTCAGGCCGCCCCGATTCCGACGGATGGCGAAATCGTACAACTCGTTGTGTCCTTTCAGGATATCACCGAACGCCGCAAACGCCAGCAGGAACTCGAAGAGGAACAACGGTTCGTCCAGCAAAGTCTCAATACGCTGAATGACCTTTTCTATGTTGTCGATACGGACCGAAAGCTCCAGCGTTGGAACGATTATGTTCTAGAGCTTACGGGGTATTCCGAATCCGATCTCAAGGGAACGGATATTAGCGAGTTCTTTCCTGACGATGAGGTCGACAAGATCGTCCATGCAGTTGAAGGCACACTGAATACCGGTAACGCCACTGTCGAGGCGGACTTACTCACCAGCGATGGCAGGCGAATTCCCCACGAGTTCCGAGGACAGCACCTGACTGACTCGGACGGAAAGACGACCGGAATCGTCGGGATCGGGCGAGACCTGACTGAGCGTCGCCAACGTGAACGACGGTTCCAGGCACTCGTTCAGGAGGCAGACGATGTAATTTCGATCGTCGACGCAGAAGGGCGATTCCAGTACCAGAGTCCGTCTGTTGAGCGTATTTTGGGATACGATTCCGACGAAACGATAGGCGATTCAGCATGGGAGTACATCCATCCCGAAGACCGAGAGAAAGTAAAGAAACAGTTCGAAGACTGGCTCGCCAGACCCACGGATACGACAGGTCAGATCGAATACCGGGCTCGCCACGCCGATGGATCGTGGCGCTGGATGGAAGCTCGCGGCAACAATCAATTCAGTAATCCCGCCGTTGAGGGATTTGTAATCAACAGCCGAAATGTTTCGGACCGGAGGGAACGTCAGCTAAAACTCGAACAAATCGAGACTCTCTTCGAGCATGCACAGGATGCACTGTTTCTCATCGACCTCACCGATAACTTCACAGTCGAACGGGTGAATCCAGCCTGGGAAACGATGACAGGGATTCCGGCTGAGCATGCTCTCGGTAAGGCCCCGAGCGAAATTCTTAACGAAGCCGCAAAAGAACGTACCGAAGCGAAATATCGCCAGTGTATCGAGCGACAAGAGCCGCTTTCGTATGAAGAGGTCATAGAATTTGGTGAAAGAGAGACGTATTGGCGGACGAAAATTGCGCCGGTAGTAATTAATGATACCGTCGAATACCTCGTTGGCTCGACACGAAATATTACCGAACGCAAGAAACGAGAACAGGAACTAAAAGAATATGAATCGGTTATTCGGGCTCTATCAGATGCGGTATACGTGCTTGACGACGACGGTCAATTCACGTATATCAACGACGAGTTCGTTGAGCTGGTCGGCTATGACAGAGAGCAGATTCTCGGTAGCGGGCCAGCGTTAATCAAGTCTGAAGACGCCGTCAACCAAGCAGAGCGACAGTTGGGACGGTTATTATCAGATGACGGCCCTGAAGCGGTAAAATTCGAAGTGATGATCCAGCCCCGTGAGGGTGACCCGATTGTTTGTGAGGATCACATGGGGATCATCCCATACGAGGGTGAGAATTTCGATGGCTCGGTTGGGACGCTTCGAGATATCACTGAATACAGAGAAGAGCGATCGAGGCTCGGACAGCTCAATTAGCTACAAACTATCGATACAAAGTTCTGAAACCTGACAGTTCAGTCCGCCATGACTTCGGCGGTAGCGCCGGGCTCGGGTTCGGGAGTTGCTGGTTGCTTGCTGAACGCTTCGCGCTCTGTCCAGACAAAATACACGTATGGTGTCTTCGCAACCAGATCGAGGTATGCGATGATCATGGCGGTCCCTGCCACTGAAACGGCCCCGATACCGGCGGGACTGGTTAGCCAGATCACCGGGTACGCGATCCACAGAAGACCGACGTGGTTCTGCAATATTTTGAACAGTCGAAACCGCTCTCTGTTTTGTTTCGCGTACTGCGGAAGAACGGTGTATAGAATGCCAAGCAAGACGAGGTGGAACGCCGAGGATACACCGAACCCGATCCAAGTTCCGATCCCCGTCTGCAGAGCTGCTATTGCACCGACTGCGATCATCAGAGCGTCTGCGACGCCAACGCCGAAGATCCACCGTCGCGGAGCCCCCGCCACGTATGCAACGTATCCAACCAAAATCGGTGTGGTCACTAGCCAATCCAGATACCGGAACAGATACACATCGTTACCGTCGACGGTAATCACTGCGATATCTAGCACCATCATCAGATACGAAATCGCCGCGAATCCGGGAATGATCAACAACCACGCAAACGCTCCTACGTCGTTGTCGACAGTTTCGTCCCGGAGTAATGCCGTCGCGATGCCGATCCCGAATAGAAGGCCGACAAAGCTTAGCGAGTACGCGACGGTGATTTCAGGCGCGGGCATCAGTTTTCACCTCCATCAGTAACTCTGGTCATCTTCTGTTTTGACTCGTCTACGTCAATATTGAACACCGAAAGTTCGGTCACCAGTTCCGTCGCGTTCTGTTCGAACTCATCGAGCGTGGTGGCAATCGTCTCAAACTGTACTCGCTGACTCTCGATGGAATCCGACACGTCGTTGGCGGTAGTTTCAGTCCGCTGACTGATCCCTGATACCTCTTCGACAGCGGTCGCAGTTGATTGGACCGTTTCGGCCTGGTCGGAGGTCGCGCCGTTGATTTCGGCAATCCCGTCGTCGATGTCTTCGACAGACCCGGCAATCCGATCTAGTTCTTCGATGGCAGACTCGACGGTGTCAGTGCCACGGGTCACCCGCTTTCGGGTTGTCCGGACGGACTCGGCTGTATCGGCAGTGTCGTCTCGGACATCTTCGACCATCTGGGAGATTTCTTCGGCCCGCTTTCGGGTTTCTTCGGCCAAGCTTTTGACTTCGTTCGCAACGACCGCAAACCCATCGCCGCTCTTTCCGCCCTCTTCGCCGCTGCGGGCAGCCTCGATCGAGGCGTTCAATGCGAGTATGTTCGTTTGATCGGCGATTTCGTTGATTACTTCTACGATCTCGGTGATCTCTTCGGTACTGTCGGTGAGGGCTTCTATCTGTTCGACAGCAGCCTGTGTTTCTGACTCGATAGCTTCCATCTCGCTAATAGCTTCGGTAGCCGCTTCCCGTGCCTGCCGGCTGGCAGTCGTAGCCTCGTTACTTGTCGTTGAGAGGTCATCCGTCGTTGCAGCGATTTCTTCTGCTGTTGCGGACATGTCCTCAACATCCTGCGTGATCGTTTCGAGTTGCTGGCGCTGTTGTTTCGTGTCGGCGGTTATTTCGTCAGTTATTTCGACGGTCTGATCAACTGTTGTTTCGGCCTCGTCGGTCAGCTCGACCAGTTCGGTAGTGTCCTGTTGGATCTCGAGAGCGAAATTGGCGACAGTGCCCAACGCAGCCTGGAGATCGTCTATGGTGTTGTTGAACTCTCGCCCGATGGTCTCCATCGCCTCGTGTTCAGTATCGACATCGATCCGTACGTTCAAGTCGCCGTCTGCGGCCTGCTGCATGGCTTGGGCGTATCGCTGAGCGGTCTGTTGGTATCTTTCAGCCATCTCTTTCGAACGTTGCCGCTCTTTTTCCGCCTCCGTCCGGGTCTCTTCGACCTCTTCGAGTTGATCAGACAGCGAATTTCGCATCGTATCGATCGCACTGTAGAGCGTTCCGAATTCATCGGCTCGGCCCGACCGGAGTTTAGTGTCGAGGTCGCCATCGGCGATGGTCTTTGCTCGGCGTTCTAATTCAACGATCGATGCGATAGTGTTCGTTCCGTTGATTGAGCCCAGTGCCAGTAGTCCGGCCCAGGTTGCCATAACCGCTGCTTCGACACTCTGTGTTGCGAATCCGATGGCTGTAACAAACCCTCCGGTAATAGTGTACCCGAGGACCAGTTTCACGCCATATGAACTACGCAACACGTTTGCTTGAGCAGCCATACTCGGTCTCTACTATACTCCCGACTATTTTAGAGGCCAATACGATTACGACTACTGAAATTCTACTTTTTAGGAACTCGATTGTGTAATTATATCTGTAGTTTCCCATCCGTTCTCCATCCAGGACGGTTTATTTAATAACCACTCGAACACCGATTAGAAAGAAAATATTCGAATTATATGCGGGAAAATAGGATAAAAATTCCGATTTGATTACCCAGCCGACGAGGACAGTCTCGCCGGGAATGCTCTCCCGGAGCTGGTAGTGCGTGAGGACCGAACGCGTCTTTCGGAGAATCTTCAGAAAGTTCAGCAAAAAAATCCAGAATCAATCCGCCGTCCCTATATTGGACGAACGGCTGGCGGCGATGAAATCGATATTATCCTACTGGCTCGAGGAATCGAGATTGATGGGGATCCAGCGGTACTCGGGACTGTTCTTGATGTCGGCAAAAGTGAGGAGGAGTACTGGGAGCTCCGTCGGCAGCGTGACCGGCTCGACGAATTTACAAGTATCGTCTCACACGACCTTCGAGGGCCGCTAAACGTTGCCAAGGGTCATCTCGAATTGCTTGCCAGCGACTCGGAGCTTGAGTCGGCGGAAATCGAGACACTCGAGAAAGCGACGGATGCGATTGATCGAGCGGAAGAATTGCTGGAGGACGTGCTGACCCTCGCACAGCAGGGAAAGGTCGTCGAGGAAACAGAGATGGTTGGACTTCGGGAGGTTGCAGAGTCGACGTGGGAGTACGTTGAAACCGAGTCAGCAGAGCTTGACGTATCGGTGAGTGGCACGATCCGCGCTGATCCGAGCAGACTACGGGGGCTTTTCGAAAACCTATATCGGAA
This sequence comes from Natronomonas aquatica, assembly GCF_024449025.1. GTDB lineage: Archaea > Halobacteriota > Halobacteria > Halobacteriales > Haloarculaceae > Natronomonas > Natronomonas aquatica. The sequence continues at coordinate 6,591 of NZ_JAHLKM010000049.1, read as the reverse complement.
CGCTATCAAGCATGGTGGACCGGCAGTTCGTGTTCGTGTCGGCGAGCTTGATACCGGATTTTATGTTTCAGATACTGGTCCCGGGATTCCGGAAGCCAAGCGTAAGGAGATCTTCGATACGGGATACTCAACCAGTGAGGCCGGGACAGGATTTGGATTGCAAATCGTCAAGCAGGTCGCCGAAGCGCACGGGTGGGATATAAACGTTACCGAGGGCGTTGACGGAGGCGCTCGGTTCGAGTTTACTGGTACCGACTCTACGAGTTGACCACCACCGAAGACATCAATTTTATACTCAGCCACCGGTCGGAGCCTCGGACGGGGGGATTCGAACTATGAGCACTCCGGAAGTAAATTCCGGACACTGGTTAGTCACCCAGGGAACGAGTCGAGTCGATCTAATTGAAGCGACTAGTACCCCCTATTTATCGATGCAAGTATTGGAACAGTCGGTAGTGGGACGCTCTGGTTGTGGGTACCGTTCGTAAAGATCCGGAACACTGCTCCGGATATGCCACCGTCCCCCACGAAAGCATCGTTACTGTCCCTATTCTCAGTTCCTGTAGACCACGGTTTGTCGCATTCCGAAGGGTCAGTACACTCCGGTTTCGCTGGAGGATTTTATCCGTGTCTCAGCCACGAGTGTCCGCAATTGCCTATCTATCTATTATTCTAAACTCAATAAGGGCTCGCAGGCCGAACCTGCCGACACGCGATTCAAAGCCCCTAGGCTCTTTTTTAATGCTGTGTAGCCTGTCGAAAAACGCACAGCGCTCAACTCACTACCGGATGCGACTCCGATACCTCCGGGTTTGAATTGACCTGTACGTCGAACCGAGTCCCACCACTGTCACTTCGGGTCACAGCCACCTCCCACCCGTGTGCATCGGCGATCCGTCTGACAATCGCCAGACCGAACCCCGTTCCGTCCTCTACCGTCGTGTATCCGGGCTCGAATACGTCCTCGTGGTTGGCCTCGTCGATTCCGGGACCGTCGTCCGCAACGTAGAATCCACTCTCCGTACGCCCGACGGTGACGGTGACCGGCGACGGACAGTGTTCGACAGCGTTTCGAAACAGGTTTTCAAGAAGTCGCCGGAAACGCGACTTGTCGGCGTCAATACGTGCCGTCCCCTCGGGAATATAGAGACTATCCTGTGTGGACCCGAACGGCTCCCACGCTTCGGTGGCCAGTCTACCGAGATCTATCGGCTCGGTTTCCGAGACGGCCTCACCCTCCTTTGCGAGCGTGAGTAACTCGTCGATCATTCGGTCCATTCGATCGAGCTCCGACTCCAGCGTGTCGAAGTGGCTTTCGTCAGCTGTCGATCGAGCCAGCGTAGCCGCCGTCTGGGCGTTACCTAACGGCGTTCGGAGATCGTGTGAAACGATCGACGTGAACTCTTCGAGCCGTTTGTTCTGTCGGATGAGTTCCTTTCGCTGGCGTGTCTCTCGGGTCGCATCCCTGAGAATGCCGACAGAGCCCCGGAAATCCTCGTCGAACGGCAACGCAGCCATGTGGTCGTAGCAGGGAACTGTCTCGCCGTCCTTCCGTCGGATATCGACTCTGAACTTTTTCGATTCCGGTCCGTCGGACGAGACTATCTCTGCAAGTATATCGTTCGCCCGCTGTGCCGCCTCGTCTGTTTTGATTTTCTCCGGTTGGCTGCCGATTATTTCTTCGCGGTCGTAGCCGGTGAGCGTGAGGAACGCTTCGCTGACATACTCGAATTCGGCCTCGTCGTTGACGACATAGACGGGGTAATCTAATGCACGGAGGACAGTCGAGTATCGTTCGGACTCGATTTGGGTTTGATACTCTTTTGCGGCGTGTTTGACTCGGTTGGCGAGCCGGCGGTGTTGTTCCGGGCCGCCTTTCTGGAAGTAACCAGTGACACCGGCGTTGATCGCCTTGCCCGCGATTTCTTCGCTCCCCTTCCCTGTATAGAGGACAAACGGCAGCTCTGGATGCTCTTTTCGGACCTCGGCGAGCAGTTCGAGCCCGTCCATTCTGGGCATTTCATAGTCGCTGATCACGCAATGAAACGCCCCGTCCTCGATACGCTCGAGCCCCTCAGTAGAGCCAATCGCGGTCGTTATGTCAATTTCGTTGAATTCCTTTTCGAGGAACGCTTTGGTCAGATCGAGAAAGCCTGAATCGTCATCGATATGTAATATCTTTATCGGCTCAGAAATGATTTTCTCGGGTCTTTCGATCGACATTGGATCTATTAATGTTTTGTCGTTGATCCTCAAAAACCCGGTGAAAGTAGTACTCGTTTCCGCCACTTTAGCAGCACGATACATCAATTGCTAAGAACTTCTGCACGCTGTATATATCTTTTGATAAGACTGTGGTTTCGAATCACCGGGGATTATCACTCGAGATCCGTCTCACACCCAGTCACAACAAGACAAATTCCGTCAGTTCGTTCGGGCTTTACCGTGATCTCCCACCCGTGGGCTCGGACAATCGTCCGCATATTCGCTCCAATTACGCCCGCCTCTGCGTGTGGCACCGCCGACCCATACTCGAACAACTCATCAGCGTCGTCGGCGCGTATCGTCTCCCCATCGGTCGTTATGATAAATCCTCTCTCAGTTAGACTGATCGATAGTACCGAGGCGTCAGTCTCACCGCCGAGCCGAACCGCGTATCGAACCAACTCCTTCAGCCGAGTGGGCCCCGCTTTGATTCGGCCTTCACCCTCAATTTGCACGTCGATCTCTTCAGCTCCAGCGATCGACTCCCCCTGCTGGACGAACCTCTCAAAATCGATCCAATCGGGCTCGTTGATTCGCTGGCCTAGCCGTGCTAACGTCGTCAGATCGTCAATAACAGTATACATCCGCTCGGTCACCTCCTGAATCGTCTGGATCCTCGCCTCGGCGTCTTCTTCGGCGTATTGCTCAATGTCCATTGCAAGTAATTTGAACTGTCCATCGATGATCCCGAGCGCATTCCGGAGTTCATGAGCAACGGCAGCGCCGAAGCCTTCCAGTTGCTCGGACTGTCGTTTCAACTCCCGACGCTGGCGTTCGACCCGGGTTACGTCCATAAAGACGAGCGCTTGACCGACCAGTTTGCGCCCTACCGTGAGCGCTGTCTGTCGCAGCATGTAATACCGGGGTTCGCCTGCCTGCTCGAACGTCACTACCCCGGACGCCGCGTCAGCGAACAGATCGGTTTCAGCTGCCAGTAACCCGTCGCCTGCCTCGTTATCAGCCACGGCACCCGCCGGTGAAAACATCTGCCCTCGGCCGTCTGTCAGACTCAGTTCGTCGATAGCGGACATTTCGGCGGCGATCTCGGGCAACACTGTTTCCATCCGCTGACCGACTTCTACTGCCGGAAACAGCCGGGCTGCTGCCGCGTTCGTTTCCCAAATCACACCGTCCTCGCCGACGATGATGATCGCCTCGTCAAGCTGATCCAGCACTTGTTGGTGCCCAGTCCAACGAACCTGCTCAAACGTTGTTGTTGCTACATACAGGGTTCCCAGACCAAAAGCAGCAACCCCGATCGGCTCGTAGTTGAGTGTCAATAATTGTGGACCAGTTACCAGCCCAGCCACGTCGAGCAGGACCGGCCAAGCCGCCAGGCTAACGATACCAACCAACTGGGTGGTCGGAATCTCACTTAGGCGGAATGTCTCAAACAGAATGTAAAATCCGATCGCCGACCCAGCGTAGGCGACAAACAGTACAATCCAATGAAGCGTGCCCAGTTCGATAGCGACGTGAGTAAATGGATCGCTCACGACAGACGCAACGAAGTACTGGCCGTGAAGCGGATTAGTGAGTTTCAGCACAGTCACTACGACGAACATGACGAGGGCCGCCAGCCGTATCGATCCTTGCTGATGGTACTCGTGGCCGGCGTACGCAGAGCAAAAATACAGCCACGAGAATACGGTCGCAAATCCGGCGATAAGCCCACCAGTATAGCTGATGGTCGCAACAACGACCGTACTGGTGCTCAGTCGGACGGCCTGGGCGAACGCCCACAGACCACTCGTTATCAGGAGAGAATAAAGCCCATACCGGGTTTCACGATGGCTAATGCCACGACTCCGCCACAGTGCTCCAAAACAAATAATTCCAGCCGTGACAAAACTCGCTACGTAGATCGCTCGTAGCATCACATATTATCGACTCTAGTTTGCTCCATGTTCGGTAACCGCCAATATATTGTTTCGTTTAATGGTAACTGATGTGGGGTTGTTAAAGGAGTCTATTTGTCGATACGTCTCTGTCTCCTACATAATCAGTAACCCTGTAACAAACAGTCCAACCCGGATCGATTATTAACGAGCCGAGTTGTCGTCCGATTAGTAGGATAGATCCGGAGTGGTTTTTATACCATTTGGTATACCAAGCTATTGTGCTATTAATTAATACGTATTCTTTGAGCATATGAGAACAGAGCTTTCGCAACCGGTCAACGGCTCTAACTTATGCGCCACATGCAACCAACGGGATGGAGTAGTCTACCGGATGCGGTTGCACAACCGGGATGGCACACACACCGATATCGAACTAGCCGTCTGTAAGCGATGTTTCGATTCCTATCACAGTCTCGAATGGATCGAAATTTCGGATAAAGTATAGTAGCGCGATCAGCGGCCATTTCCGGCGACTATGCTTCTACTACGCTGCAAATTCTTCCTGTAACAGAGACGCGTTCGACAGCAATCACATACAGCCGATAGCTGGCTCAATATGAGCACCGATTACACAATCGGGGAACTCTCACACTTCCATGAGACTTGACGCGGAAGGATAAGATATCGTCTGTTGATTCATACTGTGTAACTAACGGAGACAATATTAGAGATCGTCCAGGTGTTCTCGGCGTTGTTCCATCCCTTCCCTCGGAATGCTAATCCTATTGCATCTCAGGCACTCGTTTAGAAACGTTTGCTCGATCCAGTCTTCCAGTAACTGACAAACGAGGTCCGACAAAGGAATAAGCCCCTCGCCGCCTGTACCGTTCTTGGTCGTTGTTCCCCCTTCAGGCCAATAGACGACTTCTGGCGACCCCTCTTCGGAATCGAATTCGGACACATCAAGCGAACGGATCGGACCAACCCGCATCATCGTGTGCCACATTAGCGCGATCACCACATGCGGACGGGAGGTGTACTCGTAGCGCCGCAAGCACTCGGGGAGTTCCTCGGCTACCCCTTCATCCAACATCAGGTCACCGACGGTATCGTCGCCGGTCAGCGTGGGGGAATGGATCTTCACGTAGAGATCTCCTGGCGCGCCATCGGTTGATTCTACCCAGCGAATCACACGCCTAGCGTATCTGTCTGCGTCCTTTCGGTTGCTGGCACAAGATCGCCGTCGTCGCGTCGCCACGGCCGGCACCGATGCAGTTCTCGCTCTGTCAGTTCTTCAGATCGGGATCCCTCCTTGATCGCCCCGGCGGGCGAAGTGACTCAGCCGAGATCGATGTGATCGAATCGTCGCTTCGGTGACGTCGTTCTTTCTGTTTGCGGGATACAACTCGAGTGTGTTTCCGTCTCGATTGGTTCGGGGCCGATGATTCTGGGGGTGTGAACACGTACTCCGAACCACTGTGTTCAGAATGGCGATTTCGAGCGTTTCGGACCCGAAAGAACGATCGTCCGCCCTGCAAGCGGGAGCCTGCAACGCCCATTCGTTTTCCGAGCGGTTGGAGTCAGACAGCCTACGGCGAGTTTTATAAAATACCTCCCGAAGTGCGGTTACGATTTTGAGTTCTCGATCTTCGCAGTTTCGACCTCGTTGATACCCAAATCTGCTATTTCAGCTGTAACCGATGGTGGAAGCGTTTCTATTGTCTCGTTAATTTGTGGATCGATCTCTACGCCGTCGATTTTCGTGTTGACCAACTTGCCCCGGCTACCGTGTGCAACCACTTCGAACTCGAATGGTCGGTCGTGTTCGTCAACAGCATGTACCCAGACTTTCGAGAGCCCGTTAGGGCTCTCCCAGTAGAGTCTGTTCACAACGGTGAGAGTGCCAGCTGGCGGAACGCACGACGATCCACAGGCTGCGCATCGACCCGAATGTGGTGACGAGCCGAGATAGTTGTACTCTGTTCCGCACCGGTAACACTGGAGAGTGAGCGTAATCAACGATTCTTCCATCGGCATTCAGAGTCGACCCTCTCGTCCTGGATCGACGTCAATAGCATCCACAGGACATACGTCCACACACAGCATGCAGTCGATGCACTGTGACTCATTAGCCGGGTCAGGTTTTATTTCGCTCTCCGGATGGCCCGGTGTGTCTACCCATTCGAATACGTCGACAGGGCAGTCTTCGAGACAGGCGCCGTCGCCGATACAGATGTCAAAGTCGACAGCAACGTGTGTGCCGTGGATCCCCAGTTGCCCCGGTTCGTCCACCGGTCCCCAGACTGTATGCCCTTCGTGTTGCTCGACGACCTCGCGGGTGTCCTCAAATTTCGGATCGATAGCCATAGTGTGTTTTGTGTGGAGATAGATCAGCTCGGACGGATCACTATCCGAGCGAGCCCTCCATTTCGAGTTCGATCAGCCGGTTGAGTTCGACCGCGTACTCGATCGGCAACTCTTCGGT
>NZ_JAHLKM010000048.1 GCF_024449025.1 Natronomonas aquatica | reverse complement strand
GTTCCGACCGCCTGCCGGCTGTGGGGACAGCGAATTCCACGACGGCGTAATTATTTTGTCGTCAGCGGTGGTTTGTTTGCCCCGCAGCGTTTCCATAGGTGAATCGCGTAAGCGCTGATACGACGCCACCGGGTAACAGCCGGGGTGGATACGCTTTTACTGCTCAGGTCGGTCTCATCGCCGTTCCACGTCGCGTTTGAGCGCATCCCGTCGCTGTTCGTATTCGTCGTCGGTCAGCTCGCCGCGAGCGTACGCGAGCCGGAGTTCTTCGAGCGCCTGGTCCGGGTCACTCCCGCCGCCAGCCACCGACTTATAAATGAGGTAGCCACCGCCGACAAGGGCAGCGAGGAACAGGAGTTGCATCACGATTCCGACGACGAACATCCACCCCGGCGTCGTTCCGTCACCCCACATATGACCGCCCCACGTGCCGCCCATCATCGGGCCGGACCCCATCGCTCCGAAGCCCATGAATAGCATCGGAAAGAGGACGAAGACACCGATGACTATCAGGAGAACCGTGACCAGTCGCGTATCGTCTGTATGTTCTGACATGTGTATTCCCTCCGTGGGTCCGTCTCTACCTGTAAGTACGCGGTCACGGTTTAATGTGGTTTCGGCTAAGAATCATACGGTATAGAGCGTTCTGATTTTTAATTCATAAGCTCAAAGCACTCTAAAAAGCACTATCCTAACAACAACTGCAATACATGATTCCTGCGATGATACATCTATGCAGGCGGCAATACTTGAGGGGGTCGGTGAAGCCCTCCGGATCGGTGTCGGATTCCTCTGGACGGCGGCCTGGGCGATCATCATGGGCCTTACGATCACGAGTCTCGTCCAGGTCTACGTCTCCAGAGAGCGGATGGGCCAGATACTGGGCGACGGTGACCTGGGCGGTCTAGCCAAGGCGACCGCGTTCGGGGCGGCAAGCAGTGGGTGCAGTTTCGGCGCCGTCGCCATCGGCAGAGGCCTCTTCAAGAAGGGCGCCCACGCGGTGAACTTCTTTGCTTTCATGTTCGCGTCGACGAACCTCATCGTCGAACTCGGCCTGATGATCCTCATTCTGCTGGGCTGGGAGTTCCTCCTGGCGGAGTTGCTCGGCGGGCTCGTTCTCATCGTCGTCATGGCCGTCATCGTTCATCTCACGCTTCCCGAGAACCACTTCGAGGAAGTCCGGGAGACGCTCAACGAGCGCGACCGCGAGGCGGGCGTTAGCGAGGACCCGACCTGCGGGATGGAGGGCAAAAGCGAGTACACGCTCACCACCGACGGCGGGGAGACGCTGCAGTTCTGCTCGGCGGGCTGTATGGAGACCTACCGCCAGCAGACCTCGAGCCGCGGCGGGTGGCGCGAGGAGTTGCTGTCGTGGGGCGGCTGGTACAAGGTCGGGAATCAGTACCGCAAAGAGTGGTCGATGATCTACAAGGACGTCGTCGCGGGTTTTCTCATCTCCGGGTTCGTCATCGTCTTCGTCCCCCAGTGGGTCTGGAACACGCTGTTCGTCCAGGGCGACGGCCTGCTCGTGACCGCCGAGCACGCGACCATGGGAGTCGCCATCGCCGTCGTCAGCTTCGTCGGCAGTATGGGCAACGTTCCCTTCGCCGTCGCGCTGTGGGGTGGCGGCGTTAGCTTCGCCGGCGTCATCGCGTTCGTCTACGCCGACCTGATCACGATCCCCGTGTTGAACGTCTACCGGAAGTACTACGGCTGGACGATCATGCTGTACATCCTCGGCGTCTTCTTCGTGACGATGGCGTTCACCGGCTTTCTCATGGAGCTGCTGTTCGACGCCCTCGGCATCGTCCCGGATCTGGCCGGCGGGGAAACGGCGACCGAGCAGACGTACTTCGAGCTGAACTACACGTTCTATCTCAACCTCGTTGCCTTCGCGCTCTCCGGATTTCTCCTCTACGTGTACCGTCGCGGTCTCGGTGCGCCCGGACAGTACCGCGACCCGGTCTGTGGCATGCGGACCGACGACAGCGAGCCGGCGGCGACACACGACGGAGAGACGTACTACTTCTGTTCGCGGGCCTGCAAGGAGGCCTTCAAGGAGAATCCGGACGAATACGCAACCGGACGTCCGATGGTGATGGAGGGCCACGACCACTAGGTCGTTTCATCGGCGGGACACTTCCGATCGTATCCGAACACCGCCACGCTGTCCACCCGAACCACCACGTCGTCCACCCGAACTGCCACGCTGTCTATCCGAATCGCCACACCGTCCGCTCCGAACCACCACGCTGCCCGCCCGAACCACCACGCCGAGCGCCCGAAGGCTTAACACGCGTGCCAGCGTGGTGAAAGTGAAGCGAAATGGCGGACGACGACATGCTCTCGTGGGACGAGTCCGTCTTCCGCGACGAGGGCGTCCTCGAACTCGACTATCTGCCCGAGGCGTTTCTCCACCGCGACGAGCAGATGGAGACGCTCAAGTACGCGCTCAGACCCGCCGTTCGAGGCTCGCGGCCGCTGAACGTGATGGCGAGGGGGCCGCCGGGAACCGGCAAGACGACGGCGGTACAGAAACTCTTCGACGAACTGGCGGGCATAAGCGACGTCGAGGCGATCCGGGTGAACTGCCAGGTCGACTCGACCCGCTATGCCGTCTTCTCGCGGCTCTTCGAGGGGCTCTTCGAGTACGAACCGCCGACGTCGGGGATCTCGTTTAAGAAGCTGTTCGGCCAGATCACCGACCGGCTGGTCGAGGACGACGAGGTCCTCGTGGTCGCGCTCGACGACGTCAACTACCTCTTTTATGAGAGCGAAGCCTCGGAGACGCTGTACTCGCTTTTGCGCGCCCACGAGGCCCACTCCGGGGCGAAGATCGGCGTCATCGTCGTCTCCTCGGATCTCGATCTCGACGTCATCGAGGAACTGGACGGTCGGGTGCAGTCGGTGTTCCGGCCGGAGGAGGTGTACTTCGACGCCTACGGAGAACGGGAGATCGCGGAGATCCTCAGAGAGCGCGCCGAACGGGGGTTCCGGGAGGGGGCCGTCGGCCCGCAGGTGCTGGATCGGGTCGCCAGCCACACCGCCGACAGCGGCGGCGACCTCCGGGTCGGGATCGACCTCCTCCGGCGGGCGGGACTGAACGCCGAGATGCGCGGCTCGACCGAGGTCGGGATCGAGGACGTCGATACGGCCTACGAGAAGGCGAAGTACGTCCACCTCTCGCGGCACCTCCGTGGGCTGTCCGAGTCGGAGGCCGCCCTGATACGGGTGCTCGCCGACCACGACGGCGAGCGGGCCGGCGACGTCTACGAGGCGTTCAGCGAGGCGACGGGGCTCGGATACACGCGGTACTCCGAGATCATCAACAAACTCGAGAAACTCGGGCTCATCGAGGCGGAGTACACGAGCGTCGAGGGGCGGGGGCGCTCGCGTGCGCTGTCTCTCTCCTACGACGCCGACGCCGTGTTGGATCGTCTCGAAGACAGGTGAACACGGCCGGAAGCTCCGGTTGCAGCTACTCGGGGCGATCGGGTATCGAAAACGGATCAACGGTCGGCAGCGTCCTCGCCGATCCACTGTTCGGGGACCTGGATGACGTACCGGCCGTTCTCCTGGAGCGCGATGATGTACTCCTCGCGGTCGTAGAGTTCCATCAGGTTGAGTTCGTACTGCCCGGGTTCGAGGATCTTGATCGACTCGAACTGGTCGTTGAGTTGCGCTCTGAGTTCGGAGAGATCCGGGTCCTCGCCGGTCGGTTCGCTGACGACCTCGCCGTCGCGAGTCGAGTCCGGAGCGGCCGGGGAAGCAGGGGGCGAACGGTCCGGTTCGGATGAGGAGTCGTCGGTAGCCGAGGAGTCGTCGGTGTCCGAAGCCAGCGACCGGTCGTCCGCCGGGACGCCGTCGTCGGGTTCCTCCGGAGAGACCGGGGCGCTTTCGTCGAGTTCCTCCGGAGAGACGACATCGGTACGCGCACTCGCCTGTGCGGTGTCCTCCTTCGGTCCCTCACTCCTCTCGGAGGCGGCCCGACGCGCGTCAGCGTCGATGATGTCGTCTTCGTCTTCATCTTCGTCTTCGTCTTCGTTGGCCGGTAATTCGCCCGAGTCGGGCCGCGTTCGGTCGGGGTCTCCACCCGAAAGGGAGGGGTCCGGGGGGCCCGAAGTTTCGTCCGACGGGAGGTCGGTACTGCTTTCCCACTCGTCCGGCCACTCGGAAGCCGACTCGGGGTCGGACGGCGTGGAGTTCGACGAGACGAAATCGCGGACTCTCGTGGTGGCCCGGCCGACCGTCTCGGCGACCGACGACGTGTCCGGCTCCGGCCGATCGGGACCGGTCGGCCGGTCGGCGTCGTTCGGGTCCGGATCTCCGGATACCGTATCGCCATCGCCCTCCGGCGAGGCATCGGTCCCATCGGTCGACCGACCGGCGGGTCCGCCCGCCGGCCGGAACTGGAACTTGTTGCCGCCGCACTCCGGACAGCCAGAGAGCATCTCCTTGGATCCGTCCTCGAACGTGTGGCCGCAGCCGGTACACTGGTGTGGCATATGAGTGGCGTCAGGTGCGCGTTACGAGCGTGCTGATGAGCGTTTCGTCCTTGTGGAGCGTCTCGAGGCGATTCGCGGGACCGATCACGGTCAGCTTACTGGAGTCGTCGTTACCTATGAGCCGACCGAGCAACCCACTGTCGTTTTTCTTCTCGCCGGGATACGTCTCGATCTCGATCCCGGTGAATCCGTCCGGATTGATCTCGGACATCGTGACCTCGATGAGTTTCGACTCCTCGTCCGGGTCGAGCCCCCGCTCGAGGATGACGATGTTGCCGTCGTGGACGCCATCGAGGATGAGCCGGATCTTCTCCATCGTTCGCATGCCCTCGATCCGGTCGGCGCTGATCATGTCGATCTGGATCCCGCCGTCGTCGGTCGGGGCGCTGTCGGACCCGTCGGGGTTCGGATCGCCGGAGCGGTTCGGATCGGCATCCTCGAGGACCGATTCGTCCGTTTCGCCGTCGTCGTCGGCAGTTATTCCAGGCATGATGTCACCCGAAGTACTCCGCGATCTTGTCGTACACTTCGTCCATGTTGTCGCCCTCGAGCGCCGAAAGCGGGATCGTCTCGTGTTGTGGGAAAGCGTTGGCGACGCGCTGGATGTTCGCGTCCTCGAGGTCGATCTTGTTCGCGAAGATGAGGACCGGGAGGTTCTGGCTCTCGATGATCCCGATGAGCATCGTGTTGACCTGGGTGAAGGGGTCCTCCGCGGCGTCGAGGACGTAGATCACGCCGTCGACGTCCTCGCGGAGCCAGTGCATCGCCTCGGCGACGCCCTCGGTCGCTTCCCGTGACCGGCGGACGGCGTCGTCTTTCTCGATGTCGTGTTCGAGGAACTCCTTGTAATCGACCTTGGTCGTGACGCCGGGCGTGTCGACGACGTCGATGGTCACCGACTTGCCGTTCCGTTTGATCTCGACGTTCTCCTTCCGTCGTGCTCGACGGGTCTCGTGGGGAACGTGGCTTTCGGGACCGACCGCGTCGCCGGTCCAGTCGCGGGCGATGCGGTTGGCTAAGGTCGTGTTGTGGACGACGAGACCGTCCGCGGTTGCGAACGTGTGGTGTTCCGGAACCGTGAGGTCATATATATACCCCTCGTGCTCGATCTCCTCGATTTCGACCACTTCGTCCCACGTGACATCGGCATCATCGAGGTCGTGAACGATATCGACAACGCCCTCGTCCGGGAGTCGTCGGGCCATCGATTCCAGCCGGTCGATCGTAATCCGGTTTCGGCGACGCATCCGGGCGACGTGTTTGCTGTCGCCGTAGAACTCCGCCTGAGTCATCCCGAGGTCGTCACGGGCGTCTTCGAGCAGCGGCATCAGGGGCAATGTATGGACGTTCGCCTTCGAGTCGATCTCACAGAGTCCATCGAGGCGGGTGGATTTCTCGGGGTGATCGAAGCCGATATGTCGACGAAACATCCGATGCTGGTCGCTCCGTCCGATCTCCAGTTCGTAGTACTCTTCGCCGTCGTGTGTGCGTTCACGGATGTTCCCGACGATGCCGAACCGGAGCAACAGGATTCCGACTCCGACGACGAGCTCCCGGCTGGCGCTCGAAAACCGCACGTACCGGCCCCGCTCGTCGTCAGGCGGGGAGACGCTCCCTTCACAATCGTACAGCACCCGGAGGAACTCCGCGACGGTTTCGTCGTCCGCAGTGAGTACCGACTCCGGAACCCGCTTGTCGTGTGAGCCGGCCGGATGGCAGTCGAACGCTTTCAGGTATTCAGTCAACGACTGGGAGTTGACCCTGACGACCGGCGTCTTTCCGTCGTACTCGTAGGTCGTCGTCTCGACACCGAACCGTTCGACCCCACGACGGAATTCCTCGCGAAGCCGTTCGCTCTCGTTGGCGAACGCGATGTGGCCGTCCTCGTGTTGTGCTTCCGCGATCGTCAGTGCGAGAAATCTCGCCATCCGGGCGTCGAAGGGCTGTTCGTGTACCGGTTTCGGGCGGTGATACGTCGACTTGTAGACTGCCGTTCCCCCGTCCGTAGCGAGTGTCTCGGGGACAGTTGTCGTCCACTCGCCCGACGTTTCGGGGGTCGGAGTGAACGACGACAGAAGTGCGAGGCGGTCGCCCTCTTCGAGCGTTTCGGCAGGAACGTTCTCGATTCCGTTCTCCGTCGCCGAGACGAACGGGTGAGCGGGGCTGACCGTGACTTCGCGCCCAAGCCGTGTCTCGATTCGGTAGAGGGGGCCATCGTATTGCTGTCTGAACACGTGCGAGACGGGAGCAGCGGTGACCGATAGATCCGACCGAAGTGCGGGGATTCGTATCTCTGTCCCGCTCTCACATTCCAGCCACGTCTCGTCCGGGTCGTCACTGACGTCCGTCGGATCGGCCGCTGCGACCGACTCGAACATGTCCTCGATACGTCTGTAAGTGCCATCCGCGAGCAGTATTTCTTCGTCGGGTGCGAGACATTTACCCGCGTTAGGCGGCCCGTAGATGCCGATTCGTTTCGTCTCGTCCCCCTCGAACAGGCTCGAGGTCGCCCGAGAAATGCTCGATCTGAGGCTTGTTAGCAGTCCCATATCATCCTCCCGCGCCCCCGATTTCGGGTCGAAATCGAGGTCGCTCTGAACGTATTAGCATTCCGCACTCACTTAACTGTGTGTCAGACGAGGGTCATACAGTGACAAAGAACTGTCGGATAGACGTTCCGAGCAGTTGTTTTCTAGCCGGCGGGTGTGGCCGGACGGACACTCGGCTCTCGATCGTTCCGGCCTGCTACATCCCCACTCTCCCTTGTACCCGCTACACCCCCACCCCTTCGTTTCAACTGGAACCGGAGAAACCCGGGGATCGGTGTAAAGCGAAACGGTCGGATTCGATAGGATCCGACGACCCCAGCGGACGGTTCCTATCGACAAAACACGGATTCATTCATATTGCAACAAATTTTATTGGGAAGAAACTAGAAATACGGTGGATTAGTATAATTATATTAATTGAGTACAGTAATAATAGAAAATAAGTTAAGACAATAATTTCTATACACTACGGGTATCGTTCTAGAGGAAGTATAATAAACGTTTCCTTACCACGAAAGCCCGCTCTGCCCCCCCTCCCCCACCTTTCCCGATTCCAGTTGAAACGAAGGGGTGGGGGGGTTCGTGGGATTCGTCTTCCGGTCCATCGAGGTGTCACAGTCTGTCGCAGTATCATACTCAAGATCGACCCCCAAAGTCGAGACCCCGGGGGTCACCACTTCCGGGGAGTCACTACTTCGATCGAATGGGGACGTCCGCCGGAGCTGGTCGTGAGGGACTAGTCCGGAAACTCGTCCTCAGTGAACCCCCGCCGTTCCGGCTACCGTCGGATAGATGCTTCGATGCCACCGACCCGGAACAGTTCTCGGTCGAGTGTATCAGCCGTTCTGTCCGACGGTCGGACGAAGCCTGTCCGGATCGAGCGGTCCGTCCTGGATCGAACAGCCCCGTCTGATCCTGTGTGGGAACGGAAAGATTTATTATGATTTTCCACCATCGGTTCGACTGCATCAACTGGACAACAGTCATACACCTATATATACGTAGTCCGGGTTTATCCTCTGTAACATCCACTCTCGGGTGCCGCGCGGCCGAACTCCACATGAAATGGAGGGGTTTTGAAAAGAATGACCGACAAAGATACCGGGGAAGAAACGCCGGCCGACGATCGGGTTGGGGCCCGAAACCAGTCGGCGGCCGATCCCGACCGAAACAGCACTGACCGTCGAACCGATCCCGACGAGTCCGGGGAGAGCGATCCTTCCGATAGCCCCCCGGATCGGGATTCGAACGACTCCACACGCTCTCAGGACGACCGGAACCGTCCGGACGAGCAGACCAGCCTCGACGGGACGGACACCTCCGCAAATTTAAATACTGATTCGGATTCGATCACGGCTGACATGTCGACGCAGTCTGTCGATATTCCAGATGAAACGAAGGGGTCCCAAACAGGGGTCGAAGAGACGGACGAGGGCACCGACCCCGAAAGCAGCGACGGGAGCGGTCCTCTCGCCGGTGAAATCGAAACCGCCGGCGGGGCTGACGGGTTCTCGGGCGACATCGACCTCGACGACCTCGATCTCGATACCGACGCCGGGGATGACTCCGAGGCCGACGGCGCCTCACGGGGTCTCTTCGACGACCTCCTCGAAGGCGAGCCGATCTTCGAGAGCAAGGAAGTGCTCCGCCCGTCGTATACGCCGCATGAACTCCCCCACCGCGAGGAGCAGATCAACAAGATGGCGACGATCCTCGTCACGGCGCTGCGGGGGGACACCCCGTCGAACATCCTCATCTACGGCAAGACGGGGACCGGCAAGACCGCGAGCGCGAAGTTCGTCAGCGAGGAGCTCGAAACCACCTCCCAGAAGTACGAGGTCCCCTGTGAGGTCGAGTACATCAACTGCGAGGTCACCGACACCCAGTACCGGGTCCTCGCCCAGCTCGCAAACAAGTTTATCGACAAAAACGAGACGTACATCGAAGAGCGCACCGAGGAACTCGGGTCCCTCCGTGATCGCGCGACCGACGCCGCCGACGCGCTCGAGGAGTCGGAGTTCGACGACGTCGAGGCCATCGAAACGAGGATCGACGAACTCGAAGACGACCTGGAGGCGTTCGACCCCGTCCCGATGACCGGCTGGCCCACCGACCGGGTCTACTCGACTTTTTTCGACGCCGTCGACTACCACGAGCGCGTTGTCGTGATCATGCTCGACGAGATCGACAAACTCGTCGAGAAGAGCGGCGACGACACGCTGTATAACCTCTCGCGGATGAACTCCGAACTCGAAAACTCCCGGGTCTCGATCATGGGGATCTCCAACGACCTGAAGTTCACCGACTTCCTCGATCCCCGCGTCAAGTCCAGTCTCGGCGAGGAGGAGATCGTCTTCCCGCCGTACGACGCCACACAGCTCCGGGATATCCTCCAGCACCGCGCCGAGACCGCGTTCAAACCCGAGATCCTCTCGGAGGACGTGATCCCGCTGTGTGCCGCCTTCGCCGCCCAGGAACACGGCGACGCCCGCCGGGCGCTGGATCTGCTCCGGACCGCCGGCGAACTCGCCGAACGCGACCGCACCGAGACGGTCGAGGAGAAACACGTCCGCAAGGCCCAAGAGAAGATCGAACTCGACCGGGTCGTCGAGGTCGTCCGGACCCTGCCAACCCAATCGAAGCTCGTCCTCTATGCGACGATCTTACTCGAAAAAAACGGCGTCCACAACATCAACACCGGCGAGGTGTTCAACATCTACAAGCGGCTCTGTCAGGAGATCGACGCCGACGTGCTCACCCAGCGCCGGGTCACCGATCTCATCAGCGAACTCGACATGCTCGGCATCGTCAACGCGATCGTCGTCTCGAAGGGCCGGTACGGCCGGACGAAGGAGATCAACCTCTCGGTCCCACAGGAGGAGACCGAGGCGGTGCTTCTGTCCGATTCCCGCATCGGCGAGGTCGAGGACGCCCAGCCGTTCGTCCAGTCGCGGTTCGATAACTGACGGGGCGTTTTCGCCCCGTCCGAAACGACCACCGGCACGAGCGGCGACCTGACGGCACAGTAAAGTGATCTACGCCGCCATACGCCTGTATGAAGATCGCAGTCTACGGCGCCGGCGGCGTCGGCGGATACTTCGGCGGTCGACTCGCGCAGGCCGGGGCCGACGTTCATTTGATCGCCCGCGGCGAACACCTGGGGACGCTTCGGGAGAACAGCCTCGACGTCGAGAGTGTCCACGGCGACTTCAGCGTCGACCTCCCGGCCACGTCCGATCCGGCCGACATCGGCGAGTGCGACGTCGTCCTGTTCTGTGTCAAGTCCTTCGACACCCGGTCGGCGGCCCGCGATCTCGACCCACTTCTCGGCGACGACACCGCCGTCCTTTCCCTGCAGAACGGGGTCGAAAACGAGGACCATCTCGCCGGGGCGATCGGACGCGAACACGTGATGGGCGGTGTCGCGTACATCTTCTCGACGATCGGCGACCCGGGCGTGATCGAACACACCGACGGCCCGGCCCGGATCGTCTACGGCGAACTCGACGGCGACCGGAGCGACCGCGCCGAACGCTTCGACGAACTCTGTGCGCGCGCTCCCGGGATGGAGGGTGTCCTCTCGCCGGAGATCCGGACCGAACTCTGGAACAAATACACCTTCATCGCCGCGATGTCGGGCGTCACGGCGGCGATCCGGCTCCCGATCGGGGCGATCCGCGAGAGCGACGAGTCCTGGTCGCTTTTCGTCGATCTCATAGAGGAGGCAAGCGACGTGGCGGCCGCCGAGGGGATCCACGTCACCGACGAGGTCATCGAGGAGTGGATCGCGTTCGCGCGCGACCTCGAGTACGATACCTACTCGTCGCTCCATTACGACATGACCAACGGAAAGCGGATGGAACTGGAGGCTCTCCTGGGGGCGGTCGTCCGGACGGCCGACGAGCACGGCGTCGACGTCCCCCGGTCCCGAACCGTCTACGCGATCCTCCGGCCGTGGGCGGCGCGAAACGAAAAAGCGGGATAGGCCCCCAACGGTGCGGCCAGCCCCTGCGTCACCCCTCGCCGGACGACTTTCGAGCTTCGACTGACCGTCGGAAGCCCCCGCTCTTTGAGGCCGGAGGCTCCGTCTCGAAAGATGCAGAATCGGCGACGTAGGAGAGTCGAGAGAGTCGCTACTCGAGCTGATGGTAGTCCAGTTCGTACCCCTCGTCGAGAGCCTCCTGAACGGTCTCACTGGGGGTTCCAACTGGTTCAGTATGCATGGACATGCCACCGACGTCAGCCCGCTCGAAGTAGATGTTCCGCTGCCAGTCGGGGTCGGTGTCCGGGTAGTCGGTCCGGTAGTGTGCGCCCCGGGATTCGGTCCGCTGGAGAGCACCGCGCAGCACTGCTTCCGCAGCGGTCAGCATGAATCCGATGTCGATAGCGAACTCGAAGGAGTCGCTCGTGACTCCGCCGACGTCCATATCCCCGGCCTTCTCCCGCAGCCTGTCGAGTCCGTCGAGTCCGGCCCGCAGGGACGTCTCGTCGCGGAGGATTCCGGCGTGCTCCCACAGCAGATCCTGCAAGTCGGTGAACACGTCCGTTACCTCGTGGGTCCCTTCACGCCCTGCCAGCGCCGCGAGGTCGCGCAGCTGCGGTTTCGCGACGTCGTCGAGGACCTCTTCCGGAAGGTGACCCGGACTGTCGGCGCGTTCGGCGATCCGCTCACCGGCGACAGCGCCGAAAGCGACGGTTTCGGCCAGCGAGTTCCCACCCAGGCGGTTCGCCCCGTGGACGCCTGCCATCGTCTCTCCGATAGCGAACAGGCCACCCACGCTCGTCTCGCCGTACCCGTCGACCGCGACGCCACCCATACCGTAGTGGGCTGTCGGAGCAACTTCAACCGGTTCGGATGACATATCGACCCCGAGGCTGTCGAACCGTTCATACATCCTCGGCAGGCGTTCGCGGATGAACGACTCGCTTTTGTGTGAAAGGTCGAGGTAGACGCCACCGTTCTCGGTGCCCCGGCCTTCGGCGATCTCCTGTGCGATCGCGCGGGCGACGACGTCGCGGGCGTCGAGTTCCATCTGGTTCGGCGAATACCGCTTCATGAACCGCTCTCCTTCTGCGTTGTAGAGGTGTCCCCCTTCGCCGCGAACCGCCTCAGTGACGAGGCGTCCGCTCCATGGCTCCCACTCGGGATCGCTCTCGTCGACCGCCATCCCCGTCGGGTGGAACTGGACGAATTCCATGTCGATCAGATCGGCGCCGGCGTTGTAAGCCAGCGCCGGACCGTCGCCGTTGTTCTCGTCTTCTCTGGACGTATGGCGGTTGTAGATCGCCGCATATCCTCCGGTCGCGAGCACGACGGTCCCGGCGTTGAACAACAGGTAGTCGCCGGTATCCATGTCGAATCCGACGGCGCCGTAGGCTCGATCGCCGTCCGAGAGCACGGTCGTGATCATCACGTTCTCGCGGTACGGAACCGACAGCTCTTGGGCCCGGTCGACGAGCGTGTTCAGCATCGACTCGCCAGTGTGGTCACCGGCGAACGCGGTTCGGCGGAACGACTGGGCGCCGAAGAAGCGCTGGTCGATTTCGCCGTCGTCGGTTCGGGAGAAGGCCATCCCCCACTCATCGAGTTCGCGGAGCCGGTCGGGCATCTGCTTCGTGACCGTCTCGACTTTATCAGGGTCGTTGACGAAGTGGCCCTCGTTGAGCGTATCGGCAGCGTGGATCGCCCACGAGTCTTCCGGATCGTGGGTCCCGAGTGCGCCGTTGATCCCGCCACGGGCCCAGGTCGTGTGTGCGTCGCCGTGGCTCCGTTTGCCGAGCACCAGTACGTCCTCAACGCCGCGTTCAGCGAGTTCGATCGCAGTACGGGCGCCCGCAGCGCCCGCCCCAATCACGAGAACGGATACGTCGACGCTGTCGTACGCGGGAACGCCAGCACTGTCTGTCCGGGTCGTCTCTGAACTACTCACAACAGTAAGAAAGGCCCAGACACTGTTAGGCCTTTCGCGTGCGCGCGCGTGAGAGGCCATCGCAACCGCATAGGGGGTCCCCTCCGAACCGAACGAAGGATCATTCTCTCGGGGTCGAAGTTCGATCATCTGAGGTGAGTTTACTCCTCCTCCGAAACGCCCAAACAGATACGCTCGCCTCTGCACTCGTCGGCGTTCGTCATCAGCCAGGGTGCTGAATACGCTTTCTGTAACTTGCAGCGGGTCGATGGAACATGTAGTAGAGATTGAAGTCAGCAATTTCGTGCGATGCTTTTTTGAGTTCATTACCGGTGCAACACCATATGACAGAAGACATATCGCTTCGTGGCCGGACACTTGTCGGTGTTGCAAATAGCAATACCGGTGAAGTGAGTGGCGATACCCGTTTTAATTTCGAACAAGAGGGAGAACGGATTTACGCCCACTGTTCAGGTGGGACGATTCTTGATGGGCACTTGGTTGGAACGTCCGATGGTCATGAATGGGACATCAGATATTCACAGATCAACTCCGAGCATGAGACGGCGAGTGGCCACTCCGTGGGCACTGTCGAGCTGCTTGAGGACGGTCGCGTGCGTGTCGAAGACGAATGGGAATGGGAATCACAGGATGGGTCTGGCGAGTCAGTACTCGAAGAGATAGTCTGAAGTCAGTCCCTGACCTGACCTGACCTGACCTGACCGATACGCGCCCTGTGTCTTGCCCGGCTTGACCCGACCTGTCGAGGGGCTATCAAAAATCAGCTGTCGAATACAGGAGGTATCCATTTCGATCCTACCAAACCGACCCTGGGTCGGCAAGGCTTTGATTGAACATTTACTTCTGGTTGATACTGGCCCGTTCTTCGGACTCTCTGGTTCCCTCTTGTCGGTGCGTATTGATACGGTCGTGCGAAACTACTTACCGGTGTAGACTCGATTTCGTGTAATGAGTCGGTTGGACGGTATCACTCTGG
>NZ_JAHLKM010000076.1 GCF_024449025.1 Natronomonas aquatica | reverse complement strand
GCTCGCAGGGCGGAGCCCAGCGAGCGCTTGACACTGGAGAAGACGGTTTCAGCCATTGACCGCTGGCCGTAGAGTTCCTCGTCAATCCGGGCGTTGTGGGCGTGATCGTACGGTTTGTGGAGACAGTGCTTGATGAGCGGTCTGATGCCTAATTCACGGAGATCTTCCCGAAGCCAGTTACAGTCATACCCTTTGTCAGCGGTAAGGACTCGCAACTCGCCCGCGTGCCGGCGGGCGAGTTGCTCACACACTTCGGCGTCGCTGCCTTCCCACGTCGTTGTGCAGTACAAATCAAGGATCACTTGGGTCTCCGTATCAACGAGTTTCGTCGCTTCAAGCGTCTGAACGCGGTAATTCGTGCGGCGGCAGTAGTGGCGGCTGGCGGGAGAGCGGTCGAAGTAGGTTGCATCGATAGCGGCGATGTCGCCGGTATCGTGCAGCTGGGCCGACTGGCCCAGCAGCACTCGACAGATACGCATGTCGAGTCTTTCAAACGCGAGACATAACGTGGAATAGTGCGGGAGATCGGCCGGCTCAAGGCCGATCTCCCGCGTTATTCGTGGCATTTCTTTCAGGAGATCGATCGTCATTCGGTAGGTGGTCCCGAGGTAAATCCGCAGACAATGCAACGGTATCATCACATAGTTAGGGAACCCGCCGCCTCCTTCCGGAGCGGCGGGTTCATCCGTATCGTCGCAAACTCTTTTAGCGATCCAAACACACCGCTCGGTGAAGCGGGAGATGAGGGTTTGCACAATCACTACTCTCCCGCTTCAACGCCTTTGATCTCACGACGTGATCCCCCGCCCGCTAGTGATTAAACACAGGC
>NZ_JAHLKM010000047.1 GCF_024449025.1 Natronomonas aquatica | reverse complement strand
CTGATGTGTGCAGTATACAACATGAAGAAGGCCGCAAAACAGGAGATACCACTTCCTTCATGCGATTAAACATAGGCGTTCAGTCAAAGACACACTCAGGCAGAGGACTTATGGTTCAACGAAAACGTTGCAGGGACATACTCTGCCCAGTCAATTCGGCCGGATCAGCCGTTTGATCGTGTGGTTGAGGTAGAGAACACAAATAATCAAAACAAAGCCTCACTACGGGATCAGCACTGGGAGAAAGCCCGTGAGCACCTTACGGGAGCCGATAAGGTCCCAGTAACGGCGGTTGCCGGGTTCCTATACCGCGACTTTGCACTTGAATACGATTTCATGCCGGACGGAGAAGATCTTGTGAATGTATTCCGCGATGAATTCGGATATGACTCTGATGACCCGGACGAAAGAGCAGAGTTCGACCACTTGTACACGACCGATGACATCGAAATTGTCAACGAGGATTTTACTCAAATATGAGCGGGCGTAACCGGATGCTACAACCGAGGAGTTCGTTCCGATCACGAGACAAAGTTCGGAATCTGTCTGAAGAAGACCTTGGATTAGCTCCAGAACGCGTCAGTGACGAAGACATCACAGATCTCTCAGAGGGAACCGGATTCCCGAAAGACGACATTGACCAATGGGTGCGAGCGATCAACAGGAAGAAGCAAGCGATCTTCTACGGGCCGCCGGGAACCGGTAAGACCTACATGGCTGAACGCGTTGCGGATATTCTTATCGAAGGCGGTGACGGTATTGTTGAGATCCTACAGCTGCACTCGTCGTATTCATATGAAGACTTTGTGCAAGGAATCCGTCCCGTTTCGAACGATCAGGATGAGCTTCGATACCCTGTTGTGCAAGGACGGTTCCTTGATTTCTGTGCGGAAGCTCGGGAGCGGAATGGTCCGTGCGTACTCATTCTCGACGAGATCAACCGCACCGACCTATCTGCAGTCTTTGGGGAGTTGATGCACCTGGTGGAGTACCGAAATAAATCGATGAAGTTTGCACAGAAGGACGTTGAAACCGGTGAGGACACTGAGTTCTCGATCCCGGATAACGTATATATTCTGGGAACAATGAATACTGCTGACCGGTCGATTGCTCTTGTTGATTTTGCACTACGCCGACGGTTTGCCTTCCTACCGTTATGGCCTGAAATGCAGGTTCTCCGGAACTACCACGAGGATACGGGGCATAATGTAGACGGCCTCATCGAAGTTGTCAACGAAATCAATGAGGAGATCGGGGATCGGAACTTCTACCTCGGAATCACATACTTCCTCGATGAAGACTTAGATGACACGATCGAGGATATTTGGAAACTTGAAGTGAAACCGTACCTTGACGAGTACTTCTTTGACTCACCGCAGAAAGCCGAACAATTTGCTTGGGATGCTGTTGAGAGCCGTATACGGCCGTGATGACCCGTGCCCGAAGATCCAATCACACTCAAAGAGTATACGCCTGTCACACTGGATAGCGACGAACTCCCGTCCGGCATAGGCGAGGAATTGTGGGAAGAGTACGGTTCAAAGATTGACGTAGAGTTCCCAACACGAGCAACACAGGGGAAATGGGTACTTACAAACCAAGGGTATGGCGGTCATATCCGTATTAATTCCCAGTGGTCGTTTGAACTTGAACCGAAAACGACTGTCCGAACGATTCTCGGGATGCTGGAGTACGCATACAACCTCGAATCGTTCGAATTCCTTGACGGGTTGTACGATGCGGATTCTCTCACTGATTACTTTGATGAAATAGCGAATACGTTGGCTAAGAACGTCATCTCCCGGCAACAGAAGGGGTTGTACAAGAACTACGTCGAACGCGAGGAGCAAATAGGTGCGGTGAAAGGACGAATTGATTTCAATAAAACAGCTCGGGAACCGTGGAAAGCGAATCCACACGTTCGGCACCGTGAAATCACGGTCGATATTGAAGACAATCAGATCCTGCTGTGGACGCTGCAGAAGATACTGTCAAGCGATGTCCCGTCAGAGTCTACATTGCAAACTGTGCGGCGTGCGTACCGACCGATGACGACTGATGTCTCTCTCAAGTCGTTTCGAGTCGATGACTGTGTTGGACGGGAGTACCGCCGGCTCAACCATGATTACGAGTCGATGCACGCGCTTTGTCACTTAATCCTCGATACGGTGGCACCGACACGTAGCACAGGTGATGACCGAATGATACCGTTCATAGTGGATATGGCGCGGTTGTACGAGTCGTTCGTTGCAGAGTGGTTGACTGAGCATCTTCCAGCGAGGTATTCGGTCACCGCTCAAGAGCAGGTTGAGATTGGTGATTCGGGACGGCAGTTTGACGTTGATTTAGTGGTTTACAGCGGGTCTGATGCTGTTGCTGTTTGTGATACAAAGTATAAGACACCGACGCAGCCGTCTACTGAGGACTTGTCTCAGGTAGTGGCGTACGCGGAAGCGAAAGGTGTAACTGATGCATTCTTGGTTTACCCTGAACAGCTTGATAATCCGATTGATACTGAGATTGGGGGAATACATATAGATACACTTACATTTGGTCTTGGGAATAACTTATACAAACAGGGGCAGGAATTCATTTCTGATCTTGACCAGGCGGTAGTTTCTCAATCTGGATTAGTCACAAGCTGAAAGTAAGTGTGATGTCCTAGGGAGACGTGCAAGCTCATTTTATAATCAACTTGCAGTAGATACATACTTGGCTGGATGTCTCCTAAACAAACCATTCATTTGGAGTGGTCAATCCGATTGTGGTCTCTGGTCTGGATTCGACCCAAGTTTCTTATCGGCTTTACTACTCTAACGGAGTATGTCTTCTCCACGAGTGTTTACCGGAGCTACGTTCCCACTTTTGGAGTACAAAGCGTTCAAAACAGTTGCTGAGATAGCTGGTGATCAGCCGGAAAGTATACTCTACATCGGTCAACAAGAACATCCGAACGACGTTACGAGGAAACAATGGAAAGACCATGGACAGTCGGCGTGTCTCAGTATCCGTACCTTCGACGATATTGTTTCGGAATGTTATGAACGAAATCAGTACAAGGGAAGGGTAACCCACATCGATAGACCTCTTCTTTTCAGGCTTGTGGAACTCGGAGTTGAAGAGATAGACTCCCCAGCAAACCCGTTTTATGTTGGCGACCGGTTCCCTCGTGCAGGACTCGTTGATGCGGCCGAGAATCTCTATACTGAACTCGAATTTGCTGGCCTACTGTCCTCAGAAGCGATGCGTGAGCGACTCCTCGAAGAGGGACTAACAGACCGGGCTCACCACGCTGCAGAACTGGCTGAAGGAATCGAGACAGTTCGGCAGGAGATCTTGGCTGACGAGCTTCCTGACACGTACCGGACAGAGCGGATGCATCACGTCATCACGATGGAGACACCGCTTGACGAACTACTACCTGCTGTGGATACAGTCGTTCTCGGCGGATTCACGCAGTTCGATGCGCTTGAACGCGACTTCTTGGAACGAATTAGCAATACGTTTCCCACAGTCGCAATACTGCCGACGCAGGCCGATTCGGATACTGTCTCCGGGATCGATCAAGGTGCCGCTCGGGCGCTCAAAACGTATCTCGAACTCGGGTTCTCACGAGAGCACCATGAACCGGACTCAACGCCATCAGTAGACGCCCGACGACGTGTTACGGCTAATCTCTATCGGCATCCTGAGAACGCACCCTCGATTGATGACATCGATCCGGCAGCGCTGAATCTCTCTTACGTTGAATCAGAAACGGTTTCGGACGAAATACGGCTCGTAGCGAGGCAAATCCGTAGCCAACTCGATGCCGGCGTTGAGCCGAGCACTATCGGCGTTGTACCGACGAGCCCAAGCGAGTATGTCGACCAGGTTCGGGAGTCATTCGATGTATATGAGCTCCCGTACACGATACAGACAGAAGTCCCGCTTACAGAGACTGCACTGGGAGAGGTGGTCGAATCGATCTGTACGCTTGCCAGTAAGCCGCGATCGATAGATACGGTTCTCGCGCTGCTCACGAATCCTCTTGTCTCAGTGTCGGATCAAGGGGGACCGATTGATCATCAGGAACTCACCCGCGTTGCCTCTCGTGTTGAGACGACTGGGCTCGATAGAGTTCTCGAACACGTTGACGAGACTGTCGCTGCGACTATTGAGTCGATCGTCCAGGACGCAGAGGCGCTGTCAACGGTAGAGCTTGAATCGCTCTCCGGTCACGTGGATGCACTTCTCGAACGACTTGGAGTGTTGGCAACCTTGGAGAGCGATGCCGTATCGTCCGAATTCCGGGCCCGAGAATCAAGCGCCCAGAATCGGCTCGACCGCGTGCTTGAGACACTGGTGCTTTCGGCACCCGTAGCGGATCCCGACATCGGAGATCCCACCGATCGTCTCGAACGGGCTCTTGCGGGGGTGTCGATTCGAGAGAGTGGCCGTCCTGACGATGAGAGTGTCACCGTCTGCGGGTTGGGCGAAGCGTTCCTACACGAGTTTGATCAGGTCTATATGCTCGGTATGACTGCTTCGCATTTCCCCTCGGATATAGAACGACTATCATTCGCCCAGCCGATTTATGAGGCCCATCCCGACTTCGAGCAGAAGGATGCCGGGAAGGAAGCTCGCTACCAGTTCGGTGCAATCGCAGCAAGTGAGGCATCACTTCAGTTATCCGCTCCACAGCGAAACCAGAACGGTGACCCGTACGTTGAGGCTGACGTGTCGACTGAACTCCGTCGGCTCATCGATCTCGACGAGGTAACAATCGACGGAGACGATGCTGTACCGGGAAGTCAGGAAGATGTGCAACGGACTATCGGCAAAGTCTGGGAATCGGCATCAGACTCCCGACGAGAGGCGCTCATCGACGAGGCAGCCGACGCAGGGACGTTCGCCCCCGGCCAACATACCCGGATCAGGAATGGCGTGGAGTGTTCCGCAGCACGAGCAGACGCGACACTATCGCCGTACGACGGCAAACTCTCTCCAGAAACGGTCGCCCAGGTACACGCAGCGACCGAGCGCAAACCCTACAGCCCGAGTCGGCTCGAAACCTACGCTGCGTGTGGATTCAAGTACTATATGCGACGAGTGCTCGGGATCAAAGCTCCGGATCCGCTAACGCGAGAGCCAGATCCTGGCGTTCGTGGCTCCTATATCCACGACACGCTCGAACACTACTATCTCTCCCTGCAGTCGAAGTCGGGAGAGCCCGTCAATCCTAGTGGCGATTTCGATGAGCGCCAAGACCAACTCCTTGAGACTACTCTCACTCGACTCGATAACGCGTTCGGCGATTACCCAGAAACCGCATTTCACGACCAGTGGCTCACGTCAGTACTCGCTGGGCTTGGAACGCCAGCGGAGAACGCGTACTACGGACCCGAGGAAGAAACGGACGAAGGGAAACCAGTCGCCCGAGGGCTGTTCTATCGATTCCTCGAACACGAGTTTGAGGAGCCTGCGAAAACGACTGCACGCCCGACGTGGTTCGAGGCACGGATCGGCCAGCCGTATGACGCTGGGACGCCGATTTCAGACGACCCGGCGATTATCGATACACCATATGGATCAGTCCCGGTCCACGGACTGATCGATCGTGTCGATACCGTTCCCGGGACGAACCCTCTACAGGCAGTTGTCCGCGATTACAAGACTGGAACGTCGATCCCCGGTGAAAGCGAGGCGCTACTCGGTCTGAACTTCCAACTGCCACTCTATGCCTTGATGGCCGAAGACGCCCTTGATGGGATTGAGACCGTCGGGGCAGCCTACTATCAGGTCTCTCCCCCAACGTCCGTGAATTCTCGAAGCGGCCAGATCACGTCGCAAGAGATGGCTACTTGGCAGGGAAGCGACGATGTAGAGACGCCGTTGCTACGCCATTCGTATCCACACTTCGAGACACACCAAGCCTTCCGTGAATTCATCGAAGAGACCACGGCGATAAGGATTGGTGAACTTGCAGCCGGAATCGAAGAGGGCCGCTTCCAACCGACGGTACTCGATCCGTCAGATGCCGGGTGTCGGTACTGTGACTATGCCCACGTTTGCGATGTACGGTCTCATCAGCGGCGGGAGACAATCCAGCACATCGATGACGATGGAATATCAGCCTATGTTCCCCCGATGGCTCGTGATGTTGATGCAGAGGATGTCGTGGGGGTGGAGTAACGATGGTTTCGTATGAGGATCTGACCGACGAACAGCAGCGAGCTGTCGATGCGCTCGACCGAAACGTGACACTCACCGCAGGAGCAGGTACCGGGAAAACGACGACACTGACGGCCCGGTACCTGCGGATGATTGAGAAGTCCCTGGAAATGGCACCTGACGGGGGACAAGGAAGTGATGTTCTTCTGCCCGAGAATATTCTCACGACGACGTTCACTGAACGGGCAGCGAACGAACTCGAAGAGAGCGTCCGAGGCGAGATCACGGATCGAATTTCGTCACTGGAAGCTGACGAATTCGAAGCCTGGCGGACGGTCGCTGATGAACTCGAACACGGATACATTCACACGCTCCACGGCTTCTGTGCTCGACTCCTGCGAGAGCACGCGTTAAGCGTTGACGGCCTTGACCCTGGCTTCGATACCTTGGACGAAAACGAGACGACGGCCCTCATCCACGATACCGTTGGCACGGTCCTCGAAGAACACGAAAACCACGACGCAATACGGACACTAGCCCGTCGCTTTTCCCGGAGTCAGCTGCAGGACGTGCTGACCGACCTCGTAAACGAGCGGCCGGAAAGTATCGACTGGGCCGAGCGGTGGGTCGACGCGAGCGAGGACGAGTATCTCAGGTTCATCGAATCCGAACTCCATCCAATTGACCCGGATGAGGCAGCCGAACGATTGGCCCAGCCGGAGTTCACAGAGGCCCTCACAACGCTTCGAGAGCTCGTGGAGAATCCACCGGACATCTCGACAGAAGGAACGGCCTGGAAGCGAGCCGTGTCAGTGGTCGAGCTCCTTGGCGACGACTTCGATGATGGTGTCCCCAATCGAAGGAAGCAGACGACGATTTCGAAACTTAGCATCCATCTCACGAAGGGAAGCGGTGAGCGCTACGCGGACTATACCGGAGCGAAGACGCATTGGGGGGACAATCCCTGGAAAGACGAGTTCGACACAGCCATCGAGCAACTGGTCGAAACGCTCCAGCCGGAAGAGTACGCGGTCAGCATCGATCCCGAACTAGAGGCGAAGAGCTTCCCACTTGTCAGTGCCCTCGCAGAGGTGACGTTACTCACGGTTGAGGAATACGAGGCTCGAAAGCGCAGCCAGAACGCCGCTGATTTCTCGGATCTCATCACGTACGCGGTCGAGTTCCTGAACGACGAGGCGAACGAGCACATCCGGACGGAACTCCGCGAGCAGTTCGACTACGTGATGCTCGACGAGTTTCAGGATACTGATCCTCGCCAGTGGGACCTCATCAAACTCCTAGCAGCCACTGAGAAGAATACATTCGACGCACGAAATGTCTTCGTAGTCGGTGACGTGAAGCAGAGCATCTACCGGTTCCGGAACGCCGACGTAACGCAATTCAAGGAAATCGCAGAGACACTCGAAGAGACCGGCCCCAGTACTGACCGGGCGGATGACCAGCTTTCGACGAATTTCCGGACACTCCCGACCGTCCTGGAGTCAATCAACGAGTTGTTCGCAACTGTCTTTGACGAAGATGGAGAGCCATACGAGGCACCCCCACAGCGATTGACGGCAGCACGAGAGGATCCAGCCGACATCGGGAGTGCTGAGTATCTCTTCGTACCTACTGATTCAGAGCTTCGGGAAGCCCGGTTCGACCACTACGAGGAGTTCGCTGATGCAGAGCCCGAAAGCGATGCCGAATTGGAAGCGATGGCCCTTGCAGCACGCCTCTCGCAGGTGCTTGCCGAACCGTACCAGGTCTATCCTGAGGACTCCGAGTTTGACGACGAGACACCTGAACCGCGTGATATTGAACCGAATGATATTGCAATCCTCATCCGAAGTCGAACCCACCTCAAGGCCTACGAGCGAGCACTAGACGAAGCAAACGTCCCGTATTCTGTTGCGTCCGGAATCGGATTCTACGAGACGACCGAAATCACCGCGTTGCTGAATCTGTTCCGGGCACTTGCGGATCCGCAGGATGAGCGCGCTCTCTACGCAGTACTTCGATCTCCACTATTCGGGTTCACCGATGATACCCTCGCACAGCTCAAGATCCACGACGAGACACTATGGGACGCCCTTGCGACGACAGATGCAGAGGAGTTGACTGCAGCCCACGAATTGCTCTGTAAGTGGCGTCGTCGTGCTGGCCTCGGTGATGATGGAACCGTCGGCTTCGACGGATCGTGGGCTGCGTTCCTCACTGAAATCCTCGAAGACACGGGGTATCTGGTGAATGTGAGTGCCGGCGATCGATCTCAGCAAGCGATGGCGAACGTCGAGAAGTTCCGGGAGCAACTGCGCGGATGGAGCGACGATGGTGTTCGCAGCCTCACCACGCTCGTAGACCGGATCGAACGACGGGTAGAACTCGGTGGACGCGAGAGTGAGGCAGAAACGACCGGTGAGGGAGTACAGATTCTGACGATTCACGACTCGAAGGGAATGGAGTTCCCGTTCGTGGTTGTCCCCGAACTCAGCCGTGGATTTAAAGACGATGCTTCGCTCGGTGGCGGGAAAGTCGAATTCGAACGTGTGGGCGACGAACACGCGGTCGGGATGAAAGCCCCGAGCCCGGACGATCCGTTCGAAATGAAAGATACAATCGCCCGTGAAACAGTTCGAGAACGCCGTCGCCAAGAAGAGCGAGCCGAGGAAAAGAGAGTGCTCTATGTGGCTTGCACCCGGGCTCGTGATCACCTACTACTGTGCGGGCATCACGAACTCGCCGATGACGCTGAAGAACTGTCTCTTGCTGCGATCGCTGACGCTGATCCGGAGTCGGCATCGAGTTGGCGAGATTGGGTACAGCCGGCTCTTCTCCCCGACGAAGTATGCAGCAAATTAGATTCGGAAATCACCAGCACCCGGTCATACGGTAAGGGTTCGTACCGGGTTTCGTTGCCGACTCCCCGAGTCGAGCTTGAACCGGATTCGAGGGACGTGGATCCAACAATAGAGCTATCACCGGATCCACCGGAACGTGACATCACATTCCGCTTGTCAGCGACTGATCTGGCTGCACTACTCGGCGGATATGGGGAGTTGGAAGTTGATGAGGAGACTCGAACGGCCTTCGTCGAGAAGGCGGAAGATAGCCCAGACGATCGTCACGGAGAGGATGATTTGGCAGGGCAGGGCAGTGAGAGCGACCCCGATCACGAGCAGGAGTCAACGACAGGCGAGGCAGGAATCGATCCGAGAGTGTTCGGAGAGATGGTGCACCGGATTTGTGAGCTACGCCCCCCGGAGTCACGTTGGTTGAATCTTATGGAGCAGACACTGGTTGATGAGGACGCCACTGTCGAACTCACGGATGAGTTACAGCGCCGCGTGAGTGAACACGCGCAACGAGGAATCGAGTTCGTGGACGAACAGACTGCGAAAGTTGAAGTTGACCAGCAGTATGACGAGCTATACGTTACCGCGGAATTCGATCGCGGCGAAATCGCCGGCTACATCGATCATCTCATTGTGAGCGACGAGGCGTACCACATCATCGACTACAAGACGGGAGCCGTTACGCCAGAGGCGATCGAAGAGGATGCGGAGTACTACCAGAACCAAATGAAGGCCTACGCTGTCGCTCTGAACCAACAGCAGACCGATCGGCCAGTCCGCGTGTCACTCGTATTCACCGAGATTGACGAGGCTTGGGAGATCGAGTGGAGCACGATGGAAATCGAGTCTATGACGGAGAATCTGGAATCAGATTTACTGACTCGTATTTCCTGAACCCCTCTGTTTCCCCTGGAACTCCCGGCTTATGGCGTTCTAATGCGGATTTCTGGATAGAAATACAAGTTTACTTTTTACTGGGTATCATACAATTAGGTGCAGAAATCAGCCCGGTTCCGCCTCGCAGAAAGGCCGCGTGGTGACGCACGCGACCGGGCTGTCACCTGTAGGAGACAGCATGAGTCAGAAACACCTCGACCGAGAAAAATCACTCGGACTGACGCCCGCAGAAGTACCGCTCAAAGCCCTACCAACAGTCAAGCTCTCCCGCGAGGATATTCGACGGGCACTTGACCTTGCTGAGAAGCGTAACGACTCAGCAATTGATGAGGGTGTCGTGTTTGGTGATCAGACTGCCCTTTCCAGTCATCAAACCGGTCTCTTAGGCGAACTTGCAGTCGCGCGCCTCTACGGTCTCAACGTAGATGAGAACGCATACAAGCAGGGCGATGATGGCATCGACCTTTCGCTGCACGGGACTTCGATTGATGTCAAATCAACAGCGACCCGGCAAATGAGTCGACCAGACCTACTAGTACGCGCTAATAAACCACTGAAATCGGAGCTATACATCCGAACACACGTATTCGACTGTACTGCCTCAAGGGCCAGGATCCGGATTATCGGCTGCGCATCAAAGGAGAAGGTCAAAGATCAGATGCCGGAACCCTACCCGGAAGACACTCTGAATCGTGTTGTTCGGGCGGACGAGATGGACTTCTTGCCGCTCATTTCACCAGCTGACTGCTGATACGAGTCGATGAAATCTACAGTATCTGGAGTGTTAGCCTGTACTACAGAAGCCCTACTCGTGGCTGTGACTGTACTCGCGGGCCATCCTGTAGTACAGACGCAACTGGTTACTCCGTGGTTTGGCGGAGTCCTATGGCCAATATCGGTCGCTGGAGCGGTATTAGTGATCCTTGCAGTAGCGATTATTCTTTTACTGGTAATGTGGGGGATCCTCGAAGAAATTGCATCGCCGGGACTGTTTGGTCAAAGTACGCACACACTGGTTGGTGGTGCTGGGCTCGTCGGAACGAGTCTCAGCACCCTACGCATCACCACCAACTGGATTCTGAATAGTGGAGCCGATCCGACCCCGAACGCACTTACCGCAGTAGTGCTTATTGCAGGCCCTATCGCGTATGTGTCGTACCGAATGGCGAAGCTGCAGCAGATGCCTTCGCCAGCAACACACGAAGAGCAGTTGGATCCTGAGTATGTGCAACACAAAACTATGCAGTGGGCAACTGAAGAGCAGGCCGATCGTCAACCATCTCCAAAGAGTCCGACAACAGCGGGGGATCCGCACAAGATACGTGAAGACTTCCGATCAGACAACCGATCCACTCAGAATGAACGTACTGATTTGACAGAACTGGATTTCGATTGGACCACTGACACTGGAGTAGAATTCGAGGATGTGGGTGGGATGGAAGAAGTGAAAACAGAATTGAAGCGAGACGTGATTATCCCGCTCACAACACAGCGCGAAAAAGCGGAAGCACTCGGGATTAGTCCGTCGAATATTATCTTCCACGGGCCGCCCGGGACGGGGAAGACATTCCTGGCGAAGGCCCTGGCCACGGAACTCGGACTCCCACTCGTGAAGTTGAGTGGGGCCGACGTACAGAGCAAGTGGATTAACGAGTCCTCACAGAAGGTGAAGGCGCTCTTCGAGGAAGCAGAAGCCGTTGCTGCAGAAGCTGAGGGGGCCGTGGTGTTCTTTGACGAGTTAGATTCAGTTCTGAAGAACCGCGGTGCTGGCAGGGCACACGAAGAGGACACGAAGGTTGTGAACGAATTCTTGAACCGGTTAGAAAACACGGGGAAACACAATATCGTGTTCATCGGTGCCACGAACCGGTTGGAGTCTCTGGACGAGGCAGGGATCCGATCCGGCAGGATCGACAAGAAGATCCATATCGGGATGCCGGATTGTGACGCCCGCGCTTCAATCCTGGAAGCACAGTTGTCTGACCGGCCCTGCTGTCTGACACGGGAACAGATTCGGGCGGTCGCTGAAAGAACAGACGGGATGACTGCCGCAGACTTGACCAGTCTCGTTGAAGAGGCGGCCCGAAACAGCCTGTTCCGCAACGGTGAAGCCAAGATCACCGGAGAAGATGTGCAGCAGGCGTTAAGTGACTGACTTACCCTATTATGGATTTCACCACAGAAGTGTGGTACAGTCATGCTGTCAGCATACTCTCCCGACTCTGAGTCTATGCGTCATCTTTCGGCCCGCTCCACCATTTCCCCGTGTCTGTAGCTTGTAGTGATCGGATCGAGTGCCGTATTCTGGCTCCGAATGACAACTATATCTCTTTCTCCTCGGAGTGGAGTAACCCAGAAGACTGTCGCTTCGAGTGACCGTTATAGAGATTCAAGGCGAATACCCCCCGCCTTCCCGTGAGGGACGAGCGTTCCAACACCTGTTGTCGGAACCGAGGACTGAACAGGCGGGGGATGAAGCCGACAAGGTGAGCAACAGACCACCGAGTGACTGCCCGGCAGGATATTCACCGACAAACGACACTATTAATACTACTCTATCCATAACTTGTTATGAAGCAGGGCGATGCTGGAGACGACCCGCACCTACGTCGCCAAAATCACGAACCACCAACAGGTTCGTGACACCCTTGATGCGTGCGGGTTTGCAGCATCGAAACTGTGGAACGCCGGACGCTACTACATCCAAGGTCGGTGGGACGATGACGGTGAGATTCCTGACGAGAAAGAATTGAAATCGGAGTTGAAAGACCAC
The DNA here is from genome assembly GCF_024449025.1 of Natronomonas aquatica. Classification (GTDB taxonomy): domain Archaea; phylum Halobacteriota; class Halobacteria; order Halobacteriales; family Haloarculaceae; genus Natronomonas; species Natronomonas aquatica. The sequence goes on along the minus strand of NZ_JAHLKM010000047.1, from coordinate 1,483 downwards.
GAACGCTACAGTGACCTGCATTCTCAGTCAAGTCAGCGAGTTCTTGAGGAGCTTGCTGAGGCGTTCAATGGATGGTACAACTCCGACGACGGCAACAACCCGCCGGGCTACCGGAAACGTGGCGACGACCACCCACGCTCTACTGTGACGTGGAAACAGAAAGGCATTAAACACGACGACAAGCACGGGCAGGTTCGCCTCTCGAAAGGCTGGAACCTCAAAGATTTCCGATCAGACTTCATCCTCGTGGAATACGAGACGCGACCGGACGTGACCGTTGAGAACATCCAGCAGGTCCGAGCGGTCTGGAACGGCGACCGATGGGAATTGCATCTCGTCTGTGAGACAGCGATTCCCGTCAAAGATGCGCCCGGCGACAACACTGCCGGAATCGACCTCGGTATCAGCAACTACCTCACTATCGACTACGAGGACGGCCCAAGCGAGTTGTATCCTGGCAACTGCCTCAAAGAGGACAAGCACTATTTCACCCGTGAAGAATACCAGACAGAAGGCGAGAACGGCCCATCAAAGCGGGCGCGTCGTGCCCGTCGGAAACTCTCTCGCCGGAAAGACCATTTCCTGCATACCCTCTCGAAACACATCGTCCAGCGGTGTGTCGAGGAAGGTATCGGGACGATAGCCGTGGGCGACCTGAGCGATATTCGAGAGGACGACGGCGGAGAGTCACGAGACTGGGGCCAGCGCGGTAACAAGAAGCTTCACGGGTGGGAGTTCGACCGGTTCACCCGCCTGCTCGAATACAAAGCCGAAGCACACGGAGTATTGGTTGATCGTGTGGACGAGGAAAACACCTCGAAAACCTGCTCGTGTTGTGGGCAGATTCGAGATGCCAACCGCGTTGAGCGAGGCCTGTACGTCTGTGATTCGTGTGAAACCACGATGAACGCAGACGTGAATGGTGCGGTGAATATCCGCCGAAAGATAACTCAGAGTCCCCCGACGGGGGATATGAGTAACGGCTGCTTGGCACAGCCCGGAGTCTACCTGTTCGATACAACCACGGGTGCGTTCCACCCACAAGAACAGGCAGACTGCAAACCCTAATATCCCAACGCTCGGGATTCACCCCGCCTTCAGGCGGGTGAGGATGTCAAGGATCTCGGGACAGGCGAAAAGCCAACAGCAGTAGAGACAATTGACCGTGTTCTTTCGGAGCAAGAACAGGCTATCGAACAAATGCAGGACCGAACCGGGCATACGATGGTGGACGTTGGGGCTGTCCGTACTCAGTAAGTTTCGGGGACTGCGCGAACCTTAGGTTCCTTAGGTTCACGAGGAACAGCAGGCGACACAGGTACGATAGCTGTCTGTGTTACGTAAGCCAGATGAGGCAGTATATGCGCGCCAGGAACACCCAGTCCGGTAGGCGCTCAGCGTTCCTGGAGCGTGTCATAGAATCCATCTCATAGCTTCTCGCAGCCCGGTTCGTTTCCTCGCTCGTAGTTGGTGATGGCAACAA
>NZ_JAHLKM010000046.1 GCF_024449025.1 Natronomonas aquatica | reverse complement strand
CGACAACGCAGACAAGAACGGTGCGCTGAATATCGGTAAACGAGCCTTGGGCAAGTTCTCGAAACCGCTGTCCGAGGCGGGGGCTGTACTGGCACAGCCCGAAACGCAGGTCATCGTCCACCGCGACGACGAATCTGCGAACCTCCCGCTACTCGTAGATTCAACCCCCTGTGGGACAACCCCACGGCTGTAGCCGTGTGGAGGATGTCAGTTCCACAAACTCGATCTCGTCGCCGGCTTCGATACCTCGTCGCGGATTTCCTTAGGAATCGTCACCCGCCCCCGGTCACCGACCTTTCGTTTGTGTCCACCCATAGACTTGATCACTCCATCGTACCGCCCCCTGTCTCATCGCTTGATGTCTCTACACGTCGATGCTGACGGACCTCCGCAAGCGTGTCCTCAAGTGTAGCGGGACTCTCGATGGCTGCGAGTTCATCGGTGATTTCCGCAATGAGATTGGCCCGTTTAACCGCGACCTCGTCCCCTTCAGTCGTCTCGATTGACTCAACACGAATCTGGCGCTCCTCGTGCCAACCACAGTCCCAACAATCCCGGAAGACTTCGATGGACTCGTCTTCGGTAGCCGAAAGGAGGGCGTCGGTAGGTGAGGTTGAAAACGGCCGGTCCGGCCCGACTTCGAGCATAACCGAACCACCACACATCGGGCAGTTCATACGTTATAGGAGACATGCTTCCATTATCAACGTGGGGATTCGGGGGACTATTTCATTTGCTCACACTTCGAACGAGTCACCGGTATCGGCCGGTACAGCGATACAGTCGAGCGTTCGGAAGTGATCCGGGTCGAACGTGAAGACGTGGTCAATATCGCGATCGGAAGCTAACACGCAGCTCATATGATCAGTGAAGGAGATATCGTGATCGTCGTAACGGCGGAACTGGTCGTACGTCGCCTCGAAGTCAGCTTCAGTCGGGTACAGAACGACTGTCGGTGAATCCAGCACCCGTTCGACCGCGGCCACGGCCGCCGCGTGGTCCCGGTGGCTGAGAACAAGTGTCGCTAACTCGTCCAGCACGTACGTCGATGTGTACAGCGGGCGATACGGCACTTCTCCGGCTCCGATCGCCTTGAAAAGCGCCGTTGCCCGATCGTGCCGTTGTGCAGTTTCAACGAAACGCGCGTAGAACGCGCCCGTATCGATAAACAGCGGTGTCGCCGCTCTGGAACCGTCGTTCGACACGTCTCACTCCGCTCCGTAGAGAACGTCGTCAATCTCGGTCTCGTCGACCGGCTCGTCGGGGGCGAGAAGCGGTTCCCCGGTGAAAAGCGGGTCATCCGACGGGATCTCGAGTGAGGGTCGATCATCATCGGGGAGCCACCACACGCGGCTCCGGGCACCGACCTTCTTGCTCGTGAGATAGCCGCGTTCTTCGAGTTCGTGAAGCCGATTGAGTGCCGTCCGACGGGAGCAATTGACCGCCTTTGCGATCTCCGATGCGGTAAGCGGTTCGTTTGGATCCTCTCGATCGTGGAAAACCGCCATTATCTCTTCGGGAACCGTTTCGGGGTCCGGGCCTGGCTTTCCCATAGATAACCCTACTCACAAAGGTATGAAAAGTCTTTTCTTTAACATAGATATGCCAATATATCGCCTCAATATTTGTTTTACGCTACAATATAACCATACCGACGTGAGAACAATAGTGAGAGATCGATCGTTTTCGGAGTACCCCTCGCCCACTGTTGGCCTATAGTAGTCGGTAGAACTGTTTACACACCACTCGCATCAGGATGGCCAGCGACATCCAAACTGGCCGGAAACGCGCGAGTGGATCTGCACTGACTTCTACCGACTACCATAGTAGTCAGTCGATCTCGATAGCACCCACCGCAGAATGGGGACTCACCTCCGAAGAAGCAAGCAAGTCACCCTGCCGGAACACACAGTGTGACACTCGATTCGCGGGAACAGTATCTCTATCCTTCGGCACGGAAAGCGACGGTAACTCGCCATAGTTCGGCTGTTATATCGTCTTGAAGAAGCCATAAACGGGCGATTGAATCCTAAATCCGGTAACTGAAATTCCGTGGTGAGAATTCCTTCGCGTGGGCACGGAGGAGGTCAATTTGTTAGGGACATACTGAGATCCGAAAGCCCGCCGCTAACATCGAAACACAACACCTACGAGCGTGTGCTCTCATCTGCGAGCCATGAAAGTATCCGTGATCGTCCCGACATACTCCATGGATCGATACGACGATTTCTGTGAGTGCGTCGATTCACTGCTCGCACAGACCTACGACGACGTCGAGGTCGTCATCATCGTCGACGGCAACGAGACCGTCCACGAGCGGGCCAGCCAGGATTACGGCGACCACGACGACGTCGTGATCTACGCCAGCCACGACGACGCCGGACCGCTCAAACGGGCGAACATGGGTGCCGTACAGGCGTCGGGGGAGTTGGTCGCACTGACCGACGACGACGCCGTGCCCTCGGAGACGTGGGTCGAGGAACTCGTCGACGCCTACGAGCGCCACGACGCGATCGCCGTCGGCGGGCGCATCGAACCGGAGTGGGTCGCCGGAGAGGCCGAGTTCCTCCCCGAGGAGTTCTATTTTCTCATCGGCGCCACGCACCGCGGATTCCCCGAGGAGGAAGGGGAGGTCCGGAACACGTTTGGCGCGAACCTCGCCTTCGATCGGGACGTCTACCTGAAACTGGGTGGGATCAAACAGGGCGGGATCGATCCAAGCCAGGTACAGGGCCGCGAAACTGAGTTCTGTGCGCGTATGCGAAAGGCCTACGGCAAGGGCGTGATCTACACGCCCGACGCCGTCGTCAGCCACAAGATCTACGAGTACCGCACCGAGCCCGCGTGGCTAGTACGGCGGGCGTTCTGGCAGGGATACTCCAAACGCGCGATGGAGCATCTGGTTCCCGAATCGTCCGGCGAAGAGTCCGACCAGCTCCGGCGGCTCCTGTTTGAGTTCATTCCGGGGCGGATATGGAGACTTCTGACCGGGCCGAGCGAGACGAAGGTGAAACAGCTGGCGATGCTCTTCGTGTTGCTCGCGGCGACGGGGATCGGCTATCTGTACGGAATCTTGCGCTGGCGGTGACTTTCCGGCCGTCGCTACCCACGTTCGATATCCGCGGGCTTCATTAGCACAGAACCGATGTCTACAGTATGAGCGAGCGACACGTGAGCGTCGCCACGCCCATCTTGGGCGAGGAGGAGTACGACAACGTCGAGGCCGTCCTCGACTCCGGGCGGTTCCTGCAGGGACCGATGGTCGAAGAGTTCGAAGCCAAGTGGGCCGAGCTGGTCGGCGTCGAGCACGCCGTCGCCGTCTCGAACGGCACGACCGCCCTCCAACTTGCGCTGAACGCGATGGGACTTGAGCCCGGCGACGAAGTGATCGTCCCCTCGCTCACCTTCGGCTCGACGGCGACGGCGGTCGTCCATCAGGCTGGCGTGCCGGTCTTCGCCGACATCGATCGGGAACTGTACACGCTCGATCACACCGATTTAGAGCGGTGTGTCTCCGAACACACCGAGGCAGTGATTCCGGTACACCTCTACGGGCATCCCGCCGAGATGGACGAGATCCGCGCCTTTGCGGACGAACACGACCTCGCCGTGATCGAAGACGCGGCCCAGGCCCACGGCGCCAGCTACAAAGGCGAGCCCGTCGGCTCGATCGGCGACGTCGGGTGTTTCTCCTTCTACGCGACGAAGAACATCACGACCGGCGAGGGCGGCATCGTCACGACCGACGACGAAGAGATCGCCGACCGTATCCGTCTGCTTCGAAGCCACGGCATGGAGGGCCGCGATGAACACGTCGCCCTCGGCTACAACTACCGGATGTCCGATCTCAACGCCGCGATCGGGACCGCACAGGTCGACCGACTTCTCGGGTTCAACGATCGCCGCCGCGAGATCTCCGAGCGACTCTTCGAAGAGTTGGGCGATCTCGAGTGGATCTCACCGGGGACCGTTCGGGAGTACGTCGAGCACGCCTACTTCTGGGCCCCCTTCGAGGTCGATCCGGACGTCATCGGGATGTCCGGCAAGGACGTCTGGCGCGAACTGAAAGATCAGGGTGTCGAGACGCGACACCGGTACGTCGACCCGTTGTACGAACAGCCGGTGTTCGAGGAGCACCGCGGGTTTAATTCGAAGTTCCCCTGGAGTGAGAACCCCCGTGAACACTCGTATGACCTGCACCTGCCGAACGTCGAGGCTGTCGCGGGCAACACGCTCGGACTGCCGAACCACCCCGGTCTCGAGGAGGCCGACATCGAGTACGTCATCGAGACCGTCCGGTCGTTCGGATCGTTCTGAATCGTCCCGGGCCGTCGATCGGACCGACTGGATGAGCGAACAGAAGGCGAATCCGAGTCAAAAGTCAAAACGGCTTTATCCGTCTGCCGGGATGGAAACAGTATGCGCGTACTCGTCACGGGCGGCGCCGGCTATATCGGGAACTACATCGTGGAGGAACTCCTCGAGAACGGCCACGACGTCCGTGTGCTCGATAACTTCCTGTTCGGCGACGACTCGCTCGATCCGTTTCGTGATCACGAGCGCCTCGATATTCAGGAGGGCGACATCAGACACATCGAGGACCTCTCGTATGCGATGGAGGATCGGGAGGCCGTCATCCACATGGCCGGGATCGTCGGCGACCCCGCCTGTGGCGTCAACGAGCAGGCCACGCAGGCGGTCAACGTCGAGGCGACGAAGACGCTCGTCGAGGTATGTAAACTCCACGACATCCAGCGGCTCGTCTTCGCCTCGACGTGTTCGGTCTACGGCGCGAGCGAACTGATGGAACTCAACGAGGGCTCGTATCTGAACCCCCTCTCTCTGTACGCCGAGTCGAAGATCGACTCCGAGGAGATCATCCTCCACGAGACCCACGACATGTTCTCCGATAACGAGATCTCCCCGACGATCCTGCGTCTCGGGACAATCTTCGGGTGGTCCCGGCGGATGCGGTTCGATCTCGTCGTCAACCTTCTGACCGCGAAGGCCGTCCTGGAGGACGACATCCCAGTCTACGGCGGCGAGCAGTACCGTCCCCTCGTACACGCTCACGACGCCGCCCGGGCGTTCGTCGAGGTGCTAGAAGCGCCTCAGGAGGCAGTCGAACATCAGGTCTTCAACGTCGGTGACAACGACCTCAATTACCAGATCAAGGAGGTCGGTCGTATCGTCGAGGAGAACGTTGAGGGCGCGGAAGTCCGATTCGTTGAGCACAAGGAGGACGAGCGGACGTATCGGGTGAGTTTCGACAAGATCAACCACATCCTCGGGTGGGAGACCGAACGCGATATCGAGGACGGTGTCGAGGAAATCAAGGGGTGGATGGCTAAGAACGATATTACTGATTACGAGCAGGATATCTATCGAAACTCGACGTACCCGTATATGTGAAAATGGAGGAAAAAATCAATGCCAACAGATATTGATACGGTACTTATAACGTGTGTGGGCGGCGGCGGCGCAAATAACGCCATTCGAAGTTTCAGGCGATCTGATAGATACGATATGGATATCATCGGTACTGATTCGGATCGCGTATTAGCTTCCAAATCACTCGCTGACGAGACATTCGTCGTTCCGAAGGGCAACGACGGGGATTATGTCGACGTAATGAGCCGTATCGTTGACGATCATGACGTGGATGTTTTCGTTCCTCAACATGAGGTCGAAGTTCAGCGTGTATCGGAGGAACGTGACGCGTTTGATTGTTCAGTTCTCTTGCCGCAGGGAGATTCCGTGAAGCTCTGTCTCGATAAGCTCCGTCTCCAGCGTCGCCTTGACGATGCAGGATTCGAGGCTCCTGAAACCGTCTCGCTTGAGAACTATTCGGTGAGAGAAGCGTTCGACGAACTGAGCGACGGTGAACCGCTCTGGTTCCGAAGCAGGTTTGGATCGGGGTCGATGGAGGCACTACCACTCGATGACGCAGAACAAGCCAAGCAGTGGGTAGAATACTGCGAAAACAACGGCGGGGATCGATCGAACTTCACGCTGTCCGAATTTCTCCCCGGAAAGGATTATCAGATATTCATGCTCTGGGACGAGGGAGAACTCGTGTTGGGGAAGGCATGCGACAGGCGACGGTACTTTTTCGGTCAAGAACACACCGGGGCCTCGACCCCGCTCGTGTCGCGGATGGTGGATGACGACGAACTCAACGAGACAGCTCGTGCCGTAATCGATGAAGTTGCACCGAATGCTTCCGGTAACTTGGGCGTTGATTTCAAGGTTGCACCCGATGGAACGCCGAAAGTTACAGAAGTCAATGTCGGAAAATTCGTCATGGTCAACAATTTCTTCAACATGACTGGTGAGTACAATATGGCGGAGTTGTTCTTGGATGTCGCGGCTGGGAGATCTCCAAGATACGAAGACCCGTTCGGAGATATCGACACTGAGCAGTTCCTGGTTAGAGGTATCGATCTGGAACCAGATATATTATCTATAGATGAAATCGAGTCCATCCAAGAATACGACTGATTCCTCTGATCACTTATTACCGTCTGACAATCGTAATTACAACTGAAAGCAGGATAAGCGCCAATAGAACTATCGAGATATAACTGCCAAAGAAGAATTCCACCGGATCGCCTTGATTCAGCAACCATCCAGTCACGAAGCCGGATTCAGCGATACCGCCGAGGATCACACCGAGTACCGGACTGACCAAGGGATACTCGTACTTTACGAATACCACACCGAGAACTCCAAACAAAAGTACGAACCACAGGTCGAACAACGAGTTTCTGACCGCGAACCCGCCAATCACCGACAGAACGACGACGGCCGGAATAATGTATTTCGGCGGTATGTAAGCCAACTTTCCGAAATACTTGGCACCTGGAAGCCCATATACGAGAATCAATAGATTCCCGATCACCAGCGAAAGAATAAGCGCATAGACGAGGGCGGCAGAGCGGTCGAACAAGCCCGGACCTGGTTGTAATCCGTGAATCGAGATCGCACCTAGGAGAGCTGCCGTCGATCCGCTACCGGGAATGCCGAGCGTGAGTGTCGGAACGAGTGCCCCACCCTGTGTGGCGTTATTACTCGAATCTCCGGCAATCACGCCTTCGATGATACCCGTGCCGAACTTGTCGGCTAACTCTTCGTCCGCCCATCGGCGGGCTTCGTTATACGACACGAAGTTCGCAACGTCTGCTCCGGCACCGGGTAAGGAACCGACGAACGTGCCGATCAACATTCCCCGAATAAACGCCACTGGCCGACTAGCCACTGCTCGAAAGGCGTCTTTGATCTGTGAAAAGCTGCCCTCGATTTCGGTGTCGTCTTGAACGACCACCCCCCGGTAAGCCAACTGAAACATCTCGGCGATTACGAACAATCCAATCAGGACAACGATGAAGTCGACACCGCTACGAAGGATTGTAAACCCGAAAGTACCCCGGGGCTGTGAGAGCTGAGGGTCGTTCCCGACTGTAGCCACAAGCAGGCCGAAGCAGCCGCCCAGTAGGGCCTTTTCGAGCGACGCACCCTTGGCTGCTGGGATGATAGTGAGTGCGAAGACGGCAAACAGAAACATCTGTGAGGGCCCGAACTCGAGGGCGAATTCGGCTATTCGAGGTGCGAGGAACAATAAAACGACCGCCGCACAGATACCTGCAAGCGAGGAGACTATCGCGGAGACAGCGAGCGTGTAGACTGCTTTGCCTTTTTTTGTGAGTTCGTATCCATCCCAACATGTGACAACGGATCCAGGCGCCCCCGGTGTATTGATCAAGATCGAGGGGATAGAGCCTGCGTACACAGCGCCTCCATATGCGGAAACGAGAAAAATAAGCGCGGGAGCTGGGTTAAATGGAACCGTAACAGGCGTCAGGAGGATAATCGTCATCGTGGCGGAAAATCCCGGTATGGCTCCGAATACGATACCGACACCGACACCGAGAGCGATGGCCGCGAGTACAAGCGGGTCTGCGAGCAATGCTGCTCCCGAACGTATCGAAAGGAGACTAGCTAGAATCATGGTAGTGGTACCAACAGCCACTCGACAAACACCCCCCACGTCAGGATAGTGAAACCAAGCGAATATATCAGTATCCTAGCAGGTCGTCGTTCCCCGAGAATATAGAGCGCACAACCGAGGAATCCCGCGGTTCCTACTACGAACGGGACCACATACAGAGACAAGAGATACCCGATTAATAGAACTGCAAGACCGACAGCTGATGATGTACCGAACCCTGTGGATCGACTCTTTTTTTCGAGTTTGTCGGTTGCTGTTTCTTCGTCCGTACCCCAACCGATGAACGGGGTAGATTCATTTCGTTCTCCGCGTTCCCGTTTTATAGACTGTCTGTCGAACGATACCGCATGCTTGAAGACCGTAACTACAGCCAGAAGGACAGTCGTGTACAGCAACGGTCCCGCGTACATCATCGAACGATCCGGGAGTCCACGTGTATCGATATAATAAGCGGCACAAAACCCGAGAACCAGAACCGGAAAGAGGAGTTCGCCGGTAGCGATCCTCACGTTCGTGTTCGAAACTCGAACAGATATTGTTGGGGGCTTCATGTTGAACTCAGATCTACATTGTTTTCGGCATCAGAACCGATCGAATAGGGGTTCGTACTCCTGCATGAACTCCGAGTACGCTTCGACCTCTTGAACGGTTGCTTCAGGGTCGTTGTAATCCAGAATTTGATCGAGACCACCCTGCTCTTCAGCACGGGAGACGAAGTCGTCTTGCTCGAATATCTCAGCATACGAGTTCACGAGGGCGTTGTATCGTTCGGGGTACTCGTCTTCAAGTCCCCCCGGTGCAACGATCAGTTTCCACTGACCGAAACCCTCCTCAACGAGCGGGATTTCGTCGAGCCCCAGTTCAGCGAAGGAGGGTGCAGGCCACAGATCCTGTGGCTCTGGCGTATGGGTTCCCAATCCGATCACCTCTCCGATATGATCGGGATTGAACGCCCATGGCTGATTGACTGAGGCATCAACATCCCCGGAGAGCGTGGCTTGTCGCGTGGGTGTTCCGCCTTCGAGATTTACCAGGTTGAATTCGATATCGTCGTAGGTATCCTCGATGAGAAGCGCCGATAGTGCAGTGTTTCCGATTGCGGCCGTCGTTCCGACGGTGACTTCGCCTTCCTCACGCGCGTATTCGATGAATTCGGCCATGTCTTCGTACGGACTCTCCGGTGGGGCGAACCACATCGTCGGATCAAGGTGATGTGTTCCGAGATAATCGAAATCGTCCATGTCGTAAGGTGCGTCCTGAAATATCCACGTCGCCTGCATCTGCGGCATGTTCCACATAGCGATCGTGTAGCCGTCCGGATCCGCATCATAGAGACGTTCACCACCGACTTGTGTGGATCCGCCAGGGTAGTTCTGCACCACGAAGTTCGCATCGAGGATATCAGACCACGTTGGAGTGGTTGCCCGCGTTGCCCTGTCCGTCCCTCCGCCCTGTGACCAGGGGACGATCACCTCGATATTTTGTTCCGGATATGTCCCGTTACTATCACCCGTGTCGTCGTTATCTCCTCTACCCACACTATCGAGACAACCAGCCAAGCCCGCGCCCCCAGCCGTTACAGCATATTTAAGAAACTGGCGTCGATCGGATCTTGAGGTCTTATTGCTGGTCATCCTGTCGGACTCACCGGATCTTATCACAACGCGTGACCCGCAACTACATTAAATTTCCCATTCTTATAATTGAATTTCAAAATGAGGATAATTTAGACCCTTATATTCTACTATATTATATTCTTCTAACGAGACTCTCCAGTGATCTAACCATTAGATCCTCATCGAACTGGAGTCCTCCGACAGGAACATGTACCACCTGTTCGATAGTCGTAGCAGCTATTGGCCCACAGAGGATACCGTCAATCCCATCCCTCTCCGCGTTGACGCCTTTGATTATCTCTTCCTCGATTGAATTGGCGGGAAGAGGTTTTATATTGTACGTAGTTCCTTCAACCGTGAGCTCCGAAGGCGCGCGATCACAGGCGGACCGTGTCGTTATGAGACCCACTGTCGGCCGGTCGTAGCCTTCCTCTTCTTGAAGTGCTTCAATTATGTCACGGAGGGTCTTGACACCGAAGTTGGTCGTTTCGCCGCTCGTAATCTTGTATATGTTACTCTTAGATATCCCGTGTTTCTCCGCAAACCCTTTGACAGTTAGATTCTCTCTACGTATTGCCTCTTCGAGTTTATCTCCGAACTCTTCCGTTCCGGCCGCCAGAAGGACATCGTTCCACATCACTTGACTGTTTGTCTTTTATTCCAAAGACGTTCCGATCATCAATCCAGAATTCAAAAAACGATGCCGAAAGGCAGAAATTAGCCGCATCTAGTCAATACATATCAACCTACGTAAATAATGTAGCTAATTTGAATAGAATAACTGATGAGCTGTCAACAGTTTATTCAATCAATAGTTTCTTACAGAATAACGAAAGGGAATTAGTACCCGGAGAAGATGGAAAACGTATGTCTGTCTGTGTGATCACATATCCACTCGGCACAACTGCAACCGCGACATCGGATCTACTTGATATACTATCGGAATTAACGACAGTTTCGCTGGTCACTGCAGATATCAGTGAAGGTGCGGAGCTCGACGAAGATCACGAGATCGTCGAGATTTCTGATGCCGGGACAGGAGGTAGTATCCCGATCGCAGCTATCCGATTTCTCCGAAATCAATTTCGTATGTGCCGGGTACTCCAGACCCGCAACGAAGATGTCGTGTGGTTTTTCGGAGCGACTTCCTATCTCTTGCCGATCCTCTTTTCCCGGTTGATCGGCAAAACTGTGGTTCTTCAGCCTCGTGGCGACGTTCCGTTGACGCTGCAGATTCAGTGGGAACAGCGTATCTCAGACAGTTTAGCGCGCTTCCTCGCCAGCATCGTCAAGATGCTCGAAAACGTGGGCTATTGGCGGGCCGATGCGATCGTGACGTATACACCCGCGATGGCTTCTGAGTTAGGATTAGATCGCTACGAGGAGAAACTGTACCCCAACGGAGCCCGGTACATCGATACAGATCGGTTCTCATCACAGAAAGCCTACCAGGAACGTGATCGAGTGGTCGGATTCATAGGGCGACTTGAAGAAGAAAAACGAATCCGAACGCTTGCTGAAGTCGCAAAACAGCTACCCAAAGACGTGACATTTGTTTTTGTCGGAGACGGTGAACTCCGCGGTTGGCTGGAGAATGAACTTGCCGAAGAGATCACCTCGGGCTCAGTAGAGTTAACGGGATGGATCGATCACGACGGTGTGCCAACCGTTCTAAATCGGTTTCGATTGCTCGTGTTGCCGTCGAAAATGGAAGGATTGCCGACCGTAATTTTGGAAGCGTTCGGCTGTGGAACACCAGTCTATGCGACCCCTGTATCGGGTATACCGGACGTGGTTCGCGAGAATGAAACCGGCTTTCTGATCGATCACATAGACGGCGAAGCGATGGCCACAGAAATAGCCGAAATTCTCGAGCGAGACGATCTGGAGGAAATTAGCCGAAATACGGGAGAAATGATCGAAGAGAGGTATAGTTTCGAAGCTGCTGTGACGCGGTACGAGGAGATCTTGTCTCGCTGTTCGTAGAGGCTCTCTACCTCTAACCGATTTATATTATCCGATCAGCTTCACCATCAACGCGGATCAGCAAATCTCCTATACAGAACGATCCACCGTATTTCCAGATCAGAGTCTGCTCCCGACAGTAGAAACAGAGCGATAGGCTGAAATCCCCGTGAATCGTCGATAGGCATATGAGCACGCAAGCGGCCCGTGTTGGAGTAATCGGACTCGGATACGTCGGGCTGCCGCTTGCACTTGCGATGCACCGGGCGGGCCACGAGGTCGTCGGCGTGGATATCGACGAGGAGACGATTGAGCGACTACGCGACGGCACGACGACCGTCAGCGATGTCGATGACGCGGAAATCGCCGACGCGCTCGCCGAAGGAATCGAATTCACCTCCGAGTATACGGCATTGCGAGATGTCGACGGCGTTTCGATATGTGTTCCGACACCGCTCCGGAAGACCGATACGCCGGATTTATCCTTCGTTATCGACGCTGTCGAGCAGCTCGCTCCCGTAATCTCTGATGGGGCGACAGTCATCCTCGAAAGCACCGTCTATCCGGGGGCGACCGAAGAAGTCGTCGGCGAGACGCTAACGGAAAACGGCGCGACGATCGGCGAAGACGTCTACCTCGCGTTCTCCCCCGAACGGATCGACCCCGGAAACGAAGAGTACGGACCGACGGAAATCCCGAAGGTACTGGGTGGTGTCACACCAGCCTGCGGCGACCGCGCTGAAGCGCTCTACGGGCCGGTTTTTGACGAAGTGATTCGTGTCGATTCCGCAACCGAAGCCGAACTCGTCAAACTACTAGAGAACACGTTCCGGGCAGTCAACATCGGGTTGATCAACGAACTCGCACAGGTCGCACACGAACTAAACGTGGACATCTGGAACGCAATCGATGCCGCTGAGACGAAACCGTTCGGGTACATGCCGTTCTATCCGGGGCCCGGCCTCGGTGGTCATTGCATCCCGATCGATCCGTTCTATCTCTCTTGGAAAGCGAGCGAACACGACATCGAAACCCGGTTTATTGACCTCGCCGACACTGTCAACCGTGAGATGCCCGACCACGTCGTCCAGCGCGTCGTCGAACAACTCAACGATCGAGGCGTCGCGCTGTCAACCGCAGACGTGCTTGTTGTCGGGGCTGCATACAAGCCGAACGTCTCCGATACGAGGGAGTCGCCGGCGATCGACATCATTCAGAAGCTCGAAGAATGGAACGTGAACGTCTCGTATCACGATCCGTTTGTTCCGTCATTCGAGGTCGGTGAGGGAATCTACACCTCCGTAGAACTAACCGACGATCGCCTACGGCAGGCCGACTGCGTCATACTCGTCACTAACCACGACACGCTCGATATCCGACGTATCGTCGAAAACACGTCACTCGTATTCGATACCCGGAACGCGACGGTCGATCTCGATGTCGACGGCGCGGAAATCGTGCGGCTGTAGGCCCGTCAGATCCGATACACTCAACCGACTGTCGCTTACAGTACCGGTATGTCGACTGCACTCGTTACTGGTGCCGCGGGGTTCATCGGATCGAATCTCTCCGATGCGCTTCTGGAATGTGGATACAGCGTTCGAGGTATCGATAATTTCACGACCGGGCGGGGGAATAATTTAAAAGCACTTCGTTCCAGGGACGACTTCATACTTCATGAGACGGATATCCGCGACGACGCGGCGATGAAGGATGTGCTTGAGGGCGTCGATTACGTTTTTCATCAGGCTGCTGTTCCCTCTGTACCACGGAGCATCGATGACCCAGTCACGACGACTGACGCGAACTGTACCGGGACGGCGACTGTTCTCAATACAGCCCGGCACGCGAATGTCGATACTGTCGTCGTCGCTTCTTCGTCATCGGTATACGGATCAAGTGAGGAGTTGCCAAAAACGGAAACGATGTCAGAAGTTCCCGAATCCCCGTACGCGCTTTCGAAATACTTCACCGAGAAGCTCGCACTACAGTTCAGTGATCTCTACGATATCAATACGGTCGCGCTACGCTATTTCAACATCTTCGGGCCGCGTCAGGATCAAGAAGGCGATTATGCAGCAGTCATCCCGAAATTTATTCAGCTGATGCTTCACGACGAACGGCCAGTGATTTACGGCGACGGCGAACAGTCGAGGGACTTCACCTACATCGATAACGCGATCCAAGCGAACGTACTCGCTGCTGAGGGGGACGTGTCCGGCGAAGCGTTCAATGTAGGCACTGGGGGGCGAATCACTGTTAATGAATTAGTCGAGATGTTGAATGAGTTGCTGGAGACGGATATTGAACCGATCTACGACGATCCGCGTCCGGGGGACGTTCGTCACTCTCATGCGGATATCTCGAAAGCAACAGAACTACTCGGATACAAACCTGAGGTTGGGTTCGAAGAAGGATTGAAACAGACGGTTGAGTATTACGAATAATAGATCAATCAAAGCAATACGACCAATTCGATAATGCGTAGCGGAAACAAACTCTATATAGGAAGTCCGGTAGCAAGAAGTTAGTACCGATCACTGAGTGTAGCTTCAGCCATTGTCTCACTAGCTTTCGGCAACCGGGACTGGATAGAGTCCACGTAGCTTGATGCGCGCGT
>NZ_JAHLKM010000075.1 GCF_024449025.1 Natronomonas aquatica | reverse complement strand
TGGAGCCCGGTCGTCACATAGTAGATGCTGGCCTGGATCGGCGGCCCGTGGGGGTTCTGGGTCAGCGTGATGCCGACGTCGTAGATCTCGTGGTGCCACTCCCAGGCCTTGATCGCCAGGAACGTCACCCCCAACAGCATGGTCGCGCCCAGACTGGCGATGAGCCCCTTCCGGCTCCGCCGCCGGGAGGCCACCAACGCCAGAATGACCGTAAACGAGGAGGTCAACAGCACGAAAGTGTTGATCAGCCCGGGCAGCGAGGCCGGGAGAGCTTCCCAGCTCCGCCAGCCGGCGTTGACGCGGATGAACACCGCCGCCGAAATGAACGCCCCGAAGACCAACACGTCCGAAGCCAAAAAGAACCACATCCCCAGTTTGGTCTTTTCGATGTTGTCGAACGGCCAGCGGTTGGCGAACTCCATGGGTGGCGCATAGAAGTCCTCCAGGGCCCACTTGACGCCCGAGTACAGCAGCGCGACGAGCCCGACGAGCGTCAAAAGCGGGTAGATGGGGGTACCTTCGAGGGCGACGCCGACGCTGGTGATCGAGGCGCCGGCATCGATCGCCAGCGAGCCACGGATGCCCGAAAGCCCCAACAGGAGCGTGAACACCGAGAAGCTGGCGGCGAACGGCCAGATGCTCGCATGCGAGGGGTGTTTCTCGCCGAGGATGTAGTCGCTGGCCTCGTTGGCGGTAGCGTGGCCGCCGTCGGTGGCCGCCGTCGCGTGGCCCTCGTCGTGGCCAGTATCGCGCTCGAGGAACTCGAGGTGGCCGCTGGCGTACGAGGGGCGGCCCTCCCAGTTTTCAAGCGGCGGCGGCGAGGAGACCGCCCATTCGGCGGTGCGGGCGAACTCCCAGGGGTTTTCGGGCGCTTCGGGGCCCGAGAGGTAGCTTTT
>NZ_JAHLKM010000074.1 GCF_024449025.1 Natronomonas aquatica | reverse complement strand
TGGAAGGTCTCGGCGACCGTCGGCGGGTCGTCGGCGGGGCCACAGACGTCACCGCGGCGGATGTCGTCCTTGCCGATGCCGCGGACGTTGAACCCGACGTTGTCGCCGGGCTCGGCCTGCGGGACCTCTTCGTGGTGCATCTCGACCGTCTTGACCTCGCCGCCGACGTCCGAGGGCTGGAAGGAAACGCTTTCGCCCGTTTTGAGGATCCCCGTCTCGACACGTCCGACCGGGACGGTACCGATACCGGAGATCGTGTAAACGTCCTGGATCGGCAGTCGCAGCGGCGCGTCCGTCGGCGGCTGCGGCTCCGGCAGGTTGTTGAGCGCCTCGAGCAGGCTCGGCCCGTCGTACCAGGGCGTGTTCTCCGAATCCTCGGAGACGTTGTCGCCCTCGAAAGCCGAGGTCGGGATGAACTCGGCGTCGTCGACGTTGAACCGGACCTGCTGGAGCAGTTCCTTGACCTCCTCGACGACGGCCTTGTACTTGCTTTCCTCGTAATCGACGAGGTCCATCTTGTTGACCGCGACGATGAGTTCGTCGATACCGAGCGTACGGGCCAGGAAGACGTGTTCCTGTGTCTGGGGCTGGACGCCGTCGTCGGCCGCGACGACGAGCACCGCGTTGTCGGCCTGGCTCGCGCCAGTGATCATGTTCTTGACGAAGTCGCGGTGGCCCGGACAGTCGACGATGGTGAAATAATACTCGTCGGTGTCGAACTCCTGGTGGGCGATGTCGATGGTGACACCTCGCCGAGGAGCGAGAGCGAGGTTGTCCATCACGTAGGCGAACTCGAAGCCGCCTTTGCCCTTCTCTTCGGCTTCCTCATTCAATATACGTTTTTTAATGATCTGGGACCAACCGCCACTGAGGCAAATATCCGGGTCAATCCCTTGTAGC
>NZ_JAHLKM010000045.1 GCF_024449025.1 Natronomonas aquatica | reverse complement strand
CGTGCTGTTTTCGTCCCATTGCTGTAGATACGCGCTCAGAGAGCTTAAGCTAGTGAGTACAAATCTGAAGCTACACTTAGTTTGAAACTCGTTTATGGCAGAACCGGGAAATCAAGGAGACCGTTTTAATGGATTTATTAAGACAGATCAAATAGTCACCGAAGAAAATTCAAATCCTTACCAACAATTTAACAGAACCTCATTTGAGCGTGATAGGGATAGAGTGCTTTATGATCGGTATTTTCGGCGACTAAATGATGTCACACAAGTAGCCAGAGCGGGTGAGAGCTATCTATACCATGATCGGCAAACTCACTCTTTGAAAGTCGCTCAGGTTGGCCGTCGGTTAGCAGAACTTTTAATCCGACGAAGAGAACAAAACAGCAATCAGCATTCGCTCCCAAGAATCGTTCTTGATCCTGATGTCGTTGAAGCGGCCTGCTTAGCTCACGACATGGGCCACCCTCCCTTCGGTCACTTAGCAGAACAAGAATTAGATGATCTTCTGATAGAAAAGACACATCCAGATGGTGAAAAAAGCGAATTTGATCCTGACGAAGATGATGCGACTGCTGTTCAAAAGGGAGATACCCCGGGAGGGATCCGATACGAAGGCAATGCTCAAACATTCCGTATTATAACACGTTTAGCGGCGCATAATGATCCAGAGACTGGATTGGGACTTACCAAGGCCACGCTGAATGCTGTATTGAAATATCCGTATGGGAGAGGCGAGTGGATCCGTGAGGAGACAAGAAGTGAAGGTAAATTTGGGTATTATAAGACTGAACAAGAAGCATTTGACTTTGCCACAGAAGGGCTGTCGAATGAACACGCTCCAGTTTTAGCGGCGGAAATAATGGACTACGCTGACGATGTCACATACGCAATACATGATATGACTGATTTTTATATAACTGGACAAATACCACTTGATCGTCTCCTAAGGGAGGCCAGACAAAAAAGCGATGCTGAAGATGATAAGAACAGGAACTCCGACGATATTGAGACCACTGAGTTAGATTCTTTTCAGGAATATCTTGATAATAGTAAACGAGTTGAACTTAGCCAGACATCTGCACAAAAGCTATTCGCACGGCTTGCGGAAAGTGCTCTGGGATACCCGACCTTGTTTGAAACCTTCTCTGGCTCACAGAGAGAACGAAACCTTTTGGATGGATTTAGATCATATCTCATCGGGTTTTATTTGGATGCTGATAATGAAAAGATAAGCGAAGATAATAAAATAAGGTTGGCTGAATCTAAAAATAAAGGCGGCTCTGAAACTCACTACCATGTAAAAATTGACCGGGAAATTGAAGAAGAGATTAGCATATTGAGAGAACTCACACACTATTATGTGATTCAGGATAGTTCGTTGATGGCTCAGCAAAGAGGACAGCGAAAGATCATCCGAACACTATTTGAGACACTGTATGAGGAAGCGCAGGGTGATGAGATGAGTCTCTCAGCAATTCCAAAGCCGTACAGTGAATGGGTCGCTGGTGATCTCTGTCGTGGCTCGTTCGGACCACCCAGCAATGGACGGGCACGAGCAGTGGCGGACTTCATTTCGTCTATGACTGAACAGCAAGCTATTGAGATGTACGAGCGGCTCACTGGCCACAGTCCAGGCTCTCTTGAAAATCGAATCATAAGATAATTTGAAAATACTCCAGCTCTCATAGGACAATCAATTTCAAGCAAAAGCCAGTGTAACCTGGACTCAGTCTAACCCATTTGAGTCTCCATCGAAAGCCCAGAAGTCAGCATGGCCAAATCGGGTATGGTGTATCTTTCCTGACTGTGCGAGCTGGTTTTCCTCGATGTTCAGCACCATAGTAGCTTCCACAGTCGATACCGGCTCGTATTTGTAAACAAACTGTGCGAGTGTGGGCGGAAATCCTTCCGGGGCAACATCGTTGTCGATGAGTACTCCAAAAGCAAGTCCGTATTCGAGGTTTCCAGACCACGCAATCTCCTCATCGCCTACAGATCCGTTCATTGCTGGCGTCTTTTCGATAGGCTTTATCTCTCGGTTGGCTGTCTCTCTCATCGTTTGCTCAAACAGATCCTTTTCAAACCCGACTTTCTCAGCAAGGTCGACCAAGGTGCCTTCCTCCTCGATGGATCGCTCTTCGATCAGAGCAGCAATTCGGAGGCGGCGGAGGTAGTCACGAAACAGATCCGGATTCAGATTCTTGGCTACGCGAAGGGCTCTGGTCGAAGCGACTGTGTTGTCCGGTAACTCTCCAACATCGGCACAGGGCATCTCGTAACGTCTCGCATCCGAGACATACCCTTCACGATTAATCTCTCTCGGAGAGAGCACCTCGTAAGAGAGGTCGAAATTGTCCCCGAACTCAACATCTAATCTCTTTAGCGTCGGTTCGATCCCCCACCCAGTCGCGTCCCACGCGTCTGTGTGGACAACGAGTTCCGCCTGTTTCTTCTCGTTATCCTCATCCTCGTCTTCCTCTTCATCGCTTTCTTCGCTCTTCTCACGTTGTTCACGCTCATCTGACTCATCGGGGTCACGTTCACGACTTTCGCCTTCAGACTCGCCTGTCGATTCTTCGTTCGACTGATCCGCGTCCTTCAAATCGTCTTTGTCGGACGAATCCTCACCTTCTTCACCAGATTCGGTGGAATCGCCAGTGCCATTTCCTTCACCAGCGACTGCTGCACCTGCACCTGCGCCGGCCGCAGCCCCGCCAGAACCACCTGCGGCACCTCCCGAAGCGGCTCCAGCCGCGGCACCTGCTGCACCGGCCGCCGCACCCCCGTCAGAATCATCGTTTTTATCTGTCGTCTCGTCTCCTGAATCGTCAACGAGTGTCTCCTGGCTTGGAGAGGTGCTACTGTCTTCTGCGTCATCCTCCTCACGGTCGTCTCTGTTACCGCTACCGCCGAGCCCCATCATTGTTGAATCACCGTTGGTTTGTCGGAAAGTGTGTTCTCAAGATTGTCCCGCCAATCGACGAAGTCGACCTCGATGAATTGACCGTCTTCTTTACAATTCGCAGCAAACTGGTAAATGCCACATGCCGCTTGAACCTGTGGCTGAAGTCTTCTCAAGTAGTTCTCACTTAGCAGCGCGATTACGAGAATTTTCTTGGCGTTCATCACATCGATGAGGTTCTGGATGTGGCTCTCAAGTTGGGAGATTCTGTTTCCACGATCCTCACCGAAATACTGCTTACAGTAGAACGCGTAGTTGGAAAAATCGTGACGCTCGTAACAGTCGCGGAGGATCTCGTAGTGCCATTTCTCCATTCCCTTCGCGAGTGGGAGAACCGCTATGTTCCAATTGTTTTTTTCGACCTCGTCGATCACCCAGTCAAGCCTTCGGATGAAGAAGCGGAGTCCACCCTCTTGTGAGTCTGGTTCGTCCCAATAAACCGTTCCCGCGTCGGGGATGTAGATTGCCGGTTGAATGTTCGCGAGAAGTTCCCGTATATCGTCTCGCTGTCTGTTGTAAATATCGGCATCGGGATCCGTTGCGGTGACTATCGGAATTTGCCAGTCTTCAAGAACGGCGTGCACTGAACCATGATCACGTACCAGCTTCGCCGCATCCGTCGCGTTGAATACGACGTATTTTATATGGAAGTTCCCGACGAGAAACTCTTCGAATATCTCAGTAGGTTCGTATCGGAGAATGATTCTGCTGGGGAACGAACGCAATCGCTGGGAGATCGTGACATCGTGTAGTGTTTGCTGAGTACTATCCGGCGTCGCAGGTGTTGCTGGAGAGCTCATGTATCGTCCTCTGTGTTCCCTGTTTGTTCTTCGCAAGGGGGAACATCAGCAATGTCCTGCTGTTTCAATATAAACGTACCGAACCAAAAGATGGAAACATAGCACACAGGCCTTCAAACACAGATATCCATTCTATTATTTCTCCGGTATCGAAAGCCAACCATATGGAATAGAGTGTCAGTACGAGTTGGCAAATAGACTATTCTGATGGCGAGTCACGAAGGTGAGCCCTGACGGAGCACCACTTGAATATTACTTTGAGACATTATATTGAGTAGGAGTATGTTCTGTTGAAATTGGGACGCTAATACACCGTATCCGATGGCTTCCCCACGGCCCGAACCCCACTTCGAGAGGTGGAAACTGGGCTCCAGAACCGGATAACAGACATATTATTGACATGCCACCACAAGCAAAGTCCTTGCCAACTAAGGCTTGGATAACCCTTTTGAAAATCACGGCTTTAGTTAGGGTAATGGGCCTATTATCGCACAATGAGACAGAAACCTGGAGCCGACAATGATCATGAGTCTCCATCCATCAGCAACGTGTCCTGACTGCGGGTCGTCACTTTGCTATGGAATGAAAGAGGAAGCGGCGAGTTGGAAAGTCTAATATGGGTGCAACGGCCGATGTGGCTTCGAACAGATGGCGGGCCGAGTGAAGCGAGCTCATATCGACCATCGAGACGATGTTAATGAACGGGCCCGCGAGATGGGCGAACGGTGGGCTGGATCGTAACGAACAGGAAGCCAGCCCATCGATGAGTACGCTAATGAGACGATTTGAGGTCGGTGATTGTGTTCGCGTTGACATTCCTGATAGAGACGATCCCGATTTCGACCGCTATCACGGACGAACTGGAGAGGTCATAGAGGTGATCGAGGACGAAGCTGGCCAAGCGACTGGTGACGAGCGCGATTCGTATCTATTTGCCGTTGAGTTCGAGAACAGCGACAGCGATCACTTCCGCTGGCGCGATCTTCGACCAGTACCGGAGGAATAGCGATGGAGCTCACGAATCGAGAGTACGAAGTCGTGTCTAACGTCTACGGCGACGATACGCCCCCCGATCTCCGTGAGATAGACACCCAGCAGTTGGTGGCGATGCATGACCGCGTAACTGACGCCGTGCGACTTTGGCTACGAGGACAACGATGTGGAGTCGTTGGGGATTCTGTTGCCGCTGGAAGAAAAATTGTACAGGTGCTCTCCACTCGTCCCCAGCAAATCAGCTAATTTACCGTCATCTATTTGTGACTTCCACGGACGACTTTGAGGTATATTAAATGAGTCAAGCTACGCTCTCCGAACGACCCTACGTCAACGCGAATCTCTTCTCTGGTCACTATTTGGACGACCGCGTACAGGAACGCGAGGAGTGGGACTGTGACGACGACGCCCGCGAAGCGATGGACGATCTCCAAACACTCTACGACTTAGAGGGGTCACTGGTGGAGGGCTACGGCGAAGACGCGCTCATCGACAACTGGATTGACGAAGTACTCGATGTACTCGGATTTGGGACGCAGGAGGAAGTGACGCTTCCAAACGGTGGCGGCTATGTCGATGAGCTCCTGTTTGAATCACCGACCGACCGCCGAGATGCCGCCGGTGTCTACCTCAAAACTGAGGACACGACTGATCTCTTCGAGCGTGGTATTGGTATCGTCGAAGCCAAACAGTGGGATGCCGCGTTCAACATCCAGTTCAGCGAACAACGACCATACCGGAACGCCTCCCACCAGACTAAACATTATCTTGAAAACACGCCGCCGAACATTCAGTGGGGTGTGCTCACGAACGGTCGCAAGTGGCGGCTCTATGGAACCAACGACTACGAGACCCAGACCTACTACGAGGTCGACCTCCCGGAACTGCTCGAACATGGCGACTTGGAGGCGTTCAAATACTTCTATGTGTTCTTCCGGCCCAACGCGTTCCACGAATCCGGCGGGACGACGTTCCTTGACGAGGTATGGTCTGAGAGCGAAACAGCGTCACAGGAACTCGGGGAGAATCTTCAGGACAACGTTTTCACCGCGCTCCGGGTGCTCGGGCGCGGCTTCGTTGAGACCAACGATGGCCTTGACATCGACCCCGACGATGAGAAAGCTCTGGACGAACTGAAAGAGCAGTCGCTTGTGTTTCTCTATCGGCTGATGTTCGTTCTATACGCGGAGGCACGTGGTCTCATCCACCCCGAGGGCCAATCAGCGCAGGACGAATACGACCAGAACTTCAGCCTCGACGAACTCCGGCTGGACATACATGACACCATCGGCGAAGTGGATGAGGGTTTTGAGGACGAATTCTCCGATTACTCGACAACGATGTGGAGTCGGCTTGAAGATCTGTTCCGGCTCATCGACGAGGGCGAGGAAGATCTCGGCATCCCACCGTATAACGGCGGCCTGTTCGATCACGAGGAACATGACTTTCTGACTGACCACGAGGTAAGCAACCAATATCTCGCCGAGGTCATCTACCGATTGTCGACCACGCAGAACGACGAGGGGCGGTACGTGTTGGCGGACTACGCCGACCTGGACACGCGCCACCTCGGGAGCGTTTACGAGGGCTTGCTTGAACACCAGTTCCGCATCGCGCCCGAGCAGTACGCGGCGGTTGCGGAAGATGGCGGTCAGGTCTGGAAACCAGCCACCGAAGTCAGTGTGGCCGATGCCGTTGAGACTGTGCCTGAAGCCGGGTTGTACGTCGTCAACGATGAAGGCGAACGCAAAGCGACGGGTGCCTACTACACGCCCGACTACGTAGTGACGTACATCGTCGAGGAGACAGTCGGGCCGCTGGTCAAAGAAATACGTGAAGACCTCATAGATCAGGGCTTCGAGCCAGGCACACAGGAGTACATCGGGCCGTTCTTTCGTCGCGTAACTGACCTTCGGATTCTCGACCCAGCGATGGGGAGCGGCCACTTTCTCACGAAGGCAACCGGATATCTCTCCGAGCAAGTGATGGCCGAAGTACGCGAGGCGGAGTCAGAGTTCGGTGTGGCCTTCGACGAACAGCACATCCGCCGCGAGATCGCCAAGGAGTGCATCTATGGTGTCGACCTGAACGGGATGGCCGTCGAACTGGCGAAGCTGTCGATGTGGCTGGAGACGCTGGCCGCCGACCGTCCGCTGGCCTTCCTCGACCACCATTTCAAGCAGGGTAACTCGCTGGTCGGTTCAGACATAGAAGCTATCGAGGAGTTGGAGTCAGATACTAACGGTGACAACGAGCAGGCGTCACTGGCGGAGTTCGGTGCAACTCGTGAAGGCACCATAGAGCGGTTGATGGACATATACAGCGAATTTCTGGCAATCGAGAATGAAGGTATCGACGACGTGCGTGAGATGAAACGTAAATATGAAGAAATCGAACAGGATGATCTTCGAAATCGGCTTGTATCGATGGCGAATGTACATACCGCCGAACGGTTCGGTCTTGATGTCCCAGGCGGCGCATACGAGAGGATAGCGCAGGCACTTGAGAATGACGAAGAGTGGGATGCGGTGACGGAGGCTGATTGGTTCACGACTGCACAGGTGATGGCCGCTGAGCGGGACTTCTTTCACTGGAGGTTGGAGTTTCCGGAGGTATTCTACGGGGAAGGTGGCACTCTACGAGAGGATTCCGGGGTTGATGCCGTGATCGGAAATCCACCATATGTCCGTCAAGAGCAACTGAGCGCCTCGAAAAACTATTTTCAGTCCGAATACAAGGTGTATCACAGCGTAGCGGATCTCTACGCGTACTTTGTGGAGAACGGGAAGCGATTGTTGCGGTCTGGCGGACAGTTCGGATACATTATCTCGAACAAATTCACGAAGGCGGAATACGGAGAGAACCTGCGTAACCTGCTAAGTCAGGAAACCACATTACGTACAATTCTCGACTTCGACGATTTGCCCGTATTTTCGCCTTCGGTTTCGGCATATCCGATGATTCTCGTGTTCGAGAACGCTCTAACAGACGAGAATACTGTATCTGTGACCCGTGCCGAGGACTTGACGTTCAGCGACTTACAGACAGAGGTAGCAGACCGCTCATATCCAGTCGAACAAGAACTCTTTTCGGCTGAGCAGTGGCTCATCTCTCATCCAGCCGCCCCGAAGATAGTTTCCCGTATGAAGGAGAGCGGAATTCCCTTGTTTGAGTCCATTGAAACTTCGGACTCAGCCGATATTCGATATGGTGTCAAGACCGGGCTGAACGAAGCATTCTTTATTGATTCAGAAGTTCGCGATAGGATTTTCTCGCGTAATGCCGATAGCGATCAGTTCATCCATCCATTGATTGTTGGAGAAGACATCAACAGGTACGCTGTAGATTTTTCGGACCGTTATTTAATCGCAGTCCCTTCTGGGTGGACATTCACCAACTCGCCATACGCAAGCGAGGACGAGGCTTGGGAGTGGTTCGAGAAGGAGTTCCCGGGAATCGCAGACCATCTCCGTGAGTACGAGAAGGACGCCAGAGCCCGCCATGATCGTGGAGAGTGCTGGTGGGAACTACGCCCGTGTGACTACTACGATGTCCTGAAAAGCGAAAAGATAGTTTATCCAATCATTGCATCTGAGCCCCGATTCGCCTATGACTTTCAGGGGCGATATATGAACGACAAATGCTTCGCAATTCCAGCCGACAAGCGTCTCATCGGGATATTGAACTCCACTCTCTCCGAGTTCTGGTGTGAGAATACACTCTCGACTCTCCGTGGAGGCTACCAAGAATTCCGTCGGATCCATATCCGAGAGTTCCCAGTCGCTACCAGCGACAACGAGATTCGGGATCTCGTTGGCGAGATGATTTCGCTCATCAAGGATAGACACGATCTCAATCTCTCGCTTCTCGACTACATTCAGCCCTACATCGAGGAACCAACCGTCTCGGACGTGGGTATCTATCAACCCCCGGAGGGCGTCGGCGACACGAAGCTCGCGGCCACTAAGGAGGACTACGAGAACATCCGCGTCGGAACGGTCACCTGCGTACGTCAGGATGAGAACACGGTTATTATCCACGCCACAGCTCGATACAAACCGGACGATGACGACGCCTATGAGACCGACCAATGGGGCTACACCGAAACCGAGCCGATGCCAGCGATGCGACTAACCGACCTTACCGAAATCGAGGCCGACCTCGTGGAGTCGTTCGTGCCGGTCGCCGTCGAGGAGGCCGGTGGCTTCGCCGGTTTCCGCGAGACAGCCACGAAGACGAACTCACTGATAGACCGGCTGGAGGCGATAACGTTACCAGATCCCGATGACGTGGCTGAGGATCTCGAACGGTACAGGGATGCTGTAGAACGGGCGGAGGAACTCGACAAGGAGATTGAGCGGACGGACGACCTGATCGATGAGATCGTCTACGACCTCTACGAGCTGACTGACGAGGAAATCGAGATCGTCGAGGAAGCTGTCGCCGATGACTGAGACGCAACTGGACGAGTTCGATCCGGTGGCCGAACGAGTCCGACAACAGCTTCACACATTCCCCCTCAAATTCCGAGAATTGGGTGAGGGTGGCAAGTTGAGACAGATTCTTACTGACGGCGAAACACAGACACTCCCCGGACCCTACGTCGGCCAGCAACCTGAGATGTTCACCGAGCAATATCTCATCGAACCCGTGCTCCACGGCCTGGGGTACATTAATCCTGCATCGACCGAGTACGATGGGGTCGGAGCTCACTTTGTTCGTCGACCGACTACGTTCCGGAGCGTCGAAAGTAAGCGTC
This sequence comes from Natronomonas aquatica, assembly GCF_024449025.1. Classification (GTDB taxonomy): domain Archaea; phylum Halobacteriota; class Halobacteria; order Halobacteriales; family Haloarculaceae; genus Natronomonas; species Natronomonas aquatica. Next base: position 4,912 of record NZ_JAHLKM010000045.1, on the reverse strand, counting down.
CGGACTTCCTGTTGAAGCAGGTCGACCCGTCGTTAGTCTGTATCCTCGAAGCTAAGGCCGCAAACAAGGAACAGAAAACGAAGCGTGCGGCGACGAGCGACATACGCGAGTACATCGAGGTAAATGCCTTCTGTAAGTACCTCCGCGAGATGGAACACGAGCAGATGATTGCTATCGGGACAGATGGGTTCCGCTGGACTTTGTGGTGCTCTAACCTTCACAACAACACGGAGGGACAGGTATGTCGAGTCGATCTAACTGAGGAAATTCGCGCGATAGCGAAGCAGCTTAACGTGATTGAAGGTCAGACAGACAAAACTCCGAACGACATACGAAACGGAATCAAGGAGTTCGTCGGGCATTTTGCTGCGGATCGACTCCCAGACGTGGTTAGGTAGGTTTCCCCATTCGGGGATTGGCGTTTGTAGGTGAATCCCGTATAGAGACTCAACGCCGGCGGGAAAATTATGAAACTTGCCAATCGAACAGTGGCATATGCCATCAAATCTGATCGAGTACGATGAGGATCATCGACGAGATGGCCCGGAGCCTGACCGGCAAGGAGCATTCAAACGTGGGTGGGGTGCCGCAGTGAAAGGCAATGACGAGTCCCCACGATATGGCGATGATCCAGAACTAACCAACCTTACGTGGGACAACTTGAGGTATCGACTTGGACGCCTGTTTGGCCCTACTTGTGATGAACTGAAACAAGAGCTATTCGAGTGGTGTGTAAACCAGCAGAAATAAAATACTGAGTAGATCGGAGATCGATCCGGCTCTATGAGTAGTAGTGAAACCGATAGACGGAATACCGAACCCATGCCACCACAGATGCCGGCCCGGGCTGCGATCAGTTCAAGAAACTTCCTCTACCATTTTGATACCCCGACTACCATCAGCCAGTATCACGTCCAGCAGAGTCCGGTATCCTTTCTCAATTCTCTTCGACGTACTCACGCGCATTGCTGAAGAACGTCGACGGCATATAGAGGTCAACAGGTTCTGCGGCTTGTTCGCGTTTGCTCCTCGTACAACTTACGAGCCCGATCTCCACACCTGATGGTTCGAATATAAAATAACTAATCAGTGAGATGTTGGTTAACATCAACTATTTAACCCGAGTGAGCATCAGGTTCATTAATGAGTCGCTGGGTTCCTTGGAGTAATCGCAACTCCGAAGTTGAGCAACGTATCGATCAAGAGTTTACTGATACAGCGGCGAATCGCATCTCTTTCTCATTGAATCAGATTGCAACAAGAGCAGAGATTGCTGATGCATATACCGAGTACAGAACCGAAGTTGGAAAACACGCCAACTACTTTGAAACGGCAAACACGGGCCCTGCAAAACAATCACTTGATAAGTTCATTTCAACAGAAGGCCACGATGATGTTCTTACTCTGATAGAAATATTAATCAATGAGCTGTGGGAGGAGTCTACGTTATCTGGCGAAAACCATCCCATTGAAGAACTTCTTGATATTGATCACAAATTAAGACGTATTCTTGTTGAAGAAGGTATCTTACTACGGATACGCCCAGAAAGGAACGAAATAGAAACCTTTGCTGAGGCCCTCGGTAAGTATCGAGAAGCAAAGAACAGTAGCGGTTACAGTTCACGACATAGCAGCACTCCGTCTCGACCTGAGAAGCCATTTAATATCCATTTTGAAACGTTAGCTGATAAATCCGTAATCGAATCAGATCAGCAGCTTCGGGCGTTAGGAAAAAAAGGGAGGTGGGAAGAGGAAGTCAGCCCATATAATGAAGCATGGACTCAGTATCAAGATGAGCAGTTCTCGTACCTTATAGCTGAAAAGCTATACAATCGCTAGTTGTCCACTCTCTCGATAACGGCGGCAGCAAGAGGTCGGTCTGATACGGTGAGGACGCCGAAACAAGACGAACTACGCTTTTGATATCTCAGAGACTGAAAGAACAGTCACAGATCTGGTTGCTTTCGGCTGTGGCCGTCGCTCAGACTCCTCTCAGAAGACAGCTGTCGCTGTTTGCCAGCCTCGCTTCGGCCGAAGCGAGGCGGCTCAGCCGAGTCCGTGTTCGTATCCTGGCGGCAGTCCTTCTGCGTTCGTCCGGTGCTTCTCCTTCCAGCCGAGTTCATCGTCCAACACCTGCTCGATCCCGTGGAGGAACGCATCGCCGAACGCGAACTCGGTCGGGAGTGCTCGCCCGCCACGCCGTGGCCGGGCGAGCACCGCCCACTGCACCACGAGCCACAACTGCTCTAACAGAAATCCGACACCCACGTAGAAGAGCCGAATTGTCGTCGATGGCGTCGTTGTTAGGGCACGCGCTTCCCGGAATTTCTCGTAGCTCTTCTCGATCCGTGACCGATGGTTGTAGACCTGTGCCACTTGCTGCGGCGTGCGGTCTTCCAGACCGTACGCCGCGTATCCTGTCTGTTTGAGCCCTGACTTCCCACGGTCACCGTTGTGATAGGTGACGTTGACCGCCAGTGGATATGTCTGTTCGTGCTCTTTGCCTTCACAGATCGTCTCCTCGGTCATCTTCGACACGTTGACCGAGAGCTTCTCGCGGAGCGAGTCTTTCCCGGTCTTGACCGGAAAGACTGGCGGCGCTGTCTTCCGAAGCACACCGATCAATTCGCCAGCAAAGGCTGCTCTGTCCATGAGAATCTGTTCAGTCTCAAACGGATACGTCTCGACGCGGGCGAGCACGCGCTCGACCGCGTCGGCCTTGCTGTCATCGCCGTCAACTGGTTCCATCGCCAGCGTCAGTGGCTTTCCTTGGGCGATGACGAACGCTGTGCAGTAGCGGTGACACTTCGTCGTCCCGTCGCGTGCTTGCATTCTCCTGAACTCGGTTTCGTCCTCGGGATGCCCGTGGAACGGATTGTCCATGAAGTCGAAACAGATGGTTCTCGACCGGTCGCGGTCGAGAACCGTCAATGCCATCAAAGCGAGAATGTCGTTGACAGCGTCAAGCATCGGTTCTTTCTCCAGCGTGTCCAACCAGTGCATCACAGTCTTGCGATTTGGTGTGTCTTCAGCGTTCGTCGTGACGCCGTTAACAGAGGTCGTATCGACAGCAGCTCGGAGAACGACTTCCATGATTTTCTCGGAATCGAGGCCGGAGCCCTCGATCCCTTCCATCGGTATCAGCTCAAGCAACTCGATGCTAAGAGACTTTAATTGACCGTTCGAAAGGAACTCGTCCGGATCTGTGAGGATGCGTTTGAGTTTTGGTAGCCTCATCACGCATCAATCCGGACAGCGGCTGAATCAGGTGACTGATTCAGTCGCCTTATTCAGACCACTACGTGTCAGCAACTGGTCCTCTGAGCCAGAGTGGACAACTAGCGACAATAGTCTTGAAGCAGTTTTGATCAAAATCTGCGTTGAAGAGCGTGGCTGGAATAACGAAGGTGATGGTGTGAGTGCTTATCTAAATTCCATTAAGGACAAGGGGTTGTTTGACCCTAATGAGGCAATGTTTGCTGAGTGGGAACAAATCATCAACGGGCTCCAAATTGGTGTCCAGCGAACAGGTGGAGATAGAAAGCGACACGAAACCTTTGACCAAGATTATTCTATACTCTTGCTCCATCAGGTGGGAGCATTCCTTACGTTCGTTATAAACAGATACGAAGATCAGTATCCCAACTAAATCAATTAGTTCGTTCTGTTTCATATTCCAATAGTAGAGGAAGTTCTATTAATCGGACATATGTATGCTAACCGGGTCGGCAACCTGAGTTTCTACCGCTTCGAGAGGTGTATCTCGGTTTTATTTCCCATCAATATATTATCATTTATGACCTCCAGCGTGAGTTGGCATACGATCCTGCATAAACTCGATGTCCCGCTCAAAGAACCGACACTAATCACGCCCCTTGTCGGACAAGTGGTTTCGGATCAACGACGCAGGCTCAGAGTAGTATTATCGGGAGACCGAAGAGGTGCCACTCACAAACGGTTGGCCGGCACTCACAGTCTGTGTCTGAACTACCCCCTCTATTATCCCGCACGTACGTACTTAAACGCAAATATGTACGTACGGCCGCAGTCTATCGGTTTCTGAAATATTTTATATACTACCGATGGAAGATTTCGTCCGGTGCCCTCCGGCTCCTTCTCAATAAAGGGGTCGTGAGTGAAACTCACCGGCAAAAGAAGGCGGGTATTTCAATACTTTTGCTACCGGCGAGAGAGCACACTACGTGTAACCGCCACACGGTAGCTCCTGAGTGATGAGGCATCATCCACGCGGACCGGCATAGGTTGCCGATAGACCTCACCAAGTCACCGTCGCTGCGGAGATTGATGGTATAAGCGGCTCTACGCCGTCTGTGGATTACGGAGAAAGCGGCCTCGGGATGGACTCGCCGGGATTTGAACCCGGGGCCTCTTCCTTGCGAAGGAAGCGATCTGCCGCTGATCTACGAGCCCGCGGCCGATGGTTGCCGAGTGAGTCGTTTGAGTCTTCTGGTTTGGGTCCTCGAAAGCGACCACGGGTGGCCGCGCGTGAGCACTATGACACGACGACGCGCCGTCCTCCGGCCCGAAACGTCGGTCAGTCCTCGAGGACGATCTCGATCGAGACGTCGTTCGGGACCTGGATCCGCATGAGCTGTCTGAGGGCGCGTTCGTCGGCGTCGATGTCGATGAGCCGCTTGTGAACGCGCATCTCCCAGTGTTCCCACGTCGCCGTCCCCTCGCCGTCGGGGGACTTTCTCGAGGGTATCTCCAGTGTCTTCGTCGGGAGCGGCACCGGACCCGAGAGCGTCACGCCGGTCTTGTCCGCGATCTCGCGGACATCGTCACAGATGTCGTCGAGGTCGTCCGGCGCCGTCCCCGCGAGGCGAACGCGTGCCTGCTGCATGCGTTATCGCTCGTTGACGCTGAGGACCTTGCCGGCCGCGACGGTCTG
>NZ_JAHLKM010000044.1:12248-14360 GCF_024449025.1 Natronomonas aquatica | reverse complement strand
GGTAAACCAGTGGCACCCAACCGTAGTTCCTCTCGTACTATACGGTCGTTCCTGTCAAGCGTCAAACACACCCAGTAGATAGCAGCCGACCTGTCTCACGACGGTCTAAACCCAGCTCACGACCTCCTTTAATAGGCGAACAACCTCACCCTTGCCCGCTTCTGCACGGGCAGGATGGAGGGAACCGACATCGAGGTAGCAAGCCACCCGGTCGATATGTGCTCTTGCGGGTGACGACTCTGTTATCCCTAGGGTAGCTTTTCTGTCATCAATGGCCCGCATCGGGCAGGCTCATCGGTTCGCTAGACCACGCTTTCGCGTCAGCGATCCTCGTTGGGAAGATCACTGTCAATCCATCTTTTGCTCTTACACTCTCCGTCGGGTCTCTGTCCCGACTGAGATGGACTTAGGGCGCGCTCGATATCTTTTCGAGCGCGTACCGCCCCAGTCAAACTGCCCAGCTATCGGTGTTCTCCTCCCGGAGTGAGGGTCACAGTCACTGACGGGTAGTATTTCAGTGTTGACTCGGCGACGTGCTGGCGCACGCACCTGTGTAACGTCTCCTACCTATCCTGCACATCAGCGACCATGTCCCAGCGACAGCTTGCAGTAAAGCTCCATAGGGTCTTCGCTTCCCCCTGGGTGTCTCCAGACTCCGCACTGGAACGTATGGTTCACCGGGCCCAACGTTGGGACAGCGACGCTCTCGTTAATCCATTCATGCAAGCCGCTACTGAAGCGGCAAGGTACTACGCTACCTTAAGAGGGTCATAGTTACCCCCGCCGTTGACGGGTCCTTCGTCCTCTTGTACGAGGTGTTCAGATACCCGCACTGGGCAGGATTCAGTGACTGTACGAGTCCTTGCGGATTTGCAGTCACCTGTGTTGTTACTAGACAGTCGGAGCGTCCGAGTCACTGCGACCTGCCTCTTCCCGAGGCAGGCACCCCTTATCGCGAACTTACGGGGCCAGATTGCCGAATTCCCTAACGTCGGTTGTTCCCGACAGGCCTTGCCTTTCGCCGGCATGAGCACCTGTGTCGGATCTCGGTACGGACGTTGTACTTGCCTTTTCACGGGCCCCAGGTTGAACCGACTTGCGCTATCCTGCCGTTCGTCCGCTTCGTGCCGTTACGGCTTCCACGGATTTGGACAGTTCGACCGGGCGAAAGCCCGGTTCGGTCGACCCCAAGGCGTCGGCGTTGAGTGTACAACGGCGCTGGAATATTAACCAGCTTCCCAATTTGACTCGCTCGAATTACGACGAGTCTTAGGACCGGCTAACCCTCGGCTGACGAACATTGCCGAGGAACCCTTGCTCATTTGGCCGTCAGGATTCACACCCGACTATCGCTGCTACTGCAACCAGGATTTTCTTCACCAGTCGGTCCACTCGAACTCTCGCCCGAGCTTCCACCCAACCGGAGTGCCGACCTACGAAACTACGCTGTAAGGCGTATTGCCAGGTCTCGGTGGTGGACTTGAGCCCCGATTATTTTGGGCGCCCCGAACCTCGGCCGGTAAGCTGTTACGCTATTCTTAGAGGGTAGCTGCTTCTAAGCTCACCTCCCGGCTGTCTTGGGCTCGGGACCACCTTCAATCGCACTTAGTCCACACTTTGGGACCTTAACCCAGCTCTGGGTTGTCTCCCTCACGCTGCACAGGCTTACCCCGCACAGCGGACTCCCTGCGTCCACGGCGTCCGTGAGTTCGGAGTTTGACAGAAGGGTGAACCTCTCTCGAGGGCCACGCCTCCAATCAGTCTCTCTACCCCACGGACTACCTCAGCAGAGGTCATGCTTCGACATGTTTCGGTCGGAACCAGCTGTTTCCGGGTTCGATGGGCCTTTCACCCCTACACGTAGATCACGAGAGGGTATTGTAGGACACCAACTCTAACGGACCTCCACGTAGCTTTCGCCACGCTTCGTCCTGTCCACGCGTAGATCACCCGGTTTCGGGTCGTACCCGTCTGACTCCCCGCGCTTGAACACGGCGGCCCTGGTGCAAAGCACTGCGGCCATGTCGGTTTCCCTATGCCTTCCCCGATGAACGGGTTAGACTCGCCAGACAAGTACACTCCCTGGTTCGTTTTTCAAAACGTACGACGGAA
>NZ_JAHLKM010000044.1:0-12083 GCF_024449025.1 Natronomonas aquatica | reverse complement strand
AGGACGTATTTAGTCTTGGCAGACGATGTCTGCCGGATTCACGAGGAATTTCCAATCCCCGATACTCTGGAGCTGACGCACGGGTTAGTTGGTTCCGATACGGGGTTGTCACCCTGTATCACGCTCCGTTCCAGGAGACTTCTCGAAACCGTTCGCCCGATGAGAGCCAGTCCGAACACCACATTGCCCGAAGGCTTCGGTTTGGACTGTGTCGCGTTCACTCGCGGTTACTAACGACATCGCATTCGCTTTCTTTTCCTGCCCCTACTAAGATGTTTCAATCCGGGGCGTTCCCCATTGCGCGAAGCAATTGCGGTGGGGATTCCCATTAGGAGATCCTCAGTTCTTCGCCTCCGTGCGGCTCCCTGAGGCTTATCGCAGCTTGGCACGTCCTTCGTCGGCGCTTGAGCCGAGCTATTCACCAGATGGCACAGTAGCCACGGTAATGATAGATCGCTCATAAACCCGATGAAACGGGTCCAGTGAGCGTCTGGATCGCACGTACACACGGTCTCATTCACAGACCAGTCGACTGCTGGTCTGTGTCCACCCTTCCCACTCGCGCTTGCACGGAGTGGTGCATCGGTTCTGCGTACCCGAACCGTACCGCGGTTCCCACTTAAGGGACACGGTTCGGATCGGGCACGTGAGATGGACCCACTGGGATTCGAACCCAGGGCATCCTCCTTGCAAAGGAAGCACTCTACCGCTGAGCTATGGGCCCGGCCGTTAGCCTTGGCAGTTCAAAGGTGCTCGGTCGGTCGCGCATCGAAGCCGATAGATCGCCAAAGGTGGGCTGAGGACGATGCCTCAGTCCCGATCGTTAGGAGGTGATCCAGCCGCAGATTCCCCTACGGCTACCTTGTTACGACTTAAGCCCCCTTGCGGAGCCCAGATTCGACCTGGGAACCAGGCCTCATCCGGACCCCACTCGGGTGCTTTGACGGGCGGTGTGTGCAAGGAGCAGGGACGTATTCACCGCGCGCTTCTGACACGCGATTACTACCGAATCCAGCTTCATGCGGGCGGGTTTCAGCCCGCAATCCGAACTACGATCGAGTTTAGGAGATTAGCTCCACCTCTCGGTGTCGCATCCCATTGTCTCGACCATTGTAGCCCGCGTGTCGCCCAGCTCATTCGGGGCATACTGACCTACCGTTGCCCGTTCCTTCCTCCGTCTTGGCGACGGCAGTCCCCCTAGTGTACCCAGCCATCGCGAGATGCTGCTGGCAACTAGAGGTGCGGGTCTCGCTCGTTGCCTGACTTAACAGGACGCCTCACGGTACGAGCTGACGGCGGCCATGCACCTCCTCTCAGCAGCGTCGAGTAAGGTCATCAACCTGACTGTCATTACTGCTGTCGGAGCTGGTGAGATGTCCGGCGTTGAGTCCAATTAAACCGCAGGCTCCTCCGGTTGTAGTGCTCCCCCGCCAATTCCTTTAAGTTTCATCCTTGCAGACGTACTTCCCAGGCGGCTCGCTTCACGGCTTCCCTACGGCACAGCGCAGGCTCGTAGCCTGCGCCACACCTAGCGAGCATCGTTTACGGCTAGGACTACCCGGGTATCTAATCCGGTTCGAGACCCTAGCTTTCGTCCCTCACTGTCGGATCCGTCCTTCCGAGGTGCTTTCGCCATCGGTGGTCCGTCCAGGATTACGGGATTTCACTCCTACCCCGGACGTACCCCTCGGATCTTCCGGTCCCAAGCCGCACAGTTTCCGCCGGACGCCCACTCGTTAAGCGAGTGGATTTCCCGACGGACTTGTGCGGCCAGCTACGGACGCTTTAGGCCCAATAATATCGGCCATCACTCGGGCTGCCGGTGTTACCGCGGCGGCTGGCACCGGTCTTGCCCAGCCCTTATTCGTGGACCTCCTTACGGTCTACAAAAGCGAGGGCTCTATGCCCTCGCACTCGGTGTCCCCCTATCGCACTGTCGTGCAGTGTAAAGGTTTCGCGCCTGCTGCGCCCCGTAGGGCCCGGACTCGTGTCTCAGAGTCCGTCTCCGGGCTCTCACTCTCATGACCCGTACCGATTATCGGCACGGTGGGCCGTTACCCCACCGTCTACCTAATCGGCCGCAGCCACATCCTATGGCGCCGGAGCGTTTCACACAGCCTCCAGTTCCAGGATGGATGTGCTATTCGGGATTAGCCTCAGTTTCCCGAGGTTATCCCGATCCATAGGGCAGTTTGGCCACGTGTTACTGAGCAGTTTGCTACGTTAAACGTGCAACTCGCATGGCTAAATCGGACACCGATAGCAATGGCCTCCGGCAGGATCAACCGGAATGTGTTCCCCGAACTTGTTACCCAGCTCGGGGAGGGTTTGGCGGGAACACACCCAAAGGGTGTGTTTCCATCAATGTCTATCGGCGTTCGATGACAATCGGACCGACCGAGTGTCACCGAACTGCCAAGGCTAACATCAGATCCCATCTATACGGCGGACCGCAGGGGTGGAATCCTCATTTCCTTCGGACCTGATTATATTCTCTGAGTGGGTATAAACCCACCGGAAATCGCCGGGTCCGCGAGCGGAGACAGGTTCGAACTGCCTCCGACCACGTCGTGTCTTCCACCAACAGCCTCGTATGTATAAGGCCGTCGGATCGGAGCGAACCGAACTGAGTTCGGTTCGACCGTCGTATTTCAATCCGAGTGCCCTGTTCCACTTAAGCGCATCGGAGTTAGGTCGGCGCCGGAAGGTGATTCCGCACCGACCATCGTATTTCAATACGAACACCGTATCACACTTAAGCACATCGAAGTTCTTCCGGACTGTGCCGACCGAGCCGGCGACGTTCCGGGCAGACCTCCGACACCCCATGTGGGACGGCGTCGAGACGAGACGGCCCGGAGGACCGTCCCGCGTTCTTCGCACTCCGATTCGAGGGGCGAGGACGTATTAAGCCCGTCGAAGTGAACCCGCCACGTCACGCGGTTTCATGCCGATCGGCCCGTGTGAGAAAGCAACACGAGAGCAGGGAACAGTCCATCTCCGAGGGCGGAAACGCCGTGCTGCGTTGTCTCGTGCGCGCACCGTGCAGATCCGGAACGGGAGTATGTCAACGAACAGTTACTTTTGAGAACTCTCGGCAACAGGGGCGGCCGAACACACGGAAGAATACGGGGTTTCGATCGAGGACTGACTCCCGGGAGAGGTTACTTCCCGGCCGTAGCGAACTGATCGGAACGCTCGACATACGGGCTACTACCCGCGGGCCGAAGGTGTTGCGCGGTTGGAAGTCGGATCCGTCATCCCACGCGCGTGTACGCACGGTCGGGTCCGTGTGAGTTGCCGCGCGCCGGCGGTAACGGTGGCGGCCGGATAGCCGTTCCGGTCGCGGACCTGCGGGGGCGGTCAGATATCCTCGAGGTGTTCGATACCCTGTTTCGAGACGTTTGCCTCGGTGATCTCTTTGGGCATCCAGTCGGGACTGTCCTCGGGGGCTTCCTCCTCCCACGCCCAGCCCTCATAGATGTGGACTTTCTTGGTTCCTTTCTCGCGGAGCCGTAGTTCGGTCTCGTCGGCACCGTCCTCACTGTCGGCCGCCTCGAGCCGCCGGGCGGCTTTCAGCGCCGCCTGTCGGGGCGTCCGTCCCGAGAAGACACTCGTCTCGTCGTCGCCGTTCTCCCGGAGCGCGAAGTTTCGCTTGTCGTCGTCACGTGCCATGGTTTCTCTCCTCCGTGTGAGTTCTGCACATAGATTATTATAAATATATCCCCCGAACCGGCGTGATGCCGGCAATCGCTTATAAATACCCCGTCGCTTGCATCGGGAAATCGACCACAGGTCGCAGAGATCCGCCGTTTCGAATCTCTCAGAACGGCCGGATTCGGCTCGCGCGCGCTCCGACGACGTGACTCGCACGGTACACTTATGTATCTCGTGTGGTGAACGACCCAACACAACGCGATGGTGCGAAAGAAGAAGCTCAGCCCCAGTGGGGCAAAAGACGACGACGGTGAATACCACAACGTCCACGTGAACCTCCACGAGGACGAACTCGCCGTCGCCGGAATGGAGATCGGCGACGAGGTGTTCGTCCGCGTCAGGGACGGGAAGATAATCATCCAGAAGGCCGACTCCGAGGACGTCGAACACGACTTCTGATACTGTCAGCGGTACTGTTTCGTCGTATCCGTACCCGATCGCGGCGAAACCGCGGCGTTTAACCCTATCGACGGACCCACTCCGGTAATGGACCTCTACGATTTCCTCAAGCCGCTCGCGTTCGGTTTCGACGCCGAGACGGCCCACGGGATCGGCCATCGGGCCCTCGAGGCCGTCCAGTCGACGCCGGCCGAGCGCCTCGTCGCCGACGCGTGTACTGTCGTCGACGCCCGGCTCCGAACCGAGGTCTTCGAGCAGACGTTCCGGAACCCGGTCGGCGTCGCCGCGGGCTTCGACAAGAACGCCGAGGTCCCGAACGCCCTGGCGGCGCTCGGCTTCGGCCACATCGAGATCGGCGGCGTGACCGCCGAACCGCAGGCCGGCAACCCCCGTCCCCGGCTATTCAGACTCCCCCGGGACGAGGCGCTCGTAAACCGCATGGGATTCAACAACGACGGCGCCGACGTCGTCGGCGAACGGCTCGACGCCTTGGATCCCCGGGTGCCGATCGGCGTCAATATCGGGAAGTCCAAGTCCACGCCCAACGACGAGGCCGAATCCGACTACCTGTATACCTTCGAACGCGTCGAAGGGGGCGGCGATTACTTCGTCGTCAACGTCTCCTCGCCGAACACTCCAGGGCTCCGGGAACTTCAGCAGCGAGACAGGTTGGAGTCGATCCTCGGAACGCTCAAAGACGCCGGCGCCGAGCCGCTTTTGGTCAAACTCTCGCCGGATCTCACCGAGGCGGCGATCGCCGAGGCCCTCGAGGTCGTCGAGGCCCTCGATCTCGACGGCGTCATCGCGACGAACACGACGACCGACCGACCCGACACGCTCCGCGGCGACCACGCCGACGAGGAGGGCGGCCTCTCCGGGAAGCCGATCGAAGACGAGGCGACGGGGATGGTCCGGTTCATCGCCGAACGGACGGACAAGCCGGTCGTCGGCGTCGGCGGGGTCTCCGACGCGGCGGGCGCCTACGAGAAGATCCGCAACGGCGCCAGCCTGGTCCAGTTGTATACCGCCCTCGTCTACGAGGGCCCCACGGTCGCCCGCGACATCAACCGCGGCCTGCTCGAGCTATTAGAGCGGGACGGGTTCGACTCGATCGAGGAAGCCGTCGGCGTCGATCTCGAGTGAAAGCTCCGTTTTGCGAGGCTCGTCGGCCGGTCAGTCCGCCAGCCCCTCCAGCCGGAACTCGAAGGCGGCGACCGGAAGCTCCAGATCGCGTTCGACGAGCACGCGGGGATGTAGCTCGCCGATGACACCGACCGGCTCGCCGTCGAGGACGATCTCGGCTGTCCGCCCCGCGACGAAGGAGGGGTGGTCGGTCGGCGGCGTCTCGAGTTCGACACCGAACGCGCGCGCGATCGCCGCGACCCGGGCCTTGGCGTCCTCGTAGGAGGCGTCCGTCCGGGCGAGCACGCCCGCAACCGAGCGGTGTTCGGCAACGCCGGTCGGCTCGCTTTCGTCGACGGCCGCCACGAGTCCGATTTCGGCCAGATCCTGCGGGTACGCCCGGTGGGTGTTGTTCTCCAAGACCGACAGCAGCGACGGCAAGGCCCACGTCCGGACGACGGTGTAGGCCTCGCTGTAGGGTTCGGTGATCGTCGGCGGCTCGAGCCCCCCGAGCGTGTCGTCGTCGGGCGAAAGCGACATCCGATCGAAGAGTTCGGCCTCGCTCGTCAGATGGAAGTTCAACAGGTCCTCGAACCCGAGCCCGACCAGGGCATCGCGGGCCGCATCCTCCAGCCGGGAGCCCTCGTGGCGGCCCCCGACTGTCGAGACGTCCGGGTACCGCGGCTCCAGATCGTTGAACCCGTGGGCCCGGCCGACGTCGTCGATCAGGTCCATCGGGTGGAGCACGTCGACCCGGTACGGCGGGATCTCGACCTCGTAGACGGGGCCCTCGTCGGTCCCAGCGGGAGCGTCCGTCGAGCCGCCGGGGGCGGTGTCGGGTGAACCCGTCCGTTTCGGGACGGATTCGATCTCGACGTCGGTGTCGACGGCGTCCGCCCGGGAAGTCTCGTCCCGTCCCGGTTCCCCCTCGGGTTCGGCGTCGAGGCCGGCCCGTTCGAGCAGGTCGATCACCTCGGTGCCGGCGAGATCGACCCCCAGGGTCGTCTCGATCCGTTCGTGTTCGAGCCGCTTCGTGTCCGTCGAGAGATCGGGCCGCCTGACCGTCCCGTCGGGGTACCGGACGTCGACGGCCTCTATCTGACCGCCCCGGGCGTCGAGAGCGTAACAGACGATGGTGAGCATCCGATCGATCGTCCACTGGTCGGTTCCCGTCATCTCGATGAGCAGATCGCGGGAGCCCTCGTCGACCTCGGTCCGCTTGCCGTTGATGACCGGCGGGAACGAAAAGAGCCCGATGTCGTCGTAGATCGCAGGGTATCGATCGAGGTCCGTGACGAGGTCGCCGTAGGTCTCGCCGACCGGATGCGTCTCGAGGACCTCCGCCGGGGTCCGGTCGGCGTCGTCGTCGAGGGGGACGAACCGATCGCCATCGGGGTCGACACCCCGGTAGGTGATCGTCTTCTGGGGACCGTTGTTTTCGGTGTCGTTCCCGGGCGATCCGCCTTTCAGCATCGCCAGATCGTGGACGCCGATGGCGCCCTTCGCCCGGTCCCGCCCCATCGTCGCGTGCAGTTTCTCCTGGAGTTGGATGAGCGACTCCAGCCGGCGCTCGTCGAGATCCAGCCCGCGAACGATCGCCCCCGTCACGTAGGGGCGCTCGTCGGGGACCGACTCGTCGACCTCGATGGCCCACTCGGCGTCGTTGGTGTCGGGGATATAGACCCCCCGGTCGTGGCCGTACTGGTACCGCAGCGAGCGGGCGATCCCCTCGACGGAGAGCCGATCGAGACGGTCGGGGGCGAACTCGAGTTCGAACTCGCCGTCGTCGGTCTCGCCCTCGAACTCCAACCCGAGCGCGAACAGGTCCGATTTCAGCTCCTCGTCGCTTTTGTCCTCGGCGCCGGCGAGCGTCCTGAGTTCCTCGGGGTCGACGTCGACGACGGGCATCAGTACACCACCTCCACGTTCCGCAGCAGGTCCAGATCACACAGCGTCCCGTGGACGTCCCGGATGTCCTCGAAGCCGTACATGAGCATCAAGAGCCGTTCGAGGGCGAGCCCCCACGCCATCACGTCACACTCGACGCCAAGCGGGGAAAGTACCTCCTCGCGGAAGATTCCGGAGTTGCCGATCTCGATTAACTCGCCCGTCTCGGGGTGTTTCCCGAACAGCTCGAAGCTCGGCTCAGTGTAGGGGTTGTAGTGCGGTTTGAACTCGAGATCCGTGATCCCGAACTGCTCGTAGAACTCGGTGAAGGTACCCATCAGATCCCGGACGGACAGCTCCTCGGCCATCACCCATCCCTCGATCTGGAAGAACTCGAGCAGATGCGTCGGATCGAGGGTGTCGTTTCGGTAGACCTTCTGGACGCTGAAGTACCGCTGTGGGGGTTCGAGGTCGCCGACCGCGTGCCCGGAGAGATACCGCATCGAAAGCGAGGTCGTGTGTCCCCGGAGTGCGACCGCGCGAGCGAATCCCTCGTCCCACGGGGAGTGATAGCCGTCGCCGTCGGGGCCGACGCCGTTGCGGTGGGCGTCCTCGACGCGTTCGACGAGGTCCTCGGGGAGATCCTCCATCGGCGGCACGTCCATGGCGAACCGGTCCCAGTGGGTCCGGGCCGGATGGTCCTGGGGCATGAACAGACAGTCGTTGATCCAGAAATCGGCGTCGGCGTGGGGACCCTCCATCTCCCGAAAGCCCATCCCGACGAGGACGTCCTTCACGCGGTTTGCGGTCCGGCGGAGGATGTGCTCTTTGCCGCCGTAGGTCGTTTCGGCGTCGGCCTCGACGTTGTACTCGGCGAACTCGACGTCGGTCCACTCGCCGGAAGTGAGCAGTTCGGGCGTGATCGCCCCGACCGTCTCGGCGGCCTCGACGCCCTCCATGAGCGCCGTGACCCCCTCGTCGGTCAGCGTGACGCTCCGGACGGTCGTTTCGGTCCGCTCGAGGAGACCGCGCGATTCGAGCCGATCGAGAACGCCGCTATCGAGGTACCCCGCCTCGTCGTTGGCGACGGCCTCGAGCGCCTCGGCTTCGGGGTCGGCGTCGGGATCGTACGTCGGATCGTCGGCGAGCGTGACCGCGCCGCCGTCGATCTCGCCGTACCCCTTCCGGGCGAAGTTCGACAGCGCGATGTCGACTTCGGGGCCGTCCAGTTCGGCGTCGCCGATCAGTTGTCCCATCTCGACGGCCGATCCGTCCGCGCCCGCCTCGGCGGCGGCCGTACGGAGCCGGAGTTCCGGCAGGCCTCCCTCGCGGTACCGCCGTCCCTCCTCGGTGAGCGTCACCGTCTCGGCGACGTGTTCCTCGACCGCGAGCAGCCCCTCCTCGGCGAGCTCGAAGGCCGCCCGCGTGACGGCCGCGGGGTCCTCGCCGAGCTCTTCGGCGAGCTGGGCAACCGTTTTCGTCTCCGTCGCGCTGGCGGCTTCGAGCAGCGCGAGTTGCGTTTCGGGCAGTCTCATTGTGGCCCAGTGTGTACGGCTGGCTGTTAGCCGTTCCGACTCGGCGTCGACGGGGGAGCTCAGACGTAGGTGATCGCGCCGTCGAGATCGAACGGAACTCGACCGTACCGGTAGCCCTCGATCCGGCCGTCCGGACGGGCCCGGAAAACGACGGTCGGCTCGTGGCCGACGCCCGGCATCTCGCCGGTAACGGCCGCCCACTCGGCGTCACTGAAGGAAGTACAGTCGACGAAGAGGACCGCGTTCGGGTGTTCGGCTAGCTGGTCCGTCCGTTTCGCGCCGCCGGTCTCCCGGACGGCGGCGACCGGGTGATCGGCGTGGGAGCGTCGGGCCGGCGGCTCCGGGCGGGTGACCTCGACGAGGCGGTCGCCGACGGCGAAATCGAGCGCGTGCCCGCTTTCCTGCTCGACCTCCGGCTCGAACGCGAGTCCGGCGTCGGCGAGCAGTTTCGCGACGCTGAACTCTGACATCGTCGCGCGCATCCGCGTGAGATCGTATCCCGGGGAGGTACCGAGCTTCGAGGCCATCGTATAGCGGTTCCCGTCCAGCACACCCGTCCGCAAAAGCGACTCATAAAAGCCCAGCCCCGCCTCCGGGGTCGCGTCCGGGAAGCCGGCCGCGTCCTCGGCGAAGAAGCGACGGGTCGTGTTCCGGCCGTCCTTCGAGAAGAAGACGGGGAGGAAGAACCACGAGACGTACTGGAACTCGGCGAGCCACGGGTCGGTCATCTCCAGTCGGGCGGTGAGTTCCCGCTCGGCCCACCGGGTGACGGCGTAGGGTGCCTCGGCGAACGTCTCCTTGTCGGTCCGCCACAGCGGCTCCGGCGTCTCGGTATTGCCGAGCCAGTAGGCCCGCCCGGGACGGAAACAGAACAGCGCCAGATCGCCGTTGTCCATCTCGAAGCGGACGGCGTCATAGCGGTCATCGGCCACCGAGAACCACGGCTCTTCGAGCGTCGCGCCGAACGAGTCATCCAGCGGTGCGAGGAGTTGACTGCGGACTCGATCCCGCGTCCACGTCCCCGCCGTACGCCGAAATCGAAGCGGACCTGCCACGTTCGTTTTTATGCGTCCGGCCGTTTACCGGTTGCGTTCCCGCTCACTGGCAGGGGCAGGCGCCTGGAGGCGAGGGCAGCGGGGTCGCTTTTCCCGATACATTCATAATGAATCCTCCTCAAGCCTTACCATACCATGTCAATGGGTGCCTATGACGAGGACGAACACGAGCGCCGCGAAAAGAAAGCCTCGACCGTCGACGCAGCCTTCAACGACGAGCGGACGAGTTACGAGGGAACGGTCGAGTACGATTCGGGGGACTCTGCGGAAGCGCTGATCGACCAGTTCAAGCGGATGCAGGATTAATTTCGCGGGTACCGACCCGTCTCCGATCGATCGACGCCGCTCCGGAGCGACCGCCACCGCGTTCGTCCATAGCTACAGTTCGAACTCGAATTCGTCGCCGACCTCGACGCCACGCTCTGTGGTCCATCCCCTGTTCACCTCCAGGACGTACTGCCCCTCGCCGGGATAGCGTTGGGTGTTTCCGTCCTCGTTCGACCCCGGCGCCGGCGCCTCGTGGATCGTCGTGATCGTCCCGTCGGCCGCCACGAAGACGATATCGATCCCGAATGACATCTCCCGCATCACGTAGGTGTACTCGCCCGGTTCGTCGTGAACGAAGAGCATTCCCCGGTCCTCGGGGAGTTCCTCGGTCGCGCTCAACCCGAGGTAGCGCTTCGATCGGGTGTCGGCGATGGCCGCCTGGAGGCGGCCGAGTTCCGCGCCCGTCTCACCGTCCCGGGCGATGACGGTCGTGTGTTCGTAGTCCGAGTGGGCGGACGGGGTGTCACTCTCATTTCCGTCGTCCGGACCCTCGGGATCCACAGCGTTCGGATCGTACCCATCGCCCAGCAGGGGGGCGATCGCACCCGTCGAAAACGCGAGCAGGGCGACCGCACCGAGAGCCGCGAGCGCGACGGCGGCGTAGCCGATCCACCGGGAGTCCATCGTCGGCGTTGAAGCGCCGATAGCGTGTAAGCGTTCCGTCCCAGAGAGTAAGGGTTATGCGCCCCGGACCGCTCCACCCGAACGTCGGGTCCGTGGTCTAGTTGGTTATGACGCGGCCCTTACAAGGCCGAGATCGGTGGTTCGACTCCGCCCGGACCCATGCGATTCTGCGAGGAACGGACGTGAGGAGCGGATCGTTCGCCGGACGGATCGGATCCTGTCACGAACGAGTGAACTACCCAATCGATCGAGTCTTGTCTACGGTGATTTTAAGAGATCGCACGAACACTATCGAACCAAAGCTTTTTGATATAGCTGAAGTACCGATTCGCTATGGCAAGATCATTAAGCAACGTTGTTATCAGTTGTGCACTTACCGGAGCCATTCATACGCCGTCTCTCTCAGATCACTTGCCGATAACGCCTGAGGAGTTAATCCAGGAAGGCATTACCGCGGCTGAGGCGGGGGCGAGTATTATACATATCCACGTCCGTGACCCGGAGACCGGAGAACCCACAAGCGACCTCGAGCTTTTCCGGGAGGTTGCCTCCGGTATCAAATCCGAGACGGACGCGATAATCCAACCGACGACGGGCGGCGGTATGAACCAGTCCGTCGAAGAACGGATGAGCGTCGTCCCCGAACTCGAACCGGAGATGGCATCGTGCAACATGGGGAGTATGAACTTTGGATTGTATCAGATCACAGACGCTGTCGAGGAATTCCAGTACGAGTGGGAAGAGAGTTATCTCGAAGAAACACGGGATCATATATTCCCGAACACGTTCGAGTCACTCGAAAAAGCGTTCGAACTGTTCGATGAGAACGGCACCGTTCCGGAACTCGAATGTTACGATGTGGGTCACCTCTATAATGCGAAGCATTTCCTCGAACGTGGCCACCTGGAACCTCCGATCCACATCCAATTCGTGATGGGGATCCACGGTGGGATCGGTGCCGATCAGGATAACCTGAACCACATGGTAACGACAGCGAACAAACTGTTCGGCGACGACTTCTCGTGGAGTGTCGTCGGCGCCGGTCGAAACCAGTTCCCCCTCGGAACCCAAGCATCCGCGATGGGCGGTAACGTCCGCGTTGGCCTGGAGGATAACCTCTATCTAGAACGGGGACGCCTTGCGGAGAGTAATGCGGAGCAGGTCGAAAAAGCAAAACGGCTAGTGTGGGAGATTGCGGGTCGAGAGCCCGCCTCTCCGGATCAGGTCCGAGAGTTCCTCGGATTGAAGGGCCAACAGAGCGTGGGCTTCTAGCTCGGACAGAACGCCGAACACTCTTCTATTACGGTAAAGGGAGGATACGCTCGTATCTCTAGGAGCCGTCATACGGTCGTGCGAAAGTATTTACTATAGCAATCGTATTTCTGCATAATGGGTCGGCTGGACGACATCACCCTGG
>NZ_JAHLKM010000043.1 GCF_024449025.1 Natronomonas aquatica | reverse complement strand
CCAAAACAGCAATGAACTGTGACCTCTCAATTGAGAGCACCAGAGGCAAACTCTAGACCGCTTTGCGACACGACCAATTAATTGGTATTATCAGTTCGTTACGTCAGAGTATCGCGGTGGGTATCAGAGGTCCTTCACACACGCAATCAAGAATCTCCCTATTCCATCTGCAATTTTGGAGGGGGATGCTACTGACCGATTAGCGAATCTGGCGGAGGACATGACTAACCTCAGAAATCAGAGAAACGCTCTCAATCTGAATATCTTGGACTATATCAAGCCATATGAGGATGGTCATGTATTAGCCAATCTCAACGGATACCAGCCACCTGCTGAGACTTCACAAACAATTCTTTCGGAAACCACCGAAAGCAGGGATAGTTTGCGTGTTGGATCTGTTCAGGTCGAAAGCTCTGGTGCAAAGCTGGTGATTAAGATGAGCGCAAGGTACAAGCCAGAGAACCCTGAAGAATACGAAACTGATCGGTGGGGGTACACCGCTACAGAGCTCCTACCGGCGATGGAGTTTGTTGGGTTAGACGAAAAAACACGGGCCCTCTTGGAAGAATTCGTACCATATGCTGTCGAAGAAGCTGGTGGTTTCGCGGAGTTCCGAGAGAACGCAACGACCACAAAGTCACTAATTGATCGGCTAAAGACGCTCACTCTCCCCCAAATGAAAGGGATTGAGAATGATTTGGAAAGGTATCTAAAGAGGAAGGGTGAGGCAAAAGAACTGGAAAAAGAATTGAATGAAACTAACAATGAGATTGATGATATCGTCTATGAACTCTTCAATCTCGTAGAAGAAGATGTGGAGATTATCGAATCTTCACTTGATAAATGACTGACTTCGAGGTCGGCGACCACATCAAGTTCGCCGGTGGGCAGGGCGAAATCACGAAGATCGAAGACCGCCCGAACGGAGGGCAACTCCTCCACGTCTACACCACGGCGGGGGAACTCCGAAAACTCCCAAGTGGCTTGCCACACATCGAGCGGATCGACTCCATCGTTGACCGACTCGCAGCCCAGCAGATCGATTCGCCAATCCACCACGACCTCCTGGAGCGTGCAACCCGCCTCGACCTCGCCTACCGATACGACCGGTTCCTTTCGCTGACGAACAACCGTATCGAGATCGAACCGTATCAGGTTCAGGCCGCCTACGAGATTCTGAACTCGTACGATCACCGCTACCTCATCGGCGACGAAGTCGGCCTCGGAAAAACCATTGAAGCCGGTATCGTTATCGAGGAACTCATCGCGCGCGGTCGTGCCCAGCGGGTGCTCATTGTCGCACCAGCGCCACTCACGGTGCAGTGGCAGGAAGAGATGCGCGAGAAGTTCGACCGCAACTTCGTCATCTACGACCGGGAGACTGTCGAAACCTACCGACAATCCCACCCGAACCAGAACGTCTGGGAGCAAGAGGACCTCATCATTACCTCGATCGATTTCGCTAAGCAAACGAACGACGACCCTGAGTCGGACAGGGTCTCGGTCCGTGATGCGCTCGATAACCTCGACGCATCCTGGGATGTCGCTGTCTTTGACGAAGCACACCACTTGACTGCTCGCCGGGGAAGCGACGACTCCATCGAACGAACCCAGCGTTACACTGTCGGTGAAGCTGTCGCCGAAAACTCCGATGCGCTCCTGTTGATGACCGGGACGCCTCACAAGGGAAAGTCTGATCAGTTCTACTTCCTCGTGGATCTGCTCGATCCATACCGCTTCAGCCACGAATCAGAGATCAACCCAGACGCACTGGATGACCTGATGATTCGCCGGCTGAAGGACGACATGCACGACACCGACGGGACGCGAATGTTCCCCGAGAAGAATATCGAAGCGCTCGGTGTGGACATGTCCCGGGCTGAGCGGAAGCTCTACGACGACGTCACTGAGTACATCCGCGAGTACTACAACCTCGCTCAACAGGAGGAGAACCAAGCCGCAGGGTTCACGATGGTCATTTACCAGAAGCGGCTGGTCTCCAGCATCTACGCGATTCAGAAGTCTCTGGAGAACCGAATGCGTGCCATCCAGAACGACGCTGTTGCCGAGGATCTTCCTGACGATGTTCAGGAGCTGATCCCTCGGTATAGCACCGAACCCGAGACACTGACAGACACCGAGCGTGAGCGTGTCGAAGAGGCTCTGGAAACCGTCACAGTCACGCTGAATCGCTCGCAAATACAGGAAGAACTCGACCGTGTCAAACAGCTCTGGCGGCAAGCCAAGAGGATTAAAACCGATTCGAAGGCCCAGATGCTCAAGCAGTTTGTCGATAGGATATTGAATGAAGATCCTGACGAGAAAATTCTCATCTTCACTGAGTACACGGACACGTTGGAATACCTCCGCGACAGGGTGTTCGCTGATTACGATATCGCACAGGTCTACGGTGACTTAGACCAGAAACGTCGTCGGCAAGAGATGGAGGATTTCCAGAACGAGAAAAGTATAATGATTGCGACAGATGCGGCCCAGGAGGGGTTGAATCTTCAGTTTGCGCACATTCTATGCAATTTTGATCTGCCCTGGTCGCCCACCAGAATTGATCAACGGATGGGTCGCCTTCACCGCTATGGACAGGACCGAACCGTCGAAATCCGGAATCTCTTCTTCAAAAACACTCGGGAGAGCGAGATCCTTAACCTGCTTGTCGAGAAGACAAATCAGATCGAATCTGACCTCGGGATGCGGTCTGATGTACTCGGTAGAGTGCTGGAAGATGTCGATCTCGACGATACCATTATGGCTGCAATCGCCGAGAACCGTCCGACAGACGAGGTAGTCGCAGACATCGACACCACCATCGAAGAACGCAAGGAGGCTCTCAAAACCGTCGAAAACGAGTTTCTCATTCGTGACCGATTCGACCTCTCTGACGAAGACGAAGAGATACTAGAGGTAATTGAACGCAGCCAACACGGTGACGTTAGCGAAGACGACATCGAAGTACTGGTTCGAGAGTTCTTCGACGAATTCGGTGGTGACATCCGTGGTGTCCGTCCGGGCCCTGCTCGATCTGGCGGCGATATCTTCCAAATCGACGTCCCTGACGTACTCTCTGGTGCTCAAGTCAAGGGCCGATACGACCAGGCGACGTTCACACGCGAAGTAGCGATGGAACAGGACGACATCGAATTCATTGCCCTTGATCACCCGCTCGTTCAATCACTCATCGAATACTGCCTTGACTCGACCCGCATTCAGGGACAAGTCGCTGTCAAAGTCGCAGAAGATGGTGAACCGGGGCCCGGTGTTCTCTTTAATTACCGTCTTGGGTACGTGTCCGGTGCCGGTGAAGCGGTAACCGAGAAGCTGGTTTCACTGTATGTTACTCCAGATGGGGATGTTTTGACTAACAAGCCCGAGATCGTTGATACCCTCCCCCCGGAGGAGATTTCCGCCGATGAGACGCTGAACCAGCTGGCGTCAATGGTATCGGACTTACACGGGATTGCCGAGATGGAGGCTTGGGAGCAGGTCGAGTCGTTTGCTAAGGAGGCGAGAGAAGAACGGGAACGTGAGATGGAAATTAAGCGCCAACATGCTGACCGTCACTTCGAAGAGGAAATCAGCGAGTGGGAAGAGCGCTTAGAAACGTACGAACAGCAGGACGAACAAGGTAAGGATATGTCGGCACCTATCGGGAACGCGAAACGGCAGTTGGAGTCCCTTCGACGTGAGCGTGACGAAGAATTAGCCCGGTTAGAGGAAGAGAAGCACGTAACGCCCGAAGAACCCGAACTGGTGACAGCTGCACTGATACTGGACTCGCCATCTCAGAATCGATGAATGTTAAAATTGCGAACGTCGTCGGCTCGGGAGACCTCCATGCAGAGTTGGATTTGGAGGCACTCGAAGAAGATCTGTCCACACCGTACCTTGAGTATGACCCATCCAATTACCACGGTCTGTACGTTCGTCTCAAAGAGGGAGGACCTCTAATTACGGTATATCGGAGCGGGAAGTACATCATTAGTGGATGTTCCAGTTATGAAGAACTCGACGTGACGAACGAGGGGCTACTGGCAAATATGAGCGATTTGGGGATCCTTGAGCAAGGGCGTGACACTGGATTTGGAGTCCAGAACGTCGTTTGTACTGCCACTCTCGGTGAAGGAGTGAACCTGAACGCACTCTCGATCGGGCTCGGGTTGGAATCTACCGAATACGAGCCCGAACAGTTCCCGGGTCTCATTTATCGACCCCCAGAGGTCGGCGCGGTGCTCTTAGTCTTCGCAAACGGAAAGATCGTGATCACGGGTGCCCAGGATGTGGATATCGCTGAGAAGGCCTTTGGCCATCTCCGATCCCGAGTAAAGGAGTTGATTTGACTTGCGGGGTTCGAGTACCACAACACGACATCCTATGGAGGTCGGCGCTGTCGTGCGCTGGCTCTGTGCCGCACACTAATTCCCTCAACTGAACGTTTCTGTGATTTGATCCCGGAGCAATTCTTCGCGTGTCTGGATGAACTCTGGGAAGTTCTCCAGTTCATAGAGTCGTTCTTCCTGGGGGATGTGATGCCGTTCGTAGTACCGATCGCTCCGTGTGGATATCCATTCGTCGAACGGTTGGTCTCCCTTTGACTGGTTCTCGTTAATCAGTTGGAGATTGGCGACGTGGTCACGTAGTGATTCGTACCTCTCGGCCTTACTCGGGGCAAATCCGTAGTCTTTGATGAGTTTGTCCTTCTCCAAGAGGCTTCTCGGAAAGATATGATCGACTTCGTACGAATCATCCAATGCTGGCTCCGGGTAGTACAGCACCGAGAGCAGCAGGTAAATCTTCGTGCTATTGTAATCCGTTTCGTCGAAGAGATCTTCGACGATCTCCGGACTGAATCCGACCGCTTTGCCTCGCGTCCGGATCTGTCGCTGAATCCGCTCTAGCGGGAACTCCCGGTTATCAGCCTGCTTGATCGCGTCCCGTGCATCTTCGATGATCTGGTCTGGTCGTGAGTTGAAGTTGCTGTTGAGGAGGGCAGAACACAGCCATTGGAGGATTCGTGGACGGACCCGTACACCAAGTTCGGAGTCCGTCGTTAGATTGGGGTTTCCATTCGCGTAAAAGTAGTAGACAATCGGGATAAGCGCATTACGGCTGGTGAGACTGCGGCCAGTCAGACCAAAATCGCTGATTAGGCTCACCGCTGATTCGATAGCATCCAGTATTTCACCCTCTCCCCAGATTTCCTTCATCAATGAAAGGTTATCGTGAGTGAACGACCGAATCCGGTATTCCGCAGACAAGTCTGCTGCGACAAGTAGCGACTTGAGTACGAAATCGCTGCCAAAGTCGTATCCTTCATCGATGTAGGCTTGGTTGAGAGATGAAACGAACGAATTGATCTCTTCTTTCGCATCGATTGGATTATCTTCATCTGATGCCCAATACGAGGTGGCGATTGACAGAAGAATCTCGGACTTGCTCAACTGTGTACCTCCCTCATTCGCGCGGACAAAGATGTCCAGAATTCGTTCGTTGTCTTGCTTGCCCTCCTCGTAGTAATTGATGATGTCGCGGGCGTGAATCGCGTTGTAGAGGGTTGTGAGGTTCTTGAGGATGTAGTGTTCTTGGGCATCGGAGATTTCATCCAACTCATCTCCGATTTCGTTAGCCCGGGTCATCGCTTTCTCAAGCGTATCGATCTCCAGGATGTCACCGACTCGGAACCAGTACTTGTCACTGGACTGTGCAGGATTAGGCTGCTTGAACTGGAATTCATACCGGAGTTTCAGGTGATCTTCACTCTGATTGCTGGGATCTGAGAGAAGATTCAGATACAGCTGTTTTCGTGTCCACGCAGCGGGGTTCTTTCGCTGCCGGTACTTTTGCTTCTCAACGTAGGTACCCTGAAGCCCAATGTAGAACGAGGAAAGCCGCTGCTGGCCATCAACGACAAGTGAAACGCTGTCGGGTACCTGCTCGTACTCCGGGACCTTCGGATTACGATGATGCACGTTGTCGAACTCGTCCGGGTAGATGCTGTCCTCGATGTGATTCCGGACAAAATAATACTTGATCTGGCTCTCCGCGAAGTCGCTATTGAGATTCCAAAATATGAACGACCCGATTGGGTATTCGCGGAGGACAGAATCGAACAGTTGTACGATCTGTTCGGTGTCCCAGACAAACTCACGCTGGATTGCCGGGAGGAAAATCGAATCATTGATCTCCGGAAGAACTTGTTTGATCGTCCGCGATTGATATCCCATAACGGCCGTATTCTTGTGTCTGCCAAATAATCGTTTACACTGCTCTATTACAGGACAGAATATTGTTTGATAGAGCGGTGTTGCTAAGTATGTCTTTATCTAACCCATCGAACAGCCAATATGTCTCATCTAATCGATGGACTTCCCGGCGACTGGGAACAACACCGAGTATCGCAGGATCCAACCCCGACATGGACGTACAGACATCAGTTTCTTGATGTCGAAGTGAGCGTGCTAGCGATGGACGCGGACGAGATCGATCCGGAGTTAGATGCTGAATTCACTTACAACGTAAGTCTCCGTTGGGCAGCTGACGTGGTCGGTGTCGTGGAAGATTTCTTCGATGGCCCAGGTGAGATAACGGAAAGAGAAGAGGCCCGTGATTGGACATTAGCTCTCTTGGCCCAGATTGAACAACAGTTCGAGCCCGGCGATACAGACTACGTGTCCCGTGCTATGAGCGCGACGATGGGCGAAAAAACAGGCAATGCCTCCACCACACGGAACCCAGATGTAGAAACCTGCCCTGCCTGTGGTGCTCCTTTCTTCCAGTTTAGGGGGATGGACTCCTACGAACAGGCGCAGAATCACTTCGAATACATGGACGACGATGATCACGAAGGATGGGATATCTCGATTGAAAAACACCAGTAACTCACTTTCCAAGTTTATAGGTGGAACAGAAATCAAGAGCCAGTATGGGAAATGGATGGCTGTTCAAACATCTGGAACCGGGTCTTCGAGGCCGACCCCACGGGGTCGCGCGTCGATGTCATCAACGGCCTCGATGTATATACGCTGGTGTACGCCCCACCCGGTCAGCGTACATTGATCCGCCCTACGCGTCGTGGCGATCACGCTGGAGAGACTCCCGACAATGGCATCATCTTAAACAGACCCCGGTTCAGCTACCCCAGAATCACGTTGAATCGCCCCCGTATGCACATCCGTTTATGCCAACTGACTGAACATCCTTCGACTCAACGACGAGAGGAAACGATTGTTAGACCAGGCCAACAGATCGTCTGCGCCAACTCGTCGGAAACGTAGTATCACTCGCTGTTTCGGAACCCCGGAGAGTGTCCTTCCGGACGGGAGTTTCCGGGTGCAACATCGTCTTTACTCATTCTCTGTCCTCCCATCTGCACCAGCGTCCTGTCCCTGCTGATTGTATTCCTCAACAGCATTCTGTACGACGGCAGGATACTCTATTTCGCCGTCAAGGGGATGGACACCACCGTAATCAAAGAGGCACATGTACTCCTGCTCTTCGTGAAATCCGATGTTCTCTGGAGCATCCTCAATACGCCAGCCTTCATCTTCAAGCCACCCTTCGATTCGCTCTGGAGCACCTTCATCGACGTAGTATTCCTGACCGTTTTGAGCGTAAGCGAGATCGCCCGAAATCGGTGAAACCGGTGTGACACGCTTCATCAAGATCCACCGATAATCGTCGTCCCAAGCATCAGCGGGAGCGAAGAGATCGGAATCACTTCCCCCGTAGGCTTGATTCCAGATATGGACTTCTCGGTAGTTCTGTGGGCTGGGTATTCCACAGATTTTGGCGACATAGAACGTCTCATGCTCCCACTCGTCGAAATAGAAGTCAGTAATGTACTCGTCTGGGAACGGTATGATTTCGCGCCCTCTACTTCCGCCTGTGAACAACTGGAGACCGTGTTCATTAACGAGTGTCCGAAGCTTTCCTTTTTCACCGTTCCAGGCGTCACAGAGCTGATTAAGAAATTCTACCCCGTCATCTGTGATGGCGTGCATTGCGTTTGGTGCGGTCATCCTCACTCACACCTTCTGGAAGTGGTCATAGACCCGTTCGGTCGTTTGCAAACTACGGTGCCTAAGTCGATTTCTGACATCGTAGAGTGTATTTCCCTCTTCCTCGTGGAGCATCCGGTAGGCGACGCTGTGACGGAGCGCGTGGGGCGTCACATCGCCCGCGTCGCCGCGACTCCCGTCTACCTTCCACGGCTGAACGTCGGCTGCCTCAGCGACTCCGTGGAGCATATACCGGACGCCCTGCTCGGTGATCCGGTCGGCCTTTCGAGAAGGAAACAATGCCTCGGTGTCCTTCCACCGGCTGGCCAAGTATGAGTTCAGTGTTCGTGAGGTATCGCTCCCCAACTCTATCGTGACGGCGGTAGGGGAGTTGTCGTTCGGGTAGTCCTTCTGGATGTGCGCAGGAAGGTAGAGTTCGGCTCGCCCCTCACGCAGCATCTCGACATCTACTTGTACAAGTTCACCGACCCGTAGACCAGCATCGTAGAGTAGTGCGATGATGGCGTCGTTCCGCTGCTGAAGATACGACGCGAACTCGTTGTCGTA
Organism: Natronomonas aquatica; assembly: GCF_024449025.1. GTDB lineage: Archaea > Halobacteriota > Halobacteria > Halobacteriales > Haloarculaceae > Natronomonas > Natronomonas aquatica. The sequence goes on along the minus strand of NZ_JAHLKM010000043.1, from coordinate 5,964 downwards.
GCAGGCATTGCGAAGCGCTTCGACTTGATCGGGCTCCAGCCATACTTTCGCCCGAATGTTGGAATCTGTTTCTGCGGCCATATCTGAGTGATTTGCTTATAAAGAGAATATGTCTCTACCCACTTGAATGTAGGAGTCTATTAACAAACTCTTACATTCACCGCGTAGCGGCGGTCATCAACACATTCGAATGAGAGTATCACACCCCGTACCGCGACATGCGAGGAGCGAAGACGTACTCTCACTACCTTCACCCCAGGGTCGCAGTAGCGAAACCGCGCTACACACTACTCTATACACACTAAGCGAGGAGCAACGAACAAATAAACATATGCCACTATACAGATTCCGCGTTTACAAGCACTAAACTCCCGGTCAAACACCAACCCGATCATTCGCTCCCGACAAGCACCCCTCAGTGACGAGGTTACCCGATAAACCGGGTAACGTCAGTCGATTCGTAAGCAGTCACGAGATCAGACGCCGCACTTGGATTCTCAACCCACAACGATTTCGCAGGATCATCCTCCATCATTACCACACCCACTAACTCCGGTACCGAATGCTGAACGAGAGTGTCGTGAATCGTGTTCTGAATCTTCACTTGCTGATTCCGCCCGAGAGGATGAGTGTTTGATTTCGCGTATCCGCGAGCAAGCCAGTGCGTTGCACCGATACACAGAATATTCACTTCACCTGATTCTCGTTGCCCCTTATCGAGTTTCGTTTCTACTTTCCGTTCAATCCTCTCCAAAAACCGGGTTTCCTGTTTACTTGCAGCGGGAGACGGCGAGTTCATATCAGAATGCAGTTCCACTAACCCTCCAGTCGCGTCACCCATCATCGCCGAAATAACCGGTCCCTCAAACGCTTCAACACGCGTCTGAAGTATAGGCGCGAACTGAGGTTTATCCAGTATTCCTTCCCAATCCGCACCGAACGTACCGTGCGTACCGTACCGCACACTATCTTCGATCACCTCGCGTAACGTCCAGTCGCTCGACATCGACTGAATATCACGGAGTCGAAGCCCATCTCTATGTTGTAACAGTTTGAGAAGATCCGTGCGTTGCACCTGCTTCAGAATCATCTTTTCTGACCCGGTCTTATTAAGCGGGGTTCCGCTCCAATCTAATTTGCTTGAATTCACATCAAGTCTCAAATACTTGTTCCGAGGGATTTGACCGGTTAACTGCTCGGCAACCGACTGGTAAACAGCTTCAATCTCCAGTTCCGTATCTGGAGTGCCGAGTCGTGTGATTTCAACATAGACCGGGTTCGTATCATCGATCCGTAGATCAGTCTCCCCACCACCAGATACGGCCGGTTCAGGAGTGACCTGTAACCCTTGACTGTGGAAATACTGGTAGCAAACTAACTCCAGCACTCTCGACATCAGTTTCCTCCGATCCGACGATCGTAACTCACTGTACAAATCCTGCCTCTCACCCGAATTCAATTTCGACGTGACAGAACCTAACGCGTCCTCAACCGACGATAACAACGCAACGTCCTTCTCCGACCGTTGTTCCCGACTCAACTCCAGCACTAACGAATTCGTTCGAAGACCCTTATCCTCAGGCCACGAGAGCGACCCGAATACCTCGCGTAATGCCGGGTACTGCTGCATCCGCCGATTTGCTTCCCGAAACCGTTTCGAATAATACGACTGGTCATTAACGATATAACTCGCATAAGTCATATGGCAGTATACCAGCGTTTCAGTATTATTACTAATGGTGAAACAGAAACCCGGAGAGATACGTGAAACGGGTCGAGTGAAGTGGAGGGGAGCGTGTGACACCGGCTCGCCTCCACCGCACCGTAGACCCCGTGTGGTTTAGAATATTTGAAACTCACAGATAACCCTCACATCCCCAATGCGTTCCGAGAAAGACTCGGAGGATTCGATCTGGTTAATAATGACCGAGGTGGGAAGAATCGGCCAGGAGATTATAACGAGCGAACGAGTACGACACGGTGTATGCCGCCGCGGAAGCGACAACACTACATCCCGCAACTCTACATGCGAGGATTCACCGATACCGAACGTCTACCCTCCTACCAATTAGACCGCCGTGAGGAATTCCCACCCACTCCGATCCGAAATCTGTGTTACGAGAACTACTTCTACGACGAAGATGGTGAAATCGAAGAAACGATGGGTGAGTTAGAAGGTGAATTCGCCAGAGTTCTCCGAGAAGTCAAAGAAGCAGAATCCGTGTCGGTTCTCCCGGAAGGCTCCGAGTTGAACTTGTTCCTAGCGTTCATCACGTACACGCATGCCCGGACAAAAGCAGCGAAAGAAGAAACCAACGAGTTCGCAACCGAATTCACAAAACTCCTCTTAGATGTCGGAGTGATCGGTGAAGACAACGATGAAATGCGTGAGAGTGTGTTGGAATCATTACAGAACCGAGAGATGCGTATCGAAGCAACGTCCGCGTTCACCCGGTATGAAATCGAAGCGTTACTCGGGCACATCTTAATTGCAGATCTCGAACCAGTCGTATTGAAAGACATGACCGGGCGAGGATTCGCCTTCTCCGACCACCCAGCTGTACTCGATAACCCGGCGTTCAAACACGAGCTCGACATCGGCACACTTGGCTGGAAAACACGCGGCCTGCAAGTATCCCTTCCACTCTCCACGAACCTCTGCCTACTCCTGTACGACCCAGTAGCCTACACACGCCCGGCAGACCCGAGTGAAGTACTCCCTGTCGGGAGTGATGTCGTTGAAGAGTTGAATAAACTCCAGTTAGTTCACGCATTAGACGCGGTGTTCTACCGAGAACACGGCCGAGAAGCAGAGATGCAGATACTACACGATGAAATCGAACAGCATCGTCGAGACGTACGCCCCACAATTGAACGTGTCCCGGGTGAAGACGATCGATTCAACACGAACAACGACGTCATGCAATTCACTCGGCCCACTCCAGCGTTCTCCCCCGACCTACCATTCATCGAGGAACGCGACTGTGAATTCACGCCAGTACGGTCACCGCAATTAGAGGCTCTGCACGAAACAGTCGTAGAGGAAGCCGTAGCGACCGGTCAACCCCGGCACGGGACTGAAACCAGCAGTCACTGACTCACACCGTCACCGTCACTCATCACCCGACTCATCCAGGTTCGAGAGATGAGGTGATCCGTTCGAACGGCCAGCTTGATACCAGATCCGATCAAGCACAGGGCGAAGGTGGTCCAACTCAAACTCGTCAGGATCGAGTGTTTCTAACTCAACCGGACCGGCAGTAAACCGGTCCGGAAACCACCCTTTCGTGAACTCGGGAATCCCGTCGGAACTCATCGTGTACTGGCCAGCGTCAAGCAGCGCAACAAAAACGAATACCGGTGCTTCAATCCCGAGGTCAGTGAAACAATACAGCGATCCGTGTACGGTAGCGGCGATCGCCCGGTCAACGTCACGATCGATTACCCCGCCATCTTCCCCTGGTTTCGAACGGAAATATTCAGTCGAAACTCCCTCAATCCATCCTGACTCGTTGAGATACAGGTAATCCGGGTACGCTTGCCGCACGCGGTGATTGTACCCTACGACACCGTCACTAACGAATTTCCCAGCATCCGGAACGCGTTTTGAATGCCCGAAGAACGGTACGGCAGGGAGATTACCTGGAGGCGTCGGATCGGTCGAAGTGACGGCAGTGACCGGGATGACATGAACCACTACGGTCGGACCATCCGGGAGCTCATTCGGGAGCTCGGTTCGATTCTGAATGCAGTCTAACCGGTCATCCCGCAGCTCGATGATTTCCTCTCGCTGACCGACACGCGGTACCCCCGGGTCAACGTTCAAGTGCTCCCGGACAAGCCGTTGATGATCAGTCATGAGCGCATTCCGGAGTTGTTCTCGCGCCCAGATATTGACTGTCCACCCGTATTCGTCCTGCAACTCTGCTTCTAGCCGGCGGCGAAGTGATCCGGACGGATCCGCTGTTGTCACGAACACGAAGAAATCGTACGACTGGTCATACTCCGCTGCCTTCTCAGCATCCGACGTGATTTTCCCTCGCAAACGGTCGCTCTGCGTTCGACTGACGTGCAGCACCCCACACCGGTCATCGTCGTAGAGAACTGCATCTAACCCGCCGTCCGCGCCTTGTGTTCCGGTCGGATCGACATCGTACCCGCGCTCAGCGAGAAGATCAGCAGCGAGTTTTTCGAGATCCTGCGGGTAGATGGTCGCCAACGCAGTTTCTAGGTCCGTCAGTGGCACTATAGCAACCAGTACCAACCGAAGTATCGTAAAAATACCTCTGAACCGTTTCTCGATGAACTCCCTCACCTCCGGTGTAAGCGTTTATATGTCCCCGACAGCAGACACATGATAACATGGATTCTGAACAATCTGTCAACTCGTTCATCCAAATATACGAGTTCCTCCCGACAGACGATGTACCGCTCGACGAACCACTCACAGTAACCTTCACAGCAACAAATCACGACCAGGACTGGACGGTCGTTCTGAACGCAGACCCGAAGGCAGAGCACAATGTCGAAGACGTCCCGGTGACTGGGTCAACTACGACCGTACGATCGACGCAAGCACTCATTTTTCTCGGGCAGCAACACGCTGGCGTTATGGGCGTCGGCGCTGGAGAATTCTACGACGATCAATTCGACACGCCCAGAGCATCATTGGGAGAAGAATTCATGAACGATTTCACCGACGAATTCGCGTGAACCAGGGAGAAGGAACGAGAAGGTGAAGTGAAGGGTAAGCAGGGGGCGGTAGGTCACTCTGTGCCGTCGGTGAGTGGTAATTGGTGTTCAGGCGGCCGTCCTGAAACGACAACACCCTCCCGTGCCGCGTCACGGTGCGCTTCAATTTCCTCAACGAGAGAGAACGGTTCATCTGAAAACTGCGCAGCGAGGTACGCGCACACTTCATAATACGCGATCATCAATCCTTGCTGGTGGAACCCGTGAAGGCCGAGATGCACGGTGTTGTTCCGCTGCTCGTGAACGATGTCAATAACAAGACTGATTTGTTTTCTCTGACTGTCCGATAATGAATCCGGGAGAAAACCCATTACACGTCGCTTCGCAGTATCGTGATTCGGTGTCTCACCATCATTCTTTCGTAGTTTCAAAATAAAATTCTCCGGATCTACCTTCATATAAATCCCGGTAAGTAACAGTTCGAGGCCGACACCGACGTGAGCGAACACGATATCTCGCGTCCCCCAGTTTATGCTAAGATCAACGAATGGGTCTTTTTGTTCGTACTCGTAAGCAAACTCGATCGCTGTCAGACCTCTCCGAATGATTTGTTGATGCGGTGGTTCCTCGTACTCAGGGAACCCCTCGGCCGGTTCTTCATCTTGGTAGTACGCTTCAATTCGATTCGGTGCAACGGCTAAGTGCTCGTCCAGCTCTTCAATGTGCTCTTGCAGCTGCTCAGTGAGATTATCTGCAGGCATACGTGAGCAGTGGATTCTCTGTGGTCATGGGCGAATCATCCCGTCGATCGTATCCGCAACGAGTTCCAGCCCGTCACGCGTAAGCTCGCCAGACGGGAGATTATCTCGAATCGATGAGAGCGGAATCGTGTAGATTGCCCACGGCATCACGTAACTTGTTTTCCGTAATTCGACGCCGTCAACATACTCGTGCGGGAGCCGCGCAACGTCGTGCGAGTAATCGTTCTGTGTACTGAGACATACGACCGTCGCTTCCTGTTCGACGTACGGCCGGTCAAGATCAGAAACCACGATCACCGGGCGGGGATTCGTGTGCGCGCCGGTCGGGTCTTGAGCAAATACCAGACTGCCTTGCGGGTAGTAATACGGCATGAGGATAGCTTGTGAACGATTGGTCGAGTGTTACGCCTCGTCGTTTTCAGCTGCGATCCATTCTTCCGGCGCGGGTTCCTCGCGCGGTGTATCCCGTTCCTGCAGGCGGTCGCTCGGGATTTCCGTTTTCGCGCTCGCA
>NZ_JAHLKM010000005.1:49604-171368 GCF_024449025.1 Natronomonas aquatica | reverse complement strand
GAATCGCGTTCGGTCTCTTGCGCCCCATATCTTGTTTCACGCTCTCATGGAGTAGCAGCGTTTCCATCGAGTCACTCCCGCCCTGTTCGTTCCTCGGTTCCGACCAGTCGGAACACTCGTCACTCACGGAAAGGGCGGGATTCTCTCGCTGGATCAAGATAGGTCCGTGATCCGGGGCCGATCGTCCGCTCGTGACACGATACGCGTATGAGTTGGGCGTGATTTATGCCTTTATCGACTCGGTAGGCTGGCTCACCGACCTTCGAGAGTGTATTTATTGGATTGAATCGTGGTCCGATGTCGGTTAGCTGCCAGTCCGCGGCGAGCGGCCCCTGTCGTTCCTGGCGGCTCTCTGCATCGTGACCGGGCGGGTTGCCGATGAGCACTCGCCGATTGACAGTACAATGAATGTCTTATTCCGTCGAACGCTGACGATCCAGTCCGTGTATCGATCACCCTTCAGCCACCGTGATTCATCGAGTGCCCCCGTCGAGGCATTGACCGAGTCGCTCGGCCTGGAGGCCCACCGATGACAAGCGAGGATTCCTCCAGTGCGCCGTGGTTGGCGGCAGCCGCTGTCCTCGAGCGCCTCTCTGATTCGACCAATGGTCCTCGTACCGACGGTGGGAGCCTCACAGTTGACACTGCATCGGAGTCGACGCCACTCTCGACGCGTGGCAGTTTCGTGGTTTCGAGTCCGCCGACCACCGACGTCGAAATCTCGGTTACGCCGTACGAAGATGCGATCGGGCTACAGTTGACGACCACGAGTGGTCACGTTACTGCTTTGTTGTCGGCTACCGACGCCGAGGCCCTCGCCGAGCGGCTGCAGACTGCCGCCACTGAGTACTCGACTAACGACGTCGGCGACGCGTCATGGCCCTGACCGTGATTGGGAACTTTCGTCTTGACGGAAGCGACCTTGTGGGCGGCCCCTCGGCGAGGGGCTAGCGGAGAGCCGAACGACAATCTGCTCTCAACGGCGGCGCACTACCCCTTGAGTACACGTTGCTCTTCACCGAACTCCGATTAGTCCAACGCGCATATACACCAGGTCATTCAGCCATCTTATATAATCCCCAGCGATCAAGTGCAAACACCACAGTGCTGATGAGTATCGCTACGATGAGCACGCGAATATCGGATGTCACATACAAACTCGGGGTCGGTGGCCGCCACCAGGTGAACGGATAGAGCCAGAAGCCGGACCGGCCATCGGCGAACACCCGCAGCCCGTCGACGACGAGCGAGGTCAAGCCGCCAAAGAGGAGCAACAAAAACACCCGCCGTCGTTGGCTCTCGAAGAAGATAGCGATCGCTCCCGCAAGACACAACACTCCGCCTACTGAACTAATCGGACTATACGAGAACGGCAACCCGAGGACCGATTCAACCACAGTTGCATCCAGAACGATGCCGACTTTGACCAGATCCGGAATCGCAGCGCCAGCCATACCGATTATGATCCATCGTTTGGTAAGCCACTCGAACTGCCAACTCGCCGGTGTCAAAAGCACGTACGGAACGAGTATATGCGTCAGGAGATCCGCCATTGCTACCGCCGCCCAATCGAGAGCGTCCGCACGTTCACCCGCCAATACTGGACGAACACCACTACGATGAGAACAGCAGCCACGAGTGAAACGGCATATTTGTAAATATTCGAAGACTCTGCTGCATTCACGACTCGAACGGTGTCCGCTTCAATGACAGACTCCGATTGAAAAGTGCCAACCACCTGGACAACTCCGCCCGGTTGCACGTTCCGCTGCGTGCTGAATTTGGTCACTTCGACGGTGAATGGGCCTTCGTCAGTCTCGATACGTATCCGGGCTGTATTCTGCGCTTCGTTAATCTCCTCAATGGTTCCAAAAACGAATACTTCTGTCCCGGTCTGCGTCTCGGGTGATACTTTAACCTCAGTAGTATCGGGATATGGATAGTGCGTACCCGCGTTACTGTCGTAATGGACGCCCATTCCAAAGACGCCACCGAGTAACAAAACCGCTATAGATAACCTGCCAACTGCTCCCCAGTCCATGAGCTATCAACCGTTATCTCACGTGTTATAGTTTGCCGTATCGATGCTCTATATTTGGTTTTGATGCTCCGGGTGGCCTATCTTCATATAGCGAGAGAATCCCGCTCTTTCCCTGAGGAACGGGTGTCCCGACGCTTAGTCGGAACCGAGGACCGAACAGGGCGGGAGTGAATCGCGTTAGCTCCAGTAAGAGCTATACTAGTCGGTAGAAGTCAGTGTAGATCCACTCGTGAGTTTCCGGCCAGCGTGGCTGTCGCTGGCCATCCCGGTGCGAGTGGTGTGTAACCAGTTCTACCGACTACTATAGCAGGGGAATTGGTTGAAGCAGGCAGTAGTTAGTCTACAGGAAGAGGTTTGGGGACTTGCCCGCAAGCCGAATCACGACGGTGAGCAAGCCGCTTTCAATCCGAACGATAGTAGCCAATCGTCCGTTCGAGCCCTTCCTCGAACGTCCACTCGGGCTGCCAGCCCAGTGACTCGACTTTCGAACAGTCAAGCGCGTATCGTTCGTCGTGCCCTGGCCGATCGGCGACGAACTCGATGAGTTCGTCGTTCGCGCCGACAGCATCAAGCACTTGCTGGGCGACTTCGAGATTGGTCCGTTCCTCACCGCTGCCGATATTATATATCTCGCCCACTGCGCCGCGTTTGCGAACCGCTTCGATCGCACGACAGTTATCGTCGACGTAGATCCATTCACGCACGTTAGAGCCGTCGCCATACAGGGGGAGTGACTTGCCCGCAGACGCTCGTTGGATCAGTTTCGGGATTAGCTTCTCGGGGTGCTGTCTCGGGCCGAAGTTGTTCGAGGAACGGGTGATGATTACCGGGACATCGTGGGTTGTATAATAACTCCGAGCCAGAAGATCCGCGCCGGCTTTGGTTGCCGCATACGGATTCCGCGGTTCCAGTCGATCCGTCTCGCTGAATTCCCCGTCGAGAATCTCGCCGTAGATTTCGTCCGTCGAGATCTGAATGAATCGGTCCAAGTTGGTTTCGGCGGCCGCGTCCAACAGTGCACACGTGCCCCCGACGTTCGTCGAGACGAACGGATCGGCACCGTCGATGGATCGATCGACGTGTGACTCGGCCGCGAAATTCACGACGACGTCGGCCTCGGCAACCAGTTCGGAGACGAGTCCTCGATCGCGGATATCGCCCTCGATAAACCGATGGCGGGAGCCGTCGAGCCCCGCGAGGTTGTCCTCGCTTCCTGCGTAGGTCAGGCTATCGAGTGTCGTGACTTCGGCGTCCGTGGTTTCGAGGACGTGTCGGACGTAGTTCGAACCGATGAAGCCGGCGCCTCCCGTCACGAGCAGTCGCATATCTGAGTGTGCGCACCGGCAGTGATTTACTTTGTGCTCTGTAGATTCGGGTATGCAGGTGCTGGTGACCGGGGCGGGCGGGCTTCTCGGTGGCGCTATCGCTCGGGTCGCACGTGCTGTTGACATCTCAGTCCTCGCGACGTATCACACTCGAAGGCCGGAGATTGCGGTGACCTGTGAGCAGCTCGATATTACCGAAACGGATCAGTTCGAATCGCTGGTCAGGGCGTATGAGCCGGAGACTGTGATCAACTGTGCGGCGATGACAGACGTCGATGGGTGTGAGGAACATCCCGAGCAAGCTCGTGCTGTCAACGGGGACGCGCCGGGGGAGTTGGCCCAAGTCGCAGCACGACACGACATCGGGTTTATGCAAATCTCTACCGATTACGTTTTCAGTGGGGAACAGGAGCGTCGATACGAGCCTGACGACAAGACAGCTCCGAAGCAGGTTTATGGACGCTCGAAGTTCCGGGGCGAAGAAACGGTTAGAGCTGCCCATCCGAGTCCGTGGATCGTGCGGCTGTCGTTCGTCTACGGGCGGACCGAACACAATGAGCCAGCGGGTTTTCCCGCCTGGGTGCTTGATCGCCTTGAGCGTGCGGAATCGACGCCGCTGTTTACCGATCAGTATATCACTCCGACAAGAGCCGAGTCAGCGGCGCAAACGATCCTCAAGCTTGCCGGAAAACAGGCCGGTGAAACGGTTCACATCGCGGCACGGGATTGTATCACACCGTACGAGTTCGGCATGAGGCTGGCGGAGTTTACCGAGCACCCAACAGAATTACTTGAGGAAGGATCGATGGCCGATATCGATCGGGCCGCTGCTCGGCCGAAGAAGACGTGTTTATCGGTGGATCGGATCGAGTCGATCCTGGGGGATGAGCAACCGACGTTCGAGGCAGATCTCCGAGCGTTCGTTCACGCTATTCGGTAGGTATCTCGATTCGTTTCATGTTGCTTTCGGATGTCGGCTGGAAAACTCGTCAAATCGGTGGGCGCTCTGGCAGTCCAGGTCGAGACTGGTGATCGCACGCTCGGTGGAAGCACGTTTCCGGCGACAAGCTTTGACCCGTTGATGTCGTTATGATTGAGTAACCATTGGATCGCATCGGCGATTTCGAACTTATCAATCGCCTCGAAGATGCTTATAAAACTGCGATTAACGATATCCTAGATGTTCAAGTCGTTCCTCGACATCCTCTGATGTGGTTCGGTTCGTTTCTGGTCGGGATTCCCCTATTAGAGACTCCCGGGAAAGACCAACTTCATCGAAATACCCATCGATTTTAGATCGAAACTCTTCAACAATCGGGATATCTTCGGTGAAGATATTCTCCGTCTCGTTTGGATCCTGCCTGAGGTCATAGAGTTCTTCTTCCAATAGATCACCTGTTGAATAGCTATAATTTTGAATGTACTTGTACTCGTTTGTTCGACCACCAATGAACCACCGGTCTATTCGATGGTCAGCGTTGAACATTAACGAAATTCTCGGCCTCTCCGGCGGTGTCGGTTGTCCCCGCCAGTTATCGGGGATGGACAACCCCAACCCGTGAGCAATAATTGGCGCGATATCGAGATGGAATAGACGATCTTCAAAACCGAATCCCTCGCTAAGTGTCCACCTAGTTAGGAAGGGTACAACGATACATTCGTCGTAGAGACGTTGGTGTTTCATATGGCCATGCTGAAATTCCTCACCGTGGTCGCCAGTTATCAGCACGGTCGCATCGTCCTCAATGACTTCTAAAAACTTTGGTAATATCTCGTCGACATTCTGTACACACGCCCGATATAATGTCTGTAGTTGTTCAACAGTTTCTGATGAAAAGGATTCCGTAAAGAATTCGCCTTCATCGAACTTTGATCGATTTTCGAGAAGTGATTTATATGATCGGAGTAAGCCATGTGAGGTCCCTCTTCGGAGTCCAGGATAGTATGGCTCATGCGAGTCCATGAGATGGATCCACATAAACCGTGGGCCATTCGTCGAATTGTACCACTTCTTAGCCTGTTTCAAAACTTCTGTTCCGGGTGTCTCCTTCTGTAATAATGCAAAATCAACCCCCCGCGAGACCTTCCGAGTGAATTTATTAAAATTCTCTCGACCGCTGTTCCAAAACATATCGAAGTCGTCTTGCCAGCGTGATGCAAACGGATTTGTCCCGATGAATGCTCCAGTAGTATACCCATGTTTGGAGAGAAATGCGGGAAGGCTCAACGCATCCCAAGATAGTTCCCCTTCCTTCTCCTTCCAATACATACTGCAAATAATTGGAGGAAGTGCACTTTTTGTTGATGCGCCCTGAGCAATTGCCTCTAGAGTAGAAAACGACTCAGTAGCGCTTCGTAGTTGGTCCATATTCGGGAGCGTATCACGCCTCCAGGTATCATTGGTGATAAGAGCAATATCTTTCATACAGGTAGCAGTCGCCAACATTGTATAAAATCCGCTATTTCAGGTACCCGAGATCTTTTAGCTGCTGTTCTGTCGGTTCTGGAACCTCTGTCTGAGCGTTAGCTTCATTTTGTTGAGTGAACTCCACCTGCAGTTCATCGCTAATATCGGTTGGTGGATCGCCAAATTCTACAGTTGATTTCGCATATAATTTGAGTAATTGACCGAGTTCCCACGACGGTTTCCACACGATATTCGAATAGGGGCGGTAATAGTACTGCGTTCCCAGCATATACAATAAGCGGGAAGCTGCGTTACCGTAGTGTTTCACTATGCCACCAGTATCGTTCCAGACGGACGTAGCTTTGTATTCAAGGAACGGACGCGGGGAATTCCATATTTCAGATCGAATTACTCGTTCTCCGGAGTGAGACTCCGGGAGAGACCACAGATCAAGTCCATCAACTGGACGTGAGTTCACTTCTTCAAGTGCGGTGAACGCTGTCGGAACGATATCAACCGTCGATGCCAGCGTTTCTAACTTATGATTTTCGGGTAATCCCGCTCCAGCAAACGCGAGCGGTACGTACACTAATTCAGGTACAATCGGGGTTTGATGATCGTACAGTCCGTTGTACTCTCCTAACAGTTCTCCGTGATCACTGGTAAAGATCACAAGCGTATCGTCGAGTATTCCTTGAGACTCGAGTTGATCGTACATTCCAAGAAACCGTTCAGCCGATTCATCTACTCCCTCATGATACAGTTCTTTGATTTGTTCGGGCCGATTTGCTAACTCATCAAAGAACTCGTCGTGGGATTCCCATTCGTTCTGTTCAAAACGCCCATACGTCATATGACCACCACGATCATGAACGACGAGCGAAAACGGAGGAGAAACGTCTTCCAACAGCGTATATCTGGCTTGATGCGTCATCCGCATGGGTGGCTTCTGTGCTGGATCCTCTGTTGTTGACCACGCGTGTGTTACATCTAGTCCGGAACTCTCATACAGCGATAGCAGTGGCGGTTCAGACTCAAGTTGGCCGCTAAGTTTCCATATACAGTGACTGGTCGGATATTGTCCAGTTACTATGGATGGGAATCCCGATCCAGTATAGGTGCTTGCGGATACTGCTTTTCCCCAAGTGGTGCGCTTTTTTATTTTGTCCGGAAATGCATCGTACCGAAGGCTATCGGAGATGAAGATCAAAATATTCGATACGGACATACAATCCGTTAGTGATCCAAGCATGTTTACTCCACCAGTGGTCAAAGTTATTAAGATTCCTCTTATTGATTCTACAGAGATACCATATCTACCAGATAACGGTACCCCTATATTGAAAGATGAGCCTTAGAGGTGGTACTGATCTCGATTTTTCATGAAGAATTCTCGATTTTCCGTGTCAAGGTCTTCAAACCGAAGGACTGTGTCACAGTCGAGGCCAGGACATCTCATCACGCGACGGCGTTCAAGCTCGTTGGCCGCGACAACGGTACCACAGGTCGGACAGGCGTGGGTGATGATGCGCATGATTAGAGTTTGAGCTGTGAGTTCTCGCCGATGACCAGCCGTTTGCCCTCCGGAAGAAGATCCTCAGCGGTGTCGATCGTCGCGCCCTCCCCGATCAGGCTATCGACGATCTTGACGTTGGTCCGGATCGTCGCCTCACCGACGACAACGGTGTTTTCGATGTGGGCGTTTTCGATCGTTGATCCGTCGCCAATCGAAGTGTATGGGCCGAGGTAGGTATCGGCGGTGATTCGAACATCTTCACCGATGCTGACGGGACCTCGAATGACAGCACCAGCTTCGAGTGTCGCACCTTCAGCGACATCGACGTTCCCCGTAATCTCTGTACCGTCTTCGACTGTCCCGTCAACGGCTCCTGTGGTGTCTTCAAGAACGAGTCGGTTCGCATCGAGAACATCCTCTGGCTTTCCCGTGTCCTTCCACCAGCCCTCAACAACGGCGGAGTCGATCGAGTGGCCATCGTCAAGCAGCGACTGGATCGCGTCAGTAATCTCAAGTTCACCACGCCAAGACGGCTCAAGCGCCTCGATCGCATCGAAAATTGTCGGAGAAAAAACGTAAATGCCGATAAGTGCGAGATCACTCGGTGGGTCATCGGGTTTCTCGACGAGTGCTCTGACAGTACCTTCCGTATCAACATCGGCAACACCGAATTGCTGGGGATCCTCAACATGCTGAAGAGCAATTCCTGCACTGTGATTTCCGGCTTGGAAGCTCTCGACAAGCTCTGTAATTCCACCCTCAAGGATATTATCCCCGAGATACATCACGAAATTCTCCCCATCTATGAACTCTTCAGCACAGCCAGCAGCATGGGCGAGTCCCAACGGATTTCCTTGGATAATATAGGTGATTTCAAGGCCATAATCTGATCCATCACCGAGATATTCTTGGATCGCCTCACGACCGAGGTTTCCGAGGACGATACCTATTTCAGTTACTCCAGCCTCTTTGAGATCTTCGATTGCATACTCAATCACTGGTCTATTCGCAACAGGAACAAGTTGTTTGGGACCTGTGTGAGTTATCGGTCGAAGTCGAGAGCCCGTCCCACCGGCGAGAATGAGACCTTTCATTGGTGGGGTTCAGCCTCCCAATCAAATGGAATCTTGTCAGTATCGTGTGGAAGGCGTTCCTCATCGGGGTTCTCGTAGTCGTAGGGCTTCGTCGGGAAGTTGATGAGCATCGCCTGCTCGTCGCCGATTACTTTGAAGCCGTGCCAACAATCCCCCGGAATGCGGATAGCTTTCTGGTTGTGCTCTCCGATGATGAAGGTATTTACTTCACCTTTCGTAGGGGACTCGTCTCTATCGTCGTAGATGCCGACCTTGATTCGGCCTTGGGGACAGACGAAGTGATCTATTTGTCCTTCGACGTGTTTGTGCCAGGCACGGATGATACCCGGATACGAAAGCGAGTAATAGGACATCTCGGGGGCGGGATCGTACAGGTCCCAGTCGTCACGGAATATCTCGACGAGGTGCCCGCGTTCATCCGCGTTGACTTGGAGATCGCGGCACTCAACGCCGTTGATGTTGCTCATCTTGATTGGAAGTGTTTAGGGAGCACAATAGATGTTTTGAGTCTCGTCGTGGTGAGACAACCAGAGACCGACGCGTATAAACGGCGACGAGGCAAGGATTCATATAATGAGCGAGGGCGAAGAGATCGACCGGCGTGCGCAACTCCGGGCGTTAATTCGGGTTGCGAAATACAAGCCAGTGTTGGCCGTCGCGATCGTCGTCTGCGGGGTGTTCGCTGCGTTGCTTGAGGGGGTTGGACTGGGATTTCTCCTGCCGATTGTCGAGATCGTCCAGGCGAACGACCCGGCGGCGGAGGCCGACGGAGTCATGATCAGTACCTCACAAAGCATCGCCGGTTAGCCCGACCTGAGCCATCTGTTCTGCTGTGATGAGTCGTCGATTACGGTTGAGCAACGCTGATCGAATGCAGAGCTGTCGCTGTCGGCGGCGGTCAGCCGCCGACGCGACAGCGTAGCCACTGACGAGGCGGCGTTCCCGGTCGGTGACTACCGGTCGAACCGGTCGTCAGGTGGCCGGTTCGCGGGGACGGCCCGACGCACCGCGAGGGCCGTCCACGCGGCCCGGCGAACCATATTGACGAACTCCTTGTACGGCCACCACCAGAGGCGACGCCCGCCTCGGCGAGGCGTCGCCACGTATTCGTAGTGCAGATACCGCCAGGCGTTCTGCAACAGCAGACTCACCACGACGTACAGAAGTCTCACCGTCGCGTCTCGCGTCGTTGTCGTCGCTATCGCTTGCTCGGACAAGCGATAGCTCGATTCGATACCGAAGCGTTTGCTGTAGTGGTATCGCGCATCGCGTGGAGTCTCGATAAACGGCGCGTCAGCGGCGTAGCCGTGACGCGCCACTCCATGTTCATCGTACCGTCCATTCAGGTACGTACAGTCGATGTAGACGGGAAACTCGACGGTCCAGCTGTGACCGTCGAGTTTCCCTGTCAGGTCATGTTGGATGACGCGACTCCACCCTTCCACGAGTTCCTGCTGAATCGCCTCACCCCATCGGATGATCGGCATCACGTAGGCGTAGTTGTGCGCTTGGAGTAGCGTGAGGCACTTGCTGTCGTAGAATCCACGGTCGAGGTAGACGGCCTTGACTCCGGTGTCAAGGCCGTCGAGCAGTCCAAGAAACTCAGCGAGGACGGTACTGGCGGTGTCGCCGTCTTCGAGACGGCGACACCGCCAGCGTGTGCCGTTTGTTCTTCACACGCGCGTAGAGTGTCGCGTAAGCGTGGAATGCGGTGGTTCCACGCTTGGCCTCGGAGTGATAGAGACCGTCCGTGTCGTCTTCATCACCGTAGTAGGGCCGCAGGTGGAGGTCTGCGCAGACCTCCACCTGCTCGGGAAGTAGTTCGATGACATCCCGCCGAAGGAGCGTGTTAGCGACTCGTTCGAGCCGTTCCGGCTCGAACTTCGTCCGCAGATGGTAGAGGATCGTGTTCGCAGGCGGTGAGTCCTCACTGGAACTACAGAGCGTAGAGACCGAGGTCCTCAGCTTCGATTTCAGCATTATCGCCGAGGTCAAGATCGATTTCATCGCTGAGCGTGTTGACGAGAAAGTTAAGGAGTTGGTCTTCGTGGATTTCATTGTCTGCTTGCTTGGTCTTGAACACACCATCAGCAAGCAGACGTTCTAACTAACCGGCTTTGTGAGGTACTGATGATGGCCTTCGTGACTCTGTATCTGTTCTTGGGAATCCCGTTTACGTTGGGATTCGTAATCGCCGGCGTGAGTGCCGTACTCGCCGTGCGATGGACGACGACATTTTTGGTGCGGTGGATGAAGGAGATGCTCGTGATCGATTACACGCGGGAGATTCAAAAGCAGGCGTTCGATAACGCGCTGGATGCTCGTCGGCCGTGGTGGATCGCCGGACGTAGCTTGATTTCACGGTTCTAGAGATTGCTTGATGTTGTGAACGACACACATCAGAACAAGTTCACGAAATTCACCGTACCAAGTTCGCGCACGGCGTCGCCGAGCGTGCGCTTGATCGTCGAGAAGGCGGTCTCACACATCGCTCGTTGACGGTATTGAGGCCCATCGATCCGCGCATTGTGCGCGTGATCGATGGGCCGGAACTCCCGATGTTTGATTAGCGGTCTGACGCCTTTATCCCGGAGTTTTTCGCGTAACTCCATCCAGTCGTAGCCCTTGTCGGCGGCGAAGCTGGCAATCTCGCCTGCGTTGCGTCGGGCGAGTTGCCAGCCGAGCTGTGTGTCGTGGCGTTTCTCCGTCGTACAATGAACGTCAAGGATCGCTTGAGTGTCTGTATCGACGAGCGCAGTTGTTTTGAGCGTTTGAACGCGATAATTCGTCCGACGGCAGTAGTGTTTGCTCGCATTTTCGCGGTCAAAGAACGTTGCGTCGATGGCGGCGTGACCACTTGGCTCGTGCAACTGCGCCGAAAGGCGCAGCAGCACTCGCCAGAGGGCTGTCTTGATTCTGTCAAACCACTTGACTAACGTCGAGTGATCCGGGAGATCGGCCGGTTTGATGCCGATCTCCCCGAGAATATGTGGCATCTCGCTCAGCAGATCTAACGCTTCTCGGTAGGATTTCTCCAAGTAAACCCGCAGACAGTGCAGCGACACCACCGCATAGTCGGCGAAGCCGCCGCCCCCTGAGTGGTATGCGTAAAGACTGAATACAGCGCCGAAACAAGAGAGCCTCAGTGAACGAATTGAGGTGTTTCACTCGGAACCGGGGGTCTGCATTACACTTCGCTGAATATTCAATTGTTTCAGTGATCACTCTGGGGGCGGCGACTTCGTCTCGGCCACCAACAGCATTTTTAGCTAACCGTACCGCTTTCTTTGTGAAGCGGGAAATTTTCGACATAGAGTATCGGCGATTTCCCGCTTCATACCACTAGTTCTAACGGTCGAATCCGACGCTGTCTAGTGATTCACCAGAGCCGTCGAGATGTATACGTCGTCGATCTGTGGCTCGGCTTCGAGCGTTTCGAAGATCGTTCCGATAACGGTTCGTTCGCCGATCGGCAACAGCATCTTCGGGCGATTTTTTGTGATCGGCCACAGACGTGTCGCGTAGCCGCCGGCCAAGACAATTGCATGCATACTGCCGTTGTCACTTGTAAGCGGAATATTCTTTTCGCAGTAGTATCCCGTTCAATGAGGGGTATTGGCAGTAGAACTCAGTGGATACCAGCAGCATC
The DNA here is from genome assembly GCF_024449025.1 of Natronomonas aquatica. GTDB lineage: Archaea > Halobacteriota > Halobacteria > Halobacteriales > Haloarculaceae > Natronomonas > Natronomonas aquatica. Next base: position 159,336 of record NZ_JAHLKM010000005.1, on the reverse strand, counting down.
AATATACGCCTCGACGTATTCGTAGAGATCAGGTGGCAGATGTTCGAATACAGCGATCTCGTCGTGTTGAGCCTCCGACTCAAAATCTGTCTGCTCAGTCCAAACGTGGAAGCCATGGGCGACATAGTGTTTTGCACAGCCGACCTCCGACGTTTCGTAGAAGTGTTCGAATGCGCCTAGCTCTACGCGGATCTGGACATCAACATTGAGTTCTTCACTATAGTATCGATTAGAAATAGTTGCTCACTTTTGGGATAGAGAGTTGGTCAAGAGCGGTATCGATCGCGGTTGTCAGCTCGCCGAGTGAGTCAAAGAAACGGTTGCTTAGGGATGCTTGGAGCTGTCTCCAGCATTCCTCGACAGGGTTTAGCTCCGGCGAGTATGACGGTAACGTCACAAAATCAAGGCCGTCACGGTCCGCGAGGTCCGTGACGGCCGACTGGAAATACGACGCTCCGTCGAGGACGACGAGCAGGTCTTCCTCAAATTCTTCGCATAACGCTAAAATGAAATGTTTCGCGTGTTCGGCCGTGACGTACTCGGTGAATCGGGAGAAGAAGCGATCACCATTCTCGGTGATCGCGCCGAGTAAACACGTCCAGTCGCGTTGTCCAGAGAGTTCGACGGAGGGCCGCGTGCCGCGCGGAAACCACGCGGCCCGCGGCTCAACTTGGACGGATTTCTTGGTCTGGTCGATACAGACTACGGTGGCGTCCATCTCCCGCCGCTTTTTTTGAGTTCGTCGTGGAACGCTTCTTGTTCGTCTTTATCCGATTCAGCGGCTGTACGGCGGGGTTTTTGATAGCTCAATCCCGCTTCTTTCAACAGCCGCCGACAGCTCGGGATTGAGTAGTCTACGTTGAAGGCGTCAGCGAGAAATTCTTGGGCGAGCGCCGGCGTCCACGCCGGCGCGTCGATCCCAACCTCCTCGGGAGAATCGTGGACAGCGTCTTCGAACTTTTTTTGCTGTATTTCTGAGAGTTTGCGTTTTCTTCCAGTTCGCTTAGCATCAGTAACAGCCTGCTCAAGCGACTCGTCGGTGTCGAGTCGCTTGAGCCAACTGTAGATCGTTCGCCGACCGGTATCGTGCCACTTGGCTAACTCGGTCTGCGAGACTTCGTTCTTGTACGCGATCGCCGCTAACAGTCGTTCTGTCGGCTTCTTCTCGTCCACGTTGTCGAGAGCCTCTTGGAGTTCTTCGAGAGAGATCTCGTCGAGGTGGTCCATTATGCACTGCCACGATCTCCGGGCGGAAAGTTCTAACGGATACTATAGCGATCCGATGGGCCGCTTTGTTCAGTCGTTCGTTCTTTTTGATGCGGCCTCCCGGGACGAACCATTCTTCTCTCGCGGGCTCATTTGCCCGTTGGCCAAGCACGATGCCCTCGGGGCACTCGACGATGAGATCGACCGAGACGATTGGGACGTGCTGGACAATCGTCTCCCACTTCTCGTCCGGAATCCACTCACTCATCGCCGTGTATATCATCGCGGTTGTCCTCGTACCACTCTATCGTCGCTTGAAGCCCCTCACGGAACGCTGTCGAGGCTTCCCAGTCGAACCGTTCTTTCGCTCGGGTGGTGTCGAGTTTCCGACGAGGCTGGCCGTCCGGTTTCGAGGTATCCCACTCGATGTCGCCTTCGAAGCCGGTTTGGTCGGCGATGATGTTGATCAGTTTGCGAATCGAGATCTCTTCGCCACTGCCGAGGTTCACCGGATCTGAAGCATTGTACCGCTCTGTAGCGTCGAGGATTCCCTCGGCGGCATCTTTGACGTAGAGGAACTCCCGTGTTGGTTCGCCGGTTCCCCACGCCGTGATCGCGTCGTTGCCGCGTTCGCGCGCCTCGATGCACTTGCGGATGATCGCGGGAATGACGTGAGATGTTTCGAGATCGAAATCGTCACGCGGCCCGTAGAGATTCACCGGCAGCAAGTAGATACTGTTGAAGTTCCACTGCTTGCGGTAGGCTTTTGACTGCGTCAGGAGGGCTTTCTTGGCGATGCCATAGGGGGCGTTTGTCTCTTCGGGATAGCCGCCGAAGAGGTTCTGTTCTTTGAATGGAACCGGCGTATGCTTTGGATAGGCACAGATCGTCCCGAGGATAGTAAACTTCTCGACGCCGTATTGGCGGGCCTGTTCGATAAGCTGGATTCCCATCACCGCATTGTCGTAAAAGTATCGGCCTGGGTTCTCGCGGTTCGCTCCGATACCGCCGACCGTTGCGGCAAGATGGATGACCGTATCCGCGCTGGAATCCTCGAACGCACGTTTGATATCCGCTTTTTTTCGAAGGTCGTACTCATTGCTTCGTGGAACGAAGATTTCGACATCGTCAGAGCGGGATTCGAGGTCTTCGACGAGATGTTTGCCGAGGAAGCCAGAACCGCCGGTAACCATCACCGTGCGGTCATCCCAGAATTCGTGGGAGTTCGTTGTGGTCATCGCCAATCAACTCGTCCGTACCAGCTATCTGGGTTGTTTGCGTACCAATTGATCGTGCGGCGGATGCCTTCTCGCCACGAAACCTCGGGTTCCCAGCCGGTCTCTTCGTTGATTTTCTCATATCCGACGAGTAGCTCCTCAACGTCGCTGTCGCCAGGGCGGAACCGATCCTCGTCTTGGATGATCTCAGGAGCATCCCAGTAGTCGTATTCAGTACCGACCTCAAGAATAGTGTCCGCCCACTCCTGCATCGAGATGTTCTCGCCGTAGCCGTAGACGTACTGCTCACCCGGCGTGCCTTCCAAGGCGACGTGGAGATGGCCGCGGACGCCATCGCTCACGTAACACATATCTCGTTTCGGAGTGAGATTGCCGAGTTCGACGATGTCGCGTTCCAAGGCTTGCGTGATGATCGTGCCCGTGATGTAGCGTGGATTCTGTCTGGGGCCGTAATTATTAAACATCCGAGTGGTGACGGTCGGCAACCCGTAGGCGTCGTGGTAGTTCATTGTCAGGAAGTCGGCGGCGAGTTTCGAGGTGGCGTAGACGCTCGTGGGGTTGACCGGCGAGCGTTCGCTGAGAAGCACGCGGCCGTCCTCTTCGAACTCGTGTTTCTCCAGCATCTCCTCTTTGACGTTGCCGTACTCTTCGCTCGTACCAGCAGTGTCGAACTTCGCGATTTCGAGATCCAGATCGACGACTGATTGGAGAAGATTCAGCGTTCCGTTGATGTTCGTATCGACGGTTTCGTACGGTCGCTCCCATGATTCGCCGACGTGGGCCTGGGCCGCCAGATGAAAGATGAGGGAATCAGCGTGGCCCTCAAGTGCGCTAAGCGCTTTATCAACAGAGTGTTTGTCACGAAGGTCACCTCGGTGGATACTTATCTTGTCGGTTTGGTAACGGATGTTATTCAGTTCGCCGCTTGACGTCGCTCGGACGAATACATGGACGTCTGCGTCAAGCTTGACGAGCCGGTCGACGAGGTGTGAGCCGATGAAGCCGTCGGCACCAGTGACAAAGACTGATCGGTTTGAGAGTCCTGAATCGAGGTTCATCTGATTACGAAATGGGTACTAAGAGTAATTTATTGTTTTCATGTTTGTGGGCGACAAAGGTGAGTCGCTTGTCTCGTCGAATCTCTTCGGGAGACTCACCAGAAGATATTCTAGTACCACTTCAGCCCTGAACTACTATAGTAGTGGCTAGAAATAATTGCTCACCTTTGGAATAGAGAGTTGGTCGAGGGCTGTATCAATTGCTGTCGTAAGTTCGTCGAGCGAGTCAAAGAAGCGGTTGCTGAGAGCCACTTGAAGCTGTCTCCAGCATTCCTCGACGGGATTTAGCTCCGGTGAATACGACGGTAACGTCACGAAGGCGAGGTCGTCATAGGCCGCTAGGTCCGTGACGGCCGACGCCCGAAAATACGGCGCTCCATCGAGGACAACAATCAAGTCCTCTTCAAATTCGTTACATAGTGCTAAAATGAAATGTTTTGCGTGGTCTGCAGTGACGTATTCGGTAAATCGGGAAAAGAAGCGATCATCTGTCTTGGGCTGGACTGCGACAACGTCCACCGATTTGACGAACGCCCAGCCGATATCCAAGAACACTACTAGGCGAATCGCGACACCTATCGGGTGGACTGAACAAGTCCTCGAAGATCCGCTTCGACGGTCGGATGAGAACGGCTCAGAATCGATCCGATCCATTCTACAGATAGACACGAATTTCTCGGCCGACCGGCAGCCCGACCGAGATCTGCCATCGAACCTTCCTCAAGTAGTTCCATTGATACGGTCGTGCGTTAGCTTTTACCGGTGATCATGGACAGAGATTGTTCCAGATATTCGGTTCAGACACTGTAGAGAGTCCTCGTTGAATCTGTTGTTTTAGCGCCGAAAGACCTGGAATGAGACGATGCTTGAACCACTCGTTGAGCCGATCCCAGCGTCCTTCGACCGGGTTGAGTTCCGGCAATTTCGACGGAAAGTACCAGACATCAAGATGCTCCTCATTTCCTTCGTTTCCGTGCTCATCACTGACATGCTCCCAGCGATCTCTGTTGTAGAAGTACCCAGCACGGTCAAGAAACACAACCAGCTCTTCCCCAAATTTCTCTTGGAGCGCACCAAGCAGCCAAATGCCTTGTTTTGACGTGAGATTCTCTTCGGTCCAGCAGTAGAAGCTGTCACCGTCGTCGGTGACAGCGCCCAGTACTGTCACCTTATACCACGAATTCGATGTTTCTATCGTCGGATTTGACCCAATCCGGTACCAGCCACGGCGTTGAACGGTACCGACACGCTTGGTAAACTGATCGACGACAACAACAGTTTTCTCGCTCAGCTCGGGTCGTTTTTTAAGCTGTCTGCTGAAATTCGGCCTCTTCCTCTGGGTCAGCTTCGTGATTACGCGGCCGTGCTGTCCGGCAGGACAGCCCGGCCTTCCCCATTAGCTTCCGTCGATGACCCTTGCTGTATTCAACGCCGTACTTCTCTTTGACGTGGTGTAACAGGAGTTTTGTTGACCAAGCTTGTTTCTCGTAGCCGCGTTCAGTCGGGGGTTCTTGCAGATGCTCAAACAGTTTTTTTGCGCTGATCACCTTCGAGCTTCGACAGGCGTCCGGGTAGGGGTTGATTGTACGGAGCCTGCTCGATCGGTTCATTCTCGAACCGATCGAGCCAATTTCGAATCGTCTTTTCGACAACACCATGACGTTCAGCGAGTGTACTGATCTCATCACCTTGCTTCCGGCCAATCGCCGCGAGAACACGTTCTCGCGGGATCTCTCCCTCTGTTTGCTCGCGTAGTTCATGTAGATCCTCTATAGTGAAATCATCCAGTCGACCCATTACAATAGAATACGGCTGCACTGGCAAATGCTTTCGCACGACCGTATGAGTGGCCCGTAATCTCCGCCAGTTTCATACCAAACTCGTACGGCGTAATGCAGTCTTGTGCTGCGACGTGTACTGTGTCTCCCTCTGTTCTTTAGCAAGTTCGAGAATCGTTTCAGCTGCCGAGCCAGCTCGCGTCGGCGTTATATACTAACCGACCAAAAGCGGCGTTGTCTCGTCGTCTTCAAGCCGTTCAAGAACCCACGCTCGAAAGCCTTCGGGATCTCCCTGTAATTTCGTCCGTAGACGAAAGACAGCCAGATGATTCACGGGGACGAATGCGCATCTTTGACTGCGCGTTCGCCCTAAAGTTTGGACTCCTCATAAGCTTGTATCGGATTGGGCGTATCGTCTAATTCGCATCGATCCAATTTCTCGCCATCGAAGACGTAATCCGTCGATATTTGGATAAATCCAACACCCTGTTCGTCTGCAATCCGCGCCATTTCCTTCGGGGCCGCTTCATTAACCACGTTTTCAGGATCTCAAATCCTACCAACCACTAGACTACTGACAATACCGTTTGGTCATAGTATCGATTGATGAGACAGCTATAAGTTCAATAGAGATCCGGACCAGTCGATTTGGCAACCAATGTGACGACTTGAAACCTCTCGCAGACGGGCTCAGAACTATGATGACTTTTGAGCAGGTGTCGGCGGGTGATGACGACGCCCCCGCACTCACGGGGGCGATCGTCTATCATGCTGGAGAAGTCTGTGAATCAGTAGATCACCTCTGGCGTGTTCTTGGAGATGTATCGATTCCAGTTGACGGGCTTACCGACCGCTGCCAGCAACACAAGGTCGCAAACGGGACTGAATCGATGGCCAGAGTGTATCTCTATCAGAAGATCTACGACCTCGCCCAGAGCGAGGTCGCAGATCGCCTTGAAAACCGACCATCACTCCTGAAGACACTTGATTTGGAGAAGGCACTGTCACAACAATCACTCTCGTACGCGTGGAAGCAGTTCAGCGAACAGACAAAACGGACGCTTACTGCCGCAGCTACGGGGATCGCACAAGAAGCCGTTGATCGTGGCGTCGTGTTGGAAGCACGGATTCCGATCATTCCTGATGAGGACGATATCGAAAAAAACGACGGTGATGAACCGACCGTGACACGCGAGTGCGTTCGAAAGCAGGGAAACAAGATCGTCGAACTCGCCCGAAGGCACGCCTTCGGCGAATTCAACTCTCACAGAGCCGATAACAGAGTCTACGAGGACGAACAGATCCTCGATCTGTTCGCCTCGGCATGCCTCACTCAGGGAAGCGCCCATTCCGAGGGCGAAGCTGGATGGTTTCTTGACGAGAACGATGCCTGTGATGACTCTACGTTCCTCCGGATGATTAAGCAGTTTGCAATGCCGGCTGATCAGGAAGTCTCTGTTCCGCTCCAGGACCAACAGATCGAGGATATCATTGCGTTCACCGAGGTATTCCGTGAGAATCTCATGGATGCGTTCGATACAGCGACCGAAAATATCCTCCAAACGATCCGCTACGAAGATCCATTCGACGACCGCCACGTCGTGGCGGCCGTCGATTTCACTCACGTCCCCTACCACGTCTGGCCGTGGATCGACAAGGACGACCAGATCCCAAAGTCGACGTACCCGCCCATGGTAAGCGGGTACGTCGACGACGGTGAGTTGAAACACGGCTACACGTTTGCGACGATCACGATCGTTGGAGGACGACGTTACAATCATTCTTGGGATCGAGGGTGTCAAGGAACACTCAGACTGGGAACCAGTCGAGGCACCAGCTGACTCGAAAGCAGACGCGGTTGGGCGTCTGCTTTCGAGAGCCCAGCAGTACGTCGATCTGGACGAAGTGCTGTTGGATCGTGGCTTCTACGCCAGAAACGTCCGTGCAGAGATCGACGGTCGTGGACTGTTGTACACGGTGCCAGTGCCGAAATACGAATCAGATTACGAGGCGATCAAGCAAATCAAGAGCAAAGACGGGGTAGACGCTGCTGTCAATCATGACGTCCCCCGTCGGGATAGACGGGGACGTTGATCATACTGCAGAATATCTGTACGTTCCAGCCACCAGTGACGACGCTGAAGGCAGATACGCCGTATTCGTGACCGCGATCACGTCGATCCCGACGAGATCGCTCGCGTGACGAACAGCTACAGCCGTCGCTGGGACATCGAAAACCAGTACAAGTCGGTGAAAGCGTACCTTCCGAAGACCTCCTCGCCCGACTACCGAGTGCGGTTGTTCAACCTGTCTCTTACTTACATCTTTCGAATGAACACGACACTTTCCAATGGCCGTGTCAGCTACGCTACGGCGGATCTTGAGATCACTCGGGCAATCAATGAACTACGCGGGAGGGTCAAATTACGGTAAAATAGGGTTATATTACCGTAAAACCGTTGTGTGCCTCAGTTGCGGAAATGTACGTTAACTAGTAATCCTATCGCTTTCTTGCGGTTTTCCGAGGAAATTATTAGTCTCGCAGAGCTAACGCCGAGACTTGTGGGTAAGAGACAGGTTGTTCAACTTCACGTTCGCAGCGTTACTGTACAATCTATGGAGACTCACCGACTTTCTGGTGAAAGTCGGCATAGAACGAGAAATCAGGTCACCGCCAGTCGTGACCGCCAATACGTTCGTCCGGGCGGTCGGCAACTCTCTCCGGAAAGTCGGGTGAAAAGCTGACCCTCTACTCGTTGCTCGCCTGCGGCAAGCCGCAGGACTCGCGGCCTGAGCACGATATCGGTCGTTTTCCCATTCCCTCACTGTCACTCCCCGGCAGCCAGTAACCGATGCATCATATCCCCGAGAGAACATCTCAAACTCCGTCTGATTCGACCGCTATTCGTTTGTAAACGCTCTACATCCCGAAAACGTGGCTCATTAACACGCTGTGCCGTTTCGGGCGCTTTCTCACACGTATCGACATCTGTCATCGCTGCACAGTTGATTACGACATCGGGCGTATACCTCGAAAGTAGCTCCTCAAATCGTTGCGAGTCGGTAATATTGAGCTGCTCGCAGGTCACCTCGATAGCCGGCTCATGTGTGGTAGGTGCCAATAACTGAAAACCCCGCAGTGCTCGCCGTCCACACTATTTTGTCACCGAGTAACCCGCCGCCCCGGTCACCAGTAACTGCATACCCGAATATTTGGGGTTAGTCCATTTTGAGTATTCTTAAGATAAGCCTGATATTTTGTGTTTGAATTTTAGAATTCTAGGATAAAGTAATATCCAGTAAATATATTCATTTGGGGTTAGGTTCGCACGAAAAATCCACTCCGGTGTTAATTCCGATAAAGACGTTTTATCGTAATTTGACCATCCGCTATGGGTATATTTTATATCTTCAAACTCGTGTATCTTGTCGCTTTCCATAAACATCTTAGTTGCAAGTGTGTGTATGGGCGCGTCTCCCCACCTATATTTATAAATGCCACCGCTCTGATCAATTGCTCTTAAATAATCTTGAACATTATCACGAAACCAAAAAGAGGTCTTTGTAATAAAAAAATTGTTATAATATATCTCATCATTTAATTCATCCATACCACAGTTTATATCAATACCATTTTGTTCCACATAATCTTTAGTGAACTGCGGTAATGTTTCATTCGTTAACGTATGGCTTTCACGCCTTCTTAATGGATGTCCGTATTCATATCCCATATCAGAAGTGCGTTTGAAAATGTCGTAATCTACTCTTGACTCTATCCAGGAATCGTCGTCTAATCTAAGTATATACTCGTAGTCGGATACATAATCCCACAGATTAATCGACATAAATCTACACATATGTTTATAACCAATTCTCCAATCACTTACCCAATTATTTGGATTTGTCCACGGTGGGATAGTAAATTCATTTTCTATATATATGAAACGCACATTTTCACAGTCGTGTTTAATAGTATCTTTTATACTAGTCCTTATTGGTTTGTCGTGGAACAATAAAATATCATAATCAGAACTCATTTCTAGATTTTTATGTAATAATTTGTTTCGTCTTAGCAAATAGGCGTATTCTTGCAGGCTTGAATTAGAACGGATGAGACCGATGATGGCTGCTTCCATATCTACGTTCATTTGGGCCTTGATGATAAAACCCCAATAAGCCGCTGAATTTTTGATCATATTTAAAAGCTTGTAACCAGGTGTAACAGGGGTTAATACTGTCGCCAATATTTTTGACGGCGGCTTTAATTATGGCTTCTCAAAACTGACGATACCAAGATTGCGAGGCCAACCTCGATCCATAGCGCTGACCCAAGACTCGGAACACGACTTCAAGCTATCAAACATATAGCGAAAAGCTTTATAAGACCCGATTAGAATGACTTATTAATCAATCATGGTTTTACCATATTCATTGGAACAAATTTGGCGGGGGTTGAGTAATCCCTCTAAGGCGAAATACGAACTCTCTGAGCAAATCGACCAAATCCAGTACGCAGCGATTAATGCACACAAGAGATGGTCTCAGCGGAATATACATTCTTCATATGGTCTTGTTCTTAATTGGGGTCATCATCAACTTGATCATTGGGTTGCAGCATGTACGCCTTATTTTGTTAAAAAATTTATAGAAAAATTTGAACCTGTAATTATTACCTCTCAGCAAATGTATGAACGTCGATGTAATGATCTAGAATATATATTTTCTTTTGGAATTCGAAATAAAAAAGGGCCATCCATAAATTACAGTAAAAATAATAATCAAACTATTATAGCCTTTCTAAGTGATCCACATATCCAGCCAAGCTATATCCAAAATTACATACGGGATAATGAAATTGATTATGTAGCTACTCCGTTGTATAATCCATCACTATACCATTTGCCGGATCTCTGTGAGAGTAGGTTGGTTCATTTTCCTTGGCCTATCCCAGATGAACATATTGTGCAGCCCGAAGAAATTGAGTATCGCGGTGGAACCAACGTTCATATTTCTGGTGCGGGTGGATCTGAAAAATATGAACTCCGCGACTGGTGTCGTCAACAGCCAGGTGTCACAGAACACATCAACTCAGGAACGCAGAACAAAATTATGACCAATGATGAATACTACCATTGGTTGCGTAATTTTGATGCAGCTATTGCCGCAGGTTCGCTACAAGACCAATACCAATATGTCGTGCCAAAATACTACGAGATCGCGGCAGCTGGAAGTCTTTTATTCGCTCAATACTGTGAGGATTTCGAGCGGCTTGATTTTGATGATTCAAACTGCGTTATCTTTCGTACAAAAGAAGAGTTTAAAGAAAAATTAGACGCGTATCTTGATGATCCAAAAGCATATATTGGCCGTCGTAAGCGTGGTGCCGACCTTATCGCATCGAAATATACAATCTCGGATCGACTCAATGATATTGAGGCACTTTTTCAGGGTAAATACTGAAGTGGATCTGTGAGAGGCAGACGGGGATGCTTTGTGCGTCGTGTTTAGTTAAGCGAATTCCACCAAACGACAAAGCTCAGTACCTCAGAAAGCATCGCCAGTTAACCTAACCTGAATGACCTGTTTTGTCGTAGTGAGTCGTCGGTGGCGGTTAACCAACGCTGACCGAAGCCGGAGCTGTCGCTGTCGGCGGCTAAGCGCCGCCGACAGCGACAGCGTTGCCACTTGCGAAGACGCACGCTCGGTCGCGTGCCACGCGGACGCGCCGGATAGCTCCAGTCTGTGGGGTTGTTCGAAGTGGTCTCCGATTTTCCGGTAGGAAAGGCAGTGGTCGTACCTAGAGAACGCCGTCTGTGCGATGACGTTCACCCCGAACTGCTCCTCATAGGGACAGTCGGGGTGTGAAGCGACAGTCTCGGACCCACAAGAGGTGACACTGGTAGTGATGGCGGTTGTACTGTGTCACTTCGGGTGGCTGTGGATTAGGAAGTTCCTCGACGAGTCAGGGGCTGACGCCCGCCGACTCGTCAAACTGTTCGCCACACTCTGGACAGCAGCCACAGGTGACCTCGATTTCTTCGTCTGGTTCAGGTGCAGGCCGCCATGTAGGGTCGTGCCTAGGTTTTCCACCAAGCGTGCCGCCGTCAGTACGCGCCTGTCCGTCATCCTCGTCTTCATCAGTCGAGGACGACTCCTCTTGATCTGATTGTTCCTTGCTCGGTGGCGTATGTGGTCCCTCATGCCATCGGACCTTAGCTCTGAAGCGCTTGTTCTCTTTTCGGGGTTGCTGGTTCTCCTGCTCAAGTTCATCAATACGATCTTCGAGTGCAGTTATCCGCTCAAGCAGTTGCTCTACCTTCTCATCAGTGACCATTACAACTCCCCTCAGCCAGTGCAGACAACACAGGACAGTATCTAGCAGGGAGACCGTCCCTCAGAGAACACCCTGTCGTCTGCATTGCTCTACTGTTAGGTCAGGAGCAACCTACGAGAGAGTGCCGAAATCCTTCTGGGAGTAAACACGCACGAAAAAAGTATTAATGTATAGAATAATATGATGCTCCACGGCAAATGAGTTCCTTACGTCGTCTTTATGAATCCTTGCCAAACGAAGCCCAATATGTAGCCAAGAAGGGTTATAATTTGACGAAAGAGACTGAACGCAGTACTATTATGTATCTACTCGATACAAATGTAATATCTACATTAGATAGGTCCGATCTCAAATCGCACCCAGAAATTGAGTATTATGCTCACGACAAACCTGAACAGCATACATTTGTAGCACCAACGGTACCTGGAAAAGACGACATAATTCAGGAAGCGATACGACGGGATAGATGGCGAGATGACCTCACAACATTAGATGACAAGAAAGATCCCAAGTACAGTGTTGAATGTCATGAACCGTTTGTAGCTGAACTGCCAAACATAACAATTTTCGGACCGCACGCATTGGCAAGAACCCCAAACAGAGAACTACCCCTCGAGGTAAAGGCGAATCTTAGAGACAGGGGTGGAAGTTTTGCTGCTATGTTTCGATCTACATTACGTTGGTTTGGAAGAGTAAACACTATGAAGAGTATTATTGATCCCGGCCCATCTGATCAAAACTTTGAGGTCGCTGCAAGTATTCTAACCGGGCGAAAAAATACGACACCAGCGTACGGCCATTGGCTTGTTGAGATCTTGCCCCGCATCCGCAGAATTAAACATTACCAGAGGCAGACAGGCAAGAACCCAATAATCCTCGTAAATCCAAATATTACTGATTGGCAGATAGAAACGTTAGAATTAGTTGGAGTTGATACTAGCAATTTGATAAAATGGGAAGGGGGTCAAGCATCAGTTGATCGCTATGTACTCCCTATGTGGGCAAAAACCAAATGGTGTACCAGCGATATTGATTGGATTAGAGAACAAATTGCGAACGGTGTAGATTACGAAAAACATTTAGATCGGTTCTCTTCGCGGATTTATTTATCTCGGGCGAATATGGATCGTCGGCAGGTTACTAATAGAGAACAACTGGTAGATACAATTTCAGATTACGGCTTCGAAAGTTATAGCCCGGAGTCGATGAAGTTTGCTGAGCAAGTGGCATTATTCAAACAAGCAAATATCATAATTGGACCGACAGGAAGTAGCTTCACCAATATTATTTTTTCGGCTGATGCTAATATTATTGAACTATTTCAACCAGAAAATTTTATTACTTGGCAATTTGAACTTTCACAAGTTCTTGATCACGAGTATCATGCATTATTTGGAGACGGCGTTGATGAAAACGACAACACAATAAACCCACATCATCAAGACTTCTGCATTTCCCCCGATCAGGTCACAGATCTACTTGAAAAAATTATTTAATTTTCAATTTATTTCTCTTTTTCTAATTAAACACATCTGCGTTGGCACTCAGGCTTGCTTAGCGTAGCTTCAGGCTTGTACTTGCTAGTGCAGCTTCAATCGTGATTTGCTGGATATAGCTGGCGGAGTTTGATGCGAGCGTCATTGGCGGTAAACTGCCAATCAATCTCGGATTCGTCCTCGTTTCGGGTGCGTTCCCACGCAGCGACCTCCGTACGGAGTGTCGCTGCGTCAGGAATACGCCGGTCGAGACACTCCGTCCACAGGGCGCTGAACTCGATTTCCGCCATGTTCAGCCAACTGCCGTGTTCTGGCGTGAAGTGAAATTCGAGCTTCCTGAGCAACCGACGAGCTTCTGCTGGCGGGAGATGTTCGTAGAAGGCGTACCGTTGATGCGTATTCAGATTATCCATCACCACCCGGATGCAGTCCGCATCCGGGTAGTGATCATCCACCAGCGACTGCATCTGAGCGACGAATTCCTGTTTGCGCCGTCGCTCGGTTACCTCAACGTGCCGCCAGCCAGTCAACGGTTCGCTTACCACGAAGAGATTGCGTGTGCCATTCCGTTCGTAGGTGTAGTCGTACCGAGCGACCGCTCCCGGGCGGCCGGGAGCGGGTCGCGGACTTCCTTGTGCAGTTCCTTGTTAGACTCGTCAAAATAGACGACTGGACGCGTTTCGTCGTAGGGTTCGTGGTAGAGGGCGAGAACGTCCTCCATGTAGTAGACGAAGTCACCGTCCTGCTCGGGCGGTATCTCCCAATAACTGGAGAGATGAGGTTTCAGGGCGTTTTTTTAGACGCTGTCGGACGGCTTCGTGGGAGATCGACTTGAAGTCGATCTCGTCGAGGGCAACAAGTTCGTCGGCAAGAAGGTGGAGCGTCCAGCATGAGTTGCCTTCTGGCGGTTCGTTGCAGGCGAGTTTGATGAGGCGTGCTTCGGCTAATCCATCGAATTTGCGGTCGTATTCACGGTCGGGCTTGCGGCGATGAATCGCCGCGAGCCCTCGGTCAGTGTAGTCTTTGCGCGTGTTGTGGGCGGTTTGTGGGTGACAGCCGACGTGCTCACTGACGTTCCATCAGTGAGCACGTCATCAGCTTTCAGAAGGATGCGTGCGCGTGTATTAGGATCGAGAAGTCCGTTCACCAGTAGAAATGAACGATTCGAGCGTCTTCCGGTCTTCGTCGCTGAGATTGACGATGTACTTCTTTGCTCCCATTCCTGTAGATACGCGCCCAGAGAAGATAACACTATACGTTCACGGTTGAAGCTACACTTAGTTGCATGATTTTCATAGAGTCATTCTATGACAGGCTCTGGTTTGTGTGAACTCCGCTGCTATCGGGATCTTTGCACCAGTTGAGACGGTCGTACAGCCGAAGCCGTAGTAGTACTCCTCAGTTGTTGGATCATAATTCCACGAGGCAGCATCGTTGCGTTGGATCGCATCAACGTGGGTCGAATCGATGGAGTATGTGGAGTCGAGCACGCCGCGGACGGCGGCATGCTTGACGAGTCTCCCGAAGATATCGTCGATAACGTGTTCAAGATCGGTGAGAAAGCGATCAATCGTGTCTCTAGATGGCGGTTTGTTGAGTCCGCAGTAGTACCAGACGAGGCCGTGCTGGAGCTCTCGTGTAACCGTACGCGTACCGTAGACATCCTCGTAGTAGCAGTGGAGAAAGCCGCGAAAGAGATCTGGTGGTTTGTGAACTCGTGTTCGCCCCCGCTTCGAGGGGGCGAACACGTCGTACTCTAGCAGAAACTCGAACTCAAGATGTTCGAACAGCGGCACCGTTCGGTAGCCGCGACATTCAAGAAATCGTCTACCCAAGCTACATCTTGCAGGGTTGCGCTTGTGTTGGACACGCTTCGCGCACCCTGCCGCTTCGTACGTGACGTTTTCTATGACAGGCTTGTTTACTACAAATTCCGACATTCAAACTTCGCTCTGACTTGCATTCAGTGCTGAGCTGATATTCTATATGCAGCAAGGAAATTCAGTCAATATCAGTTACAATATCAACTCAGATAATCCGGAAGCTTAATTATTAATATCCTTCCCTATATAATATACACGAGGAACTCAATGGTGGACAATCTTAACCCTCTGTTTAATCGGGTTCGGAAGGTCAATAGAAATCTTAATTCTCTAATATTTTCTTGGAACCATGACTACGGCACAAATATTTTTTCAAAAGATTGGGATAACTTGATCATACTTGATTCCTGTAGATATGATACATTAAAAAGTATAACAAATAAAAATAAGTCGAGTTCAATCATTTCTAGAGGATCCAGTAGCTATGAATTTGTCAAAAATAATTTTGAGAAACAACTGCATGATACCATATATATAACGACTAACCCGCATATAGAAAAAATCGAAAAAAATGAGTTTTTCATTATTAAGAAGATATATGATGAATATGAGGATTCATTCAACATAAATGAAAGGCGAACTATGCTTGACAATTTACGAAAAGAAAGTCAGAGAATGGTACATGAAAATCCAAATAAAAAACTAATAATCCATTCGATGATTCCACATGCACCATATATTAGTTCAGAAGCTGAAAATTTAAGGAAAAAACTTTCTGAAGAGAAAAATATTACATTTGTAAATTCTAAAGGCGGTAGGGGCGCTAATACACAGGAAAAAGCAAAAAATAAAACTAATCCAAATAAATTCTATTCTTTGTTGGGGGCCGCAAAAAATGGATACATATCAGATAATAGATTATATGAGATATATAAACAAGAGGTGAAGACAGGTTTCAATTGGGGGGAGAAACTTGCAAATGAACTGGATGGTAAATCTATCATAACTGCTGACCATGGGGAATTATTGGGGGAACGTTTGTTACCCCTTTTAGCTAAGGAATATGGTCATCATTGTAATATCTATTGTGAAGAATTGAGAAAAGTTCCGTGGGTAGTCTATCCGAGTGATAATAGGAGAAATATAATCGCTTCAGAACCAGTTGACACGCAACATACCCAAACCAATATCGAGGAAAATCTCAAAGCATTGGGATATAAAAATTAGATGACTATGTCATCCAGTTCAAAACTCCCGAACTGTAATCTGTGGAAGTACGTGATTTTCCTTCCCTCACCAGCAGTGGCTCGGACCTCCTACAACTTGGAGCAATTATCCTTTGAAAGAACCGGCACTGTCTAGTTAAGCTAGCTTGAGGAACGAGCCGTTGAGTTAGTTTGGGATGATGCTCGCAGACCTGCTCAGCGAGTGTTTTGCGGCGGATTTAGAAGAAACTTGGGAGCGTGAGCGGACGGCGACGCCCGTTAGGGCGTTCGCCGTCCGGCTCCACGCGACCGGATGTTCGCTCAGAGAAACAACTTCGATTCTCGCTGAATTAGGCGTAGAACGTTCTCACGGGGCGGTTTGGAATTGGGTACATCGAATCGCTGATAGCGTTCCGGACCCGCCGACGGTGAAGCCGTCGCGGGTCGCGGTCGACGAAACCGCTATCAAAATCAATGGTGAGTGGTCTTGGTTGTACGCTGCAATAGACATCGAGACGAAGTTGATCCTCGACGTACAATTGTTTGGACGACATGGCACCGATCCGGCGGCTGCGTTTCTGCATGGACTCCGCGAGATACACGATCTCTCTGACACCATATTTCTCGTTGATGGCTATGGATATCAGACTGCCCTTGCTCGATTAAGACTGAGCGGTCGGCTCGACTACGTCGACCGAAACCTCATCGAAAAGTGGTTTCATACACTCAAAATGCGTGTCGACCGCTTCCATAATTCATGGGTGGGCAGTCGGTCAAGCGCACGTGAATGGTTTGAACAGTTTGCGCATTACTACAACCGCCAACGACCGCATCAATCGCTTGATGGAAGAACGCCAGCTGACGAGGTGCTAAACTAGACAGTGCCAAAGAACCAGTATTGACTGCGAATTCAATCTTCAGTAAAACGGATTGAACTGTTGAAGAAATTGTCCGGCTTGTCCCCAGATAGTCGGACATCAGATTATGCGAGCGACTACTGGGTTTGAGTTATAAACAGTACCCCACAAAGCTGGTTAGTTAGGAGGTCTGCTTGCTGAAGGTGTGTCTAATACCTATAGTCAGGAGTTCGGAACGACAGATTTTGTGCACGAGACCGGTGGCTAACCAGACTTGGTCACCAGCATTGAGAGGATGTCACAGAAGACATCTGAGTTCGAGCCGGCCATCAGGCGGCTCGAACGCCAAGCTGCCGAATTGATACCCAAAGACACTGATCTCCTAACCGTTGTCACTGAGTTTGCGTTCACTGATACGCCTGTATCAGGTCCAGCTGAAAACGGGTGGGAGGCGCAGTACGGATATCGTCCGATGGTGCGAGCGTTCTACTGCAAAGAACTCGCGGGATTACCACCACAGAACTGTACGAGTATCTCACCGACGCCGAGCGTGCCCGCACGCTCGGCTTCAACCCCGACCAATTCGCGGCTGACAAGACTGCTCCAGACCGAACCACACTCGGCCGTGCATGGCATGACCGGTTCTCTGATCGGCTCACATCCTTCATTACACAGTCCGCAAAACGCATCCTCGCGGTTGCCCACGATATGGGCAACCCGCTCGGAATGCGCGAACTCGAACCAACTGACAAAGGCGACTGTTCGAACCGCTCAGAACAGCGCTACATCACCGAGAAAGTCAAGGACGTGACCGATACACTCTGTCAGATCGTGTTCCCCGCGATTGACCTTGACCGTCCCGATGCCGGAACGCGGTATGTCGATACTGCGTTCCTCGATCTCCAGAGCTACCTCGGATTAACCGGGACAGCTGCCAACCAAGGCAGCCGGATATTCGACGAGGAAACCACTCGTGATGCTGGTGGTCCTGCCGGCGATACGCATCTCCAATACATCAAGCAACTCGACGCGATTGAGATCGCGTCGATGGCCAACGGTGCGATTGGTGAGATGGTATGGGCTGCTGAGCAGTACTATTCGATAGATCGCCACGCCGACGTGGCGATCGACATCACCTACGTCGCATACTACGGTGACCGTGATGAGTTTCAGATGAGTCCCGGCGCTCCACCGAGCAAGTCCTACTCGTGGTGTTACAAGATGGCAACGATTTCGGTCGTTGGTGAGGAAGTGAAATTCACGCTCGGGATGCGGCCGCTTCGCGGCTACATCCCTCGAAGCGTCCTCGTTGAGCAACTTCTTGATATAGCAAGTGATCATGTCTCGCTTGGAACGGTGTATGCCGATGCCGAATTTGACGGCATCGGCGTCGTCAAGACGCTTGAAGAGAAGCGTCTCTCCTACTTGATCCGAAAGTCATCGGACAACCGCGTTGATCGGTTTGTCGCCGCTATGGATCACGAAGTAGCAGTCAAGCAATCCCACGAGATGGAGAAGACGAGTGGAGGGGAATCTGTGACGGTCACCCCGACCCTGGTCGGAGTTCCCTCGACTCGGAAGGAAGATACGACGGTGACGTTCGTGACGAATCTCCAGGTGAGCGATGGCACGAAAGCAGCACGCGGGCGTACCCGCCGTGTCATGGGGCGGTACGCCCGCAGGGGGGAATTGAGAACAGCTACAAGTCAATCAAAGATTTTCTGGCGTGGACAACATCACGGAACACGGCTGTGAGGGTGTTTTACTTCGGATTTGCAGTGATTCTCTACGATATGTGGTTAGTCGTTGACTTGCTGGTACAGATCAGTCTCGATATTGAACAGCGGTTGAAGCCGCGCGTGCCTGCACGAACGTTCCTGAATATCGTGCGCAAGGAGATGCCTGTGACGTAGGCGTTCCGCCGGGCGGAACGCCGACTTGTGAGAGACATCTCTACGCAATCTGGCTATTTTCGCTGCAACATCAGTCGAAATCGACGGATCAGCTCGCTGCCAACCTCGTCGAATGGTTCGTGCACAGTTTCTTCAAAGTCTTCCAGCTGTGATTCTGATAATTTTTGTTTTCTCCCAGCTCGTTTATCATTAGACACGGCCTGCTCAAACGACTCGTCGGTGTCGAGTCGCTTGAGCCAGCTGTAGATTGTCCGCCGCTGAACATCGTACCGCTCAGATAGCTCAGTTTGCGAAACACCGTTTTTGAACGCGATTGCGGCTAAGGGTCGCTGTGTCGGCTTCTTCTCGTCCACGTTGTCGAGGGCGTCTTGTAATTCCTCGACGGAGATCTCGTCGAGATAATTCACTACATACTGCAGCAGTCTTCGAGTAAAAATTTCTACCGATTATTATAGCGACGCCCCGGCGAGGCGGGCGTCGCTTCTGGTGGTGGCCGTACAAGGAGTTCATCAATATGGTTCCCCGGGCTGCGTGGACGGCCCTCGCGGTGCGTCGGGCCGTCCCCGATGACCGGCCACCGGACGACCGGTTCAACCGGTAATCGCCGACCGAGGACGCCGTCTTGTGGGTGGCAACGCTGCCGCTGTCGGCGGCTGATCGCCGCCGACAGCGGTAGCTCCGTCTTCGATTAGCGTTCTTCCACCACTATCGACAACTCATTCCAACAGAACGGGAGAGTCAGGCCAGCTTAACTGGCGATACTTTGTGAGGTACTGATAATTATCACTTAACCATTACTGAATAGAAGGCGTAGGCTGGGTTTAGACGGTAGTAATATTGTCATTATATCGGATTAGCGAGGTATCAAAGCGTGCACAGTCGATTATGCGCTCAAAACTAGCCCGCTCCACCGAATGATGTGTGGCTGTTTGTAAAAAAGGTATGATAAACGAGCCGAAAGAACCTGTTAAGTCAGCTTTGCACGTTAGCCTCAGCTATTGAGTGAACGAAGAGGTGGTCAATCTCGTTCATGAGATCATCGACGCCACGATCATCGTCGTCTCGAACCCATGAGAAAAGGTTGTAGACGGCTTCCTTCAGGGAATGTTCGAGGTTCGCTCGAAGCGATGGCGCTTTCGAGCGAACCGTTCCCAAGGCGCTCGATTCAGGATCAAGGCGAACGAGACTGTAGGCAGCCATCAGAAGGTGCCAGTGCCGACTGGCACCTTCGTCATACTCACGGACATAAGTACATGAAGAGATCTGGAACTTCAATCCGATTGAGTGCAGAGAGCGCAGCATCACGAAGAGCGTCGAGGGTGTCGAACAGACGGTTGCCAATTTCTTGATCGAGCTGTCGCCAGCACTCTTCCGCGGGGTTCAGCAGAGCTGAACCCCGCGGAAGGGCTTTGGTGAATCGCTGTAAGGCGGCGGGATAGGTCGTCAAATCAAAGGAAGTGAAGCGGGAAATCGGCGATGATCTATGTCGAAGATCTCCCGCTTCACGAGCAAAGCGGTGTCGTTGGCTAAAAATGCTGTTGGTGGCCGAGGCGAAGCCGCCGCCCCCGAAGGGGGTGGGGACTTCGCCGACTACGCCGTCGTTTCGCTCCACTGTCTCCGGATTTACCTAGAGAAATCCTACCGCGAGGCGCTTGATCTGCTGAGTGAGATGCCACAAATAGTGGCCGATATCGGCCTTGATCCGGGCGATCTCCCGCATCACTCGACGCTAGTAAAGGCGTTTGATAGGTTAGAGATGAAGATCTGGCGAGTGCTGCTGCGCCTTTCGGCGCAGCTGCACGACACCGCCGATCACGCTGCGATGGACGCGACATTCTTCGACCGTGAAACCGCTAGCAAGCACTACTGTCGCCGGACGAACTACCGCGTTCAAACGCTGAAAACGACCGCGCTCGTCGATACGAAAACACAAGCTGTGCTCGACGTTCACTGTACGACCAAGAAACGTCATGACACGCAGATCGGCTGGCAACTCGCCCTCCGCAACGCGGGCGAGATTGCCAGCCTCGCCGCTGACAAAGGCTACGATTGGAAGCGCTTACGCGAGAAATTGCGCGAAGAGGGCGTGAGACCGCTGATCAAGCACCGTGAGTTCCGACCTATCGACTGCGCGCATAACGCGCGCATCGATGGGTCTCTATACGGCCAAAGAGTACTGTCTGAGACCGTCTTCTCGACGATCAAGCGGACGCTCGGCCACGCGGTGCGTGCCCGAGCATGGTACCACGAATTTCGTGAGATCGTCCTGATGTGTGCGGTCTACAACATCAAGCGAGCCGTGAAACAGTGAAATCAACCGCCTTCTGGCGATTCACCAGAGCCCGCGGAAGGGAACACAGTTCGATCAGCGTGTCTTCGGCGAATTCCTGCACAGCGTTGGCCGTGAAATACGAGCCGTTGTCCAAGACAACGCAGATTTTCTCTCCGAACTCGGTTTGGAGGGCGTCTAGCAAGCGAATCGTCGTATCGCTGTTGAAGTTCTCGGCACAGGGCAGAAAGAACGCCTCGCCGGAATCGCTGACTGCACCGAGTAGCTTGATGCTGTCCCACGCGTTCGTCACCGGCAGTGACGGGCGCTCTCCTTCCGGAAACCACGCACAGGTCAGCGTCGAGAGTACCTGTCGCGTCTGATCGATGGTCAGGATGGTGTATTCGTCGTCCAGGTCGTTGTGCTTTTTTTTGAATCCTTCTTGCCAGGCTTCTTGGGCTCTCTCGTCGGATTTGTGGAACTCCGGCCGGGCTGTCTTCCAGGACAGCCCGGCCCCGGACATCAATCGCCGGACGTGGTGTTCACAGTACTCAACGTCGAATTCCTCGGCGAGATAGTGACGCGCCAGTGGAACAGACCACGCGGGCGCGTCATATCCGACTTCCTCAGGTGGGTCGTGGAGTGCTTCAACGAACTGTTCGTGCTGTTCGTCGGAGAGTCCCGTTGGTCTGCCTTCACGTGGTTCGTCGTAGACAACCGCCTCGAACGGCTAAGTTTCGAGCCGTTCGAGGCGGTTGAACCACTTCGAAGCCCACCCTTCGGAGTAGCCGTAGAGTTCTGCTGCGTCTTCTTGCGTAACGTCGCCGAACTCTTTGTACGTGATTGCAGCCATCAGACGCTCCGACGCAGCAGCTTCTTCGACCTGTTCCAACACCTAACGGAGATGATCCGCTGAGACGTTCTCCAACGTCACCGTATGGAGGTTAGATACGCGAACCTCATGAAATTTTAGCCTTCAGTATCAGTCTGCATCTCGCAATCTCCCAATCCGAGATCCTGCTTCGAGTCCTCAAAGAACGTCTCAATGCGCCAGCGCATTCCGTAGGAGCGAATAATGTGCTCGGTCGGTGCGTCGATCTTGTTCGTGGCGAGGTACTTGATCGGATCCTTTTCGTCTTCGTCGGTCCCTTTCTCCGCAATGACCAGCTTCAGGTCTCCCAGTTGGGAGACGGGAAGCTTCTTCGTCCAGATGTGGTAGGTTTCGTCTTCGATGTTGCGTTCGACGTGTTGATGCGCTCTGCCAGCGCATTGACGCGGATTTCTTCTCCACCGTAGGTTACCTGTCGGTTGCTCCGGAGCGGACCGATCCAGTCCTTGCCATGGGATTCGATGTGTTGGGGAAGGCCAGAATCGTGGGCGAACTACGAGTCAAAGAGGTAGGTGGCCGCAGGCACACCCACCTCTTGTTTGAGTTCGGTGACAATCTCGCGAGCGAGATCGTACTTGCTGTCGTGGTCTTGGTCGTCTTCGTCCTGTTTTCATAGAGGCGGAAGGTGAGCGGGTGGGCGGTTTTGCCGTCGGCGTAGAAGGCGTAGATGAGGTCTTGGCCCCAGACAGTGTCACCTTCGGTGTGATCGTAGAAGTGGCCGACTCTGGGGACTTCGTCCCCGGTTTTCTCAGTGATCGTACCGTCGAGGATAATGTAGCCATCCGTTGCCCAGCGTGTTTCACCGTGTTTCTGGAGTTGTTCAAGCCGGTCGTGGTTGAATTGCTGTTCGTCCCAGTCTCATTCGGTGAGGATCTTGTTGAGAGCACGTTTGCCTTGGACTGGAAGGACTTTGCGTGCGATGCCTGCCACGGTTTTGTTGCTGGCCGCAACAAGACCTGTGGCGTAGGT
Source organism: Natronomonas aquatica (assembly GCF_024449025.1). Lineage (GTDB taxonomy): Archaea > Halobacteriota > Halobacteria > Halobacteriales > Haloarculaceae > Natronomonas > Natronomonas aquatica. Next base: position 136,301 of record NZ_JAHLKM010000005.1, on the reverse strand, counting down.
TTTCGCATAATGACGCTGTGCTGGTGACAGCGATTCAAACTCGTCAAACACTTGCATACACGAGAAGGGGTCCGTAATCGGCATTACCTGTTCTTGCTACCGCCTACGTCACGCTCTCACTTCAACGTGGAAAATAAGGTTAAGAAAGACAGTTCGTTACTCTGACAACCGTGCCCGGATATGAGTATTAACTGGAGATTGGCCCATGCTATCATCAATTACTTCAATGATCTCGTATCCAATACTGCTTAGAATATCACATACCTCGTTATGATTATTGTGTGTCTCGACAAGCAAAACAGAGGGTCTTACATCCATCTTCTGTAAGATTGTTGTCTCTGCACCTTCACAATCCATCTCGTACACATCGGCATAGGGAAGTTCAGTTGGTAACATCCTATCAACTTTGGATGGTTGTTTATGGGTAAAATTCGAATGGCCTACCTCCCCAACTACCGCCAATTCTACATCAATCTTGTCACTACAATCGTTTAGTTCAATTGTCCGTTTCAATATCCGATATGTGGGTTTGGACTGTTCGAAAACTGTCACTTCCCCATTAGTCTCTTTGCACGCTGCTACTGCTGTGACACCAAGGCCACCACCTATAATGACCACATCGTCTCCTTTTTTAGCGTAAGTTCTGATCGACTCAACCTCAGCATGCTCATATTCAGGGTCATTCTCTATTGGATATGGTGGATCGTAATAGGGAATGTATTTATCGATTTTGCTGATATATACTGATACAACAATGTTATTTAGATTCACTTGCCGCAGTTCACTTGACATGAAACGCACCAAGGAATATACGGCACTTTTGTACCTCGAATGTGCCTTATATCGGATGTACGATTGGGCTCTGTTTAGTAAACTTAATAAACCGTGGTCAGAGTATATTTTCCGAGCCTTATCTGGTAAAGACTGTTCTACCATTGAATGTTGAGAGAATTGACCCACAGGCTATTAACGATTCTGGATATAGATCCGTGGGTTCGGAAGCACAGTGGCTTGGCCTTGTTTAGATGCTCGGAAACGGTGGGTAGAGCGCTTCTCTTCTAATTGGCGTCCTGGCTGGGTCGCGAAAGCGATGACAGAAGTGCCAAAGTCGGCTACAAATCGGCCCAGTAAGCTGAATAAACAGCTATAATCGCTTGAATAGTCTCAGCAGATTTCCGATTAAAATCCTGAAAAACGTCAGATCCGCTATCACCTCCAAGATTTAGCGTCGAAACAGGGCCTTGTAAAGTACTGAAATTAGTATATACGAGTGATTCTTATCTGAACATCCCCATTTACTCACTACTGCCGATCTAACCGTATACCATAACAAAATTTCTGTTTTTGCTTTTTTTGCCCATGGTATACTCATACTCATTTGGTTCTCCAAACTTTTCAATGATTTTCTCCGGGGAAATACCCTTTCCATCTGAAAAATCGTTGCTTTTTGAATTATGCTCGAGTATAATGAGCTTTTTATTTTTACTTAGGCATGTATCTAAAAGGTATGCAAATTTATCAAATGACATACCATGTCCTAAGAGGATGTGGAAAAAAATCGTGTTGGCGTTATTAATATATTTATTAAGGTCATAATATACTATTTTTGTGGTGTTTGATAGATGAGTAGATGATTCAATCTGTGCTTCTTCATTTACAAGTTCAATAGTCTTTCCCTCACGATGTTTATTTACAATGCTAAATGCATCCCAGTGAGACGTTCTCAATCTCTTATCATATGAATTTTTGAAAAATGGAGATCTATTATCCTCCCACACTTGAATATTATGAGATTCATCGACAGTATGTTTGAGATACCATATCTTGTCAGCCAATTGTGGCTGAATATGTGACCAAAAGTAATTATGGCCAAGAATATTTGAAAGCCAGAGATGATGTTCGTAATAGCTATATTCCATTAAAATCTGATGTATCAAATCAGAATTTATAACTCTAGGAAACATTATCCAATCGTTATCGCTTAGTGTTTCACGTACATTTTGATAAGCCTCCTCAGACGACAAAAAACCATCTTTTCTGTATATGGGCATAATAGCGTGAAAATACTGTAAAGAATCGATGAAGTCCATTTCATTTAAAATTAGGCTAGTAAAGACACGTAGATCCCCAACCACATCCTTGCCAAATTCTTCAAAAGCGACCCCTACTTTTTGCTTATTTTGAGTGACAACATCATAATCTAAGAAAGACTCATGAACTCTTGACAACGGCTCAGGAGATTTTGATATTTCCCAAAATTTATTTTCTATGGAAAGTACCTCTCTATCGTTCAAAGACTTTGAACGGTCAATTTTTTCAATTATCTTTTCGATGCCAGATTTTTCTCTTCCAAATAAATTAGCCAAAAAAGCGATCCGAGAGTCATTTTCTATTATCAATTTTATTAATAAGTTTAGGTAAATAAGTTGATTTGGGTTGGGGTCTACAAAGAAAATCACGTCTGGTCGGAGATTTGCCAGGACGTCAAGCGACATAACTGTTCCGGTTGTGGTTAAAATCTGTGGTCGGCCTGTTGTAGTTTTGCCTAGATCTTTGGGTAAATCGTCGTTACTAGTTGGATACACAGTAGTAGGATCAAAAGGCAGATTTAATTCTGTCAGACGACTCCCTTTTAATAGTTCACTTTCATTATTTTTATATAAATAATGTATGGCAGTAGGGGTATCGTATTCATTGACATATTGCCATTTAAGAAAATGCCTACAAAAAGTGTCGGGAAATTTATGCTTATATTTTATTGCAGTTTGATAATGTACAGGGGTTCCAGCCTTTCTCAGAAAACTTTTCATCGCTTCAATTGATGGATTTTTCATCGGATAGTCAACTATATACAGCCTATAATAAAATTAGTGTCGAAGTCTGCTGTGTTGAATAGATGCTGAGTCCATACGTCTTTAGCTAAGAGAAGAACCGCAGTACAGCAGTAGCTTATCGAGGCTTCTTTTCGAGAGGAACGAGGAGGCGGAAAGTGTGCACCAAGACGCCTCCTCATCGAGAATTATGCGTCGGCTCACTACACTGTTTCCCTCCGAGTTCCTCGAAGAGCACGCCGAGGAAAATAGTACTTAGCGTAACTTCTGGAGATACCCGCCGAGGAATTCGTCAATCCAAGAGGCTGCGAAGCTCAGCTGGGTAGTTAGTTGTTCGAAAAGTTCCGAGAGGAGAGTGCGGTATTCTGCCGCACTCTCCACGATCAGTGGTGAGGCTTCCCATTTGAGACTCTTCCAGACTTGCTCAATCGGGTTGAGATCCGGTGAGCCAACTGGGAGAAAACGAGGTCGATGCCAAGTTGATGAGCCCGTTTACGCGTGTACTCGCACACGTGCGACGAGAAGTTATCCAAGATGAGCAGAATCCGTTGGCCCGGATTCTGCTCGCGGATCCTTTCGAGACACTCACAGATCTGTTCTTTCTCTTGATTGGCCGGAAACTGAACGACACTCTCACCAGAAAGAGCATAGAACCCGACCGCTGGTTCGTCTAACTTCACCAGCGGTCGGGTGATATGCGGATTATCTACGGTATGGAGCCGCTGTGAGTTGTCCCACGGCTGTGGATGCGATGTGTCGAGAAATCCAAGGACGGTTCCGCCATCTGTGCAAATTTCCTCGTCAACGACCCATCCTTCCTCATCGTCTCCATCGCGTTTGTTGTGCGGAGTGTCATCAGACTCCTCGTCGAACACGTCAGCGACGCGTTCGTCGAGAATCTCTTCGGCGTTTTCTGGTCGTGATGGACGCTTTGTCCGTGGAATTGCGTAGGAGAGGCCAAGCTCTTCGAGGAACGTACTCAGATAGACCGGGTGGAACTCTACGTCGAATTCCTCGTTGATGAGGTGTTGTATTTCCTGTTTCTTCCACGGTTGTCCGTCACGAAGCAGTTCCAAGAGATGTTCGCGTTGGTCCTCGCCGAGCTTCGGGGGCCTGCCGCCCCCGAAGTTTGGCATCAGAAGGCCGATCCGCCCTTGTTCCACCGGTGCGCCCAGCGTGTTCCTGTCCCGGAGGACCTGCCGACATCGTCTGCAGCGTCCTCCAGCGTTGCTCCCTTATAGATCCGTTTGATGAAGATCAGCCGTTCAGTGAGTTTCTCATTAGTAGACCCCGAAAGGAGCCGGTCGGGATCGTCCTCACTGAGGTGACGGACGATATCTTTGCGGCGATCTCCAGACATACTCTCATGTCAGATGCCACCTCCATAACTTCCCCTGACCACTATTAACTCGGCGTGGTCGAGCGAGAGGGCAAGCTTCAGATTCCTGTCCTCGTGTGGGCGCTCGTGTTCGGCTTCGCCGCAGGCGAGAGCCGAACACTCGCTGGGTTCAGACGGTGCTACAACGCTACAGCTGACGAACCGGTCTCTTCAGGCGGTTTCTATCACCGGTTGACACCAACTCTTGCAGAGTATCTCCGCGACCTCGTCGAGCAATCGCCGCGAGCCCTCGGTCAGTGTAGTCTTTGCGCGTGTTGTGGGCGGTTTGTGGGTGACAGCCGACGTGCTCACTGACGTTCCATCAGTGAGCACGTCATCAGCTTTCAGAAGGATGCGTGCGCGTGTATTAGGATCGAGAAGTCCGTTCACCAGTAGAAATGAACGATTCGAGCGTCTTCCGGTCTTCGTCGCTGAGATTGACGATGTACTTCTTTGCTCCCATTCCTGTAGATACGCGCCCAGAGAAGATAACACTATACGTTCACGGTTGAAGCTACACTAAGTCGACATAACCAAATATGTTGATGAGCTAATCGCAATATGCCTTCGCTTCAAATTAAATTATTCATGCACTCTTTTAGAGGTGGTGGTGCTGAGAAGATAATGGTGCGAATTGGGAATGAATTATCTAATAGAGGTCACAAAGTTGAATTACTTCTTGTGGAAAATAATGGCCCATATAAATCTCTTGTAAATCCCGAACTACGTGTAGCAGAAATAGGCGGCAAAAATATATATCAGATATTTTATAATTTATGGGGATACCTTTCAGAAAAAAATGATTTAGATGTGTTACTTTCAACACTAGAAATACCTAATATTGTCTCCCTTACTGCATCATATTCGTCAAACACCATTCCGGTAGTTCTTCGCATAGCGAACACTAATTCGATGAAAGAGCGTTCTGGTAAGTATAGAATAATTCCAGTATTAAAAAAATTTGTATATCCATATGCGGAGTCAATCATAACAGTTTCTGAAGATGTAGCTCACGACTTACCGGATACTATTAGTCAAGACAAAATTGTAACAATAAATAATCCCTCGTACCATTCAAAAATTCTGAAACTAGCACAGGAACCAATTGATCACGACTGGATAAATGATCCTGAAAAGGATGTTGTAATCAGCGTGGGAAATTTGAAACCACAAAAAGATTATTCAACTCTAATTCGGGCAATTCGGGATCTTAACCAAGAGGATAGAAGATTTCTTGTAATTTTAGGTAAAGGAAATCTTAAGAAGGACTTGGAAAATTTGGCAGAAGAATTGGATGTTCGCGATCGAATATCTTTTCCAGGATTTGTAGATAACCCTTATGCATATATGTCGAAATCAGATGTCTTTGTACTTTCGTCTGCTTGGGAAGGATTTCCAAACGTAGTTGTTGAGGCAATGGCCTGTGGGACACCTGTAGTATGTACTGACTGTCCTGGCGGCTCATCAGATATTCTTAACGATGGGATGTATGGAACACTTGTACCTGTTGGTGATCATCACGCAATAGCTGAAGCAATTAATTCCATGCTTTTAAATCCAACAGATGATATTGAGTTGATCTCTCGTGCTAAAGAATTCTCTATTGATAAAATATGTGACGATTACGAGAGGGTTTTGATTTCTGCTGCTAATTAGTTAAATATTCTGAATCCTCAGTTAAATTTTTGTTCATCTTGGAAATAATAATGATTCGAAATCCCAGCCGATTATAACCAGGAAAGAGTTCATCATCATACAATCTTTTTATTATATCTGTTATCACTCGTGGGGTGTTTTTTTTAATAATCCTTTTAAAATCTAGTTTGAGATGGGTAGTTGATGATGAATTCGATACTCGAATGCGCTTAGAAATATATATGATCAATTCTGGAGGTAGTTCTGTCGATCTAATTGCCTCCTCAAGTTCCGATTTCAAATATTTAACTGTATCTGTTCTAGTAAGAAATGTAGAGAGATCGGGATTTGCGCTTGTTGTCGCGTACGGTATCTTAGGTGTGATAGAGTCGACGTATTTTGTAAACAGTCCTTTGCTATCCCGTAGTTCGCTTGGTAGTTGACGAACGCATGAAATGATTTCCTTTGATAGTAGAGGATTGCTTAACTCCACATACGGAGACTTTAGCGTATTTAGCGCAGCTAATGTCGTCGGGATTCGAACCTCTTGATATAGCCGATCTCGCCAATCCCCGAGATGCTCTTTTTCATTCCTACGTAGATAATCTGGTAATTGCTGGTTCGCTATATCAAACTTATCCAGCTCAGATATGTCAGAAACAGTTGTTAAACCAATCCCCCTTCGAACATATTTTTCTGCAGTCAATCGTGTTATACTTGGTACCCATCCAAATCCCTCATCGCCGCGAATGATCTGCTTGGTGCCTTGGGCGTGAAACTCATCCCATAACGCAAATCCATCAAGATATCCTGAGAGATGATCGATCCGACCTTCCCCAGCCGTAATAAATCGGTCAATAACGACATTAACTGGGACAGTGTCCGTCCTGATTGGCTTGAACTGATGTCCAACAGCGTATGAATCAGCAAGTCGTTTCGCAACGGCTGCGTCGCTTAGATCAGTCTCAATAGACTGTGGAGTTCCCCAGGTTAACGTTTTGATTTCCGGATACTGATTGGAGAAGTGATGAAGAAGTATTCTGCTATCATATCCACCCGAAAGAGTGAGAACATCTGTATCGGTGGATACTGGCCATGCTGAGAGTGTGTCTTCAATTGTGTTCACTAGGGCTCGGTAGTGCTCATCGAAAGATCGTGAAACTGTCTCAAAAGTTGCTGGATGATAGTCAGTCTCCCAGCTCCACGACTCTCGATCTAATCTCAAAATAGAGTTTGGTCGTAGTTGCTCAACTTCCTTTGCCCAAGAGCGATATGGTCCGAGCGTGCCCGAAGAGAGCATCCAGGCCTGTGTCTGTGGATCTGGAGTATATTGCTGAAGGAAGGTAACAACAGCACGTTGTAATGTTGAAGCGACGAACAGCCCATTGGTGGATCCATACCAAATCGTCCGTGAACCAACGATATCAGAGACGAATTCAGTATTTTTAGCGTCGTTCCGAAAGATGGCATAACTCCCTGAAGGATGCTGTGTATCGGGAGTAGCCCACTCTTCGTCAAGGATAGTTCCTAATCCAATGCTGTCATTACGTCGGTGAACACCGCGTGGATTCAACACCCCAATCAGATATCGATCCCCCTCAATAATGAGTGGAGGATCAGGTGAGACATTATCAGGTAACACTCGTTCAGAGAGACGCTCAATATTATCTGCGTTAACCCTCTCGGGTTTTGTTCGGAAGCAAATTTGTATTACCTCAGCCATCGTTAGAAAGCCCCATTTGGTTTTGTTTGTTCATCTTGCTGAGTTCGATAAGGAGTGTTTGCCACTTTGAGCTTGTTGATTCGAGACAGTACCGTTCTTCGATTTGTTCTCTCCCGCGTGTTCCCATCGTGCTGGCGAGGGTGTTGTCGGTAGCAAGTTCAATCAGCGACGCGACCCAGTCGTTATCAGTTTTCGCATGAAAGCCGTTATACTCGTGTTCAGCAATTTCAGCATTAACACCGACGGGCGATGCTACAACGGGTTTTCCGCATCCCATATACTGGATCAGCTTGAGACCACATTTCCCGCGCTCCCACGGCGTGTCCTCAAGTGGCATGATCCCGACGTCAAATGAGGTGATATCGTCTATTTCACTCTCTTCGGACCATTCTCGAACCTCGAACGGAACGCCCGAAAGCTTCACATCTCCTGAACCGACAAGCACTACACGAGCATCGCGGTCCTGACACACTTCCCGTAACGCGGGAGCGATTCCTTCGACATACTGTGCTGTCGTCGGCGAACCGATCCAGCCGATCGTAAACGGCCCTTCGTCGTCGGGCGGTACGTGGGGATAGCGGTCAAGATCGATCACGGTCGGGATGATCTCCACACGAGATGCATCCGCCTTTCGAGCCCGGGAGGCAAGATACTCGTTACCTGCAACGACTGCGTCAGCCCTACGCATCACGATATCGATCTTCTGGCCGAGAAGCCGCCGAACGATCGGGTTATCGGAGAGATCGTAGTTATGAAAGACGGCGTCATCGTAATCGACGATATACGGTGTTTCGAGACGACTCAAAAGGCGCTCGAACACTGCGGGCACATATGGTAATAATTCCTTTTCGACGACAACCACGTCGTGTGTACGGACTTCCATCAAATCTCGAAGCCGGCCAATATACCCCTGGATCACTTCCCCGAGTGGCCGCGATCCCGTCTCGTACAGCACTTCGAGGTATTTATTCGAGAACAACGGTGCGTGTGTACATCGAATGCCAACATCCTCGAAGTGTGGGAAGTACTGTAAGGATCGATACCGGCTACTGGGCCCCTTCCGATCGTACTTCGTCAAAAATAGTACATCCATATCAGTCACTATTGAGCACCGATCGGTAGATCTCATCGTATTTGTTCACGCCAGTCTCAAGTGAGTAATATGACTCGGCGACACTTCTACACCGTTCAACGATTTCTGAATCCGAGTGCAACGCGAGTAACGATTCTATCGCTTGCTGTTTCGCTTCGGTATCAAAGGAATCGATCGCTATCCCCACGCTATTCCCTTCCAGAATTGATTCGACGTCACCGACAGCCGCATTACTCAAACACGGGATGCCACAAGCCAGAAATTCGCCCATCTTCGTTGGGGATGTCCCCTTCTTCGAGAATGTCGGCTTATAAAAAAAGATCCCCGCATCCGTGTGATTCATCTCGGCAGGTACTTCGGCGTGTTCGACGGTTTTAATCGACACAGCTTCCTCCTCAATATCGAACTCGGAAAGCCGTTCGCGGATGTATTCGTGATCACCACGATTGAGAATCCTGAGATGACTATCTGGTCGCTGCTCCAATAGAATCTCAAAACATTCGAGCACGTCATCGAACCGATACCACGTTCCAGCGGATCCGACGTAGCCGAGAACGAACCCGTCCTCACGATGATCCAGTTGTGGGGTAAAGAGATCGAGATCGACACAGGTCGGGATCTTCTCGAACCACATATCGTCGGTATCAACGTGATTAAACTCTTCGATCGCCCCGATTCCGGCTTCGGTCAGAGAAACGACGACATCTGCGTGTCGAAAGAACTGCGTTTCGAACCATTTCGCACTCCGGTAGAGCCGTCCATCAGCATCCCAGAGCCCGCCGTCGACGCGTTCGTCCGCCCAAAAGCCACGCATATCGAAGACGAATTCCGTCCCGAACAGTCGCTTACAGAGCAGCCCCAACACGGAGGCGACGTAGCTTCGGGTGTGAACGATCTCGATATCGTTCCGCCGAATGGCTCGAACACAGACATGAAAGCCGTTCAGTAAGTCCCAGATAGTGGCCGGCAGGGTCGGCGAATGATGGTATTTCAGGGGATGCCACTCGATGCCGGCCGATCCGACGGCCTCTTTGAGTGAGGCGACCCGCTCTGTATCCTCGAGATCTTCAGGCTTCTCGTAGGTTATCAGCGTAATATCGTGGGATTCAGCGAGTCGTAGTAGATACCGATAGACCTGAGATTGTCCGAGCGGCTCCAGTAATCCGGTATAGGAGATATAGAGAACGTGTCTTCGTTCAGAATCCACCATAGATCGGTATCTAATCCGAGTGATGGAGACAATAAAAACCCTTCAATTATACACGAAGTAGAACGAGAGCGACAAATCACCGAACCATTTTTTATGGCCCAGATTCCAGTACACGACACGTTTTGAAACGTAGATCGGAGGCCACCCAGGGACTGTGGATATTCCTCGTAGCCTTTGGTCTCCGACTCGTAGCCGCCGCGATAACGACGGTGACGAACCTTAATCCCGACTCACGCGCCGATGCGCGTGTATTTGCATCCACCGCCGAATACATCGCGGATGGCCTCCTGCAAGGACAATTTATCTTCCCCGATGTCTCAATTACCTTCCGATTGTGGGGCCTATTCCTTGCTCCGTTTTGGCTATTACCGGGCCCGAGCGGCTTCTATGGACGTGTTGGTAACGCCTTTCTCGGTGCATTTGCGATCTACAACGTCTATGTTATCGCTCGCTACTATCACTCCCACCAAGCGGGCGCTATCGCGGTCATCCCGCTCATATTCTATCCGAGTATCGTCGCGGTTCACAGCACACTCCTTCGTGAGGCGATCATTCTGTTCGGGATTACGACGGCGGTTCGTTTCGTGATCTGCCCGCCACAGAAACGCTTCAGATGGCTGTCGTACGGAATCGCCGTGATAGCTCTCTATGCGGCACATATCCACCGGCCCGATAACTTCATCATCTACATTGCGGCGTTCGGCGTCGGGGGGTTCGTCTACGCGTTCGAGTCGGGATATCTATCGAAACGAACGATCGGTATTACAGCGGCACTCTCGCCACTTCTCGTCATCGCCTCGTGGTCCTTCATCCAGTCCGGGTTAGAATACTTATCATATATCCGTGACGTACGTGGAGGCGGAAGAACTGATTACCTTCTCAACACGATCCCGCAAACGCTCCCCGAATTCGCCGCGTTCAGCTGGATCGGCGCAGCCTACTTCCTCTATGCCCCCTTCCCCTGGATGATCGAAACGATCCCTGACCTTCTGGTAAGCACCGAAGGCCTCATCACGATGGGATTTACCGTCGCCGCAGTGTGGGGTGTCAGAACACTCGCACAGCGAAACAAAGCGGTCACCGCCGCACTCGTTGTCGGTCTACTTCTCGCGGTTGTCTTCTACGGCGTCGGAACGGTGAACTACGGAACCGGCATGCGACACCGTCAGATGTTCAGTTGGATCATCTTTCTGTTCGGCGGGATCGGAATCGCCGAGCACGTGCGTTTTACCGGATTACCGACAATCACCCTAGAAAGAGACGAAGATAGAGACTAACAGCAACAGATCTCGCTAAAACTCGATTTTCTTCGAATCACTGTTCGGTCGTGGGTCATGATCGATCTCATGGGCGATACGAGTCGTATGCCACGGGGCCTGACCTCGAGACAGTTGACATATCTATATTTATAACATCGCTCTCCGGATACCGAGTGTGCGAGTCGCAATTATCCCGGCCCACAACGAGGCTGCCACGATCGGATCGGTTGTGTTACAGACACAACCGTACGTTGAGACGGTCGTCGTTGTCGATGACGGGTCGACGGATACAACGGCACGAGTAGCCGAACTGGCTGGCGCACAGGTGCTCTCACACGATCGAAACAGGGGGAAGGGAGCTGCGATACAAACGGGGCTTCGTGCCGGGGTAAAGGAGGGTGCCGACGTACTCGTACTTTTGGACGGCGACGGCCAACACGATCCGGACTCGATTCCCGACCTCGTTGAGCCGATCGAACGCGGCGAATCAGATCTCGTGATCGGTTCGCGAGTGAAGCAAGGGAATGGGACACCGCCTCGGCATCGGAAGTTTGGCCGTGCCGTACTGGATACGGTCACAAATGCTGTCAGCGACACCGCGATTAGCGATACCCAGAGTGGCTTTCGGGCGATGCGTGCAGAATTACTCAAAAAAGTAGAGTTCGAGGACGCCGGTATGGGAATTGAATCCACCATGCTCGCCGAAGCGACTGGCGCAAGCGCACGCATCTCCGAAGTTCCGATCGAAGAACACTACCCAGAAACCGCATCGCCGAACCAACATTCAGTCGGACACGCGCTCACCGTCCTCAATTCATTGCTGAAAATCGTACGGCGCGATCACCCTCTGTTGGTGTTTGGTGTCGTCGGTGTTCTATCCCTTCTTTTCGGCGGGTATCTGGGCTACGATACGGCCACCCATTACTGGGCGACACAGGAGTTTTGGCCGGGGAGAGCAATGCTCTCGATGCTGTTTTCGATTATTGGAACGCAACTGATCACGGCTGCGCTGATCCTCGATACCGTGAGACTCAAAGGGAACAACTGACTCTCAACCGAAGAGTGCCTGTCGTACTACCTCTCTGTCGTCGGCCACAGTTGTTTGAGGAACTCCACGTGCCCACTGTGCCAAAGTCGCCACCCAGCATAGCCAGTCAGCAGCGAAAACATCGGTGCGGCAGGAGCACGATACCGCCAATCCCAGTCGACGTGTGTCAGCGAGATAGTAATCAATAGCATCACCAGCGGTATTGCCCATAGCCGAAAAAGATCACGTCTCGAACGAAGCATCGCGATGAAACCCCAAAAGCTCCCAATCAAGACGGGAATGAGAGTCCCGACATTTGCCACGTTGTGAATCGTACTCCATCGTGGGAGGACTGGAACGAAAATCAGCACGAACCGAAGCATCGTTATCAGGATGATATGGTGAATGTTGAAAACGACGAACGCGATCGGAGAGGTGTGTTCCGATAATGCATACGGATATTGGAACATCGAAGAATCCCAGACTAACAGCCCATCAGCATACCACTGAAAGATGGTCCCGGTGAGGAATTCGAAATACTGGGTTAACAGAATACCAGTGCCGAGCATAGCTACGGCGATACCGTACAGGGGATTCGGAATCAGGTTCAACCGATACCGATGTCCTCGCGGGAGGAAATCGAGCAATAGCCATCCTGCGACGATGGGGAATCCGTGCGCCCGAGTTAGAAACACAAATATCAGCGTTCCCCACGCGGTCCAGTACGTTTGCCGAGTCTGGTATCGATGGTGTCGAGACACGGCCCACAGTGCTAGCGTCACTGCGAACACGAAGAGAGAGTCCGTGAGGATATAAATGTCCCACTGGAAGGAATCCCAGAGGACGGCCATCGAGAGTCCCGAAACAAGACCAGCGATTCGATCAAGGTGGGCGCTCGCGATCGAATAGATCAGGATACATGCGATCGTAGATAAACTGATCTGGACTGCTATCCAGAGATCCCACGACAACCCCAGTAGTTCTGTGAAAAGACAAAAGGGGATTGTGAATCCGGCATTAATAATTCTGGGCAGTAGCCACGGTTCTGAGAGCCAAACCTCACACGTGGACGTGTAAGTGGGAGTGTCGCCCCCAGTTCTTGTTCCACTCATCATCCAGTAACCGACCCGACCCACGAGTGCGACAACCGTAATGAAAGCAATATCGACCCGAGCCCACTCAATTGATCGTCTATAGTTGGTCCGCATGGTTTGAAAGGGGTATCAAGACTGTTGTTGAGATGTAGGCTTCTGGATGCCCGCTGCGCTTAATTTATACGGTTTCAACAGGTCAATTATCCTTAAAAAACCGATAGAGAGCGTAATTCATCTTGTAAATACTGTTGCCAATTCGACGCATGAGACGGCCCGCAGACGAACCTGTAAGTTCAACTTCCGGAAGTGTGATATCGAGTTTCGCAAAGATGCTTGGATCGGCGGATGGTTCCGTTTCGATATCAACTCGGAGGCCATCAAACACTCCACGGGACTTCATACGGATACCGTCGATACCGATCAGTAGAGCATAGCCCCAGGTGAGTAGTTCAGTCAAAAGCAATGACGGGGCGAAAAGCAACGCCGTTGGGAAATCATAGTATCTCCGTAGAATGACGTAGCGCCCGAACTCCAGATGATACAGCTTTTTTGCGTCAACGACTGGCCCTCTATACTCGTGGTAGACGATTGCGGCCGGGACGAGCAGAACCTCAACGCTTTTCGAATGCGCTCGCCAGGAAAGTTCCGCGTCTTCCATATACAGAAAGAGTTCTTCTTCGAACCCGCCCAACTCTTCAAAGGTGTCCCTGCAGACTCCGAAACAGGCTCCAGAGAATCCAGCAAGTTGCTCGCGAGTGGCGTGTGCTTCGGGATGCTCTCCAAAGCCACGGGTGAACGCCAACCCAGTCATATGTTCACGGTTACCACATGTATTGATCGTCCCATCGAAAGTGCGTATCTGTGGTACTGTGATACGCCTCGGCTGTTCGATAAGTGGTTCAACGAGTGTCCGGATCGCTCCGGAGTGAAGCTCCGTGTCCGGGTTCATTACAATAAGATATTCGGAGGATATCTGACGGACAGCGTGGTTAACACAACTCCCGTAGCCTGGATTATCCTCTAATTCAAACAGTGATACGGTCGGATAGTCGTCTCTGAGAATATCTGTGGTTGTATCTGTCGATCCCGAATCAACGACGATGATCTCGTGAGGGTCTTCGGTGAGTATAGAATCTACGCATCGTTCGATCACGTTCTCGCTGTTATACGTGACAACGATTACGCTGGTCTGATCATTCATGCATTAATTCGGGAGATCTGAAAATATGGATAATATTCACAAGAATTCATGTTTGCTGTCGTATCTCTTTCAGTAGTACTGGGACTGCCTTCCTCCCTTCTTGCCAGAGTAGTGGAACAGCGCCACCCCAGATTGATGGCCAGGAATTTATCACTCGTTCCGATAGGCTACTGGGTAAGATCGTATTGAGAATCGATAGGCTGTAGAGTATCGTTTTCGTATACCAGATATTTGCTGGCCAAAATCCACATGTTGTATATATCATTTCTAGGTCAGAATATGATTCAACGACAGAAACAAGCGTTTTATAATAACCGATGTCCTGGATTGCTCCGGATGCTGCATTTTTTGAAGAATTATGCCATATGTTCATTGGCAATGCATAGACCCCGAGATCTGTTTGATATTTCATTCGCAGGCAATATTCAACAGCGTATAGATGCCATCCATCACAGACTGTCGAATCGAATTGATGATCAGAAAAGACATCACGCGGAACCAACAAACCGAGTTCATCGACAGTTTGTACCGGTCGGGGGGCGGTAATCTCTGTTCCCAACCTCCACTTCCGTTTGTCAGCACCTTGGGATATAGTGTTGCGTCCTTTTGTTTCAGGATCAATCCCAGATACCGTGACACCAGCGAATCCCGCAGCTCCGAGATCTCCTATAGATTCGGCTTGGTGTCTTGCTTTTTTAAACCACTTATCGCCGAGTAGTTTGACATCCTGATGTAGAAACAGATAGTATTTGCCACTCGCCCGTTCGGCACCGGCATTCAACGCTGCTGCTGCGGAGTGATAATCTTGGTTACGGTTATCGATCAGAATAGTTTCATACCAGTCTTCGCATTGGTTTTTCAGACTAGATAGAAGTGATTTTTCGAGTGTCTCCCGATCGTTGTAAACACAGATTACGCTAAATATGGGAGCATCGCTATCCATCATTCGCTATTATCTTACGGGTCGGAATAAGTCATTCGTGTCTGATTATCTTGACGGCCGATTTCATCGTATACCGAATATTGAGAGAGTTCACGACTGGTATATGTCAAATTTGTTCAAATCAAATATGCCAGAGAACACCGCTGAAATACCCCATATAATCGCTCCAGAAAGAACAACGAGCAGCAGACTGAACAGACCACTAACAAACTGCAATCCGAACGCGACACCAATTGCCATTATCACTGTAATTGCGAGAATACTCGTTACTTGTCTCCCGAGATAGCGAATTCGAAGGCCCAGTTCGGTGTGAATAACATACATCGTCGCCATCGTGAAGAGCCCGTAACTAACTACGGTCGCCAGAGCGGCACCGACAACGCCGAGACGCGGTATCAATAGAACATTCAAGACGATATTTAACCCGACAGTTGGCAGTTTTATAATCGCTCTCGAGCGGGCTCGACCGAGATAATCTAGGCTGTTCTCCGTGATCGTCGTCATTGATCGAAAAACGACATACAGTGCGAGAACTTGGAGTACTGGAACTGCGCCGAGATATGCCGTCCCGAAAACGTACTGGATAGCCGGCTCGGAAACTAAAACTACCCCTACCGACGCAGGGAGGTACACGAGAAGTGAGTAAACTAGGCTCGTCTCGTACATCTGGGCGGATCGCTGAACGTTCTCCCGTGCTTTTTCAGCACCGAACGTCGGTGCAAGCGAAAACCCGACCGCGTACGCTGGCGTTTCGAGGAACTGAGTGATCTGCTTTGCGAGTACGTAAAACCCGACGCTAACCGGTGTCAAAAAGAAGCCAACTAAGATCGTATCAATGTGGAGATCGATGGCTCTAGCCGTGTTTGTCGCGGTTAGTGGGACCGTATATTCCGCGATACGTCTCCGAAGTGTATGCGCTACAGTAGCGTCCGCTTCCACCGCTCGGTAGAACCGTACATATACAAGCCCCAGCCCGAGCATCGAAACCAGTATAAAGCTGATAATATAGCCGACGAATGCCCCCCAGACGCCGTATCCCAACAGTACCAATCCGATCGCAAAGACGAACCGACACAGAATGGTCAACACATGAATCGTCGCAGAGAGTTCTATTTTCTCGAATCCCTGCAGAACGATTCGAACATATCTCACGAGCGTTCCGAAGATGACGAAGAAAACACCATATAACAACAGTACAGCTAGCTCGCTCTCGCCGAACAGTCCCGCAAGATAGTGACGACTACCGACCAGTACAGCGACGACGGTAACGATCGTCACCAGGTTATATCCGAATGAAATGCGGAGGATGTGTGGGATCTGATCCGGATCGCACTCTTTGTACTCTGCAATATACCGAGCTCCGGAGTTAGCTACACCGGCTTCGCTGAATACCCGCATGAACCCGAGTATCGAAATTGTCAAAAACAATAATCCGTACCGCTCGGGGCCGAGCAAGCGGGCCAAAAGAAAAATGAGTGCCGCACCGAGAAACGTTGTCAGTATCTGCCCTAAAAGTTCACCCTTGACCCGCGTTAGGAGATCCGAAAACTGGGCCATCTGCTCGCATTGACAGTCCAGATAACCCTTATACTTGTTATTTCTCGAAACACGCGAAGATCCCGTAGCGTGTCGTTAGCACTTTGTTTCGAGAATGTCCCGATACACCGCGTCCAGATCCGACAGCATCGCCTCGATAGAAAACTGCTCAACTCGCTTGCGTCCGACTGCACCAAACTCCTCGCGCAACTCCGCCGACTCAATCAGCCGCTCAAGACGATCCACAAGTCCGTCAACATCTCCCGGCTGAATCAAAAACCCGTTTTCGCCATCCACAACCTGCTCCGGGATGCCTGCAATATCAGTACTAACCACGGGCAACCCACTCGCCATCGCCTCGGTGATCACCCGCGGCGTCCCCTCCCGATAGGAGGGCAACACGAAGAGATCACAGGCCGCCATAATCGATTCAACATCAGATCGATAGCCAAGCAGGCGAACCGGAAGTCCCCGACGCTCAACCGCCATTTCGAGATCTTCCCTGAGCGGCCCGTCACCAACTATGTATACTGTCACCGCATCCGACTCGATCCGTTCGAGCGCATCGAAGAGATCGTAAAACCCCTTGCCGTCGACAAGCCGACTTACCATCAACACGCGAACGTCCGACCCATCAATATCCTCGGCCGGCGACGCGTCCCGAAACCGATCGAGATCGATCCCGCTGTAAACTGTCGTGTACTGCTCAGAACGTCCGATCCCTCGCTGAAGATACTCCTCAGTGATCGCATCCGCGTTCGTCACGATCCGATCCGTCCGCCGTGCCGCAGCCCGCTCACACTGTAGTACGAACCGATTCAAAAGTGCGTTCCGATCCTCGGCGAAAGGCACGCCGTGAACCGTATGTACGACCACGGGGACGTCGGCGAGCCAAGCCGCAAACCGGCCGATGATCCCCGCCTCCGTGCTGTGGGTGTGGACGATATTAAACTCGTTCCGTCGTAGATACCGGGCAAGCGAGACGACGGCTGGCACTGTCGTCACCGGATTGTAATGACGGATCAACGGGAACCGTTTCGTCTCGACACCGTTCCGTTCGAGTCGATCAACCTGCGCTTGATCAGACGCCGCGCCGTATCCGACCGTGAACTCGTACTCCTCGAGGCCGAGTACTGTGGCGATCGTCTTGGCCTCGGCGCCACCTTTGAGCAATCGCGTGATAAGGTGAAACACGTGCGGCCGTTCTCGGCCCGTCATCTGCTGTTCACGAACGCAGTGATGGCCCTCGGTGATTTAATCTCCGGTTTTTTCGACGGCGGTTCAGCTACGTTTCAGTATCGATGAAACCAGTGCCAGTTGAGCAGCTATCGGTGATCGATTGAGTAAACGAGTGGGCTTCCGCTCGCTACGCATCGATCACAATACTGGCCGTTAATTATCGCCTGTAATGAGGTCATGATCCTCTGTGATATCGGTTGGTCCGCCGATGCCGATCGGGTCAACTGTGAAAACGCGCTGTAGTGTTGTTTGACGAGTTCGACCGAAATTGTCCCGTCTTCGTCTACGTGCCAGCGGAGTTTGTCACCCCTCCCGTCCTATTGCTGCTGGGATCGTGATCGGGTCGCTCTCGTTCACCGCTGTTTCGACTTCGATTCGCGGGACATATCCAGATGTACATGGCACTCACGAAAGTAAGATATCCCTACGTCGGCTCTCCGTCGTCAGTCAACTTCGGAATCCGTTCCTCAAAGAGAGTGTCAAGGGCGCTCCAAAGGATCTCAGTCGGGATTGTCTTCTCGAACGTCGCACGCTCGTGACTACTACACCCTGTCTCCGGATGCTTATACTGGAAGTGAATCGGACCGAGGTCGGCGTGATCATCGTCGCGGTGCCACCCACAGTTAAACCCGGTATTTGGATCCGCATAGTGTATGCGATAGTAGGGTTCCTGCCCAACGAACCGCCATTCGACTTCGATCGATGGGGAGTCAGGACCGGTTGGCGGTACGACACGGGACGGCGCAATCTCTGCGCGAAGATATCGCCTGACAATGCTGTCGGGTTCGTACGTGGCCATCGTCACCCTGGGATAGCGCTGTAGGACATCGATTAGCCCCTCATAGACTGAGTTATCGGTCGTTCCTGGAAGCCCCATCAGTATTAGGTGGAGAGGTGATCACGCTCGACAGCCCACTCGTAGTGGTTGAGTGCCGCTTGGATGACTGGAATGCGGTCGTTGAAGTGCTCCCATCGACTCGCTACATCTCGTCGCTCGGCAATGGTCTCGGGATCGTCGAGATCACCGATGCTCGCACGAAGTTCGTCCGGTGTCTCGACAGTATATGTCCTCTTCCACGAGGCAATGTCACGTCGCATAGACGCAAGTGAATCTGTGAGTTCCTCCCGATCGTGTTCTCGCTGGAGGGTGGCGACCTCTCGATAGGTTGCTACAAGTTGATCGACACAGTACACACTCTGTCCACCCTGATCCATCTTCCGAAGCACGTTGTCCGCAACGAGCTGATCGAGATATTTCTGGGCTGTTTGCACAGAGACATCCGTTTCGTCGGCAATCCACGAAGCTGTCCGGGGGGTTCGAAGTGTCCGAGCCGCTGCTCGTATCCGTTCGCCACGCGTTATGGATTCGTGACCACGGTTAGTGCCGTCGTTTTTACTCCCCATACATATATCTATATTCTACCGTAATATATATCTACTGGAACGAAAATATGTTGAAAATCTGCGCGTGGAAGCGAATTCGTCCGACCGACAAAAACGGGAGAGGTTCATCTAAAGGAAACAGCGAGAGTTCCACGGGTCACCCGACCCGTGGTCGTTTACCAGACCGTAACATCCTGCTGGCTTCCTGCCGGCTGGATGCTGGGCGGGCTGGCTTCATCCCCGGGATCAAGCCTCGGATAATCGTATATTCGTGCCCGTAGAGATTCGCGGAGAGCGTATCGAGATTGCCGAATACTTGTCTGTCTTTTGTTCTTCGTCTCGAGTCAGAACTCCCAGGTCAACGAGTGTTCCGACATCCGAATATGCTGTCGTCCGCGGTATCTCCAATTCACCACCGATGTCGTCGATAGTGACATCTCTCTCGGAGAACGAACGTGTACAGCCGTGCAAGCCGCGGCTTCTCCAGTAGCTGGGCGACTGACAGCAGACCATTGACGGCGCGCTCGGGATCTCGGTTGTCGGGCAACTCCTGACGGGCTTCCCTGTAGCCTTGACTGATTTCGGCTCTCTCTTCCCGCCGTTTGTCGATGCTTCCTCTGGTCTCGGTGTTTCGCTCGGCAGCTTCGTCTTTCTCCCTCGCCTTGACATCCTCACCCGCGTGAACGCGGGTGAATCCCACGGTACCGCACCGCTGGATTGGGATATTAGGGTTTGCAGTCTACCACCTCTGTCCGAGGTTGGAATCCTCGGGAGAGGTCATGAAGGTAGACACCTGGCTGTGCCAACCAGCCGGTACTCCTATCTTCGTCTAAATTGGACGCAGACTCGGAGTTACTTTCGTCGTTGATGTCGAGACGGATGTTCTCCGCCCCGTTCACGTCTGCGTTGAACGCCGCATCACACGTCTCGCAGACGTACAGGCCACGCTCGACGCGCTGGCTGTCGTCTTCTCTACCGCACACGCAACACGTCTTGCTCGTGTCACGCTCCGACACTTCTACGACCTCGATGCCCTCGACCTTCGCCTTGTACGTGAGAATCGACGTGAAGCGGTCGAACGCCCACCCGTGCAAGTCAAGGTTGCCGTGCCGACCCCAATTCTTCGAGTCGCCGTCTTCGTCCTCGCGGACACCTTCCAAGTCTCCAACATTGATTCGCCCAACACCCTTCTCGACACACTGTTCAACGATGTGTCTCGCTACCGAGTGGAAGAAGTGGGTGCGGCGCTCCGACCACTTCGCGTGCAACCGAGTGGCTCGTTCACTACCCGAGTCGTCGCATTTAGCGATCTCTTTCGGGAAGTAGTAGCCATCCTGTTTGAGGCGGTTGCCGGGGTACAGGTCGGCTTCTTCGGTGCTGTACGCGACAGCGGCGAAGTTGCAGATACCGAGATCAATCCCCGCTGTCTCGGTGCCGGGTGCGTCGGGAGTTTCGATTTCGTCTTTGCAGACGAGGTGCAGTTCCCATCGTCCCTTCGCCTTGTCGTAGACGGCGCGAACTTGTTGCAGGTTCTCAATCGTGACACCGGGACGAGTTTCGTACTCGACGAGGATGTACTCCCACGCTTTGGGGTGTTCCTTGTGGTTCGCGCCTTTCGAGAGCCGGACGCGATTATTCTCCCTGTCGTGTTTGATGCCGTTCTGCTTCCACGTCACGGTGGAACGCGGGTGTTCTTCGTGGACGCGGCGTCCTTGGTTGTCGTAGTAGTTTTTCTTGCGGTAGCCGGGCGGATTGTCTCTATTGTCATCACTGGAGTACCACGAGTTGAAGGCTTCAGCGAGTTCCTCAAGAACCCGCTGACTGGACTGACTGTGCAGTCCCTTGTACGTGTTGTGAGCCTTCAACTCGTCTTTGAGGTCTCCGTGGTCAGGGATCTCGCCCGTATTCTCCCACACTTCGCGGGAGTAGTAATTAGCGACGTTCCAGAGCTTGCTGGCACTCCACCCGTGCCTGTCAAGCGAGTCCGCTACCTGTCCGTGGTTGCGGATTTTCGCTTGATGGGTGCGGTGGACTTCCAACATTCTGAACGCCTGTATAATCACTTATAGCCGTTTCTATTGTAAATATTCGGATTGGGAACGGTGGAATATCCAGACCTGTCGAAGCAGGGGAATGGGTCACTGAGTGACGGCGCGTATCCACGGCCTGAAGGCCGTGGTATTGCGCCTGTTCAGCCTATAATCAGTCACCACCTACTCATCATCTCGCCACGACCCCCACACTTCACGGTACTTGCCGAGCTCGCGGTACTCCTTCTTCGGCTCGAACGCATCGATGACGTAGAGCACTTCGTTGTCTTTGTCCCACTCGATCAGGACGCGGAAGCCACCGACACGAAGCTTGTAGCCGGGATGGTTCTTCAACCGGTCAAGGAAGTGGTCCGGAAAGTCGCCGATGTCTTCCAGCTTGTTGATGATCCGCTCGGCGTCTTCCGTCTCGAACTGTTCCAGCGTTTCGACCACAGTCTCCGTCAGAACGACCTCGTGAGCACCGGTCTGCCCTCAGTTCTGATCGATGCCGAGGCGTTCGCGGGCCTCGTCCGTGGACATCGTCCGGCCCGCCGCAACGTCCGCGTAGCCCTCTGAGGCGCCCTCTTTCGCGCCGGGCGTCAGAATCGGCTCCGTGGCATCACGCAGCACCTCCCGAATGAACTCCGAGCGGTTGGTGTACTCCAGTTCCTCGGCCAGTTCGTCGATCTCCTCCAGAAGCCGCTTCGGCACCTTCACATTGAGCTTCACCCATTTCGAGGCGGAGGCCCCGTCCTCAAGGAGCGCCGGGGTTCCGACATCCGGTCGGAAGCACAAGCGAGTAGGCCAGGGAGGAAGTCGACACGGTGTGAAACGAGTAACGTGGCTGCTGCTGACTGACTCGCCCCCCCCGATACATTTTTCCGGTGGCTACCGTATCTGTACGTAGTGATACCGTCGCACACGTCGCCAGTATCACGGGCCGCAGTAGCCCGGCCCCTGAATGGTGGAGACGCCGACCCCGAAGGTCGTTCAATACGGGCGAGGAACGACCTTCCTCCCCGGCGACAACTGACGGCGAGTCCCACATCAAAGCCCCACCCTCCACGAGTGAACCCCTCAGGGTGAGCGAAGTAGGGTGGGGTCGGTTACAGGCTGTCTCTACTTCGAGGGAACTGAAACAGTTCCGTTCTTTTCGCCATATGCGTACAAGAGCATCCAGACCACGCTAATAGCCAAAATCCAAAGAAACCCTCCGAGTGCAATCAGATGCAATCCACCATATACGCTCATATCTCAGAAATCATGCTGCTTCATACCTTGTTATGTAGTTACTAATGCCGCTAAGAACGACCCAGTAGGTGATACACTGTGCGGCTAATTCACTAATTCGAGGCGGAGGCCCCACCCTTAAGGAGCGCCGGGCTTCCGGCTCCGGCGGAAGCACAAGCGAGTAGGGTGGGGAGGAAGCCGACACGGTACTAACTGGCGACCAGATTCTTGCCTGCTAACTCCCAATTATTAAGTAACTGAAAGCATATATGTGAAATATCGTGGAGTCCCGTCGAACCGCCGTAATCAAACTCGACACACCCGAAGGCGCGAATGAACACCTGCGGGAGACCGTCGAGCAATTCAAATACTGTGCCAACACCGCAAGCGAATGGTGCTGGCACGGCGACGACGGCTACCACGTTACATCGAAAGCGAAGGCTGAAGATGCGCTGTACGGCCAACTACGCGAGGATACGGAGTTGACCGCAAATCTCGTCCAGAAAGGGATACGCCAAGCCGTTGAAGCCATCAAGAGCGGCGTCGAACGGCTCAAAAACGGCCAAGATACGTCTCGTCCGACGTTCACGACTGATACCGCCGTCTACGACAAGCGAAGTGCCACGTTCCACCGTGACCACGTTTCGCTCTCGACTGTGGACGGACGAATCGAGTGCGACTACATTCTCCCCGAGGACGACGACACACCGCCGACAAAGTACGTCGCCAACGAGAACTACGAGTTTCGGCGGGCAACACTCCATCGACGCGACGGCGACTGGTATCTCCATGCGTCGATGCTCAAAAAGGACGACGACACCGGCACCGGGCACAGAACAGTCCTCGGTGTGGACCTCGGTGTGAATCAACTCGCGGTCGCTTCGACCGGACGGTTCTGGTCGGCAGCCGAGTTCAACCACTGGAAGCAAGAGTACGAGAAGCGACGTGACGACCTCCAGCAGTGCGGGACACGGGCGGCACATGACGCAATAGCAGGCGTCAAGCGCAAGGAGGACGGGCGCTTCGAAATATTCCTGCACCGTGTCGCCAACGAAATCGTAGCCGAAGCCACCGAACACGACTGTTCGCATATCGTGTTCGAGGACCTGACCGACATTCGTGAGAACGTGCCAAAGGCGTCGTGGCACCATCTGTGGGCGTTCCGTCGCCTCTACGAGTACGTCGAATACAAAGCCAAAGAGCAGGGTGTCGAAGCCGTCCAAGTGGACCCACGGAACACCTCGAAACGGTGTTCAACTTGTGGGTTTACCCACAACGACAACCGCCACGACGAGGACTTCGAGTGTCAGGACTGTGGCTACCAGAACCACGCCGACTACAACGCTTCCAAGAACATCGGCCTTCAGTACCTCCGGCGTCGGCAAAACGCAGATGACGGAGGCGCACCCGTAGACGTGCGCTTGAATCGCGGGACGCTGAACGTGAGTGGAGAGTACAACCTTCCCGCCGTTGATGCGGCGTAGAACGGGAGTCCACGCGAAAGCCCTACCCTCAACGAGCGAGCGGGGCGGTTGCCCCCGAGCGAAGTAGGGTAGTTTACCTCCGGTTGTACCGTAGTAAATCGACTGTAAAGGATTCTATGACACGCTGCGCAATGAAGACGACCTCGTCGAGGAATGGCATCGAAGATGTTCCGTTCATCAGGAATCCTCTGGTCCGAAAAGCGTCTTCCATACGTCGGCTGCCACCTTCCATAGCTGTCGGGCTACGATTTTCAGATCGTACTGAAGCGATTGCTCGCGGACGTACTGCAGATCGTATCGTAACTTCTCGGCTGGTTCTAAGCTGCTCGCGTCATTGATCTGGGCTAGCCCTGTCAGTCCGGGCTTGACGAACCACCGCTTTCGCCACATCTCCGAATCTTCCTCCAAGAGGTGTTCCTCTTCGGTCCATACCGCCCGCGGGCCGACGACACTCATCTGGCCACGGAGGATTGACCACAACTGCGGGATTTCGTCCAGATGCGTCCTGCGCAACACGCGCCCGACACGCGTGATCCGGTCGTTTTCCTCGTCGTTGACGGGTGTTGAGGATTCGCCGTCGGGGCTCATCGTTCGGAACTTGAATACGGTAAACGTCTCACCGAACACGGCGGTCCGTTCTTGGCTGTACAGGATCGGGCCCCCGTCCTCTAGTTTGATCGCTACGGCGATTCCTGCGACGACAGGCAGCAACACCAGTAGGCCGACGAGCGAAAAGACCACATCGAACGCGCGTTTCCACAGGTGGTCTTGTATATCCCACGGCTCGATCTCGACATCGACGAGCGGGCCCGCAGTCCCACCTCCGCTCAATACCGCGTCGGCGTGATCGCGGTGCACCTTCGCGTCGACACCGTGTTCATAACACGCGTCCAGCGCACCGAAGAACTCCGCTCGATCGGCCTCTGCGAACGCCAACACGGCGGTGTCGATATCGTACTTGACGAGGACATCCTCAAGCCGCGAGAGCCCGCCGAGTCGATCGATGTCCACGGCCCCGGCGCCATCCGAAATGACTTGTCCGACGTCGTCGCGTCTGTTCCTCGCCAGCGTGGACGTCGAACAGAGATACCCAAGCAGTTGGGCGTCGACCGTTGCAACGACCTGCCTGATCGCGTCGATGTCGTCGCCGACAACGACTGCCCGCTCGGTTTGCGTGTCGGGCTGGCGAAGCCAGACGAACCACAGCGGCAGCACGGCCAGCAGGATTGGCGTCATCAACAGGAGTGTGAGCCGGGGCAGCTTGTAGGTATAATCGAAATACCCGATCGTCGCCAGCGCAAATACAGCGACGAGGGCCCGCTTGTGGGTGAGCGCGATGATATCGAGGATCCGCCGTGGTCGCGGCTTGTATAGCGGGAGAAACGCCCCAGTTACCACGGCGACAGTCAACAGCACCTCAAGCGAGAATTCGACTCCCCTCGGTGGATTTTTCGGCAGCCGCGACAGGACCGGCAGCGATGTCACGGCTGTTTGAACAGTCCCGTTGTTCAGGGCGACAACGCTGACAGCTGTGAGTACGGCGACGCCAAGGACGCTCACGAGCCGATAGCGCCAGCCGGTCTCCATTACTGCGCGATTAGTGATCAAGACGTTTTAATAACTATGTTCTGGTTTTCAGGCGTCGCCCATCTAGTGTCAACTGCTAATACACTTGATTTTGATAGACACGCATCCAACTCTCCGATAGCGTTACCGTTTTATTCGCTTATTGAGTGGGAGTCACTAATGTCACGCTCTGGGGGTTATCGATGGGGCTGATTGATGACGAGGGAAACTTCCTCGGAATTGTCAACATCGTTGATGCACTCGTCGTAGTTTTGATTGTTGCCGTGATTGTGGGCGGCGGCGCGTTCGTTTTCTTTGACAGTCCTTCGGACGGTTCTCCGGACAGTCCGTCCCCGGAATCCGAGTCGGAGCCGGAAACGGAGACAACGTATGTGACGCTTGATCTCGGTACGCAGCCAAACTACATCGCGTCTGCGATCAACGAAGGCGACACGTACGCGCCAGGGGGCGCCGCACAGCTCCGGATCACCGACGTACATCTCACTCCACAGGACGATGCTGTCCGAGTATTTCTCCGTGTTAACCTGACCGGCGAGGTGACCAACGGGCGTCTCATGTACGGGAATGCGCCACCACGGCTGGGACGAACACTTAGCATCTCAACGGATGTATACAAGGTAGACGGCCAGATTCGAGCCATCGGTGAGCGTGACACGCTTGCGATGGAGTCCAGGATGCGAACCGTGACTCTTCGCATGCAGGAGGTTGATGCGGATATCGCTGAAGCCATCGCCCCTGGCTTGACCGAGCGGATCGGCGACCGCACTATCGCCCGTGTCACCGACGTGGACACAGAGCCTTCCCCCCTCATCGCGGTTGCTGATGACGGATCAGTCAATGTGGTCGAACACCCAACCGACCGTGAGGTGACGATCACCGCCGACCTGCTCGTTCGTGAGACGAGTTCGGGGCCCCAGTTCAAGGGCGAACCCCTCCGTGTCGGGTCTCAGACGACGCTTGATCTCGGAACGGTGACCGTCGAGACAACCGTGATCAATAGAGGTGAGTAACGGTGACAGAGGCTTCGGAACCGCGATCGGCCCGCGAAGTATTCCGACAGACGGCCACACAAGCGCTCTCTGGGTCCCGTATCGTCAGTGCCGTACAGTCGTGGATAGCCCAGGCTAGGCCCTACGTGCGTGCTTCGGTTCTCTATCAGTCTGGATCCCGTATCGTCGGCGCCGTACGGTCGTGGAGCGCTCAACTCGGACGCTACGTACGTGGCTCATTTCTCTCCCAGTGGTTCACGGCGGAACCGGACCCGGAGGTGATCGTGATCGACTTACGGGAGACATGGACGGTAGGGCCATTTATTGCTGTGCTCGATCGGATCCTCCCCAAACTGAACCGTTCGCTCGAACAGTCACGAACCGCAGCTCTCGCCGTAGCGGCGGCGACGGCGATGCGAGCGGTCCCGATTCGTGTTCTCGGGCTCATTTTGATGTTACTCGGGGCGGTGGTTACGATCGGAACGCTCCTGATGACGGAAGCGATGTCGGGGGTCGCACTCCGAGTTCTCGTCCTCGGAGGTCTCGTGACACTTACGGGTGCGATGGCGACTCTGGACCGACGGGACTAGCAGTTGCTTCATCGGCTGTCGAGGCGGATACCCCGACCCTTGAGGTCGGGGAGGAAGCCGACACTCGACGATGCAAATCACGCTGAATAGCAAGACCAACTCTCCCACATCTTATATATAAATTCAAGTATCTCTAACTGCTCTTATGAAGTATGGAGGTTGTCCGAAACATCCAGATAAAGCTCGACGTTCCCGAGGACAAACACAGTGTTCTCGATGAGACGTTCGAGCAATTCCGTCAAGCAGCGCAACACGTCGCTGACCACGGATGGAACGACAACCCCTACGAAATCACGGACACGAAGAATACACTCCACGACGAAACGTACGCTGACGTTCGTGACAAACTCTCTCTGCAATCCAGTCTTGTCCAGAGTGCCCGCAACCTTGCGGCCACAGCACTCGGTAACTGCAAAGACCGTATCATCGAAGACGGTGAAAACGCTAGCAAGCCTGAGTTCAAAGGCACAGTTGTCGTCTACAATGGTCGAACCATTACGTACAACGACGACCACGTATCTCTCGCAACGGTTGACGACCGCGTGACTGCCGAATATGTCACACCAGTCAACGAAGAAGGGACACCGTTTGAGGACTACTGGACTGATGACTGGGAGAAAGGCGAAGCAACGCTCCACAAACGGGATGGCACGTACTACCTCCACGTCGCCGTGAAGAAAGAAGTCGAACCTGATTCTAGCGACGAAGCATCCGAGAACGGAGTGGTTCTCGGTGTCGATTTGAACGTGGATGGCTACCTCGCCGTCACGTCAACTGGAGCGTTCCTCGGCAATGCAGACTACCTCAACCACAAGCGTGACGAGTACGAACGTCGGCGTGGCAACCTGCGACAGACAGGAACTCGGTCGGCACATCTCACCATCAAGAGCATCGGCAGTCGTTTCGCCCGGTGGAGCGCAGACTACCTTCACAGAGTGTCAAAAGCACTTGTTCGAGAAGCCGTTGAAAACGACTGTACGGCGATTGCGTTCGAGAACTTGGAACATATCCGAGACCGCATCTCGAACGCCAGCAAGTTCCAGCAGTGGGCGTTCCGTGAACTTCGGCGTCACGTTGAGTACAAAGCCGAAGAATACGGTATTGACGTAGATGACGTGGCTCCTGCCTATACCAGCCAGCGATGTAGTCACGGTGAGTGCGGATTCACGCACGAACATAACCGTAACGGTGACAGGTTTGAGTGTCTGAAATGCGGGAAGCAGTTGCACGCCGACTATAACGCTGCTCGGAACGTCGGGTGGCGACTTGTTCAGCACTGGCTCAAGTCTGGTGCTGAACGGGCCACGAGTCAATTGGCCCTCAAGTCAGGGACATTGAACGCGAATGGTCACTTTCGACCTACCGCGTTACGCGGATAGAGCGGGAGTCCACTGACAAGC
The DNA here is from genome assembly GCF_024449025.1 of Natronomonas aquatica. Lineage (GTDB taxonomy): Archaea > Halobacteriota > Halobacteria > Halobacteriales > Haloarculaceae > Natronomonas > Natronomonas aquatica. Next base: position 107,439 of record NZ_JAHLKM010000005.1, on the reverse strand, counting down.
CTCGGGGCTTGACCCCGAGGCGATTGACGCAGTAACAATCACGTCTTCAAATACGTGACTTGCAACGTAGTCGCGTTGATCGACGACGATGCGGTTGTCGGTGGGCGCTGAATCGGATATCACTCTGACCGCCTGAACGGGTCCATAGATGACTGACCGATCAGTCCAGATGCACTTCGATCTGTTCGCCGGTGTGGACAGCTGTCTCGTTGACGGTCCGGGATTCGGTGCCGATAGTGTACTCTCCGGGATGGGCGACTCGAATTTCGACGTATCCGTTTTCGATCTCGCCGTGTCGTTCATACATGATCTCTTCGTCATTGACCTCGAGAACCGTTGACGCGGTTACCGAGGTTGCAGTTGAGCTACTCACGTTCAGTACCGCCCCCTCAACGACGGTGAATGCTCGATGAGAGTCACCCACGTATACCGGCTGGAACCGACCGCTGGTGGTTTCAACATCTCCATGGCCGACGCCGAGGCCCTCGAAGAGAATTTCGTAGCTCTCTGAGGAGGGGTCCTCACGTTCGCTGACAACGACGTATTTCCCATTTTGCCGGAGTCCATCGGCTCGCCCATCGGGATGCTCGGCCCCTAACAGCTGTTCGTATCGGCTCCCGTAGCTACTCGATTCACCGTTGACGAAGTAATTATACATCCGAACATCGCCCCACGCAGTGTCGACAGCTGTCTCGGGGTACGATCGGTCCATTTCGTCGGCGTGTTCGTCGATCGTGAGTGCCGCTTCGAACTGCTCGTCGCTGTAGGTTACCTGCCCGACAAGCGAGGGGACTAAAATAAGATTCAAAATCAAGAGTAACCCGATAGTGCCGAACAAATACCCGGACGTGCGGCCGCCTGGGATCTTGAAGGGTTTGTCACGTTCTGCTTCATCCCGGGCAAAGGGAACGAATGAACGAATTAACCCGATGTGGGCCAGCAAATATACCCCGCTGACGGCGGCAAACAGCGAACTGAACAGTACTAGTTGGGCGGCGAATCGAACCTGAAACGCTGCCAAAGCCATGTAGTACCACGCGAAACAGACCGAAAGGAGCCACGCTGGCTCATAACGCTGGACAACGAGCGTCGTCGCGACCGCCAGCGCAGCGAGACCGAAATAGTACGGGAGTCCGATCTGCCAGAGCGGTCCAAGAATGACCGCGTGCTTGACAGCGAAAAGCGAGGTTGTTTCTGTCGCCCCCTCCCGGAAGAACACCTGAGTAAGACTGTTAGTTATCCGGCTGGGCTCGATCAACTCAAAAACAAACAGGCCAGCGAGGCCGGCGATCGCGACGACCCCCTCTATCGCAAGCAGTTCGTATGCGGGACGCTCGAGTCGGTGCCACAGCTCCCCGACTCCGATGACAGCGACGGCACCGACCGCAACCAGCGCCGGCGTGAGCGCAGCGAGAGAGTTGTGCCAGCCGAGGCCGACGTGTGCGCCGATCGCTAGTAGGCTTCCGCCAGCGAGCCCGACGATCGCTGGCCCGTTGGCGAAAAGCGGCGGGACATCGGCTCTGACATCCGAAACGGTTCGCAGCGCGATATATATCGCAACCGGAACGAACGTCAGTGGCGAGCCGGTCCAAATATGCGCTGAGGCCCCGACAGCAAACGCAACGACGCCGGCAACGATCCACGAAGACCGCGATCGGAGATGGCACTTGGCGGCAACTATATTCTCCGTTCGACTCTCACGCCGCCGCTGTAGGTCAACGGCGAGCCAACTCAACGCCAACACAAGCACGCCCAGCCAGAAATATTGGTGAAGACGGTGTTCTAAAAACCCGGCGTGCGTGTACACGACGTGTACCGGTGCTAATCCCAAAAAAGCGACCGCAAGCATCCCGACACGACTGTCCCCGGTGAGTAGCTTTGCCAGTACATACACCACACAGCCGAGAGCGACGGCCCCGATAACGGGCAGCCAGGCCGCGACTGTCGCGGCCGCCTCGGGGGTTCCGCCGAGGAGTTCAGCAAGCCACCAATTAAGTGTATGAGTCAGTGGGCGACCGGTTGCAGCGCCCCCGATATCAGCGAGCACTTCAACGTCAGCCACGCCGTCGGAGCGGGCGAGTAACTGTTCCTGCCAGTACCGATAATAGTACGGGTCGTTCCCCGGCGAGACGACGTGCCCGTCTCGAAAGACATCGTCGTAGGCCAGCAGTCGAGCACCGGCCACGAGTACGAGTACACCGAGGAGGCCGCCGAGTTCACGAAGCGAAGCAAACTCAATCAACGCCGACCGGAGCCGCTGGACGTTCACCGACGGGCCGGTCTCGGATTCGATCGACTCGCCGGCTAACGCCGCCTCGATCGCCTCGGGATGTCGCAGCCGATACCCTCCACCGTCGGTCTGTTCGACGATCCCCCGAGAGACAAGCTCGCCAAAGCGTCCCGAATCAAGCTCGACATCGTCGAAGGTCAACGATTTCGTCTCCTCGCGTTCGAGAAGCTTTTCAACTGCCGAGTGAGCGTCCGGGTGGTCCCGAAGAAATCCACGGGTTCGCTCGTTTACTTCTTCGGGCGTCGGCATTGTTAGTGTGCGTGGCTGGAGCGGTCTTTTATTTTTTGTTCGCTGCCCCACCTTCCCTCCCTACTGCGCTCCTCGCTTCCGGTGGTCGCTGCGGTGCTGCTTGCAGAAGCTGACGCCACCGCGACAGACGCTGACACTGAAACCGCCGTCGTTTTTACCTGCCCCCGTACAGCCACCAGTACGTGAATCGCGCCGAACTACTGTTTGCGATCCTCATCGGGTTCGTTCAGGGCGTCCTTGAGTGGTTGCCGATCTCCAGTCAGGGCAACGTCTCGATCGCCGTGACGCTCGTGTCCGATATCGACCCCGCCGTCGCCGTCGATCTCGCGTTGTTCGTCCAGCTCGGGACGATTCTGTCCGCGGCCACGTACTACCGGGCGGATATCAAAACGGCACTCGAACACCTCCCCGGATGGCGGCCGTGGACCGCCTACAGCGAGGATAACGCCGAGATCACGTTCATCGGGCTGGCGAGTGCGGCGACCGGGGTCGTGGGGATCCCGCTGTATCTCACGCTCCGGGCGGCCGTCTCCGGGCTCGCCAGCGGGCTGTTTATCGCCGTTATTGGGGGGCTGTTGATCAGCACGGGGCTGCTCCAGCGGGCCAGCGAGGCCATCGATATCGACCCGAAGGAGACGCCGACGCTTTCGGATACGCTGTTGGTTGGCGGGCTGCAGGGCGTGACGATCCTCCCCGGTATCTCTCGATCGGGGACGACCGTCAGCGTCCTTTTGCTTCGTGGCTACAGCGGCACGACATCGTTGCGGCTTTCGTTTTTGTTGTCGATCCCGGCGAGTCTCGGCGCGGCGCTCCTCGTCGTCCTCAGCGGTGACGGGCTGCCCGGGATCTCACCTGCTGCGGCCGCCGTCGCGCTCGCCGTCAGCGCCGTCGTCGGGTTCGTCACAATCGACGCGTTGATGCGGTTCGTCGAACGGGTCCCCTTCTGGCAGGTCTGTCTCGGTTTGGGCGGGCTCGCCGTCGTCGGTGGCCTCGCTGTCCTGTGACCGTCCGTTGGCGGGCTCGGTTCTGCGGCTCGGCTTGTCTCGGCGTCTTCCGGCCGTGGCGGCGGTTCGGAAACGGCGACCAGTAGCTCAACGGCCCGTATCTCTCTGCGTTCCGTCCACGCTCGGTCATCTCATCCCACAGTACCACGGCTCCGAGGACGACACAGACCGCCGCGCCGGCCATTCCCGGTAGTGAACTCGCTGTGACGGTACCGACACCAGCCCCTTATCGGACGTACTTTTTGAGGACGTTTTTCGTTAGCCGCTCAGGTCGTATCCGACCACTAGGTCGTTGGCCCTGCCTCGGCTTTTGCACCCGACGTAATACGTCACCTCAGCAAGCACCGTCATCCCGAAGAGGAAGCTGAACCCCAGATACCACAGCGGCGTGATGATCAGATTCGCGAACAGGTCAGCTTCCTCGTAGCGAGCCCACAGCAGTACTGCGGCCAGCAACGCGAGTCACGGCCATTCCGAAGGAGTATGCGACACTCAGCGCTATCAGCAGGCCGAAGTCCTTGAGAACTGGCATGATAGCGAGCGCTCCCTTCGTGAGACCGTTATCGCCCGTATGAATGAGTTGTGTCGATTCGCTGTCTGGCTCAAACGGCGGCTCGAACTCCTCGTTCACCGCGTCGATGGCCTGCTGTTCGAGCAGATCCTCGGTGAACGAATCGGTGGAATCGGTCTCGATGCTGATGAATCTGACCCCGCCCGCGAACAGGACGGTGAGCACGAGAAAGACGACGATCTGCCGCGGGCTGTCGACGATCGCTCCGTTGAGGCGTCTCGTCGCCGCTTCGATCCGGGAGCCGGCTATCGATCACTGCCGCCGGTACCACAGGCCAACCCCGACGGCGACGATGACGACCACGACGACGATCGGTACCACCGGGAGCCCGCCCTCAGCGGCCTCCGTGGTTTCGATGGGGACCCGGACCGTATCGGAGAGCTGGCTGTTGCCGTCCTCGTCGTCGTACCGGAAGTCCAAAGAGACCGGATAGGTCTTCCGTGGCGTCGCCGAGTCCGCGACCGTCAACTCGAAGGTCATCGTGGCCGTCTCGCCGGGCTCGATCGATTCGACGTAGCCCGTGTCGGTCGACCCAGTGTCGAGCGGGTCGTCGGCGAAGAGGCGCCCCTCGACGTCGGTTGCCGTTTCGTCGAGGTTGTTCGTTACCGTCACCGAGATCGTCCGCGAGCCGCCGGGTTCGATCGTCCGGTCTTCGAGTTCGACGTCGAACTGGTCGCGTTGGGGGGCGACGTCAGCCAGCACGTCGAGTTTCGTGTAGGTCCGCTGGTCGTCGTCCTGGTTGCGGTACTGCACGGCGAAATCGAACGACTTCGACCCGCTTTCGGCGTCGGTGCTCACATCCAACGGCAGCCGGAAGTCCGCCGATTCGCCGGCCTCCAGCGTCCCGACCGCGACCGAGTCCTCTCTCGGCGTCACGGTGGTCGAATCGTCGGCGTAACGAACGACGACGTTGTCGGCGGGCTGGGGCCCGGTGTTGGTGACGGTTCCCCTGACGTCGCCGTCCTCGCCGACGCGGAGCGACGAGCCGATATCATCGATCGCGAAGGACTGTGCTTCGATCGTCTGCACGCCGGTCGTGATGGGTTCGGACGTCCGGGCGATGCCGTCCGTGTCGGTGTAGTCGACGTTGAGACCGAGGGCGTATCCGCGCAGGGCGGCGTCGTCGGAGAGCGTCACGCTGTAGTTGACGGTGCGGGTCTCGCCGGCCGGCCAGTCGCCGACGAACCCCGTCGAGGAACTCCCGTCGGAATCGAAAGTCAACGCGTCGCTCTGTGATTCGGCGTCGACGCTCGCGTCTCGGGCGGGATCCGCCCCGGTGTTCCGGAGCGTCAGCGAGACGTCGTTTTCGTCGCCGATCTGTGCGGTCGCGTCGGTGTCGACGACCACGAAGCGGGCGTCCTCGGTCACCTCGACCGTAATACTCCCCTCGCGCGTCCGCGTCCGATCACTGTAATCGACGCCGAACTGGTCGTAGTCGGCGATCCGGGTGTACTGGTACTCGTATTCGACGGGGATCTCGTAGCTGCCCGGATCGGTGCCTTCCTCTATCGTGATCGGGACTGTACTCGAGGTCGCCCCGGTCGGCACGTTGCCGACCGAGATCTCTCCGGTGTCGACGTCGATCGGGACGTTCCCGTCCTCGAACTCCACCGTCATCGCCCGGGCGGTCGTGACCCGTTCTTCGTGCTGTTCGGGCCCGCCCTTCTGGAGCCGTGCCCGGTTTCTGATGGTGATGGTGAGATCGGTCGCCGTGCCGGCGGCCACCTCGCCGGTCTGGGTCCCGAAGGAAATCTGTGGCTCGCCGATCACCTGCCCGGACTCTTGGCTCTGTGCGATCGCGCCACCTGTCCCGGCGACGAGGGCCGAAACGACGACGAGAAGGGCGATTCCGACGCGAAGCGATCGGCTGGGGGCGGAGGTGGGCATTAATCTATGTACTCGACCGACGGGGACGCGTTCGAGGGCGGCTCATCGTTCGAAACTAACCGGTTGATAAGTCGGCTGGGCGACGTATTAAGCCGTCGGTTTCGCCCAGCGCCCGGCGCCCTCGAGTGAGATGTGTTGGCCTCTCGCTCCGTGGTCGAGCGGTCGTGTTATCGCTCCCGGGAGCGGTCGATCGACCCGCCCTCGACGGCCAGTCTGGCGATCGCCGCCAGGTCGTCGTTGATGTCCGTCCCGGAGCTCTCGCCGGGGAAGATGTCCCCGAGGGCCGCGCCGAACGAGGCGACGGTCCAGACCACGCTGATACGGGCCAGCGCGATAACGGGATCCGCCCAGCCGCCGACTCGCCCCCACATCGCCATCAGCGCCGCCGCAGTCAGAAAGGAGACGGCGGCGGTCCCGACCAGCCGACGGGGGATCACGCCGAATATCGGCCGCGACATCCGGACGTCCTTCGGCCCCGCCCAGTAGACGAGCGCCAGAATCATCACGGGGACGAACGCCGTGTTGAGGAGGAAATACACCGGGAAATATCCGATCCGAAACGAGAGAAAGAACGCCGCGACGTCGAAGACGCCGTCCTCGACGAGAAACGGGCTCGAAAAGAAGATGCTGCCGACGAACGCCTCCGCGATGTCCCGGGACGTGTATTTCTGGATCTCATCGTCGAACGCCGCCTGGATCGTCTGGTTCCGGATCCGGTTTATTTCCCGCCGATCGGCGGAGTCGTCGACGACCGACTCGAGGTCGTCGAACTCCCCGTGGATCGCGTCGACGAGTTCGCTATCGGACAGCGCCGAGGCCGATCCGGTCTCGCTGTCGGTGGTGGCGATCCTGTCGACGATTTCGGGTGCGGGCCGTCGATCGGATCGCGCCGATTCACCCGCTCTCGTCACGACGGCGGGATCGCCTTCCGAGAGGATATCGCCGAGGGCCGCCCCCAGCGTCCCGACGGTCCAGAGGACGTTGATACGGGCGATCGCCTCGATGGGCGATTGCCACCCGCCGACGCGTCCCCAGACCGTCATCAGTACCGTCGCGACGAGAAACGAGACGACGAGCGTCATCACGAGACGGACCGGAACGACGCCGAGGAGCATTCGCGCTTCCCCTTTGTCCCGGCCGGTCCACTCGATCAGCGCGTACGTCATCAGGACCACGAAACACGTGTTCGCAATCAGGAAGACCGGAACGCCATAGGGGGTCGTCCCGAAGAGGTGATCGGCGATATCGACGATGCCGTCCTCGACGAGCAGCGGGGAGGCGAAGATCACGCTCCCGACGAACGCTTCCGCGGCATCGCGAACCCGGAGGTCAGGGGCGCTCGGTTCGATCAACCCCCGCTCGTGGGCCTCCGCGAGCAGGTGTGCGATATCCCGTATCTCGCTTCGGGTTTCGGCGCTGGAGTCATCGGCCGTCAGTTCGGAGAGGTCCGAAAACAGGTCCTCGATGGTGACGAGCGTCGAGCCTCCGTCGACACCGTCCGGGCCGGCTCGGGTGTCCTCGGAGAGCGCTGACTCCGACATACGAGATGGGTGCTACGCCTTCGAGGACTGGAAATATATATTTATTCGACCCCGCTGAGCCCTGACATCGGCGAAGCGCTGGCGACGATCGCCCCGGTCGCGATGATGGCCGCACTCGAGGGGATAACACAGTCACGCTCGGTTCGAACGCTTCAAGCACAGGGCTGGCGAGTACCGCTGGCGGCTTCGGCACCGCAACCGGAACGTCGTCGCCTCCTCGGGGAAGGGGTATGCTTCCCGGTTCGGCGCCGGGGACGCGATAAACAGCGTCAAGCGCAACGCAGCCGGTGCCAACGAGGAAGACGTGGGGTAGCTTTTTTCTGTCCGTTTTCGTCCCGGAATTTCCGGACATCACTCCACCTGATTTTCTTCAGCGCACGTGTCGATTATCAGTTGATCGACGCTGCTTTTTATCGGTCTATCGTCCTCGACGCCGACTTTGTCATTCTTTAACATACTCTATTTCGGGCGTTTCAGCCGATCTCCGGTCACTGATACAACAAAGTATTTAACAGTCCCGATGGTTCCACTATGATGTACCCCTACCCGTGTGGCAAGACAAGTATCCGAGACCGGATCCGACCCACAAGCGATCTGACGTGGTGTTGGTGACGACGAACGTGCGTCGGTAACCCGCTCGGAAAACGACTGTCGCAAACGGAACAAACCAAACCAAACCATGACAGACACAACACAACGATTTCGCGCAGTCTTCCTGGCTGCGTTGATGGTAACGTCCATCGTCGGGGCCGGCATTGCCTTCACTGGCAGTGTGGCCGCGGCGTCGAATGACTCAGTTACAATAAGCGCAGATGGTGACGGCACGTCGACCGTTCGGATCCAGGCCGATTATCCTTCCAGCGCGAACGATGTGAATAACGTAAACATCACGGCAACTGGATCACCGAAAATTGACTTCAGCAACGTTGAAACGGGTGATGTCACCGTTCAGGACGATGGCGGTAGTGACCTTACCAGCAGTATTACCAAAGGAACGACTGACGGTGAATTAGACATCAGCCTTTCCTCCGCTACCGACTTCACTGATGGTAATGGTAATATCACGATAACGGTCGATAATGCTAATTTCCAGACTATCGGCACTAATGCGATTAGTGCTGATCTGAACAACGATGCGAACACCCGGGATACGCTTTCGGCGTCGCCCACCTACGAAGGCCGCTTTGCCTACTCAGTGGCTGACGACACTGGGAACGTGAGCGACGGTGCAACGCTGTATCAGGGGGAGGATGACATCACTATCTTCAACCCTGGCGGCAGCGAGGCAACCGAAACGAATCTTGAGCGGACCGCCGGTTCCAGTGAAGGCGAGACCCTTCAAACGCCGATTCCGCAGGATCAGCCTACTGGCACCTATGCCAGTACGGCCGCAGACCTCAACGTTACCGTCCAAGAGCCTCGCATCAGCAGCTTTGACGTTGAAAACGGGAACGGTGAAGACGTCAGCGATGGCATCCTTCAGACCGGCCAGACGGGAACGGTTGTCGTTGATTTCAACTTCGCCGACTCTGAGGAAGTTGAACTGACCGTCGAGGACGAAAGCGGAACCGACGTCACGTCGGAAATCACCAGCGACGCGACGACAAGAACAGAGAGCGGCGGCGAGATCAGTATCGATCCGGGCGCCGTTGACGCCGGTGAGTACACCTTCACGGTCGCGGGTGCAGATGACTTGGCCTTCGGTGATGCGTCCCAGTCAACGACGGTGACGATCTCTTCACAGACGAACGCTGAAATCAACGTCGATAATGACGAGGTCACTCAGGGTTCGAATAATGGCTACGCGATCGAAAACAGCAATGAGGGCAACTTCCACGTTGTCGTCATCGAAGAAGGTGACTTCCGTAGTGGAATTAGCGCGCAGAACGCCAGTAACATCTTCCGAGATGTTGATGACTTCAGCGAGACCGGTGTGTTCAACGCGACCTCTGAAACCGCAAACACCAGCGTTGGTTCCAGCGACAACATCAACGATGTCAGCTACGCATACGCAGTAACCGAGATCGACGGCGGTGACGGACTCGGATCGATCGAAACGCAGTTCCTCGATGACTCCTCGATCAGCGTCGATCTCTACGGGGCAGGCACAGGCATCACCGATGGCTCGCACACCGATACGGACGTCACAGCTAACACAGCTGTTGACGATGTAGACTTCGAGGTCGGCGAAGGCGATGTCGAACTCGCCGAGCCGTCCGGTGCCTACATCGTCGGTAGCGAAACTGACGTCAACGGGACCACCAGCGAGGGTATCGATGAAGTGGCGATCTACGCTCGAAACAACAACGACTTCGAGGTAGTCACGATCGACGGCAGTCGGACCGTCGAAGTCGATGCTGACGACACCTTCGAGGAGACCGACATTCAGCTATCCGATACAAGTGACGATCTCGGTAACGGAATTCTGTCACTGCCTGGTACCTATCGGCTTGGCGTTATTGACGCTGAGGATGCCGACCAGGGCGACAGCAACTCGGGAGGCCCCGATGATACGCTATCGACCTCTGAGTTCAACAGCGGCACCTCAAGCACCTCGTCGATCGTGGTGACCGATACCGAACTGAATGGCTCGTTCATCACGTACAACGGGCAGATCGCGGACGATGATAACCAGATCGACGTGGCAGGCGCGGCGCCCGGCCAGGACGATATTACGGTAGCGTTCGTCAGCGAGCGCGGACAGGCAGTCGCTGAGTCCATCTCGGTGGATTCAGACGAGACGTTCGAGCAGGAAGACATCGATATTGGCGACCTAAGCCAGGGCACCGTGACGGCACACATCATCTCGGAAGGCCGTGATGGTCAGTACGGTGACAACGGGTCGCTGTCGGCCAGTGGCAATACCTACGAGCTGGCGACCGTTATTGAGGACCAGTACGCCCAGAGTGCCAGTAGCGGCGATCAGATCCGCTCGCGGATCGTGGCGAATACGGTCGAAGACACTGGCAGTGACGATCTGATCGTGAACGATCAGTTCCGGCTGAGCGGTGGACTGACGACTGTCGAAGACTTGGCCGATCAGGCCGAGACCGGCAGTGACCTGACAGTTGAGGGTGTAACTAATCGTCAGCCCGACGACAACACGATCACTGTCGAGCTACTCGACGAGGAAGGCGATTCGGTGACTCTCGAAAGCACCGACGAATGGGGCACTGACGGTATGTGGACCGTCGAGATGAGCCTCGAGAACGTCGAGCCCGGCGAGTACACGATCGAAGCCGACGACGGCGACAACACCGATCGAACGGAGATCGAAATCGTCGAAGAAGGCGCACTCGAAGACGGTGAAGACGGTGAAGACGGTGAAGACGGCGAAGACGGTGAAGACGGTGAAGACGGTGAAGACGGTGAAGACGGCACGGACGGCGAAGACGGTGAAGACGGCACGGACGGCGAAGACGGTGAAGACGGCGAAGACGGCATGGACGGCGAAGACGGTGAAGACGGCGGGGACACCGAGGAGCAGCCCGGATTCGGCGCGATCGTCGCGCTGATCGCGTTGCTCGGTGCCGCGCTGTTGGCCGCTCGCCGGAACAACTAACGCGACGACCGGTTTCTGACCGGTTTCGCGGTTTGCGGTTCGGTGCGGTTTCGCGGTTCCATTTTTTGACGTGCCACCCAATTCAGCGAAGAAGCCCCGCTGTTTCCCATGCGCGATTACCATGAGGGGAACACCGTAAGGGATTTGTCGCCGTCGGCGCTACCGCCATGTATGAGTCGCAATCGTGACGAACGGGGGCAGTACACCGAGACGGTGTCACTCTCGGAGGTTCTCGAGGTGTTCAAAACCGTCGCCGGACCCGTGGTCACCTCGAGCGATATCGCGTCTGCGACTGGCTGTTCGAGTGATACAGCGCGGCGAAAGCTAGAGACCCTTCACGATCAAGGACGGGTTGGCCGGCGGAAAACAGCGGGACGCGTCGTCTATTGGCGACTCGATGCTGTGGATCCGGATCCAGTCCTCCCTGACGATCCGATTTTCACAGATCGGCCATCGTTTGCCTCGGGCGAGGAGAGCCTCTCAGAACAGGTCGATGAGATGCTGTACGGCAAAGAAGCGTGACACATCCCCAGCCGCTGTTCGTCGACACGAACGCGTTCGTGGCGTTGTTCGACACGGATGACGAGCATCACACGGCTGCAAACGCCGTGCTGGATGGTATTCGAGACGGCGATCTGGCCTATGGTCCGATCTTCACAAGTCGATACGTGCTCTCGGAGACAGCCACTGTACTGTTGTACGGGGTCGGCCATCGTGAGGCCGTCGACGCGCTCACGACGATTCGAGCGTCTTCGACGTTCAATATCCTCGACGTGACGAAGCCTATCTTCGACCGGACAGCGGAACAGTTCGCCCAGTACGACGATCAGCAGATTTCGTTCATCGACCACCTCAACAGCGTCTTCGGCGAGCAGTTCGATATCGATCACATCTTTGCATTCGAGGAGGACTTTCGGACACTCGGGATGACACGGGTCCCGGTGGATACTGGCGACGTACCGACAACGTCCTGAATACCGGTCGTAGCTTCGGGGGGAGTTGTGTCGGTTAGATCGGCCGTTCAGCCACGGAATTCGATACTGGCCCTATCTCCGATGCTGAACGCGCTCTCCCGAGCGATCCGGACTCGGCGTCCGCCGCCAAACGTTAATGTCCCCGAGCGCGTTAGCCCGTGATATGAACGTACGGGACGCCGTCGAGGCCGACGCCGAGCGGCTGGCGGCGCTGACCGGCGCACCGGCCGACGTGATGCGGAACCTCGTTCACGACCGGACGGTCCGGGTCGCCGAGGCGGACGGGACCGTCACGGGGTTCGTCAGCTACGACGCCGTGGACTCGACGGTCCACGTGACCCAACTCGAGGGGGACGCCGAACTCTGTGAACGGCTGCTGGCGGAGCCGCGACGCTTCGCCGACCGGGAGGACATGGAGGTCGAACTGCTCGCGATGGAGTCCGACGACGCGGCGAAGACGGCCGCCGAAAGAGCCGCCTTCCGGCGCTGTGGCCCCGGCCCGCGGTTCGACGGCGACCGGACGGTCCGGTACCGCTGGGAGCCGACCGCCTGATCATCCTTTTGAATATCTGTCCACGGCCCGTTCGTGGCCACTCATCGCCCACCCGGTAGTTTGAGGGGGCCGCCCCGAGAGTACTCAGACGATCCGATACATCCATGACACAGCCGGCATCGATCCCGTTCGATCCGATTGAGACGACCGTCACCGAGATCCACGCGGCCATGACCGAGGGACGCGCCACGGCCGAGGCACTCGTCGAGGCCTACCTCTCCCGGATCGACGAGTACGACGACGACCTGAACGCGATCCTGACGGTGAACGACGACGCGGTAGCGCGTGCCCGACGGCTCGACACCCGCTTCGAGACCGAGGGTTTCGTCGGCCCGCTGCACGGCGTGCCGATCGTCCTCAAGGACAACCACGATACTCACGACATGCCGACCACGGCCGGGTCGACGGCGCTTGCGGGCTCGACGCCGTCGCGGGACGCCGCCGTCGTCGAACAGCTCCGGGATGCCGGCGGTATCGTCCTCGCGAAGGCCAACCTACAGGAGCTGTCATTCGGCATCGATACGATCAGCTCCCTCGGGGGCGAGACGCGGAACGCCTACGACCTCGGACGGCGGCCCTCGGGGTCCAGTGGCGGCACCGCCGCGGCGATCGCGGCGAACCTCGGCGCAGTCGGCACCGGCAGCGATACCTGCTCGTCCGTCCGCTCGCCGCCCGCGTTTAACGCTCTCGTCGGCGTCCGCCCGACCAGGGGGCTGGTGAGCCGGCGGGGGATCGTCCCGCTGAGCGAAACTCAAGATACCGCCGGACCCATCGCCCGCACCGTGGAGGATGCCGCCCGGCTGCTCGAGGCGATGGCTGGATACGACCCCGAGGACCCGGTGACGGCCAGAGGAGTCGGACGGGTGCCCTCGGAGGGGTACGCCGCCGGGCTCGGGGAATCCAGTCTCAACGGGGCACGTATCGGCGTCGCCCGACAGTTCTTCGGCGCCCACAACGACGCGCACGCTGCCGACGCCGAGCGGGTGACAGCGGTCCTCGAGGACGCCATCGAGACGATGTCGGCCGCCGGTGCGACGATCGTCGATCCCGTCGATGTCGTCGATCCCGATCGCCTCGAGAGCGCACGGGTGGTCGCCCACGAGTTCGCCCGCGATCTCGGTCGGTACCTCTCGGAAAGAGACGCGGCGCCGTACAGTGCTCTCGCCGGGGTCGTCGCGAGCGGCGAGATCGCCCCCGCGGTCGAATCCCGGATCGAGGCCTCGGGCGCGCTCGATATCGACCCGGACTCGCTGGAGGACGACGCCGAGTATCTCGCCCGGCTCCGTCGGCGGGAGGAACTCAGAGACGACACGCTCGCACGGCTGGTCTCCGACAACCTCGACGCCTTGCTGTACCCGCCGTCGACGGTGCCGCCGGTCGAAATCCCCGACCACCAGCCCTTCGTGGAGATGAACTGCGAGTTGGCCGCCCACACCGGCCTGCCGGCCGTCGTCGTCCCGGCCGGGTTCACCGACGACGGCCTCCCGGTCGGCGTCGAACTGCTGGGCCGGGCGTTCGAGGAACGGCGCCTCCTCGAGATCGCATCCGCCGTCGAACGGACGGTCGGGGGGCGTCGGCCGCCCGAGCGGTTCGGATCGCTTGAGTGATCGATCCGTCGGCTGGGCGGACTCTTCGGATGGCCGTACGAGGTTCGCAGTCACACCCGCCGATCGATGACCGCCTTCGCCTCCGTGGCGGCCTGCTTCCAGCCGTAGCCCTGATCGTAGACGTGCTTTTTCGAGTCGACGAGTTCCTCCGGCGAGGACTCCTCGAAGCCGCCCCGATCCCACGTTCCCGACGTCTCGAGCCACTCGACCGTGTTCTCGCGGGCCTCCTCCCAGGAAAGCCCGACCATCTCGTAGAAGGCGACCATCGCGAACACCGAGTGATCGTGGGCGCCGGGGACGCTGCCCTTCTCGTAGATGGTCTGTAACGGCTCGAACGTCGGCCGCGAGACGCGCTCCCGGTAGGCTTCCGGACCGAGCAGCCTGAGTCGGCCCTCCTCCTCGACGACCCGCCGGTCGCCCTTCAGCCGTCGGAGGACAGCGGTGTGGAGCCCGCTCCACCGACCGTCGACGGTCTCGCGCAGGGCGTCCTCGTCGGGGTACGTCCGGATCGAGAGCGCCGCGACGATGTCGGTGTAGGCCTTCTCGATGTGGCGGCGGTCGGTCCCCTCGAACTCACAGCCCGGATCGTGGAGGTTACTCGTCGTCCGACAGCCGGGACAGCGGTACCTGAGACGCACGCTTGACCGTGAGGTCGCCGCCCCCCAAAGGCGTATCGCTCGCGTCGGGACCTCGCGGGTCGGTGCGTTTATCGGCCCCGACGCGATACCGGTGGGTATGGAGCGGCTCCACGCCCGGTATCCGTTTTTGGACGCCTCGCGGGCTGCCGTCGGGGCCGCCGACGTCGATCTGGCCGAACTCGTCGCGGAGAACGGCCCGGCGGTCGAACGCGGCCACGAGCGGGTCCGGCGGGCGCTCTTAGAGGGGACGACCGCCCCTGAGGAGCCGCGGCTCTGGAGTACGCGCGCCGAGTTGCTCTCGTACCCGATCGCCCGGGTACTCGTCTCGCTGCTCGATGTGCCGGGTGCGACCGAGAAATACGCCGCCGCGGAGGCGACGACCGCCCGCGAACGCTTCGTCGAGGACTTCGAGGCCGACCTCGAGTTGAAAAGCGCCGCCGGCGACCGGCTCACGCTCGAGGAACTGCTCGCCGACTTCGATCTCTCTGGCGGCGTCGATCCGGTCGGCGACGGCCGCTTCGCTCTCGACGTGACGGCGTATCTCGAACTCGCCGCCGGCCTCGACGGCACCGAGTGGCGGCTCGCCGGACGCCCCCTCTCGGACGGGACGGTTCGCGTCTCACGACCTGAACTCTACACCCTGCTCCGGGAAGCCGTCGCGGGGAAAGTCGCCGAAGGATTGCCACTCTCGGTTCCGGAGGGCATCGCCGAACCGCTTTCGACGGAACTGGCCTCGATCAGGCGCGCGATCGCCGAGCTCGATCCGCCCTTGTCCTTCGAGGCGGTCGCCCCGGGGCTTTTCCCCCCGTGTATGCGTGCGCTCCTGTCACGAATCAGAGACGGGGAGACGCTTTCCGATCACTCCCTGTTTTCGCTCGTCTCCTTTCTGCTCGCGACGGGGCTGGACGAAAGCGAGGTGATAGACCTCTGCTCGCTGTCGGAGGGGGCCGCCGAGATGGTCCAAGGGCAGATCGCCCGGCTCCGCGACGAGGAGACGACCGTCGCCGCCCCGCCCTCCTGTGCCGTGATGGACGAGTACGGTGACTGCGTCGACAAGGACGACCTCTGTGAGACGATCCGGCACCCGCTGTCGTACTACGAAACACGGCTCCGGCGGACGCCGGAGGATCGGATCACAGACTGGCGTCAATAACGCCGCGAGAGTCCCAGCCCGATCGCCGACATGAAGACGATAAAAAAGGTGACCGCGCCCACCAGCGCGAGCCCGCCCGCCTCGGTCAGCGCGCCGTCGGTGTAGGTCGCCCCGATCCAGAGGATGATGGCGGCGAGCGTCCCGACACCGACGAACGCGACGGCGGCTTCGACGGCGGCGTCCTGATCCATACCCACGAGTGGGATGGTGTGGGAGAAAAACGCTTCGAAGGCGTGTTCCGAGCGATGGCGGCGTACGGGTGGGGTAACCGTGCGCGGAGGACACCCCCCATGGAAATGGGGCCGGATCGGACGAACGTTTAAGCAAAACGGACGAAAACGAACGAGCATGACTGCTGTCGATCACGATACCTCGGCGACGCTGACGCTGTATCGGTTGCACGGCTGTCCGTACTGCGAGCGGATCGCCCGACGGCTCGACCGATACGGGCTCCCGTATACCTCCCGCTTCGTTGCGGGCGAACACAGCCAGCGGGACGCCGTCGCCCGCGAGGCGGGTACGCGCTCGGTTCCCGTGTTGATCGACCCCGACCGCGGGGTGACGATGGCCGAGAGCGGCCGGATAATCGAGTATCTCGATGCGACATACGGCGGGGCGGGTGACTGAGATGGCCTCCTTCGACGTCCCGGAGTTTCCGCCCTCGGATCACCCCACAGAGGGCGAGGAGGCGCCGGATTTCACCCGCCCGCTCGTCACCGAGGAGTACTGGGAGGACGTCGCTTTCTCCGAGTTCGCCGCCGACGCCGGCGCGGCGTTGCTGGTGTTTTACCCGCTTAATTGGGGCGGGAAGTCGCTGTACTGGTGGAACGAGATCCGAGAGCGCGGATGGGGCGGCGACGACCTCGGCGTGGTCGGGGTTGGGATCTCCCAGCCGTTCGACCACCGGCGGTTTATCGAACGCCAGGGCCTCGAGTACCCGCTGTACTCGGATCCGGCCAACGGCGTCGCACAACGGTACGATATCGTCCACGACCTCGACGGCATGGCGGGGATCACGGAGCCCCGTCCCGCGGTCTTTCTCGTCGACGGGGAGCTGACCGTCGAGTACGCCTGGGTCGCCGACGTCTGGCCCGAGTCGCCCCCCTACGACGCCATCGAGTCCGAACTGCCCCGCCGGTGATCGAGGTCTCTCCCGGCCTGAGCACCCGACGTGACTCTGGCTTACGACGCTACGCCCTCGGGAAACGCCTGCAGTCGCTTGTAGACCCCGAACTCACAGTCGAGTCCTTCGAGCCGGGCCCGCAGATCGTAGCCGAGCTGGCCTATATCTAGCGGCCGTAGCTCCAGCCTTCGACGAAAGCAACGACGTCGGTCCCCGAGGAGAGCGTGACGTCGTAGACGATCCGGACGCCGTCGTTTCGGGTCGTTGGCATCGACGAACCAACGCCCGGGGGCGTCTTCAACCCATCCCTCGCCGGGGCCGTCCGGAGTAACCCCTTTCAGGGTGCCCCTCCCAGACCGCCCATGGGCAAAGAGACCATCCGGACCGACGACGCCGCGCCCGCCGCGGGCGCCTACAGCCAGGCGACGACCGAGGGCGATCTCGTCTTCACCGCCGGCCAGATCGCGCTGACGCCCGAGGGGGAGCCGCTCGACGCCGAGCCGATCGAGGTCCAGACCGAGCGCGCCCTCGAGAACCTCGAAGCCGTCCTCGAGGCGGCCGGGACGGGGCTGGAACACGTCCTCAAGACGACGGTCTTTCTGGCCGATATCGACGACTTCGAGGCGATGAACGAGGTCTACGCCGGCTACTTCGATTCGGACCCGCCCGCGCGGTCGGCGATCCAGGCCGGCGCGCTCCCGCTCGGGATGGCCGTCGAGATCGAGGCGGTCGCGATCCGGCCGTGACCCCGCGGGGACGGGCGGCACTGTTGTGGGGTGCGATCGGCGCGCTCGCGTTTCTCGTCCTCCACGGCGCGTATCTCCTCGCCGGCGGGCCCTTCCTCGGCCTCGGTCCGATCGCCGGCGTGACGGGCCTCGTGTTCGCGACGACGGTGATCGCGAGCGACTACTTCGAGCGCCGTCTCGGAGGGGTCGAACGGGAGGTGGACGGGAGGCAATAACGCGGTGGCGTGGAACGCGAAGCGTTTAAACGGCCGACCCCGGTAGGTTCGTACGAGCCGGGATGGCCGAGTGGTAAGGCGCACGCCTGGAAAGCGTGTTCCCTCAGGGATCCAGGGTTCAAATCCCTGTCCCGGCGTATTTTCCGACGAGCAATCCCTCGAGCGGTGCGTAGCGACAGCGGAGCGTCGCGAGGGAATCTGCGAGTCGGAGTCTCGTCCAAGGGATCTGAACTACGCGAGTCGCAGCGCGAACGGAGTGAGCGACCGTCTCGCATCGAGTTCAAATCCCTGTCCCGGCGCTTCTGTGACTCCGACGATCAGCGTTCGCTGTCCAAGCCCACAGACCGGGAGTCCACCGACAAACCCCGCCGTTGACGGTGGGTGTAGGTGATACAGGGGAACGGCTCTTTGTTTTCCGGGCATTACTTGGGATCGGTGAGCAGCCGATGAAGACGATCCCCACAGGCTGGTGGCCGTCCGCCGTTTCGGTGACGGGTGTTTGCCTCGGTCTGACGCTCCTCGTCGAGGTGTGGGTGGTTACAACCACGTCCGGGCCGTCCTACAGTGCATTCCCCGTCGGCGTTGTCACCTCCGTCCCGTTCGTCGTCGGCCTGATCTACGGCGGGTACTGGCTCGC
This sequence comes from Natronomonas aquatica, assembly GCF_024449025.1. Lineage (GTDB taxonomy): Archaea > Halobacteriota > Halobacteria > Halobacteriales > Haloarculaceae > Natronomonas > Natronomonas aquatica. Next base: position 88,689 of record NZ_JAHLKM010000005.1, on the reverse strand, counting down.
CGAAAGCGAACTGCCGCCCGACCGGTACGATCAGGTCGGCCGCTGGTGGATCGCCGGCGTCGTCGTGACCGTTCTGTTGATCTCTGTGATCAATACGCGGGTACAGCCGGTGTCGGCGTTTCTCGTCGTCGGGACGGTTCGATGGAGCGCCGCCATCGGGGGAAGCGTCGGATTGGCGATCGGGGTCCTTCAGGCACGAGCGGTCCTACGGGGTCGGGAGGCCGAACGGATCCGACAGCGACGACGGCAGATCGAACGGGAGCGGGATCAACTCGACGAGTTCGCCAGTATCGTCTCGCACGATCTGAAAAACCCGTTACACACCGCCAAGGGTCATCTCGAACTCCTTCGCGAGGAGTGTGACAGCCCGCATATCGCCACCATCGCGACGGCGCACGACCGGATGGATACGATCGTCGAAGACACGCTGGCTCTCGCCCGGGCGGGCCAGGAGATCGGTGACACGGAACCGGTCGAGCTGGCCTCCGTCGCCGATACGTCTTGGGAGACGATCGAAGCGTCCGATTCGACCCTCCACGTCGAAGGAACGCGGACGATCGACGCTGATAGATCCAGCCTCCAGCAACTGTTCGATACCCTCTTTCGCAACGCCGTCGAACACGCCGGACCCGACGCGACGGTCCGCGTCGGCGTACTCGAAGACGACGCTGGATTCTACGTCGAAGACGACGGCCCCGGCCTCCCGGAGCCCGAACTCGGGGACGTGTTCGAATCCGGCTACCCGACGGCCGCAGAGAAACCCGGGGTCGGACTCCGTATCGTCGGGACCATCGTCGACGCTCACGGCTGGGAGATCACCGCGACCGACAGTGCGGACGGCGGGGCCCGCTTCGAGGTCACCGGCGTCGAACCGACGGTGTGACCGCCCGTCCGTTTTTTCCGACCCGAAGCCGGATCGGCCGTCGAACGCCTCATAAGGCTCGAACACGTAGATATAGCGCTTATGACGCACCCGATAAACCCACCCGCGTCATCGGACACTCGACTGCGACCCCTGGCTCCCGACACGCGGCGGCTCGAGGATCGGGCCGCCCGCGCTTGGACGGAGCCGATGGCGGTCACGCCCCTCGGCGGCGGCCGCTACGCCGTCGCGAGTCACTCCGGGGCGAGGTATCTCGTGAACCTGCCGGACGGGGACTGTAGCTGTCCCGACCACGAGATCCGTGGCGAACGTTGCAAGCACCTCCGCCGAGTTGCCATCGAGGTGACCGACCGGCGCGTACCGCCGCCCGGCCGTCGACGCGGCGAGTGTACCGTCTGCGGGCTGCCGTCCTTCGTCCCCGAGACCGGCCTCCCGGTCTGTTCGGACTGTCGGTTCGAGCGCGGCGATCTCGCGACGGACAAAGAGACCGGCGACGTCGTCGTCGTCTACCGGCAGACCGACGAGACGGCGGCCGAACGATACGTCGGAACCGCCGACTGTACGGTCGCCGAGTACCCGAAAAACGACGGCTACCCGTCGACGGATCCGGTCGTCGAGGTCGTCTACCCGTTCAGCGGCGATCGAAACGCCGACATCTCCGAGCGGCCGCGATACGCCTTCCCACGATCGCGGCTCGCGGCGCGCGAGGAGATGCTGATCGAGTAGTCGGTCCCCGGTCCCGTTTTCGATCCGCCGGACGGTCGACCACCAGCGATTTACAGCCGTTCGCCGTACATTTGGTATGACTGACTGGAAAGCGGTCCTCGTCGGGTTTCTCGTCGGCGTCGTCGCGAGCGTCTTCGCCTTCGCGCTCCCCGGGATCGGCCACGCCGCGGCCGGGCTCGTTGGTGGCTTCGCCGCCGGCTATCTCGCTGGCGGCGGCCTCGGGCGCGGAGCGTGGCACGGACTCCTTTCTGGCGCGCTGGGCGGCCTCGCCGTCGCCCTGCTGATCGCGATCGCCGTCTCGCTTGTCGGCGTCACCGTCGGGGGGCCGCTCGGGCTCTTCGGCGGCCTCGGGGTCTTTCTTATCGGTGTGATCGTCGCGCTGCTTTTGGCGCTCGACAGCGCGATCGGCGGCGCGATCGGCGGCATCCTGTCCGATTAAGGCCCCGGCGCCCCTACCGGTGGGTATGACGGAGATCGATTCCGACGCACTGTTGCCGAACGACCGGGTCAAGGAAGCCGTCCTCGAGGGGGAAATAACACAGCTCAGCCGCGGGGCCGGAAACCGCTACGCCGAGGCGGGCGACACGTTCGTCCTCGAGGGGACGCGATTCGGGGTAACCGACGTCGAGACGCGGACACTCGGCGATCTGACCGACGCCGACGCGCGCCGCGAGGGGTCGCCGTCGCTGGAAGCGTACAAAGCGCGGATGGAAAAGGTTCACCCGGGGAACTTCGAGTGGGACCCGACGAGCGAGATTCGCACGTATCGGTTCGAACGGACGGATTGACGCCCGGCCGTCAGCCGGTTTCCTCGACCTTCTCGGCGTGCTTTTCGAGGTCTTCGGCCAGTGTTCGCGCCTCAGTCGCCGAGAGCCGGACGGTGTCGGCGTGTGGCTTCAGTTCCTCGATTTCGGTGTTGTCGAGTTCCAGTTGTAGCGAGACGTGATCGGGGTTCTCCCTGGGGCTTGTGACGTTCAGAACCGCGTAGGCCTCCTCGGTGAACCCGTGACCCTCGGCTTCGCCCTCGAGGAGATCGAGCGTCGTGTACGCGTTGACTTTCATGATCCGGTCGGCCATACACTGGTCTGGCCGTCGCGGCTGGTAAACGTGACGCCCGCTCGGGATCCCCGGTCCTACGGCCCGGCGACCTGGTGTTGGACGTTGTAGGGGTGGCTGCCGGAGATCCACCGGTAGATGTACTCCAGGGCCGTCTGATCGGCCCGGACGCCGTCGTGGTCCGTCTCGAGGAGGACGTTCGTCGCCCCATCGAGTACGGGGCTGTCCCGGCAGCGCCAAAAGAGCGTGTCGTCGGTCCCCCGGAGCGTGTAGTACTCGATGTCACCCGGGGTCTCGTTCGCGTTCAGGACCGACAGCGGATGATCCGGGATCGTCCCGTAGTCGGCCCGGAGGAACTCGCTGCTGCTGTAGGGACCGCCGTCGATCCCCGTGTCGGCACACCACGAACAGAGGACGGTCCCGTGGTTTGCGCCCGCCAGCCCGACGAACGTGTCGACCCACTCGAGACGGTTCCGGCTGACGAGCCAGTAGCGAAGCCCGGTGACGCCGAGGCTGTGGCCGACCACGGCGACCGTCTCCGCGCCCGTGTGCTCGCGGACTCTGCCGACGAAGTCATCGAGCCCTTCGGCCATCGCCTCGTGGCCCGGCGTCCCGTCGTCGAACGTGATCGCCCACAGGTCGTCGCCGGTGTAGCCGCGCTGGAGGAAAAACGACGCGTGCTGGACCCAATCGCAGGCGTCGCGCTGGTTGCCGTGGACGAAGACGACCGGCGTCCGGTCGCTTTCGCCCTCGGTACCGTGGTACTCGTGTCCGCCCCACCCGCCGTAGGCGCCGTCGGCCGACCACGGGAGCCGGCTGTCGTCGGTTCGGTCGAACTCGCAATCGACGATACAGCCGTCCTGTCGCCTCGCGTCCCGTAGCTGCCGGAGATGTCGCAAAATCGCCCACGGTACCGTGAGTCCTTGTGTTGGCGTACCGACTGACACAGTACCATACCCCACTGCCCCGGGTTACTTAAATCCCTCCTTGCCGGAATCCGGTTTGATCCGCCGACGCCGGCCCGACGTGTGCCCGCGGTGGGTCCACTCGCCGCCGTTTCGCTCCGCCCGGACGCAGGCGTTTTGACGCTGGCCCTCCCACGTCGGGTATGGGATACGCCTGCCCCGTCTGTTCGGATCCCCAGGCCGACGCGGGTCACCTCGCCAACCACCTCGCGTTCACCGCGATGCTCGGCGATGACGACCACGAGGCGTGGCTCGAAGAACACGCCCCGGAGTGGACCGACATGGGCGAACGGGAACTCGCGGCGACCGTCTCCGAGGACGTCGAGGCCACCGACTTTCCACAGCTGTTCGAGGACACCGTCGGCGGGATCGAATCAGAGACCGAGACAGAGGACCCGCCCGCCGAGCGGTCGGGCGCTCTGTTCGAGGAGGACGGACACGAGGGCACACACGGGCATACACACCACGGTCACACACACGCCCACGAGGGCGCCCCGGACGTGCCCGGGAGTTCGGCGCCGACGGACGGCGAGACCGAACGGATCCTCCAAGAGGCCAGAGAGATGACACGCCGGATGCTCGACGACGGGGACGAAGACGAGAACGAGAAGGGGTCCCCGGAGTGATGACGGACGAACCTCACACCGGGGAGACCCACGGAACGTTCGACCCCGCCTCGTGGGCAGACGCCGAGCGCCGGTACGAGGCGGTCGGATCGACGGCACAGGTCGTGGTCCGGGCGGTCGCGAAGGCGATGGAGTTCGACCGCGAGGAGTACGACCGTCGCGTCGACGCCGACGTCGTCGAGACGGCCAGGCAGGCGCTCTTCGCCGAGACGCTCGCAGTCCGGGTCGCCGACAGGGCAGCCTTCGACTCCTGGCGCGAGGACTACGGGGCCGACGTTCACGTCGCCGGCAGCGACGCGGTCGGGAACGTCGCCTGGCACGCATCGGCGCCCGCCGGGGCGGCCGTCGCGGCCACCTTCGAGAACGAACCGGAGGCGGCCGTCGGGACCGTCCGCCGGATGGCGTTCAACCGGCTCTACCGCGATCGGCTGACGGGGGACGCGCCGTGACCGACGCCGATCCGAGCCCGGCCGACCACGAGTGGTCGGTCGTCGAATCTATCGCCGAGTACGAGACTGGCTGGTACACCGGTGGCTACGACCTCGTCGAACTTCCGGACGGGCGGACGAAACGGTACTACTGGGCCGAACTACCCGCCGCCGCGGTCGTCGTCGCGGTCGTCGAGGAGCCAGCCGAACTGGGGGTGGTCGAGGAGCCGGCGGCGTCACTAGGGCGTTCGCTCGTCATGGTCGAACAGTTCCGGCCGACGATCCGCGAGCTCTGTCACGAACTGCCGGCCGGGATCGTCGAGGACGGCGAGACGTTCGCCGAGGCCGGCGCGCGCGAACTCGAAGAGGAGGTCGGGCTCGTCCCCGACTCGGCGGAACTGCTCGAGTCCTTCTGGTGTTCGACCGGCGTTCTCAGACACCGCCGCGGGATCGTCGCCGCCGACGGCTTCACCCGCGGCGAGCGGAAACTCGACGGGAGCGAGTTCCTCGACGTCGTGGCGGTCCCGGTCGAGAACGCCCTGGAGGTGGCGCGTAGCGAAGCCGCCAACGACGCCACGCTCGAGGGGGTCCTCCTGGCCCGCGAGGCGGGTCTCATCTGAACCGTTCGGTTCCAGTTGCAGTTTCAGTTCCGGTTCCAGTTGCAGTTTCGGTTCCCCCGAACGCCGACCCGGCGGTTTAAGTTCGTTGTCGCGTATCGGGGCATATGGACGGCGAAATCTCGGCCGACGAACTGTGGGAACTACTCCAGGCGGACGAACCGATCCGGATCGTCGATATCCGGTCGCCGGGGCAGTTCCGCCGGGGACACATCCCCGGCAGCGAGAACGTCCCCTTCGCCGAGTTGACCGAGCGGATCGACGAACTCGAGGGGGACGACCGCGTCGTGACCGTCTGCCCCCACGGTCAGGCGAGCGTCCAGGCGGCACGGCTCATCGACTCCTTCGAGGGGTTCGAGGGCCGGGTCGAATCGCTCGAGACGGGTATCGAGAGATGGCCGCACGAACTGGCGACCGACGGCGGGAACGCTCCCGAGGATCCTGACGCGCCGGACGCGCCCTTCTAGATCGGGAGTCGATCGGACGCTCTGAGACGGCGCCGAAAAAGGGATTTTCGAACCGGCCCGGGTCGGGCGTCATCCGGCCGTTCCGAGCAGACGCTCGAAAAGGGAGTCTACGGACCGGACCGCGAAACGGAGCGGATGGATTAGAGGGATCTCAAGCGACGTTGAACCCCTTCTGTTGGAGGAACTCCTCGATCCGACCGAGGTGGTTTCCCTGGAGTTCGATGGCGCCGTCTTCGACAGTGCCACCGCAGGCGAACTTTGATTTCAGGTCCGACGACAGCGAATCGAGATCGACGTCCCGTGGATCGAACCCTTCGATGACCGTTACCTCTTTCCCGTATCGGCGCTCGTCGATGCGGATGTTGATCTCCTGGGATTCTTTGGCGACGTCCTCACAGACGCAGAGTTCCTCAGGGAGTCCACACGTCGAGCAGACTTCCGACATTACAATCCGGGGTTACACGACGGCCGTATTAAACACTATCGGGACTCAGTATCAGGTTTTCCGGTCCCGAAGGGTCCCGAGACAGCTTTCAGCCCTCCCAGCCGTCCGGAAGCGGTCGCTCACCGGATTGTAAACGCCGGCTCCGCGACGCTTTCGCTTTTGCACTCCGGACACCGGGAGGGCCGATTGATCAGATCGTCGAAGCCGGTGAACCCACAGTCCCGACACTCCGGCGGGGAAACCAACAGCTCTTCGTCGGTTCCATCGAGCGATTCGGCGATGTGTTCGACGTGGGAGAGCGCTGCCCCGGCCGTTACGCCGAACTCTCCGGCGATCTTCCCGGCTGCGGCGGGCTCCTCCCGGAGCGTCTCGGCGATCCGTTGTCGGGTGGTCCGCTCTGTACCCTCCATACCTGTCGTTCGACTGGCGAAAGCAAAACGGTACTGGTGGTGGACTACTTCTCCCCGTTCGTCAGCCGGGTGTGGGCCCCGATCAGCGCGCCCGCGAGGTTGACGTCCTCGATTCTGGTCTCCTCGTCGATGATCGTATCGTGGATCTCACAGCCCCTGACGACGGCGTCCTCGAAGACCAGGGACCGATCGAGCGTCGCGTCGACGATCTCGGCGCCGGCCATCACGTGGACGTTCTCGCCGATCGTCGAGCGCTCGACGGTCGCGGACTCGGCGATGACGCTGTCGCCGTCGAGTTCCCACTCGATCGCCTCCAGATACGACTCGGGGGTGCCGATGTCGAACCACGGATCCTCGAAAACGAAGGCGTGGACGGGCTCTCTGCTCTGGAGCCACTGGAGGAACCATCCCGGTTCGTCGGGGTTGTTCCCGTCCGAGAGGTACTCGTCGAACCGGAGCGACTCCCGCGGAAACCCATAGCAGGCGATCGAGACGAGGGTGCTGTTCGGTTCCTCGGGTTTCTCCTGGAAATCGACCACGCGATCGTCGTCGAGTTCGACCAACCCGTAGGATTTGGCCTTCTCGCGGTCCCCGACGTCGTAGGCCGCAAGCGTCGTCGTCCCCTTCGACTCGAAGTAATCGAGGAACTCCGGGAGATCGAAGCCCATGAGGTTGTCGCCGGCGACGACGAGCAGGTCGTCGTCGATCCCCTCCCGGTCGACTAGCTGGCCGAGCGCGCCGACGACGCCGAACTTCTCGGTTTCCTCGCTCGTCTCCTCGACGGACAGCGTTGGCTTTTCGAAGTCGGTCCCCGCGAGGTGGGCCTCGAACTCCTGGGCGAACCGCTCGTTCGTCGAGACGTACACTGTCTCGATCCGGTCGTCGCGTTCCAGCGCCTCGAAGATGCGGTCGATGACTGTCGTCTCGCCGATCGGTAACAGCATCTTGGGACGGTGTTTCGTGACCGGCCACAGACGCGTCGCGTACCCGCCGGCGAGGACGACTGCCTTCATGTCCCGACCCGACCGCCGCTACGGATAAGTCTCTTTCCGTACGGCCTCGATTTTATATATTACGACGGAAGCACCGACGGTGTGACCTGAGCACGGCGACGGCCCGCCGAGGCGGTTGCGAGGTGTGGGCACCCCTCGATGCGAGCGGCTTTCCCGCGAGCGCGGCGCACGGGTCGTCGGATCGAGCGCGCCGCCTGTCCGTTGTCCGCCCGACACCGACCTACGTGTCGACGCCCCCGAGCCGTGCGTCGGTGATACGGAACGTCCCGCGGACGCCGTCGAACGCCGGCTCCCCGTCGAGTTCGATCGGCCGTTCCATGTGCGGGCCGTCGGTGACGAGCGTCTCGAACTCCCCACCTTCCCCGAGGATGTGGACGCCATATTCGTCGTTGAGCCGCTCCAGTTCGGCGACGGCCTCGGTATCGAGCGTCCGACCGAGCCACGACTCGTCGAGTCCGCGCGCTGCGACACGGACGACCGTGATCTCGAATCCGGCCCCGAGCATCGAATCGATCAGATCACGCGGTTCTTTCTGCCAAAGCGGCGCGAAGAGTTCGGCCCCGAGCCGATCGCACAGTCCCTCGATCCGGTCGGTCTGGTAGCTGCTCTCGACGGCGCCGGCCGTTATCCCGCCGATCGAGCCCAGTTTCCTGGCCAGCGCCACGAGCGCGTCCTCAAGCGGTTCGAGCTCCCGATCGCCGCGCTCGCCGGCGAGTTCGTCCGGTCCGGCATCCGCCTCGAAGTCCGTCGGCCGGACGTTGACGAGCGGAATGCCGATGCTTTCGGCGGCCAGTCCCGCCAGCTCCGTCGCCGGCACGTGGTACATGAACGACTCCCCCGCCGGGTGAACCGTCACCAGCCGCTTGACGGGTGCTCCACGCTGTAGCGCCCGGTACAGCGCCCACGAGGAGTCCTTGCCACCTGAGAAGAGGCTCACCCAGGGTTCCATGCGGGTCCGTAACCGTCACACGATCAAAGGGGCGTCGGTTCACCGGCGGGCGGATTACGGAAGTTCGAGGAGAAAGCCTCGCGCTTCAGCGCGGGGATGAATCCGACAACCCCTCTACACGCTACGCTCTCCGTTCTGAACGGATGTTTTAAGCAAGTAATTACCGTACTGATAGATAACCGAGGCGGCCTGTCCGCCCATCTAATTGGACACTATCGGGATTCGTTGATTCCACGCAGAAAGCATCCCTTTCTGTTGTGGATTTCGGGATGCAGGCAGGAAAAGTATCTCTGAATCCCATACCGGGATAGGAGTAACGGCTGGTTGGCACAGCCAGTAGCCGTCTCTCGAGGCGTCTACAAACCGTAAACATTCCAAACCAGCGGCGCAGTGCCGTGGGAATCTTCGCCCTTCAGGGCCGAGAGGATGTCAATCCGGCACCTCTTCGAGGGGTCTCTCGTCGTCGGCCATCTGCGAAGTAAAGAACACGCCGAGGAGGCTGACGAGTACGCCCGCGGCCACGTAGAAGGCGAGCCGCCCCCAAATCGAGACGACGAACCCCTCCACGGCGATCGGCCCGACTTCGAACGCCGGGACGGTGACGGAGTCGAACACGCCGGCACGCTCGAGGAAGTACCCGGTGAATCCTCTGATCACCAGTCCGATCGCGACGAGACCGAACGGAAGGTTCATCAGCGCGCTCGAGACCTGTTCCTCGGCGAGCAACTCGTCGATGAGCCGCCCCGTCGCCGCGGCCATCGCTGCCGTCGCGAACCACGGAACGCTAACGAAGAGAAACCGGAGCACCACCAGTAAATCGCCGTCACCACCGGTCCCGGCGGCGCTGATTCCGCCGGCGAAGACCCCGATGAGCGCCAGCCCGGCGCCGACGACGTAGGTGACGAGCGAGACCTGTCCCGAGTAGAACGCGTCCCTGATCCGGACCGGGAGCGCCGAGACGGCGTCGTCGATCCCGAACCCCTTATACAGGAGGAACAGGCCGATGACGCCGGCGATCGCCGAGAGGGCGACGGCGACGTTGTCGGCGAGCAACAGAAGCATCGGGAACGCCAACAGTGCGGCCCCGATCGGTACCAGCACCGTCCCCCGGAGTTCCTCGTCGCCGAGGAACTGCTTCAGCAGGTAGTACGTCGATTCGATGTCGTGGGACTGCCGGACGACGACCCGGTCGACGCCGTCGACCCTGATCCGGCTCTCGATGATCGGGACGAGCCGCTCGTCGCTGGCGGAGTCGGTCACGACGATCGCGGCGTCGACGTCGTGTTCGGCGACCAGCCGATCCGTCTGTCGGGCGATGGCGCGGTCGCTGTCGACACTGTCGCCGCCCCCCGAGACGACCGCGACGACTGCTTTCTCGCCGTCGTCCCGGAGATCGCGCGTGACGTGAAGCGTCTCCAGAAGACAGTTGACGCGGCTGTCTTCGGGATCCTCGAGGCCGACGTCGGTGACGAGCGCCTGGACGGCCTCCCATCCGACGACGGGGCCGTCGTATCCGATCCCGCCGTCCCGGTCGACGTACACGACCAGCGTACTCACGCTCCGATCTTTCAGTTGGGCGTTAAAAAAGCTTCAGGCATCCATGGAACCGTTCGGTCCGTCGGTCGAACCGCCGGGATTTATGTTCGTGGTGCCGTAGCTCCGGCTATGGAAACGACAGATTCGACCGACAAGGGGGTCGGCTTTCCAGTTCTGTTCGGCGTCATCGCCGTCCTCGGCGCCGTCGGGCTCGCGACGTTCGGCTTCACCGGCGACCAGACCGCTTCGGGAATCTCCTTTGCCGTCGCGATGCTTGCCGGGGGGCTTTCGGTCGCCGCCTACCACGCGTATTCCTGAAGGAACGGTCTTAAGCCGTTCGCGGCCCAAACACCGGTATGAGTGAATTGAGCGACGAGGACGAGCGTATCCTCTCGTACCTCCGCGAACGGGCCAAGGGTGGTGAGCGGTACTTCCGGTCGAAAAACATCGCGGACGCGATCGACCTCACGGCAAAGCAGGTCGGCGCTCGGCTCCCCCGGCTCGCCGAACACTCCGAGGACGTCGACATCGAGAAGTGGTCGCGTGCCCGCTCGACGACGTGGCGTGTCACTCCGGAGTAACCGAACCGCGATCGGAACGGTCGCGCTTTTATTCGTCCTTCCCGATTGGGTAGTATGACCGCCCGCGTCGAACGCGTGTTCGAGATCGCAGCCCCCCCCGAGGAGGTGTGGGCCGTTATTTCAGATCCGGAGCAACGGGCCCGCTCGATAAGTGTCGTCGATACGTTCGAAACGACGGGCGAGCGAACCGCCGTCTGGCACGTCTCCTTGCCGATCCCTGGGCTCAACCGGACGATCCGCGTCGAAACCGAGGACGTCGAGATCGACCCTCCGGCTTACGTGCGGTTCGTCGGCCGCTCGAAAGCGATGAACGTTCAGGGCGAACACGTTCTCGAATCGACGAACGGGGGGACCCACATCACGAACCGGTTCACCGTCGACGGCCGGCTCCCCGGCGTCGAGCGCTACTTCGAACGGAAACTCGACGGCGAGATGGCGAACCTCGAGGCGACGATCAGAGACGAACTCGACGCGTGACGTCCGTACTCGCACAGTTCGATATCGGCCTCGGGCTCGATCGACACCGCGCTGGTGATCGGTCGGCGCTGAAAGCGCTCGGCGGCCCTCGGTAGTTCGGCCCCTGTCCGTCGTCTCGTCCGACACGTCAAACGAGGGTTTATACGTTATCGGCCGCTACGTCGAGTCGCCAGAGCGACGCTTTTCTCGTCGCGATGGCAAGACGGATTCGGACGCCCGCCGCACGCCCGCCCACCCGCGTCGGGTCCGCCCGGTGCCCGACGCACACTCCCGTACCCGTCCCGTTCCAGTTCCTGTTCGTGTTTCTTTTCACCGATAGGTGCTGTCCGGACGAACTGCTTACGTTGCTGGACCCCTCAGAGCCCCCGTGAAGGAGTTCGGCTTCGAACTGCGGGTCTGTGCGTGGGCCGAACGGAACTGGCCCTCCGACGGCGAACGCGCTACCGTCGTCGCAAGACAGCTCGGGACGAAACACCGGCGGTGGGACACCGTCGTCGTCGAGACGACTCCGACCGGCCTCACCGACCGCGCCCCGTTCGGCGACGAGCGGCTCGGTTCGGACCTGCTACACGTCGCCCGCAACGCCCCCGCGTCGTGGGCCTACTACCGCGAGGCGCTCCCCGAGCCCGGCTACCCGTGGCGATACGTCCGGGAGGCGGTCCACCGGGCCGAGGACCGCGGCTTCCTCGAAACCAGACGGTCGGGAAACCGAATCGAGATCCGGCGCCGGTACCGGTATCCCGGGTGGGTCGATCGGATCGTCGCGATCGAGAACAAACCCGACCTCGACGCCGCCGCGGCCCGCGTCCTCGCCGAACAGCTCGAACACGACGTCGCCCTCGGGCTCGCCGACGAGGTGTGGCTGGCGACGTCGACGACGGACGATCGGATCGAGCCGGCGCTGCTCGAGGCGATGCCGGTCGAGGTCGGGGTACTTTCGGTTTCGGATCCCGAGGACGGACCGAGGGTCGAGCCGATCTGGCGCCCCCGGACGCTCGATACGACCGGCCCGGGAACGCGGATCCTCGACCGTCCCGCCGGCGGGGCGGCCGACCGCTCGGCCGCGCGGTTCGAGTACGCCGACCCCGACTGGAAGCGGCGCAAGCGCCTCGAGATCGCCGAACGGGCCTACGAACGCGGCTGGCGCTCGTACGTCGGGACGATGCGGCCGGACTGTCGTGGGTTCGAACTCCGGGATCCGGCCGGGCCGTTCCCGTGGTGTGAGCCGAAAGGCCGCGAGCAGACGGCCGCCGAATGTTCGGGAGACTGTCGGGACTTCGAGCCGGAACCGCCCGGCTGGCGCGACCGGGGGTGGCCGATCGAGGGCGGCCCGGGCAAGGCCGCGAAACGGCTGCTCGAACGGAAACGGAGCCGGCGTCGCTAGGCGGTCCCGCCTTCCTCGAGGACTTCGATCTCGATATCGTTTCGATCGACCGCCAGCCGGAACGTCGGGACTGTCCTTTCGACGACCGAAACGAGGCCCTTGTCCTCGAGGCTTCGGAGACCCGAGCGGACGGCGTCGACGTCTGTCGTCTCGCCTTCGGCTTCGAGCGCGTGAAGCGTGGCGACGATGCTTTGGGGTTCCCCGTCGGGCCCGGCCAGAACGTCGAGAATCCGCGCTTGGAGCCGCGGAACCCGGACGATGTCGTCGTCGGTGTCGAGCCCGAGGAGTTCGGCCGCCTCGGGGGTCGCCCGGATGAGGCTGTTCTCGTCGCGGTAGTAGTACTCCTTGAGTTCGGATTCGAGGTAGCTGTGGACCTTGCTGCCGCTGTCGAGGTCCCACCGGTCCTGTAGCTCGCCGTTCTTCGTCGGTTGCAACGAAACGATGTCGGCGAGCCGATCGCGTGCCTCCTCGGAGAGTGTCATTACTGGAGGTGTAGGTGCGGTCCGGTACAAAAAGGGTCGTCTCCGCGTCGAGCGGTCGGGAGGGAGGGACACGAACGGAGTGGAACTCTCGCTGTTTCCTTTAGAGTGTCCTATTGATCACATCATGCCGCCCATGCCGCCGCCCATACCGCCCATACCGCCCATGCCGCCGGCGCCGCCCTCGTCCTCTTCGCCCTCGGTCGAGAGATCGCCCGCGGCGATGATGTCGTCGATCTTGAGTACGAGGTTCGCAGCCTCGGTCGCAGAGGAGATCGCCTGCTGTTTCGCGTGGGCGGACTCGACGACGCCGGCCTCGAAGGTGTCGACTACCTCGCCCGTGAAGACGTTGAGCCCGGCCGTCTCGTGGCCGTCGTCGTGTGCGGCGCGCAGATCGACAAGCGTGTCGATCGAGTCCAGTCCCGCGTTCTCCGCGAGGACGCGCGGGACGAGTTCCAGGGCGTCGGCGAACGATTCGACGGCCAGCTGCTCGCGCCCGGAGACGCTGTCGGCGTACTCGCGGACACGGCGTGCGACCTCGACCTCGACCGCCCCGCCGCCGGCGAGCACGCGGCCGTCGGAGACGGTCTGGGCGACGACGTCGAGCGCGTCGCCGATCCCCCGCTCGAGTTCGTCGACGACGTGGTCGGTCGACCCGCGGAGCAGAAGCGTCACGCCGTGGCTCTCCTCGCCGGTGCCTTCGATGTAGAACAGCGCTTCGTCGCCGTACTCGACGTTCGCCGAGCCGAGATCGGACGGCTCGAGCGCGTCGATATCCGAGATGATCTCGGCTTCGAGTACCTCACGCAGGAACGACATATCGCTCGAGTTGACCCGCGAGATGGCGAGGATGTCCTCCTTCGCGAAGAAGTGCTCGGCGAGGTCGTCGATTCCCTTCTGACAGAGCACGACGTCCGCGCCGGCGTCGGCGATCGTCTCGACCTTGTTCCGGAGCTGTTCTTCCTCCTTGTCGAGAAAGTCCTGAAGCTGATCAGGGCTGTCGAGCTGGAGGTTCGCGTTGGCGTCGGTCTCCTCGACCTCGATCGGCTCGTCGGTGAGCAACACGCTTGCGTCCTCGACGTCCAGCGGCATGTCGTCGTGGGGCGGGTTCTTGCTGACGACCGCGCCGTCGAACAGTTCGGACTCGCTGGCCGAGCGGCCCGTCTGGGTCTCGGTGTGGACGTACTCGAGGTCGACGATCTGCTCGCCGTCGTCGGTCTCGACGGTCACAGCCTGGACCGCGTTGACGACGAGTTCCGCGAGCGCCTCCTTTTCGAGTTCGGCGCCCTTGCCGGTCATCGATGTCTCGGCGACCTGCTTGAGGAGTTCGGTGTCCTCGGGATCGATCTCGTGGGCGACGTTGTCGACTTCCTCGCGGGCCCGCTCGCTCGCGAGGTGGAACCCCTTGATCATCGCCGTCGGGTGGATGTCCTGATCCAGGAGGTCCTCGGCGTTCTTCAGGAGTTCACCGGCTATCGAGACGGCCGTCGTGGTGCCGTCGCCCGCCTCGTCTTCCTGTGTCTCGGCGACCTGAACGATCATCTCGGCGGTCGGGTTGTCGATGTCCATCTCCTCGAGGATGGTGACACCGTCGTTCGTGACTGTGATGCTGCCCATCGAGGAGACGAGCATCTTGTCCATCCCTTTGGGGCCGAGGGTCGATCGTACCGACTCGGCGACCGCCTTCGCTGCCGAGATGTTGTGCGACTGGGCGTCGCGGTCCTTCATTCGCTGGGAATCTTCGCCGAGGATGATCATCGGCTGACCTCCCATTCGCTGCTGTTGGCTCATAGTCGTCCAAATGATTGTCGGTAGTTCTATATAAATGTATCTAATACGCGCGACGAGCGCGAGCCCGACCGACCGCTGTGGACCCGAGAGAATCGACGAACGGCGGAACTGTGGTATTAGTTATCTTGGGTGATGGGGCGGTCCGATAGCTTCGGTCCGGCACCGTCGTGCTCCGGGTTTTATATATTCTCGTGGGACGCCACGACCGAACCGTTCGGGCAGTCCATGCTCGTCGCTCGATGTACCCGGGTTCGCCGTTTCGTGACGTATCAACGAGGGATATCGCTCCGCCGCGAGACTCCGATAACTTGAACCTCTCACGCTCGAATCCTCGGTGTGAGCCGCCGTCGCCTGCTCGGGTCGTTGTGTGGTCTCGTCTTCTTCCTCAATCTCGCCAGGATCGTTTTCGCGCCGCTTTTGGACGTGTTCATCGCCGAGTTCGGCATCGGCGAGGCGACCGCGGGCCTCATCGCGACGCTCGCGTGGGTTGGCAGCGCGTCCCTGCGACTCCCGGCCGGGTGGTTGCTCACGCGCGTCCCGCGGCACTATCTCGTCTTCGTTTCGGGAGCTATCCTCGTGGTGTCGGCCGCCGCTGCCGGCGCGGCGACGACCGTCCGACAGCTCATGCTCGGGGCGTTCTTCATGGGTACCGCCTCCGGCGTCTATTTCGTCTCGGCACAGCCGCTTTTGAGCGAGCTGTTCCCGGATCGGATCGGTCGCGTCATGGGGATTCACGGGACCGCGAACCAGATCGCGGCCGTGGCGGCTGCGCCGCTCGTCGCCGTCTCGCTTTGGGTCGATTGGCGGTACGCGCTGTGGACGATCGCCGCCGGCGCCGCCGTGGTAACCGTCTATACCGCCATCCAGGCCCGACGGACCGAAATGCCCGCCGCAGGCGAGGGAGACCGGTCACTGGTAGCGGGCGCGCGCTCGGAGTGGCGGATCATCCTCGCCGCGCTGGGGCTGTCCGGGGCTGTCGTGTTCGTCTGGCAGGGCGTGTTCAATTTCTATGATCTGTACATGCAGTCCCGCGGCCTTTCGCCGGCGGAGGCCTCGACGATGCTGACGATCGTCTTCGCGGCCGGCGTCCCCGCGTTTTTCCTCGGCGGCGAACTCACCGACCGGCTGCCGTCGGTCCCGTTTCTGCTCGCCATCGGTGGCTCCTTCGCCGGAAGCCTCCTGCTTTTGATCGCGGCCGAGGGCTTTCTGGCACTCGCCGTGATGTCCGCCGTCATCGGGTTCGTCATCCATGCCATGTTCCCGGCGACCGACACCTACATCCTGAGCGCGCTGCCGGATTCGGCCCGCGGGAGCGCATACGCCGTGTTCAGCTCCACCTGGATGCTCTCACAGTCGGTCGGCTCGTCGGTTCTCGGCAGCCTGATCGAACGCGGCTACGGCTACGATGCGGTCTTCACTGCGGCCGCGGTGTTTCTCCTCGTGGTGCTTTCCGTATTTGCCGGCCTCGAACGGGCCGGGCGGCTGCCGTCGTGAATCCATCTGTGGAGGCGACGAAACGCCCACGGATGCTGCCATGACGCCGCTGGCACGCTCTCACGGGAACGCGAGGAAATCGTCGTCTTCGAAGTCGATCGGCTCGGGTTCGGCGACGACGCGAAGGTCCTCTCGCTCGCGCGCCTCCTCGACGAGCGCCTCGCTCGCGACGAGAGTGCCGAGACGCATCGTGTCGCGCGCTCGGACGAGCCGGACGCTCTCGGGTTCGTTCACGCCGATCGTGGACAGACAGACGGTGAGGCCGGCCCGGTCGTTCTCGACGGCCGTCGGGGTGCGGATCCCCCGAAGCGCGCTCGCGGTCACGGCGTTCGTGAACGCCTTCTCCGGTTCCATTTCCTCGATCAGGTCGGCGTGGACGAGGTCCGCGAGTCCGAGCCCGATGGCGTTACCGTGTGAGGGTTGGGTGAGAGACCGGGTATATACGCGCGTGTATCGCGGATGCTCGAGGATCGGCTCCGGCTCGTAGGGGCGCCGCTGGAGCACGTTCGGATCCATCCCGGGACCGCTTATGTCCTTGCCCATGCGGTCGAGCACGAGCACGTCGAGGTCATCGAACGGGAGCGTAGGGAGCTGTTCGTAGGCGATCTCGAGCAGCTCGGCCTCCCGCGAGAGGAAGCCCTCCGGCGGGACGCCCTCGATGATCGTGGTGTCGTCGTGGAGGTCCTCGACGACGGCGACGCCGCCGACCACCGGAAGTCGATCGATGATCAACGAGGCGATCTCCGGAAGCATGTTGCGGAAGCTCCAGTCCAGCGCCCAGCGGTGGGCCATCTGGGCGCCCCGCTGTTTGCCCATGCCGATAACGAGCATCTTCGAGAGACCGCTCTCGACGTCGCCGTCGAAGTCCGTGTGCGGCTTCACGCGGTTGACCGGCACGATCGCGTCCGCCGCGGCGGCGTTGGCGTCGGCGTGGACGGCGATCCCGTGATCGTCGGTTTCGCCGACGATCTCCGTCTCCATCGTCGCGCGGACTTCACACCCCACAGCCGCCTCGGTGACGCCGAGCGCGGCGAGCTTCTCGCGTTGGCCCTCGGCGGTCGCGCCGCCGTGGCTCCCCATCGCCGGGAAGACGAACGGCTCGTAGCCGCGGTCGGAAAGACCCTCCACGACGCCGCGAACGATCTCCGGGACGTTCGCGATGCCGCGCGAGCCGGCGCCGACGGCGACCTCGCCGCCGGCCGGGACGTCTTCGAGGGCGAGTTCCGCGACTGCCGCGCTCGCTTCGGCCGCGAGGCGGTCCTCCGGGATGGGGTTCGTCTCCCAGTCCTGTTCGATCACGCCGACCCGGGGGAACTCGGTCGTCCCGCAGGTCCCGTAAACGCGTTCGTCGGGGATCACTAGATCTGTGGTCGTCGTCTCAAGGTCGTCCATGTTCGAGAGGGGACACGACCATCAAAAAACCTTCCGCGCCTGTCCAATACGGTGTGATAACATTTGTCCGTTCACCAATTACAAATCGACGGAGATTATAGAGATTCGAGGTGAATACACCCGCCTTCCCGTGAGGGACGAGTGTTCCGACCGCAAGTCGGAACCGAGGACCGAACAGGCGGGTGATGAAGCCGATACTCCAATGGTCAACCCACCGGCTACACCACGTCTGGATATTCAACTCCAACCACAACCTTTACAATTTAGGTTGTTATAAGCACTTATAGAGGCGTTCCACGCGATGCTGAAAGTTCACCGCACCCACCAAGCGAAAATCTGCAACTACTCACAGGTTGCAGAGTCGCTCGACCGGCATGGGTGGAGTGCCAGCAAACTCTGGAACGTCGCCAACTACCACGCCCGCAACGTCTGGGACGAAACCGGCGAGATCCCCGATCATAAAGACTTGAAACGCGAGCTGAAGACACATCCAAAATACAACGGACTGCATAGCCAGTCCAGTCAGCGAGTTCTTGAGGAGCTTGCTGAAAGCTTTCACTCGTGGTATCAGAAACGCAAGTCCGATGACCGTGCGAACCCGCCGGGCTACCGCAAACGCAACTACTACGACCAAGACGGCAATCGTGTTCACGAAGAACACCCCCGTAGCACGGTGACGTGGAAACAGAACGGGTTCAAGCACGACCAGAAACACAACAAGATTCGCCTCAGCAAAGGCGCAAACCACAAAGAACACCCGAAAGCGTGGGAGTATATGCTGGTCGAATACGAAACCCGGCCTGACGCGACTGTTGAGAACGTCCAACAGGTGCGTGCCGTCTACAACCGTGCGAAAGGCCAGTGGGAGCTTCACATCGTCTGCAAAGACGAGATTGAAACCCCAGACGCTCCCGGTGATGAAACCGCTGGCATCGACCTCGGCATCTGCAATTTCGCCGCTGTTGCCTACAGCACGGAAGAAGCCGACTTGTATCCGGGCAACCGTCTGAAACAAGACGGGTACTACTTCCCGAAAGAAATCGCCAAGTGCGACGACTCAGGCGGCAAGCGAGCAACGCGACTCCATGCGAAATGGAGTGACCGCCGCACCCACTTTTTCCACAGTCTCGCCAAGCACATCGTTGAGCGGTGTGTTGAGAAACAGGTTGGTCGAATCAATATTGGTGACTTGGAAAGAGTGCGTGAAGACGGCGATGGCGAGGCGAAAAACTGGGGTCGGCACGGCAACCTCGACTTGCACGGCTGGGCGTTCGACCGCTTCACCTCGATTTTCACGTACAAGGCGAAAGTGGAAGGTATCGAAGTGAACGAAGTGGACGAACGGAATACCAGTAAGACGTGTTGCGTGTGCGGGAAAACAGATGAGAATCAGCGGGTTGAACGTGGTCTGTACGTGTGCGACGAACACAATGATGCGTTCAACGCGGATGTGAATGGGGCGGAGAACATCCGTCTCGATATAAACAGCGTCGATGAAAGTAACTCCGAGTCTTCCGGGCAGTTGTCCGGGGATAGGTGTACCGGCTGGTTGGCACAGCCAGCAGTCTACCTGTATGACCTCTCCTGCGGATTCCAACCGCAGACAGAGGTGGTGGACTGTAGACCTTAATATCCCCACGCTTGGGATTCCTGCGTCTTCAGGCGCAGGAGGATGTCAACTTGTCTCTCCCGGGCGGTGTAGAGCGAAAATTCCATTTCAGGTGAGCTCCAGCCAGAAACGATCGATGGAACTAGTTCAAAAAGACAAATTTGGGTATACAGGCTCTGGAACGTCGAAAAATAGGAGATTTAACCAAGAGTGTTTGTTATCGAGTGACATATGTCTGGACGTGACACCGATCTCGAATTTCCAAGCTGTTGTGCATGCTGTCCCCACCTTCTGAGGGTTACAGCGTCATGTACGCATGATCTACGGCAATCTCTCGTATGGCCCCTAGTCCGGGCATGGCCTGGCCATCGGGACTCGTTCTCGCTGTGATCCCATGGTAAAGTACCCATTTCCAGGGTCACCTTCAGTACGTCGTTGAGTGCGTGTTGGTAGCAGTTTCGTCTCTGACTGGTATCATGAGACTGACCGTCGTCCCATCCGGGGTCGCATCAACAGAGACATCACCGCCGGCCTGTTTGACGAGCATCCGTATCATCCACACACCGAGCCCTTTCCCGTGATTGAGCGGCGTCTCTTCACCGTTTTCGAGCACGTCGGCTTCCATCTCGGGCATCCCGGAGCCGTTATCGACCACGTCAACATAAACCCAATTATTGTCCGGCCGAGAGAGCCGAACCTCAACGCGGCAGTCGTCGTTCGGGGTCGCTTCGATGGCGTTCTCGATCAACTCCCGCAGCGCTTCACCGAGCACCGCTGGAACCGGTGCAGACTCTATATCAGCGATTTCTGCCTCAATTTCAGCTTCTGGGAACGTTTCCTTGCTTGATTCTGTTACTTTCTCTACGAGTCCCGACGCGTCGACGGTAGTCTGCTCGTCTCGCTGGGACTGTATCGCGCCCTGGATTCGCTCTATGTTCTCCGTCATACTCCCCCACTTTTTCAAAATGCGTTCGATCGTCTCGAATTGGCGAGCCCGTTCGTCGGGATCGGACTCCTCGGCGAGTAACTCAGCCCATCCTCGGACTTTGCTCAGATCGTTTCGCATGTTGTGCCGCATCACGCGCTGCATTACATTCAGGTGTTGCCCTTGTTGTCGTTGGGCTGTGATGTCGCGCCCTTCCACGATGAGCAGCGTCACATCGCCGTCCTCGTCAGTCACTGGCTTGACAGAAAAATCGATCGTCGCAAGTCCCTCTGCACCCTTGACATCTGTCTCATAGCGAACGAACTCGCCTTCGGCTGCACGCGCAAGTGCGTCCTGGATACGGTTATTGACTTCTTCGGAGTGTGTCCACCATGGTGCTTCGTAGAACGGCTCTCCGACAACGTTCTCGCGCTCGAACCCGCCGAATTCGAGCGCGGCGTCGTTGACCTCGATCACCGTCGAGTCGGGCTCTAACAACCCCGTGAACTGGAACGTGCCGTTGAAAATCGCTTCCAGCCGCCGGGTGCGCTCTTTGCTGTCGGTCACGTCACGGAGATACAGGAGTATCCCGTCGATCGGATCATCGGCACGCATATTGCGGCACCTGATATTGACGTTTAACCACTCGCTACTGCCGGATTCAAACCGGCCTTCGATCTCGATGTCGCCTTCTATATCTTCGACGCAGTCAAAGAACGCTTCCATGACCCGCTTCCGGTCGCTGGGATGTAGGTAATCAAAGAGGCTCTCTTCGAGTAGAGCGTCGGAATCGTGACCGAGCACGTGATCGGCGGAACCGCTGATATAATCAAAAGTTCCGTCCGCATCGAGTATCGAGACGACGTCGTCGGATTCCTCAACGAACCGCTCGGTTCTACGACGTTGTTGTCGCTCTTCGGTCATGTCCCGAACAATCGCCGCGTGGCCCCGAAACTCGCCGTCGTCGGTTTCGAGGGCTGCGTAGCGAACGTCGGCGTAGAACTCTGAGCCGTCGGCACGGACGCGCCGGCCCTCATCACTGCTTTCGCCGGCAATCCGGGCTTGCTGGAGCACCCGGGTTGGGAGCCCTGACTGGCGGTCAGCTTCAGGGTGAAGGTGAGCCATCGGCATCCCGAGGGCGGTCTCGGCTTTGTAGCCAAAGAGGTTCGTTGCACCCTCATTCCACGTCCGGATGTCGCCGTCTTCATCGACGACGATGAAAGCGTACTCTTCGACGCTCTCGGTGAGCAGCTCAAACCGTTCCTGTTCCGCTCGCAATTCGCGCTCCTTTTCTTTCTGCTCGGTCACGTCCTGCTGGATACCGATGTAGTAGGTCAAGTCGTCGGCCTCGTCGTAGACTGGTGTCACCGAGAGACGATTCCAGAACTGTTCGCCGTCCTTGCGGTAGTTGCGCAATTCGACGGTTATCGGCTCTTCGGCCGCGATTGCTTCCCGCAGGTCGTCAAGCTCGGCTTGGTCCCTATCGTCGCCTTGCAGGAACCGACAGTTCCGTCCAAGTACCTCTTGGCGGCTGTAGCCGGTCTGTTCGACGAAGCCGTCGTTCACATACACCAGCGGGTTATCCTCGGTGTCCGGATCGCTGATCGTGATCCCGACCGTCGCCTCATCCATAGCTCGCTGTTTCAATTCAAGATCGCGTTTCCGTTCCCTGCGCTCCGTGACATCCCGAACGCCGGCGACCGTTCCGACGTTCTCGGTCCCAATTCCCATCGGATTAATTGTAATGTCGAAGTACCGGGTCGATCCGTCGGTTTCGATAGAGACGACGCTCGACTCATCGTCTTCATCGGCAGGTTTGAACGTTTGTTCGAACGCCTCGATGGTTGGACACCTGATGCCGATATTCGACTGTAGGCTGTCGGCCTGTCTGTTGGTTTCGACGAGTTCTCCGTTGGGATCGTACACGAACATGGCATCATCAGCCTTCTCGAAGACCTCTGATCGAGCAGAGCGTTCGACTCGCCGAAACGTGTCCTCGACGAATACCAACATTGCAAGCGTGAAGCCGGCGACACCGATCGGCTCGAAACTCACCCCTAACAAGACAGGCGGGAAGGCCCCGGCTGGAAGTACCGTGAAGGCTGCCCGTGGAATGACCGGAACCAGCGAAAGCACTGCGAGCGCGCTGAGCCCCGCGGTCGGCTGCGAGGAACCGCGGAAAGCGTTGAGCAGCCAGTAGAAACTGATCGCTACGAGTGTGTAGGTGAGCGTGAACGAGATCCAATAGAACAGTTGCGGTTCGACGACGAGATGCGGGTATGGAGCCGGCTGGATTTGTGTCTGAACGTAGAGGCCGTACAACGGATTGGTGAGTTTGACCGTGACGAGGCCAAGGTAGACACCGACCGCGAGTCTACGGTAGCGTCGATCTCGGTGATACGATCGACCGGTGTAGGCGGAGATGAAGTACACCCATGCGCCGACCCCAGTGAGGCCCCAGATCAGGCCGCCGATATACAGTGCGGCACTGAGGCTCTCATTTGTGGTAAACAGTCCAAGTGCTTGGAAGGTCAGCCACAGTCCGTTCGTTACCAACACGGCTCTGAGCCCGAGTTGCGTATCCCGTCCTTGAAGCCGCGATCCGTAAACGGCAGCGACGAAGCATCCGATGGCGATCGATACGAAGAGGAGTACGAGGCCCAAGTGGACTGTTCCCCCTTCCGAAATAACAGTCCATATTTGGGTACTAGGAGTGATAATACATGTAAAATTTTTGCACTCATATAGACTTCGATTGAAAAATATGGGTATACGGCGTCCGGAGCGAACGGGCGCAATCCACGCATGCTCAAATCCGGGGAACAAGACGATGCGTTTTATGCAGACCTGTGGGAGCAAATCACGGCCGGCGACGTGTGGGAAGCCGAACTGACAAATCAGACCAAACAAGGCGAACTCTACGAGGTCAACCAGAAGGTCATCCCAGTCACGAACACGCGCGGGAACATCACACAGTTCGTGGCGATTTTATGATAATTCATATCTGGGGCTTGCTGGCTTGCGATTCCTCATCCTCAATGGGCCATTAATTATGTACCAGCGCCGCGTCGAATATCACAGAAGCCCGGAAGGCAGCGCCCCCCGTTTGGTGGCCAAGTGAACTCCAGATGAAAATGACCGGTCGAATCCACGCTGAAACGAGAAAAACGGTGGTAGAATGATTCTATCCACCGATTAGGTCAGCTAAGAATCGTTCGGTGTTTGGATGGGCCCTATTCGGATCCCCCCTCAACGCCAGCAATTTCGAATTTGGCTCCCCCAGAATCGCTGTCAGTTACGTTGATCTCCCAGCCGTGTGCCTCAGCTACCCGCTTGACGATGCTTAACCCCGCACCGATACCGTCCTCGCCGGTCGTGACTCCGCTTTCGAAGATGGATGTACGCTCGGCTTCCGGGACTCCTGGACCATCATCCGCGATATAGAATCCACCGCCCTCGTCGAGGGACCTCACCCTGACTGTTACGTTCCCACCTCCGTGTTCGACTGCGTTGTGAAACAGGTTCTCAAGCAACTGTCTAAGTCGGCTCTCGTCCGCCCAGATCGTCGCTTCTTCATCGATAGAGAGCGTGGATTCCTCGGTCGCAACAGTCCGCCAACTCGCCTGTGCGAGGTCCGCAAGCGAGACTGCTTCCGGGTCCAACGCGATTGTTCCCTCGCGGGCCAGCGTCAGCAGTTCTTCTATCAATTCCTTGATCCGACTGTGGGCATCAGCAACGGCCTCCAGATGTGGGCTGTCACACTCGTTTTGTGCCAACTCAAGGCGTCCCTCAGCTACGGTCAACGGATTCCGAAGGTCGTGGCTGACGATACTGGCAAACTCCTCTAACCGTTCGTTGCGCTGTTGGAACTGCTGTTCGTACTCTTGACGCTGCCGTAGATCCCGTCCGATACCCACAAACCCCAACACATTCTCCTCAGAGTCAGTCAGTCGAAACCCCGTGAACTCGTGGGGGATTCGTTCGCCGTCGTTCGTGAGAAAGTCCGCTTGAACCGTCGCCTGGCCAGTTTCCAGAACGTCTTCGACCGCTTGGGCGATTCGTGGAGCGTGGTCATCCGGGAAGAAATCCGCTGGTTTCATCTCTGCAATCTTTTCTTCGGAGTACCCTGTGACCTCTGAGAGGCGGTCATTCCACCGTAGAATATCACGGTCAGGACCGAACACGTAGAACACGTCGTTAAGTGCGTCGAGACACTGCTCGACAAAAACGCGCTTCTCCCGGAGTTCGTGTTCGTACTCTTTGCGCTCGGTGATGTCCCGAGCGATTGCGACAAACCGATCTCCCCCACACAGCTGAATACGTCTAATGTGCACTTCGACGGGGAATGTTGAGACATCTTGGTGTTGATAACGTCCTTCTAACCGATGACGATCCCCGACTTCCATATTTTCCCAGAGTGTGCGTATTTTATCGGGATCGATAGCCTGGTCTAGATCCCAGACTTTCATATCGGTGAGTTCTACGGAGTCATAGCCGGTTTTTTCACACAACCGAGGGTTTGGATTGAGGATATTGCCGTCTATATCGTGGATATTGATCATATCCGGCGAGTTTTCGAAAAGAGCTTCTAGCCTAGCTGTTTTTTCTTGAAGCGCCTGTTCGCGTTCTTTTTCATCAGAAATATCCCGTACTGTACAGACGAGTTCTCCCCGGTCGGTCAGCGCAAGTGTATGGTCGACGGTTACTGTACCGCCATCCGCCCTGGGATGAATCGTTTCGTCGCGCCAGTACCCCTCTCGTTCGACTTCTGGAAGAATTTCCTCTCGGACTTCGGGGATGTCCTCGTCTCGATAGGCGAGTTCCCAGTGTTCGCCGACAAACCCCTCGGGATCGTACCCGAAGATACCGGCGAACCGCTGGTTGACATAGAGATAGTGGCCGTCCTCATCAAGGATGGCGATACCTTCTTGCGCGGTTTCAATCGCTTCTAGTTGGCGGTTGCGTTCTTGTTTGGCTTTTCTCTGTTCAACAGCGTTCTGAACTCGATTTGTGAGAACGGTATACTGGTCGGTTCCGGTTCCCTTCTGTAGGTAGTCCGTAACACCTGCGGAGATCGCATTACTAGCGACCTCTTCGTTTCCTTTTCCGGTGAACAGGATAACGGGGAGATCTGGATGGTCTTCCCGGACGGCTTCGAGAAACTCGATGCCATTCTGCCCGGACATATCGTAATCGGTAATGATACAATCGAACTGCGCCTCAGAGAGACGATCTAGCCCGGCGCTAGCGCTCGTTTCCGTTTCAACGTGAAAGCGATCATCTTCACGCTCCAGAAACGTCGCTACCATATCAGCAAAATCCGGCTCATCATCCACGTGAAGAATTGGGATCGCGTTTGCCGCATCACTCATACTCCAATAATAGTGTTCAAATAAAAAATAGTATGGTACACAAAGGGCTTGTAATTTAACCTATTGAATAGTTAGCGGTCGGAGAGTGACGTTCAAACGCTGAAAGTGACGACATTAACAATCTCTACGGATAAGCGAGCATATATTTTGGCTTCACAGCAGTTTGGATAAGCAGAGTAAATACATCAAAGGCCGACTATTAATACCCCCCCTCATCGTAGCATATTGTGATGAGCCTTCAGGATGGCATCGAGCAGATCAGACAACTCGAAAAAGAACTCGTATTATTCAATATCGATTCATCCGACCCGCTTGCTGAGCGTCTCACCACCTACTTTGCCGCACAGAATGTGAATGTCTCGATGAGTCAGACAGCGTCACGACAACCACCAATCGCTATCCTCAGCAACAACACCGAAGTCCTTAGCAGAGTCGATATTGAGACGCTCCGGAAGTTCGTCGATCACTCGCCAGCTCGGTCCGAAACGATTGGTGTCGCGGATGGAGAATACGAGGCAGTCCTCGGCTACCTCAAGGAAACGACGTTCACGTCGTACGATACCGAGCAGATGCTCTACGCGTCCCGTGAAATCGAAGATCGTGCCCGCCGAGTCGGGAGTGGAACGGTTCACGCTGGATTTCAGCGGTGTTCAATACTGGCTGACCAGCAGGCGATCTACACAGACCTCGCTCACCGCGGCCTTGAGGTTCATGCCTATGGAGTTCCGGACACTGCACCGCCTGAGCTTGGCAGGGCCCGGGTACATGCGATCGACTCGGACGAACTCGCACAGACTTGGTTTGTTGTCTTCGATGGCGGCGGCGACGAAACCCAAAAGAGTGCTCTCCTCGCCGAAGAGCGCGGCGATGACACCTTCTACGGTGCGTGGACATATGATGGACGGATCATCGATGGTGTTCTTGAATATCTCGAAGCCACGTATCTACCCGTTACTAACAGCCGCCCGCGTTCCGAATCCTGATTGCACGGAATCCATCGTGAAACGACTATGTTCTTAAAACTGACCCGAACAGATTGTTCAATCTTTATACATATTTACCAATATCTGTTACTTATGCTGGAACAAACCGCAGTTCCCGGTCCGTCTCACATTTGGGACTGATTGGCCGAATAAGCCACTAAAAAGCTGATTTTGGATTGTAATTGTCGAGTGCCGAAAGGGTTCCCAATATTGAAAAACGAGAAGTGTAATCGAGCAAGGCATTTAATAAGAATGTTCTGATGGTGGGGTATGAGCAAACAAACCGAGCGGGACGGGCACTCCGACCATCAAGCCGAAACCGTCGAATGGAACGACGTATCGAATGAATCAGACGGGATCGTCGACAGACTACTTGGTAGAAACGGGAACGGATCGTACTCAGATCAGTCCGGATCTAATACAACGAATCCGCCTACCGAGACCTCGCGGCGAAACGGTAAAAAAGCCCGCTCGGATGAGTCACAGGCGATCGTCCAGAGCATTCTCAATGGGTTACAGGAACCGACCGTTGTAGTTGATGTCGACGGCCGGATCACCCACATCAACCAGCAGGTACTGGATCTGTACGATTGTACCGAACAGGAAGCGCTCGGAACCGTCCCACACGCATTACAGGCTGACGACAGCTCGGCCAGCGACATCGTCTCCGAGGCGATCGAACGCGGCGAGGACATTCAACAACGCGAGGAAACCATGCTTGTCGCCGGACAGGAGACGCCACTAGAGCGGACTGTCACGCTGTTATACGACGGCGGGACGTTCCTCGGCGCGATGCTCATCGAGAAGGACGTGACTGAGCGCAACCGACAACGGAACAAAAAACAGTTCCTCGAACAGTACCAGCAGGATGTTCTCGATGACCTACAAGACAAACTTGCTCGGCTCGCAGCGGGCGATCTAACCATCGATCCGACTGTCCCGCAACCTGAAGAAGATTATGACGAAGCCGCTGAGGTCTACGAGGAGTTCACGCAACTGAACCAGAACCTCAACAGGGCGACGGACAATATCCGCGACATGGTAGAGACGCTGACGAAAAACGCTGAGGAATTGAACAAGACGAGCGAGACACTCAGCGCGAACAGCGAAGAAATAACGGCCTCGATTCAACAGATCGACGCGTCGTCGGCCGAACTGGCCAACGGAGCTGATGATCTCGCTGAGGATTCCCAGCGGACTAACGAGAACATCGATGACCTTTCGGCTTCGATTGAAGAGATTACAGCCACCATTCAGGAGATCGACTCTCAGTCAGAAGAAGTCGCCAGTATCGCTTCAAAAGGAGTCGAAGATGCGACAGGGACAGCTGGCCAGATCCGGGAAGCGACCGATGCAACCTCAACAGTCGCACAGCGGATCGACCATCTTGAAGACAGCATGGAGCAAGTCGGTGAAATCATCGAGATGATCGCCGACATCGCCGATCAGACGAATATTCTCGCCCTGAACGCTAATATCGAAGCTGCCCGTGCGGGTGATGTTGGCGAGGGGTTTGCAGTTGTCGCAGATGAGGTCAAGAATCTCGCCGAGGAGTCACAGGAATCGGCCGACAAGATCGATGGTATCATCACCGACGTACAAGAGCAGACGGCGGATCTCGTTGAGAGTATTACCGACGCCAACGAGAAAGTCAAAAACGGAGCCGATGAGGTTGAAGAGCTAACCGAACGACTTCAAACGATCGACGAGCGAGCGAATCAAACGAGCGAAGGACTTGAGGAGATTACTGATGCCGTCGAGTCACAGGCTGAAAACGCCGAGGTCGTCAGTACGGTCATGGAAGATACAGCCGGTATGAGTGAAGAGATCACGGCGTCGATTCAGCAGATCTCGAACGGTGTTGATGAGCAATCTGATGCGATGGAAGAGGTGGCCGCGAACGCACAGCAACTCAGCGCAATAAGCGATCAGCTGTACGACCGAGTTGACGTGTTCAAACTCGCCGCTGACGAGAACGCAAACTTGGAAACGACGAACTGATCACCTGGACGCAGTATCTCGATCCAACAAGGCAATTTAGACACCTATGATGACGGCGGTTAGTTGCTATGTTGGTGGATAGAACCGATTAGTGAATCCTTCCTTAGTTTGACTTAGTGCTCAGAGCTGAGTTAGTGTTTAATAATAAGTGTACAGAACAATCGGTAGCCCCGTCTAAACTCACAGAGAAATACCGCTGTTTCGCTGTGCACAACAAGAACTGATCACCCTCAATCGGCAATTGATTTAGTTCCATCCCCGTTTCGAATATCACAGAAGCCCGGAAGGCAGCGCCCCCCCGTTTGGTGGCCAAGTGAACTCCAGATGAAAATGACCGGTCGAACTCACGCTGAAACAAGAAAATTGGCGGTAGGTGCGTTCTATCCACCGTTTAGGTCGGCTAAGAATCGTTCGGTGTTTGGATGGGCCCTGCCGGGTTCGAACCGGCGACCACTCGGTGTCCCATCCCGACGGGGTCGGCCACCGGGAGTATGAGCCGAGCGCTCTGACCACTGAGCTAAGGGCCCTACGTCTCGGGGTATCCGCTCAGTCCTCTTTAGTCTGCCGGGAGTGGCCGCGGGGCCGGCGACCTCGACACGACGACGGGGATGAGATCGAGTACGCGCGCAACCGGAGCGGTATCGTTTCAGCGAGCAGTCGCAGGTTTCAGCGAGCAATCGCAGCCGAGAGATATACAGTGTTGCCGACCATAATGGGGGTATGGAGCTGAGTCGGCGGCACGCTATCGCGGGCGTGGCGGTCGCCCTCGCCGGCTGTTCGACAGTCGAACGCGAGATCCAAGAGCGTGCGGCGGGCGTCCGGGCGGCGGACGGCCACCCGCTTTCGGGGACGACGACCGTCTCCATCGTCGATCGAAGCAGGGGACGACACGACATCGAGCGGTTGACGAGGGAGGCGCTGACGTACTGGACGGCCAACGCGGCCGAATACGCCGGCTTCGAGGTCGCCTTCGAGATCGTCACGGAATCGCCGGATATCGAGCTCGTCTTTCTGGCGAGCCGGGACGAACTCCAGGGCTGTCGGGACCACGCGTCACAGGAACTCCTCGGCTGTGCACCCCTTCTGGAGGCCGATCACCGGCCGGAACGGCCGATCACCGTCGAGGTCGTCGCGGGCGATCGGCCCACCGACGACGTCCGTGTGACAGTGAAACACGAGCTCGGGCACGCGCTCGGTCTCGGCCACGACGACGAGCCGGCGCATCTCATGTCGAACGACATCGAGGACCGGCTTCCCGAGTACACCCGGCGACGCGAGATACTCGAATCGATCGAGAACGCCTGGAACGGTCGGAACGACGGCACCCGCAGGTACAACCAGGCGATCGAGCACTGGAACAACGACGAGTATCAGGCCGCCGAAGCCGGGTTCGGGATGGCGGCCGAACGATACCGTCCGGTCGTCGCCTCCATCGAAACCGCGGCCGAACTCGAGGAGGGGTTCGACGGGATGGATCGCCCCGAAACGGTCGATCGGGAGACGTTGCGGCTCTACTTCGATCAATCCCGGGAGTGGATCGATCTCGCGATAACGCGGGCCGAACGGATGGCCGCGGCCGCGAGCGCATACGAGGGCGGCAACGTATCACGGGCCCGCGATCGAGCCGCGGCCGCCCGGGAGATCACCGATTCCCTTCGGTCGGTGGCGTTTCCCGCTCCGGCGGAGATCGCCCGCGCGCTCGGACTCCTGCAGGAAGGGAGCGACGGCGAAACGGCAGCCGATCCGGATCGGGCGTAGTGACACCCCTCGTCTCTGTCGCCGAGTTCGACAGAAAAACGGACGCCGCCGCCAGGTCTCGAACCTGGGACAACCACGTTAACAGCGTGGTGCTCTACCAGCTGAGCTACGGCGGCCCTCCGCGCCCCAACGTAGTTCGAATCGCCACATATGGCTTTCGTTTCCTCGCCCGCCGTGTGGATCGATCACAGCCGCCGGCGTTCGATCCCGACGCACCGACACGCTTTATAAACCGACGCCGCAACCGCGGGTATGTCGCTCGAATCGGTCGTCGACGGCGTCCGCGAGCGGGTCGTCCCCGACGAATCCGAGGTTCGCACCCTCGAGACGGCCGTCGGGGAACTCGAAGAGCGCGCCGAGGCGGCCATCGCGGACCTCCCGATTGCGGCCGACACGACACTCGTCGGATCGACGGCGCGCGGGACGTGGCTCGCCGGCGACCGCGATATCGATCTCTTCGTCCGGTTTCCGCCGGATCTCGATCGGACCGATCTGGAGCGGTACGGCCTCGAGGTCGGCTACGCCGTCCTCCCGGACGGCCACGAGGAGTTCGCCGAACACCCCTACGTCAAAGGTGAGATCCGCGGCTTCGAGGTCGACTGTGTGCCGTGTTACGCCGTCGAGAGCGCGACCGAGATCCGATCGGCCGTCGACCGGACGCCGTTCCACACGGCGTATCTGGAGGGACGGATCGACCCCTTTGCCGACGACGTCCGGGTCGCGAAGGCGTTCCTCTCGGCGATCGGCGCCTACGGGAGCGATCTCCGGACGAAGGGGTTCTCGGGATTTCTGACCGAACTGCTCGTGTTGGAGCACGGCGGCTTCCGGCCGTTCCTCGAGGCGGCGGCGGAGTGGACCCCGCCGATCCGGCTCGACCCGGCCGACCACGGCGAGCGGTCCTTCGAGGATCCGCTCGTCGTCGTCGATCCGACCGATCCCGAGCGCAACGTCGCCGCGGTCTGTTCGCCGGGAAACGTCGCCCGCCTCGTCCATCACGCCCGCGAACTCCTCGCGGACCCACGTCCGGAGCGTTTCGAGCAAAGAGAGCCCGACCCGCTGTCGGCGGCCGACGTTCGCGCGCGGGTCGAAGACCGGGGAACGGCTCCCGTCGCCGTCCGGTTCGACGCGCCCGACGTCGTCGACGACCAGCTCTACCCGCAACTCGAGAAATCACTCGACGGCATCGAGGGAGCGCTCGATCGGGCCGGCTTCAGCCCGCTCCGGAGCACCTGTTTCGCCGCCGAGGACGCTGTCCTCTTTGTCGAGTGTGCCGTGGGGCGGCTCTCGGCCGTCAGTCGCCACGAGGGGCCGCCGGTCGGCGTCAGAGAGCACGCCGAGGGGTTCTACGGGGCGTACCGGAACGAGGACGTCACGGGGCCGTTCATCGACGAATCGGGCCGGTACGTCGTCGAACGCGACCGCGACGTGCGAACGCCGGTCGAACTCGTCCGATCGGAGCTTTTCGACGTCTCGCTCGGACCGCACGTCGAGTCGAAACTCGCCGAGGGCCATACGGTCCTCGCCGGCGCCGAGATCGCGACGCTGGCCGGGCAGTTCGGCGCCGAACTCGCGGCGTACTTCGATCCCGAGCCGTGACCGTCGATGCGTCTCAGAGATCGTGGGCGTCCCGGACGTCGCTGAGGACGCGTCCGGCTTTCGAACTGACCTCCTCGTCGGGGGCGACCGGTTCGCGGCCGTCGAACACTTCGTGTACCATCCCGACCGACTCGGACAGCGAATCGAGGCCGTACCCCCCTTCGAGGACGAACGCGAGGGGGGCGTCGTGGCGGTCGGCGATCGCCCGAACCCGGCTCGTCAGGTGGCCGTACCCCTCCGTCGAGACGCGCATCCGCGAGATCGGGTCGTTGCGGTGGGCGTCGAACCCGGCGCTGACCACGAAAATGTCGGGATCGAACCGCTCCATCGCCGGATCGAGGAGGTCGTCGACGAACGCCGCGTACTCCTCGTCGCCGCTGCCGCCCGGAAGCGGCGCGTTGAGGATCGTCTTCCTGGCGTTCGGGCCGCCGGTTTCGAGGACGTCGCCGGTTCCGGGGAACAGCCCCTGTTCGTGGATGGAGGCGTAGTAGACGTCCTCGTGGTCGTAGAAGATGTCCTGTGTCCCGTTGCCGTGATGGACGTCCCAATCGAAGACGACGGCCCGATCGACGCCCGAATCCGCCCGGTCGATCGCTCGCTGGGCCGCGACCGCGGCGTTGTTGAAAAAGCAAAACCCCATCGCCTCGTCGATCTCCGCGTGGTGTCCCGGCGGGCGACCGATCGAGAAGGGGGTCGCCCGCCCGTCGGCGCCGTCGATCGCCGCCTCGACGGCCCAGCAGGCCAGTCCGGCGGCCGCGAGCGCCGCGTCCCACGTCTCCTCGACGGCGACGGTGTCGGCATCCCAGGTGCCGCCCCCGTCGGCACAGAACGCCTCGACGTCGTCGACGTAGTCGGCGTCGTGTACCGCCTCGATCGCCGCCCTGCTCGCGGGTTCGCCCTCGCGATACGCGACGCCGTGTCGCTTCGAGAGCGCCTGTCTGATCGCCCGAAGGCGGTCGGCGTTCTCGGGGTGACGGGGGCCGGTATCGTGTTCCAGGCAGACCTCGCGATATCCGAACCTCATTCGAAGTACGGTTCGAGTTCGTAGTACGTCTCGATGTCCTCCGCCTTGATCGTCCGGCGGTCCGCGTGCCGTGCGAGGATCGCGGCAGCGGTTGAGACGGCGTCTGCGTACGATTCGAGTTCGTTCGCGAGCGCGATCCGGGCGTCCATCGACACCCGGTATCGGTCGTCGATGTCGAGTCTGGCGATCCGATCGACGGGGGCGACCGGCAACTCGAGTTCGTCCTTGTCGATCGTGTCGGCGTCGAAGTCCGCCGCCATCAGCGTCTTGCGGCCGTCGGCCGTCGCCGTTTCGGCCGCCCCGGCGGCGAGCGCCGCCCCACGCGTTTGGATCCGGCGGGCGAGTTCTTCGGCTGCTCCGGCACTGACCCGCAACTCCCCGGCGTTCCGCCGGATAACCGTATCGACGGGGGCGAACGGTAACTCGACGCTCATACACCCAACGGGGGCCGAGTCGGCCTTAATCTTTGCGAGGCCGTCCCGAACTAGAAGACGTCCTCGGCGCGGAACGTCTCGCCGTCCCGTCGGCCCCGGACGGTGACCTCCTGTCCGAGGTGGACGTCGGCGTCGGTCTCGACGTGGACCGTCTCGTCGCCGCTGTCGAGGATGACCGGATCCCCCGGTTGGACGACGGTCCCGGTGAACGTCTCGACTTCGCCCCCGGCCGTGTTCTCGGTTTCCCCTCCGTCGTTTTCGTCCCCCGAGGCCGCTTCCGTTCCGGCGCCGTTTCCGGATGCCCCGTCGGTGAACTGATCCAGTCCGGCCGAGTCGCCGCCACGATCGGGCTCGGCGCCGTCGAGAACGACGACCGTCGAGCGCCAGCCGGCGGAGGCCTCGAGGTCGTCCTGCCAGCCCTCCTGGATCTCGACGTCGGCACAGAACACCTCGTCGCCCGGGCCGAGATCCGTATCGGCTTTCTCGCCCCACAGCGCGACCCGGATGTCGTCGGTCCGGTCCTGGACGCGGACGTTCCGGACCTGTCCCTCGCTGCCGTCGTCCCGATCGAAGGTCCGTTTCGGATCCGCCGACCGGACGACCCCCGAGATGTCGACCGTCTCGCCGATCTCGACGTCGGCGATGGGGTCGGCGTCGGGGGCGAACTCGACCGACTCTTCGAGTTCGTCGATCCCACTGCGCTCGCCGACGTGCAACTCGAGGCTGCCGTCGCGCTCACGGACGTAGCCGTCGACGATCTCGACGCTTTGCCCCGCGGTGAGCTGTTCGGCCCGCTCGGCCCGATCGTCCCACAGCGTGACGCGAACCCGCCCGGTCTCGTCGCCCAGCGTCAGGTTCGAGACCCGCCCCTCGCTGCCGTCGTCCCGATCGAACGTCCGGACCGACCCGGTATCGAGGACGACCCCCCGGAGGGTCACGTCCGATTGCCCCATCGACAGCGAGCCGGCGGTGACGCGGCCGCCGATCTCGACCTCGATGTCGGCCTCATCGTCGGGTTCGAGCCGATCGGCACTGACCTCGATCCCGTTGTAACCGTCCTTCGGCCGGCCTTTGATACGGAAGACGTCGCCGGCCTTGATCTCTTCCTCTGCCGCGACGGCGTCCTCGCCCCACACCGCGACCCGGACCGACCCGGACTCGTCGGCGACGTCGAGGTTCAACACGTGGCCTTCCCCGTCGTCGTCACGTTCGAAGGTCCGAAGTTCCCCCACGCTCGTCACCTTGCCGAGGAACTTCACCTCCTCTAGGCCGGGTTCGATGTCGGCGATCGTCTCGACCTCCCCGCCGTCGAGTTCGTGAGCGATGAGCATCGCGGCGGTCTCCTCGTCCGCCAGCCCGCCCATCTGTTCGATTTTCTCCTCGACGGCCTCCCGGAACTCCTCCTCGGAGACGTCGGCGTCGAGATCCGCGTATATCTCCTCGATGGCGCCCATTGCTACGGAGAGCAAACACCGCCTCCGGAAAAGCGTTGTCGGTGTCGGCGCGGTTCGTGTCGGTGTCGACGTGACATACGCGTCGTGGTTCCGGCTTCGGATAAATACCCTCGGTCGGGGGAACCGTAACCCCTATACGTCGAACCGGATTAGAGAGAAAGGAGTCCGGGTAGGGTAGTGGACTATCCTCTTGGCTTGCGGAGCCAGGGACCGGAGTTCAAATCTCCGTCCGGACGTAATTGTTTTCGCCGCCGTCCGGCTGTTGCATTGCACGATCCCGAGTCTGGAAACCGTTCCCGAAGCCGAGCCGATCGGCGTGGAGGATGTCACGCCTCATACCGCGATCGGGAACGTGTACGGCGAAAAACGACGGTGTAATCCGAAGTACCTCGGTATAAATGACATGGCATAGCATGCCAAACGATCTTTGAGTAATACACCTTAACAACGGACAGCTTCCAGACCCACCGGTACGGTACCCCACCCCCCAGCCTGGAAGCTTGAACGTTACATCGTGTGACGTAACGTTACGATCCCACCGGGATCTCATCCCTTCCCGGTGTTTTGAAGTCCCATCCGTCGACCGTTCGGAACTCGACCGCGGCCAATATCCCCGAACTTCGGGATCCGTACCCCAAGCGTCGCCGCTCGCGTTCCGGGGGCGCCCTTCGGTCAGCCGCACGTTCCCGTCTTGAACACCCTTCGAACGTTCCGTACGCCGATCGTACGCGAACTCACTCCCCGCCGAGCCCCTCGTGGGCTTCCATCGGTTCGCGCCATTCCGGCGGGATCGGGACCGCTTCCTGGGTCTCCCGATCGATCGCCAGCAGTACCACCTCGGCCGTCGCCGCCACGGCCCCGTCGGCGCGGATCTCGTACTCGATCTCCATGCTCGTTCGGCCGAGATCGACGATGCGCTGGGCGACGGTGACCTCCTGGTCGATGAGGATCGGCGCCTTGTATTCGATCTCCTGGCGGACGATCGCGACCGGCGTGCGGTCGTGGCGGATCCCGATCACTTCCTCCCAGTACTTCGTCCGGGCGTGTTCGAGATAGCTCAGGTACGTGGCCTGGTTCACGTGGCCGTTCACGTCCAGGTCGGTGAACCGCGGATCGAACGACGTCTCGAAGGTGTACTCGGACATGGATAGTCCCTCGTCAACTACGGACAAAACAGCGTCGATCACGGGGACCGATCCCCGGCCGATACGGGGCGTCTTCCGGGAAGCCGGAACTACCCGAGCACCCGGCCGACTCGCTGTCCGGCCATCTCTTCGAGGCGATCCCAGCGCCTGCTGGCCTCGAGCCGCCGGCGTAGCCACACGTAGCCGCCCCCGAGAACGACACCCCAGACGGCGTGTGTGA
Organism: Natronomonas aquatica; assembly: GCF_024449025.1. Taxonomy (GTDB): domain Archaea; phylum Halobacteriota; class Halobacteria; order Halobacteriales; family Haloarculaceae; genus Natronomonas; species Natronomonas aquatica. Next base: position 52,449 of record NZ_JAHLKM010000005.1, on the reverse strand, counting down.
ACAGCCCGACAGCGGTCAGGTTCGGCAGGGTCGCCTGGACGCCCACCAGCCGGAGCCAGACCGGCATGATGAGGCCGGCAGCGACGAGCCACAGGACGACCCCCCACCCGGCGCCGAACAGTCCCCCTGTCAGTGCCGTCCCGTTCGGACGGCCCTCGCGGAGATGCGTGTAGCCGCCGGCGAAGAGTAACGCAAAGACCACGCTGTGGAACAGGTGAGTGATCCAGCCGACGAGCGGGTCCGAAACGCCGTACAGGCTGCCGATTATGGGGAGCAATCCGGTGAGTGCGTCCGACAGTATCCCCATCACGACGCCGGCGACGACGCCCGCCCCGATCGCGCCCCCGAGTCCCGGGCTGGCGACCCCGAACCGTCCGGCGGCGGTCCGCTCGCCCGTGGCTCGCGGCAGCGTGAGCGCCGCCGATACCGGGCTCTCGGCCGGGCTGGCGGCGGATCGGATCTCGAGACCGCCCGCATAATAGTCCGACAGCAACTCGACGATGCGGCGATCGAACCCGACCGCCGGATCGTCCTCCGTCGACGCGTCGATATCGGCTGCCGTCCCGGTGTCGGCCGTGACCGAGAGCGAAACGCTGTACGGCTCCACGGTCACCTCCACCGTGACCGACGTCTCCTCGTTCCGGGCGGCGACGGTCTCGAGGAGCTTGCGGACTAACAATCGTAGCCGCTGATCGGCGAGTACCTGTGCGTCCGTCTCCGGCGCCGTGTAGCTGAACGTCGCCGCCGGGTAGTGCGCTTCGAGCGCGTCGGTTTCCTCCTCGAGGAGGGGTCCGAGCGCGACCGCTCTGAACGAGTCCTCGTCACGGGGGCGGCCGACCTCGCCGACGTCGGCGACCGTCGTTTCGATCCGGTCCGTCGCCGTCCGGATCGCCGCCACGTCGGAGTCCCGCGGCGCGTCCTCGTCGAACAGCGAGGCGTAGCCGTCGATGATCGCCGTCGCGTTGAGCACCTCGTGCCGGAGGAGGCCGTTGGCGATGAGCGCCAGCTCCGCCTGGAGTTCGATCTCGTTTCGGTGTCGGCGGTTCCGTCCCGCGCGGTCGCCGGTGAGCGCGCCGCCGACCGCCCCTCCGAGGAGCGTGTTCGATACCAGAAGCTGGGACCCCTGGAGCATCGCCAGCCCGCTGGCGACGTCGCCCGGCGCGCCGAGCGCCGTCAGCCCGAGCACGGCGGCCATCGCCGATACGCCGAGAAACGTCCAGCGGACGACGGTGTTTATGTACGCCGCCGAGAGATCGCCGATCGCCAGGATCACCCCGTAGATGGTAAACGCGAGTCCGACGACGAGCGGCACGACGGCGACCACGAAGGGAAGCATCGCCCGACTCTGGACGGTCCCGGCGACTACGAACCGGGTGATGCCGAACCCGACGAGTGCGACCGCGAGCCCGCCGGGATGGACGATCCGCTTCGAGCCTCTGACGGGGCCCACGGTCACCACCCCTCGCGCCGCCGGGGTCCGGTTCTACCGTCCCGGCCGGCGGCGAGACGAGATAGTACCATTCGCTCGTGTAAACTGTCCGGATACGTATAGTTGTTCACCGCTGTGCCGACATCGGGACACAGTCGCCGATACGAACACGAGGCCGGGGAGTTATGCGGGTCCGAGTCCAATCTGTCCGTATGGAGCGGATCCGTGCCGGGATCGCCCTCTACAACGCGGGCCATTACCTCGCGGCCCACGAACCGCTCGAGGAGCGGTGGCTCGAGGACCCGGCCGGCGAGCGCGAGGACTGTCTACAGGGGTTGATCCAGGCGACCGCCGCCGTTTATAAATCGAAGGCCGGAAACCGGTCCGGTGCGGCCGGGTTGGCCGAGAGCGCCGTCGGATATCTGAACAGCTGTGGGGAAGTCGACACCGGGGCGCTCTCGGCGTGGCTCGATCGGCTGGCTGCCGACCCGGACCTCGGGACACACGAAGAGCCGCCGGAGCTCCGGATCGACGGCGAAGTCGTCACCGTCGGGGACCTCCGGTTTCCCGCCGCCGGGACGGCCGCCCGGGCGCTCGCGGAGACGCGGGACGACGAGACCGTGCTGGCGGCCGTCGAGTACGCCAACGCCGATCTCGAGGCGGACAACGGGACGAGCCCTCTGGTGACGCTGACGCTGGATTACCTCCGACGGGACGATCCGATCGTCCGACAGCGCCTGAACGAACACGTCGAACGCCGACGGATGCGGGACGCGGACGTCGAGGGACTGTTCTGACCCGGATTCACGGCTTCCGGACCATCACGTAGGCGTCCTCGCCGTCGTCGTAATAGCCCGGCCGGACGTGGTGGGACTCGAACCCGAACGCTTCGTACAGCGACTGTGCCGCCCGGTTGCTCGCCCGGACCTCGAGTCTGGCCCGGGCGACGCCGACCGTCGCCAGGGCCACGATCGCCTCCGAGAGGAGCTGCCGACCGATCCCCTCGCGCCGTCGGGACGGCGCCACGGCGAGATCCTTTATGTGGCCGATCCGGGCACCGTCGCGGTCGACCGTGTCGGCGACGACGTAGCCGACGACGGCGTCGTCCTCGGCGACCAGAAACCCAGTCGAACCGAGAAACCGCTCGAACGCCGCGTAGGGCCACGGCTGGTCGAAGGATCGCCTCTCGATGCGGAAGACTTCGAGGAGGTCAGCCCGGGTGACCGCCCTGATCTCGAGGTCCGTCCGCGGTTCGGCGGCCGTCACGACCCGACCGTTGTGCTGTCGCTTATATAGGCTTACCGGCGAGGAACGCTCTCGGTGACAGCGACGGGATAGGACCCCCGACGCCCTCGGCCGGAAGATTGATATTATATCGGGGCAAACCGTCGACTGCACCCTGTTTTGGGTGCATCC
>NZ_JAHLKM010000005.1:47669-49511 GCF_024449025.1 Natronomonas aquatica | reverse complement strand
GATAGGACCCCCGACGCCCTCGGCCGGAAGATTGATATTATATCGGGGCAAACCGTCGACTGCACCCTGTTTTGGGTGCATCCCCACCCCCCACCCCGTTTTCAACGCCACACAGCGGTCGGTCCTTTCATCCCCACCCGATCGCTGTTTTCGTTCCTGTCTCTGTTCCTGTCTCCGTTCTCGTTTTCCTTCCCGGATCACACGCGTGGCTCTCTCGGTCCGGCGACCGTCAGAAAAAAGCGGTCGGTGAGTGTCCGGTCGCTCAGTCGTCGGCCGGCGCGGCGCCGCTGCCGTCCTCGGCCTGCTTTTTCGTGTGCGAGAGCTTGCCGCCGTCGGCGAGGATCTGCCGTTCGCGATCCGAGGCGTCCAGTTCGGCGGTGAGTTCCCACTCGTCGTTGACCCGGACAGTGAATTCCTCTTTGCCGGAGCGGACGGACCCGGCGACGTCGTCGACGATCTCGATGTCGTCGCCCTGCTCTATCTTCTCGTAGTCGGCCTCGTCGATCTCCAGGGGGATCAGACCGAAATTAAAGAGGTTCGCCTTGTGGATGCGGGCGAAACTCTGTGCGAGGACGCCTTCGACGCCGAGATACATCGGACATAGCGCCGCGTGCTCACGCGAGGAGCCCTGGCCGTAGTTCTCGCCGGCGACCAAGAATCCGCCGTCGGAATCGAGCGCGCGCTGGGCGAAGTCCTCGTCGACCCGGCTGAGCGTGAACTCCGAGAGCTTCGGGATGTTCGACCGGTACATCAGGATGTCCTGGGTCGCCGGGATGATGTGGTCGGTCGTGATGTTGTCGTCCATCTTCAGAAGCGTCGGCCCGGCGATGTCGGCGCCCATCTCGTCTTTCAGGGGGATGTCGCCGATGTTTGGGCCCTTGATGAGTTCGTCGTCGACGGCCTCGTCGGGCGCGATGATGTCGGGGTCTTCCTGACCCATGCCGTCGCTGTATTTCGTTCCCATCTCGAACTCGGGGGGCTCCAGATCGCCGAGTTCCTCGGCCAGATCGCGCGGATCGACGATCTCGCCGGCGATGGCCGCCGCCGTGGCGACCTCGGGCGAACAGAGGTAGACGTTGTCGTCCTCGATCCCGGAGCGGCCCTCGAAGTTGCGGTTGAACGTCCGCAGCGAGACCGAATCCGAGGAGGGGACGTGGCCGATCCCGATACAGGCGCCGCAGGTCGCCTCCGAGAAGTTGACGCCGGCCGCCATCATCTCGGCGGTCCAGCCCTCGCGGGCGAGCATCTCGCTTGCCTGCTTGGAGCCGGGGGCGACGATCATCTCGGTCTTCTTGTCGACGGTGCGGCCCTCGAGCATCTTCGCGCCGGGGAGGATGTCCTCGTAGGCGCCGTTCGTACAGGAGCCGATGATGACCTGCTCGACGTCCTCGCCGGCGACTTCCCGGACCGGAACGACCTTGTCGGGCATCGACGGGCAGGCGATGAGCGGTTCGAGCTCCGAGAGATCGACCTCGATCGTGTCGGCGTACTCGGCGTCCTCGTCGGGCGAGAGCTCGACGTAGTCGTCCTCCCGGCCGATCCGCGAGAGCCAGTCCTCGGTCTTCTCGTCGGTCGGGAAGATCGAACTCGTCGCGCCGAGCTCGGTGCCCATGTTCGTGATCGTCGTCCGCTCGGGGACGGTCAGCGACTCGGCGCCGGGGCCGGTGTACTCGAGTACCTTGCCGACGCCGCCTTTGACCGTAAGCTCCTGCAGCAGGTGCAGGATAACGTCCTTGGCGGTGGCCCACTCGGGGAGTTCGCCCTCGAGGTGGACGTTCACGACCTCGGGCATCTCGATGTAGTAGGCGCCGCCGCCCATGGCGACGGAGACGTCGAGGCCGC
>NZ_JAHLKM010000005.1:0-47659 GCF_024449025.1 Natronomonas aquatica | reverse complement strand
GTTGTGGCAGATCCCGTTGCCGGGGCGGCTGTAGTAGGCCCCGAACTTGCCCGCCGCGCTGCGGAGGAACCGGTGGTCGTCCGTGTTCTTGAAGTCGAACTGGTAGGTCTGGTGGTCACAGTACTGGGCGGCGAGTTCGGTCTGGACCTCGTCCAGCCCGAGCGCCTCGAACTGCAGCCACACCAGCGTCCCGGTGGTGTCCTGTGTGAGTACCTGATCGATCTCGATCCCGATCTCCTCGCCCGTCTCCAGTTCCCCTTCGACGAGGTGATCGTCCAAGATCTTCTCTGTGAGCGTTTGTCCCATATCGTTCGCTAGTGGACTGTCCACGGATATAAATCCGGCGTGTTCTGCCCCACGTACGGCGGTTTGGCGAGATTCACCGAAAACGTTTGTTGTATTATCGACGATACAGTTAATATATAATTAACAATCGTACAATACTGGCCCGTTACTCGAGGCGGGCGAAGGCGAGGTTGCCGCTGGTGTTTTCGATGTACACGTCGACGACGTCACCCTCGCTGGCGCCGGGAACGAAGATCGTGTAGTCGCCGCGGTGGGCGACGCCGTCGCCCTTCCGGCCGGTGTCGGTCACCTTCACGGTGTAGGTGTTGCCGGCCTCGACGTCGTCCTCGGCCGGCTGGTTGCCCCCCGAGCGGTTGCTCTTCGTGACCGGCCGGAACGCCCCACACGCATCACACCGGAGCATGAGCGTCCGATCTTCCTGGACGAGGCGGGTGTCCGGGAGCCCACACTCGCTACACCGGACGTACTCCTCTGTGTACTCGTCGATCACGTGCTGGAAGTCGTCCTCGTCGAAATCGCCGTTGTACCGGCCGACGCCCTCATCGAGTTTCCCCGAAGTCGCAAGCGTCTGCTGGACGAACCGATGGAGGTGTTCGGTCTCGCGGTTCAGCGCGTCCGCCACCGCGTCGATGTTCGTAAACCGCGTGAACGCGCCGTCGGTCTGCGCGACGGGGTCGGGGACAGAGAGCCGGTCGCCCGCCGACCCGATGTCGGGGACCGAATCCAGTGCCCGGTCGAGGCTATCTCCGTATTCCATACCCGCAAATACGGCCGATGGCCCTAAATGCGTTCCGAGACGGCCGCGCTCCCGGTCGGCCGGACGGTCGCGGTGCCGCCGGGGACCGAAGAGCGGAGGGGCTTTTGTCCCTGCCCGCCGATACTCGGGTATGGCGCCGACGACTCCACAGGCGGCTTGCTTCGAGGCCGGCATCAAGTTCGGGACCCTCTATCACCAGTTCGCGGGGACGCCCGTCTCTCCGGAAAGCAGCGACAGCCTCGCGCGGGCCATCGAGGGCGCGATCGAGAACCAGCCGTTCTGCTCGTCGGTGACCGTCGAGATCCTCGAGGACGCCATCCGGGCGGAGCTCGCAGATCGCTCCGTCGAGTACACCGAACTCACGGGGCGGTTCATGGAGGTCGAACTCCTCGTCGACTACGAGGGAACCGAGGTCCTCGCGACGATGGCGATGGACGGCGACTACCCCCGGATGGAACTCCAGCGGGTCGAGGGATGAGTTTCACTTCCGCTTTGCGGCGTGTTTTTAACCCCGACGGCGCGGAACAGCCGGTATGAGCCAGGCCACACTCGACGACGACGAACTGTTCGACGAGGCGGCGACCGAGATGCGCGAGGACGTCGAAGCCAGCCTCGCCGAGGCCCGGGCGGAGCTCCCCGATCCGGACGACGTCTGGGACACCGAGGCCGACAACACCCTCGGCGTGTTGAACGGGCTGAAAGGCGCCCTCGATACCGGCGAGGCGGCCGATCACCTCCGGGATGCGAAGAAGTGGTTCGCGATGGGACGGAAGGCCGACGCCTTCGAGGACGCCGAGGACCTTGAGGCCGACATCGAGTCCCTCGAGTCGATCCTGACACGCATCACGACCGCCCACGAGCGGGTGAGCGACCTCACCGCGACGATCCCCGAACTCCGCGGCGCCCTCGAGGACGCGGCCGACGACGGCGACGACGAATAACACGACGCCGAGACGGCCCCGGTTTCGACTATTGCTGAAGCGCGCACACTCAGTCAGGGGTCGGGCCGTGCGCCGATCTCTACCCGCACCGTCTGCCGTTCGCCGTCCCGGATGATCGTCGCCTCGACCAGATCGCCCGGCGACAGCTCCAGCGCGAGCGTCGTCCCGAGATCCGCGTTCGAGTCGATCCGGGTGCCGGCCAGCCCGACGATGACGTCCCCGCCGACCGGGACGGTGACCCCCTCAACGGTCGTCTCCTCGCTCGCACCCTGGAGGGTCTCGCCGGCCGGCGCCTCGTCGGTCGTCTCGACCACGAAGATCCCCCGCGCTTCCTCGAGCCCGTTCGCCTCGGCGACGTTCGGCGTCACCTCGATCAGCCGGATCCCGAGGAACGGATGGTCGTACTCGCCCGTCTCGATCAGTTCCGGCAGCACTCGCCGGGCCAAAAGCGGCGAGACGGCGAAGCCGACGCTCGTCCCCGCCCCGGCGACGTTGATCCCGGTCACGGCGCCCTCGAGTGTCACGAGCGGCCCGCCGCTGTTGCCCGGGTCGAGTCCGGCGTCGGTCTGGACCGTGTTCGGGATCGGAAACCCGGTCTGCTCGTTCGGGACCGATCGGTTCCGCCCGCTTATGATCCCCGCCGAGACGGACGATTCGAGCCCGAACGGACTGCCGAGCGCGAGAACCTCCGTCCCCACCCGCGGGATGGTATCGACGAACGGCAACGACGTCGCGTACGCCGGGACGTCCGTCGAGAGTACGGCGAGGTCGGCGTAGACGTCCGTCGCGGTGACGCCGGCCTCGCGCCACTCGCCGTTCTCGAACCGGACGCCGATCGACTCGGCGTCCCTGACGACGTGTTGGTTGGTGACGACGACGTCGCGGTAAACGAACCCGGACCCGCCGCCGGACTCGTCGCCGACGAAGGCGACCGAGCCGATCGTCTCGCCGTACACCGACGCGTACGGGGAGTCACTTTCGGGCGACGATGCCGACTGGGGGACCGGATCCGGGGTCTCGCGGGTGCCACCCGCACAGCCGGCCAGGCCGCCGGCGATCCCTGCCGTCGCCGAGAGAAACCGGCGGCGTGTCTGCCGTGTCATATCCCCGCTACGGGGGCGGTCCGAAAAGTGTCTTCGACTCCGGCGACGCGTGGGGTCGTTGCCCCTCGTTCTCTCGCTTTCGCTTCAGTCGCCGTCTCCCTCGAGGTCTTGCTGTCGCCAGGTCGTCCGGTCGTACATCCGTTCGACCTCCCCTTCCTGCTGGCGGATCGCGACGGCGGTGTTGAACAGGAACGCGGCGACGAGCACCGTCCCGACGAGCCAGACCGCCTCCACCACCGAACGGTCGATGCTCGCGACGCTTCCGAGCAGGTCCGTCATCGTGATCGCGGTCACACAGAGGACGGCCGGAAGGAGGTGTCTGATCAGCGCCGAGAACGTCGTGCCCTCGTTTGCCTGTGTCGTCCGGATCCCGTAGAAGACGGCCCACGCCGAGGCGCCGATCCACCCGACGGCGACGACCGGACGGGTCCAGTCCCCGGCGGCGAAGTAGCCGATCCACCACGCGGCGACGAAGACCGCGATGACCAGTCCGTCGACCCACGCCGGCAGTACTCGGCCCGAGCGGTCCGGAGAGCGATCGGCGTGGTACATCGCCCGGATCCCGAGGGCGACAAAGAGGATGAAAAAAAGCACCGCCCCCTCGGTGAACGCCCCGATCCACACTGCGCCGGTGAGATCGGTCGCGATGCCGCTGACGCCGTACACGACGGCCGCGCCGATCCCGACGGCGAGGTATCCCCACTCGTACTCGAACCCTTCAGCGAGCACACGCCTGACGTAGATCCCGAGAAAGACGAGCAACGTTGCGGCCGCGACGGCGATCGAGGCGTGTGCGAGGACCCGGATCGCCAGGATCGTTCCCGCCGCATCACCGCCGCCGACGAAAGGCGATGTCGTGCTCATACCGGCGCTTTGCATCCGGCGTTGATAGGTGTTTCATCTTTCACGCCCCGCGAGTGTTCCGTTCGTCCCATCACTTCAGCTCACCCCTGAAACAGCCGGTAGGCACCCTGTCCGACGGCGACGGGTCGTTTCCCGCCGTCGGGCGTCTCGCTTTCGATCTAAACGGTGGCGATCCCGACGCTTTCGCCGGCGCGGATGACCCCCCCCGGTCGCGGTCAGATCGCCCGTAGCCCGCCGGAGGTAGTTCAGGTTGAGGTTGATCGTAGCGATGTCGCCGGCGATCGGATCCTCGAGGTACGGCCGGAAGACGAGTCCGCCCACGGTGTCTATGAGCGTCGAGGCGACGCCGCCGTGGACGGTCGGTGGATCGGTCGGGTTCGTGGGCTTTCCGTCGAACGGAACCGTCGCGACCATCCGGCCGGGTTCGAACGTCCCGACGGTAAACCCGAGCCACGAGAGAAACCCGTGTTCGGTTTCGACGTACGTCCGGAGGAGCTCGAGTGTTTCCCCAGGGATCTCGTCCGGTTCCTGCTCCGTCATGATCGCCACTGTGGCCGGTGTCGGCTTGTACGCTCCGGTCGGGACGATCCCTGTCGCTCAAGTCGATCCCGCCCGAAGGGCGGATGTGAACGGCGATCCGACCGACGGGTTCGACGTCGAAGCGGTGGTCGCCGGCCTCGAACGGTTCGGGGGCTCCGCCCTGGAGCGTCGGACGGTCGGACGGTGTGTCAGCGATCTCGCCGATAGCGGCCGGTACGCCGAGGACGCGGGGATCGAACTCACCCCCGACCACGTCCTCGATCAACTCGCGGACGCCCCCGACGGCGGCCCCGCGGACCGCTGGAACTGGTGGATCGGCTCGCTCGAAGCTGCCTACGGCGGATATACGGCGTTTCAGGTCCGCCGTTTCGGATGAGCCGAGGCGAGGGGACGCGATCCCGGTACATCCCCGCCCTTTTCAGCACTGGGATCGTAGGCTTCCGTGTATGGGCTTCGGTAGTTACGACGAATCCGAACAGAAGGACCAGAACGTCGAAACCGACGAGGACGCCGCGGTCAACGTCCACGAGAACGACCACGAGGGGAGCGTGGAGTTCGAGTTCGACGAGAGCGAGGAGTCGCTCATCGATCGTCTCGACGAGATGAAGGACGATTCGAACGCCGAGTAGGCCGCCGGACCGGCAACCGATGGGCGGAAACGTCCGGCGTGCGTAGCGACCGGCAGTGAAACTGCAGTTCCTCGGCGGCGCGGGCGAGGTGGGCCGGAGCGCGATCCTTGTCAACGACGTGCTCGCGCTCGATTTCGGCAGCAAGGCCGCCGATCCACCGCAGTATCCCGTCGGCCGGCCCGAACCGGACGCGGTCGTCGCCAGCCACGGGCACCTCGATCACGTCGGCGCGATCCCCGCGCTGCTCTCGGGGGATCGACGGCCGCCGATCCACTGGACGCCGCCGACCTACGAACTCGCGATGAGGCTCGCCCGTGACACGCTGAAGCTCCACGGCGTCTCCGCGAGCGGAGCGAGCGGAGGCTCGAAGCGTCGAAGACGCTTCGGCGGCACGCTGCGGTGTCCGTTCACCGAGACGGACGTCAAACGCGTCACGCAGGTCTCGAAGACCCACGGCTACCAAGAGCCCTTCGAGGCGGCGGGTCACGAGGTCACGTTCTTCGACGCCGGACACATTCCCGGCAGCGCCCACGTCGTCGTCGACGACGGCGACACCCGGCTCCTGTATACCGGCGATTTCCACACCCACGACCAGCGGTTGGTCTCGGGGACGACCGCCCGCCCGACGGCGGACGTCGTCGTCTGTGAGAGTACCTACAGCGACGTCGACCACGAGCCCCGGGAGGACGTCGAGAAACGGTTCGCAGAGAGCGTCGAGACGACGCTCTGGGAGGGTGGCACGGTCGTCGTTCCCGCTTTCGCGATCGGGCGCACCCAAGAGCTGCTGTTAGTCTGTGAGGCGTACGACATCCCCTGTTACGTCGACGGGATGGGGAAAGGGATCACCGAGATGCTGCGGGGACATCCCGGGTTCGTCCGCGACGCGGACGCGCTTCGGCGGGCGAAATCTCACGCACGGTTCGTCACCGGACGGGACGGCCAGCGCAAGCGGATCGCAGAGCAGAACACGGCGATCATAACGACGAGCGGGATGCTCTCGGGCGGCCCCGCCATGACCTACATCCCCGAGATCCGGTCGAACCCGACGAACAAGATCGCGATGACCGGCTACCAGGTCGAGGGCACGCCCGGGCGGCAGCTACTGGAGACCGGTCGCGCCGAGATCGACGGCCGCGTGATGCCCGTCAGCGCCCAAGTCGAGCAGTACGACTTCTCGGCGCACGCCGACCGGGACGGGCTGTTCTCGTTTCTCGACTCGTACCGCGATACTCCGGCCTTGGTCACCCACGGGGACCGCTGTGGGCGCTTTGCGTCGGAACTGTGCGACGACGGCTTCGACGCGGCTGCCCCCGAGATCGGGGCCGTACACGAAGTCTGACGGGGCGTCGTCGCCCGACACCGTTTAAGCCCTTCGAGCGCGTAGGAATCTCCGATGACCGACCGCCCGCTCGCCCCCGGATCGACGCTGCTCGTCGACCTCGACGGGGTCGTCGCCGAACAGCTCCCCCGTCTCTGTACGTACCTCCGGCGCGAGTACGACCACGACGTCTCCCCGGGCGCGATCGACGAGTGGTCCTACGACGTGCCGGGGACCGACGGCCACATCGGCGACGTCATCCACGAACTGATGGCCGACCATCCCGAGTGGTACTTCGGCGGGATGGACCCGAGATCGGGTGTAGGCGAGGCCCTCTCGGCGCTCGGAGCCGAGTATCGGATCGAGATCGCGACCCACCGGATCCCCGAGACCCACGACGTCTCGAAGGCGTGGCTCGACGATCACGGTATCTACTACGACGAGTTCCACGAGACCGTTCCCCGGGACAAGGGGTCGGTCCCCGGCGACGCGCTGATCGACGATTACCACGGTAACGTCGCCAACGCCATCGACGCCGGCAAGGCCGGCGTGTTGATGCGACAGCCCTACAGCGATCCTGCGGCCTGCGACGGCGCCCACATCGTCGACTCCTGGGACGACGTACAGGCGCTGCTTTCGGTGTGAGCCCCGGTGCGTCAGCGACGCTCGTCGAGCTCCGCACGGAGGTCCGCAAGCGTCATGCCCTTCATCGACAGCAACACGAGCAGATGATAGACGATGTCGGCAGCCTCGTGGGCTAGCTCCTCGGTGTCGTCGTCTTTGGCCGCCAACACGAGTTCGGTCGTCTCCTCGCCGAGTTTCTCCAGGACGGCGTTTTCGCCCTTCTCGTGGGTGAAAAGCGACGCCGTATACGAGCCCGCCGGTAGCTCCTCCTTTCGGGATTCGATGACCGCAAAGAGTTCGTCGAGGATCTCCTCATCCCCGGTGTTCGCTCCATCGCTCATGCCTCGATCAGCCCCCGGATGTCATCGAGTTCTGCGTACTTCCCTTTCGGCTCGCGGCCGGCCTCGAAGACCGCCTCCGAGATCTCGATGTCGGCGTTCGTCCGGGCGGCGAGCGCGAGTGAATCGCTCGGACGGGCGTCGACGACGACCTCGTTTCTCGGTGTCTCGAGGTGGAGATCCGCGATGTAGGTTCCCTCCTCGATCGCCGTCACGACGACGCGCTCGATTCGGCTCCCCAACTCCTCCATCACGTCGAGGAGGAGATCGTGGGTGAGTGGACGACCGATATCCGTCGCATCGAGCCCACGGGCGATACTCGTCGCCTCCTCGAACCCGACGAAGATCGGCAATACGTCGTCCCCGCCCTCGACGCCGAGCGTCACCACGGCGACGACGCCCGAGGGGGAGTCGGCGACGCGGACGCCCTCTATGTACGCGTCCATACCGTCCGGAGGTGTCGGGGCGATAAAAACCCAGTCACTCGGGGCCTCCGGTGCTCGCCCCGGGTCCGTCAGAATGTGAACGTATAGCCCGTCGAAGAACGCGAGCAGTAGTACGACGGGCTCTATCGAAATCCTCAATCGATAGATTTCGGAACCCATGCTGAATACAGCGCACTTATGATTTTTTGGATTTGCTGTTTCGCGCTTATGTTTTTTCGATGAATCTGCCGTCCGGTAGTCGTACGTATATATCGACATCAGTTCGGGCGGGATGATCGGACGGGTTGTTCAAGATAGTCCTACTGAGAGACAGCCCTACTGTTATCCGCCTGGGTTCCCTACCGTAGTATATGGCGGATGATAAACAGGGCCGAGAGGAGCAAGCGGATCGTAAAGAGGAACGCCAGCGAGGGCGGGAGGTAGAGGAGACCCGGACCCGCAGCGATGAAAAAGAGCCGATGCGCGCCGACCCTGGTGAGGAGCTCGGTGATCTCGATGAAGCGCTCAAATCGCACGACTATCCAGCCACGACAAACGAGTTAGTTGAAGCCTATGGCGATTATGAACTCGAAACTCAGGGCGGCAAGAGATCCCTGGAGGACGTACTCTCTGCAACTGATGACCAAGTATATGACACAGCCGATGACGTTCGCAGACGCGTACTGGGACTCATAGGCCGATAGCACAACGGTCCAGTACGCTCCACTCCCAAATTGGACCGCCTGTGCTGAGGTAAACTTCGCCTGTCGTTATCTCCCTGCTGAATCCAGACCCATAGAAGGCGCGAACCTTGTAATCCAGATCGTGCTGAAACCGTCCGCAAGAATCCTGCTTCGTTTTCAGTCTCCTTTCAGTTCCTCCATACACTCGGCGCAAACTTTCAGATCACCTTCCCCGGAAAAATCTTCTTTGCCGTGATCGATCGACTCGAGTAGTTCTTCCGAGATAACATCCGGCGAGATGTGTTGGAGTTCGTCCACATCAAGGCTGCAGCGAGCACATTTGACCATGGACGGAAGTAACACGGTTACGGGTATTACTATTGGCCACGAATCCGACCGTTAACGCTGTATCTTGCCGTTACCGATCTGCTAATTACATCCTCTGTATTCAGTACCCCGTTCGCATCAGCTTCTAAGGATCTCAACGGATCTATCCCAACGCTGCGGTGCGGTTCGGGAAGCCCCGTCGTTCACGACGGGGAGGAGGTCACGCGAAGGTATAGGCAGTCTGTGCGTGTACGCGGTATGGTTGACTCCGATACGGTCCTCCGGACGGTTCTGCTCGTGTCCGTCGTCCTTCGTACGCCTGCGAGGAGCTGAACCGACGAGGAGTACGAGCGACGTCGCCAGCGGCTCGAGTCCGGCCGGGACGGCCCCGGGTAGCCTCGTATCCTACTGGAAGAATGCCAGTCCATGGAGCCGCGAGTCGTCGGTCAGTTCGGGGTGAAACGACGTTCCGAGGACGTTCCCCTCCCGGACGGCGACCGGACGGTCCTCGACCGTCGCCAGCACCTCGACGTCGGGGCCGACCTCGTCGATCGTCGGCGCGCGGATGAAGACCGCCGGGAACGGCTCGTCGAGCCCCGACACGTCGAGTGCGGCCTCGAAGCTGTCTTTCTGTCGGCCGAAGGCGTTCCGGTCGACACTCACGTCGAGGAGATCGAGCGTCCGAACGCGGTCGTCCTTGGCGTCGCGGCTGACGACGATGAGCCCGGCACAGGTGGCGAGCATCGGCTTTCCGTCGGCGACGAACGCCCGGATCTCCCCGCCGATCCCCTCCTCGGCCAGCAACCGCGAGATCGTCGTCGACTCCCCGCCGGGCAAAAGAAGCAGATCACACTCGGGGACGGTCCCGGCCGACCGGATCGTCTCGACCTCGACCGTCTCGCCGTGTCGATCCGCGGCCCGGCGGATCGCCGCGGCGTGCTCGGCGACGTCGCCCTGGACCGCGATGACGCCCGCTTTGTACATACCTGCGGTTGGCCGTTCTATCCAAAAAAGGGCTCGGTAGGGGAACGCAATCGACCGTACGGAGGGCCGGGCGTGGCGGTGGACACTTACCGACGAGCGACGTACCGGAACCATGCTCGTCGCCCTTTCGGATACCCACAGCCGCGACGGCACACGGCTCTCGGGTCGGACCGCCGAAGCAGTCGAATCGGCGTCGGTCCTCGTCCACGCGGGGGATTTCATGACCGACGGCGTCCTCGAGGCGTTCGAATCACTCGGCCCGCTGTACGCCGTCTACGGGAACAACGATCCCCCCGCCGTTCGGGAGCGGCTCCCGGCCGACCGGGTTATCGAGTGGCGTGGACTCCGGATCGCACTCGTCCACGGCCACGAACACACCGACGTCGAACTGTCGATGTTCGGCCGGCAGTCGAACGCCGATATCGTCGTCTTCGGTCACTCCCACGCCCCGGAGTTCCGCGAGGGGGTCGTCCCGGCGCTGAACCCCGGTAGCCACGCCGATCCGCGCTGGAACCGGCCGGCACACGCCGAACTGGAGTACGACGACACGGCGGGGCTGGCCCGCGGGCGGCTCGTCGAACCCTCGGGGACCGTCTTCGAACGCTTCACTGTCGAGCCGCGCGAACGGTAACGCGGCTCGACGTCGTCCTCGGATAACCCCTCGACTCGCTTTCGAGCGTCGCTCTCCGGGCATCCGAGCCGGTACGGCAACGCACCGCCCGGCTCGGGTCGGATCACGTACCGCAGGCCAGAGGGGGGAGAAAACGCGCCGAACGCTGTGTGGGGGCAGTACCGGCGGCGGTGGAGGGCCGAAGCGTTCAGCGCACTCGATCCGACGGCGGGGACTAATAAGACGACACCGATGGCTAAAACCGGCGTTTTACTTTTCACAACCCCCGACAGTTCGCTACCGTCGTGTCCGGATCCACGCCCTAACGTACGGGGTCGCGATCAGGACCGTCAGAACGATCGCACCGCCGAGAAAGAAGGCGAGCCCGGGCGGGACCCCGGCGCCGAAGAGCCCTTCGACGATCGCATCGACCGCATCGAGAAGCTCCGAAACGGGACCCTCGCCCCCCGAGGCGGGGGCGTCCGCGGCCTCGTCCTCGACGGTTTCGAGCGCGCCAGCGTCACCGCCACCGCCGTCCCCGTCGGTCCGGACAGCCGTCTCCTCGGCCGTGTCGCCGAAGAGTGTCTGTACTGCGACCGCGCCGACGGCGAGGGCCAGAAAGCCGCCGAACAGCCGCGAGATAGCCGACTTGAGCCCCGAAGCGCGCTCCTCCTCGCCGGCGAAGATGACGAGCGGGCTGTCGGCGGGCCCGTACACCGACATCTCCCGGCCCTTCTCGGAGTAGGCGGTCCCGACGACCTCGACGGCGCCGGCCGCCTCGAGTTTCTCGAGGTGATACTGGGCGTTCTGCAAGGAAGTATCGACCCGGTCGGCGAGTTCGCCCGGCGGGGCCGGCTCCTCGTGGAGTTCCGAGAGCACCTGGCGGGCGGTCCCCGAGGAGAGGGCGGCCATCAGGTCGTCGGCCTCCTCGCTGTCGAGGCCGACGACACGGGGCTCGCTGTCCGCGGAGATTTCCGGAGTGGAGGGCAGCAGACTCATCGCGAATGTGTATTTCCCCCGCCGGTATGAGTTTTATTACCTGACGGGGTCGAAACGCCCCGAAACGGTTTTGTCGTGGCGCCCGCACCAATCGGGTATGCTCCCCGCGATCCCCCCGTACGCCGTCCCGCTTTTTTTCGGGGTCGACCCCGTCCTCGTGGGTATCATCGCGGTGCTTCTTTTGATCGTGTTCGCGCTGTTTTTGTTCATCCGGAAGACGCTTCTCAGCTTCTCGAAGGGGATGCGCGAGGGAAAACGAAAACGGGAGTAGTCGGCGGTCAGCGACCCGCGATCCGATCGATCGCCGTCCCGATGTCGTCGGCGTCGACAGCGAGGTGCGTACAGAACCGAACCTGTCCGCCCTCGAACGGGACGCCGAGGACGCCAGCCGTTTTACAGTCTCCGAGGAACGTCTCGACGGGTTCGCCCGGCTCGAGGAGGACGATGTTCGTTTCCGGCGGTTCGACCGCGAGGCCGTCGATCTCGGCCAGCCCCTCGGCGAGTCGCTCGGCGTTCTCGTGATCCTCCGAAAGTCGATCGCGGTTCTCCAGGGCCCGAAGCCCGGGCGCGGCGATCACCCCCGCCTGCCGCATCCCGCCGCCGAGCAGTTTCCGGATCCGCCGGGCGTCAGCGATGAACGCCTCGCTCCCGACGACCATCGAGCCGACGGGCGCGCCGAGCCCCTTCGAGAGACAGCACATGACCGAATCGACGTTTCGGACGAGCCGGGCCGGATCGGTCCCGAGCGCCGTCGCGGCGTTGAACAGACGCGCCCCGTCGAGGTGGACCGGAACGTCCCGGTCGGCGGCCGCCGCACAGGCAGCGTCGATCCGGTCGGCCGCGATGGCGGTCCCGCCCTTGCTGTTGTGGGTGTTCTCCAGACAGACGAGCCCGGTCCCCGGCCGGTGGTCGTCGGCCTCGACGTACCCGGACTCGATCGCCTCGGGCGTCACGACGCCGCGGTCGCCGCCGTCGATCGTCCGGACCTGCAGTCCCGAGTGCTGTGCCAGTCCCCCGAGTTCCCACTTGTAGATGTGGCTCTCGCGTTCGACGAGGACCTCCTGTTCCCGGTCCGTGTGGACGCGGGCGGCGATCTGGTTTCCCATCGTGCCCGACGGGACGAACAGGGCGGCCTCCTTGCCCAGCAGTCCGGCGACCCGCGATTCCAGTTCGTTCACCGTCGGGTCCTCGCCGTAGACGTCGTCGCCGACCTCGGCTTCGGCGGCGGCCGTCCGCATCGCCGGAGAGGGCTTCGTTACCGTATCGCTGCGCAGGTCGATCATGTCTAACCGCCGGGGCGATCGGCGTATAAGCGTGTCGCGCCCGTCGGCAACGAGGAGACGAAGACAGTCACTCGACGATGTCGATCGCCGGCCGGGACGGTTCGGCCTTCGCGGCGACGTCGTCGCCGGCCTCGGCGGCGGCCAGCACCCGGACCGTCGTGTCGAACTCCCGTTCGATCAGCCACGCCGCCGCCCGGAGCGCCTCCAGTTCGGTCTCGGGGTCGAGCGTCCGCTGGAGGGCTTCCCGGTTCTCCTGGAGTTGCTGTCCGTAGTCGGCGGCAGCCTCGCCGTGGCGCTTGATCGAATCGTGCTCCATCAACTCGCCGATGACGTTCGGCGCGTCGCTGTCGATGGCGACCCCCAGCGCCTCGTGTTTCCACTCTGGTGTGACGACGATGTCGATCCGCTCGGGGTCCTCGATGTCGGCCACGTCGATGATCTGTCTGACGTCCTCGCGGGTGTTCTCGACGAGGCGGCGGCGCTTCTCGATCGTGTCGCGGTCGGCGTCGGCCTCTGGCCAGGTGGCGTCGACGACGAACCCCTCGTGGCCGAGCGTTTCCCACAGTTCCTCACAGATGTGGGGGGCGACCGGCGAGAGCAGCCGGAGCGAAACCGAGAGGCCACGTTCGAACGTGTCGGCCCGGACGTCCCCGGCCTCGCGGTACCGTCTGAGCGTTCCGACGAGCGACTGGGCCTCCCGGACGGCGGTGTTGAACACGAGCTCGTCGTACTCCTCGGCCGCGACGGCGACGGCGGCCTCGATCTCGCCTTCGACGTAATCGGCGGTCGGATCCCGTTCGTCGGTCGTCTCGATTTCGCCGTCGGCGTAGACCTCGACGACGTCCTTCAGCCGCGCCAGGAAGGCGTTGGCCGACGCGACGCCCTGCTCGGACCAATCGAAGTCCCGCTCGGGTTGGGCGGCCTGCATCATGAACAGGCGGGCGGTATCGGCGCCGTACTCCTCGACGATGGCCTGCGGGGAGACGACGTTGCCCTTCGATTTCGACATCTTCTCGCCCTCCAGTTGGACCATCCCCTGGGCCAGGAGGTTGGTGAAGGGCTCGCGGTGCTGAAGCCCCTCGTGGTCGGCGAGCGTCTTCGTGACGAACCGCGAGTACAACAGATGCATCACGGCGTGTTCGATGCCGCCGACGTACTGGTCGACGGGCATCCAGTCGTTCGCCCGCTCGCGGTCGAACGGCGCCTCCTCGAGATCCGGCGAGACGTACCGCAGGAAGTACCACGAGGAGTCGACGAAGGTGTCCATCGTGTCCGTCTCGCGTTCGGCGTCGGCGCCACACTCCGGACAGGTCGTTCGCTTCCACTCCTCGGCGGCGTCCAGCGGGTTTCCCGTCGTGTTGATGAACTCCGGGAGTTCGACCGGCAGTTCGTCCTCGGGGACGAGGACCGGGCCGCAGTCCGGACAGTGGACGATCGGTATCGGCGTCCCCCAGTAGCGCTGTCGGGAGATACCCCAGTCGCGCAGCCGGTACTGGGTGCCGTGCTCGGCGCTTTCGATGTCCTCGGTCAGCCGTTCTCGGGCCTCGGCGCTTTCGAGCCCCGAGTACTCGCCGGAGTTTACGAGCACGCCGTCCTCGACGAACGCGGCCTCGCTCACGTCGGGCGCCCCGGGTTCGCCGTCTTCGGGTTCGGGTGCGATCACGGGTTCGATGTCGACGCCCATCTTCGAGGCGAAGGCGTGGTCGCGGTCGTCGTGGCCGGGCACGCCCATCAGCGCGCCGGTGCCGACGTCCGAGAGGACGAAATCCGCCACGAAGACCGGCAGTTCCCCGCCGGTGACGGGGTGTGTCGCCGTGAGGTCGGTCTCGACGCCGTTGGGTTCGTCGCCGTCGGGGTCGGCCTCGTGGTGGACGAACTCGTGGACGGCCTCGTCGGTCTCGATCAGTTCCTCGCTGATCGGGTGATCCGGCGCCAGGGCGAAAAACGTCGCCCCGAAGACGGTGTCGACGCGGGTGGTAAAGGCCTCGACACCGCCGTACTCCTCGTCGGGCCCCGAGACGTCGAACGCCAGCCGCGTACCCTCCTGGCGGCCGATCCAGTTGCGCTGCATCTGTCTGACCGAGTCGGGCCACCCCTCCAGACCGTCGATGTAATCGATCAACTCGTCGGCGTACTCGGTGATCTTCAGGAACCACTGTTCGAGTTCGCGCGTCTCGACGGGGGTGTCACACCGCCAACACAGCTCCGCCTCGCCCTCGACTTGCTCGTCGGCCAGCACGGTCTCGCAGTCGGGACACCAGTTCACGTCGGCGGCCCGACGCTCCGCGAGATCCTCCTCGAGGAACCGCCGGAAGAGCCACTGGTTCCACTTGTAATAGCGGGGCGTACAGGTCGCGATCTCCCTGTCCCAGTCGTAGCCGAACCCCATCGATGCCATCTGGTCTTTCATCGTCTCGATGCAGTCGAATGTCCAATCGCGGGGGTTCGTATCCCGCTCTTTGGCGGCGTTCTCGGCGGGCAGCCCGAAGGCGTCCCAGCCCATCGGGTGGAGCACGTCGTCCCCCCGGAGCCGGCGGTACCGGGCGTAGGCGTCCGTGATCGTGTAGTTCCGGACGTGACCCATGTGGAGCTGTCCGGACGGATAGGGGTACATCCCGAGGACGTAGGTCGGATCCTCGACCTCGTCCGGCGTCCGGTACACCGAGGCGTCGTCCCACGCCTCCTGCCAGCGTCGTTCGACCGCGGCGTGGTCGTATCCGTCGTCGTACATAGAGAGGAAGTTACGCGTACGTTCCGACGGTTCGGCCCTTAAACTTTCTATCCGCGCGTCGGCGTTCCCACGGGATGGGACTGGGGGCCAAGGCTCATGCCAGTGGGGCGCCAAGATGACGTATGCCCGAAGAGACGACATCCGGACGGCTGGACGGCGTCGTACGGTCGGTACGCGAGTCCGACGGCTCGACGGAGCTCGCGAACCCGAAGATCGCGGTGGCGGCCGTCCTACTCCTGGTTGCGCTCCCGCTGGTGCCGTTTCTGGCGGTCGGCTGGTACATCTCACGGACGATTACGGGCGTCCGAAAGCGCGTCTCCTGGGAATAGCTCGGCCGCTTACCGAACCTGTGTGTCGACGAGTTCGAAGGCGGTCCCGCTGTCGTTCGCCGTCGCCCGCTCGTAGACGGCGTGGGCGGCCGCCACGTCCTGGATCGCCAGCCCCGTCGAATCGAAGACGGTGACGCCGTCCTCGGCCGTCCGTCCCGGACGCTTCCCGGCGACGATCTCGCCCAGTTCGGCGTAGATGTCTTGGTCCCCGAGGATCCCTTCGCTCCAGGGGACGTTGATCTCCCCCGAGTGGGTACACTGCTCGTAGTCGTCGATGACGAGCTTTGCCGCCGTGAGGACGTCGTCGGCGAGTTCGTTCTTTCCCGGCGCGTCGGCGCCCATCGCGTTGACGTGGGTGTGGTCGCCGACGTCGTCGGCGCTCACGATCGGATCCTCGACGGGCGTGACCGTCGAGAGGACGTCACACGAGGCCGCCTCGGCGATCGAACCGCCGCGGACGTCGAAGGCGTCCCCGAAGGTCTCGATGAACGCCTCGACGGCCGCCTCTCGGGTGTCGGCGACGATTACCTCCTCAATACCTCTGACGGTGCTGATCGCCTCCAGTTGGGTGTACGATTGGACGCCCGCACCGACGATCCCGAGCGACGCCGCGTCGGCGACGGCGAGGTGATCCGTCGCCACGGCGGCGGCCGCGCCGGTCCGTTTCCGGGTGAGCGTCGTCCCGTCCAAAAGCGAAAGCGGGAAGCCGGTCGCCGGGTCCGAGTAGATCATCGTCCCGATCACCGTCGGGAGGTCGTGATCGTCGGGGTTCCCCGGGTGGACGTTGACCCACTTGATCCCGGCGCCGTCCCACTCGCCTGCATCCATGTAGGCGGGCATCGACCGGAAGTCGCCGCCATGCTCCGGCAACTCGACGTAGGACTTGGCAGGCATCCGGACGTTTTCGGCCTCGTAGGCCGCGAACGCCTCCTCGACGGCGAGGATGACTTCCGCCATCTCGGCGTTGTCGTCGACGTCTGTAGGGTCTAAAAGAAGCGTCTCCATACAGAAACCTGACACGAGCGCTATTTATTCCCATCGGGTCGATCGAGAGGCTGCCCGTACTCGACCGACCGTTAGGACCGCTCCGAGACGGACCACAGGGCTGAATCCCACCCCGCCCACCCCCATCTGATCGTTTCGGGGATCGTTGGTATAATCGTACCTCGCGGGAACTGTGCACGGCGTGCACAGCACCCGGCGCTACCGGAACTCCTCGGCCGGTTTGTGTCGAGCCTGCTCCCGGTACTCCCGATAGAGACCGTCCGCCCAATCCCGGACGCCGTCGTCGGTCGTTTCCAGCAGTGCCCGCGGGAACCCCTCGTCGTCCTCGACGCCGATCTGGACGCGTCCGTCGTCGGCCAGCCCCAGATAGAACGGGAGTTCCGCTTGGGACACCAGCACCGTCGAGCGCCCCGTTTCGATCTTCTCCCGCAACAGTGGAGCGAAATCCGCCGATTCGAGCGTCCCTTCGAGACCCGAAGCGACGATCGTCTCCGCTTCGAGTCCGTGTTCGGTGACCTGCTCTGCGATCGTTTTAGTTCCTTCCAGATCGACCGACGGAAGAAGCATCCGAACCCGGTCCGCTGTCCGGAGAATATCGGTCTGTTTTCGCGCCGGGGCGTAGGGATCCCCCTCGCTTGCCGATATCACCGCTGCATCGTCTACGTCCAGAAAGTCGGGCGCGAACTCGTCGGTCGGAAACCACCGCAAGAACTCGGATAGCTCCTCGACCTGTCGGACCGTATCGAGCAACCCGGAGAACTCGCTGCCGATCGCGGCTCCGAGGCGAGTGAGCCGATAGCCGTCGTCGTTCGTGACCCATCCCCGCTCTTCGAGCGATCGAAGCGACCGCGCAACCGTCGTCCGGGAGGCGTCGAGTTGCGTTCGGAGTTCTCGCTGTGTCATCGCTTCCGATTCCGAGAGCAGCTCTACGATGCGGACACGTGACTCGGCACGTGCCAGAAAGCGGATCTGACCGAGTGGATCGGTTCCTTCGTCGCCTCGCACCCTCGGCGTGCCCTGTTCATTCATCTCTGTTCGTTATTGAGCGTGCGTCTGCGCGACTGATAGAGGTTGTGCACACCGTGCACGTTTCCCGGACCGTAGTATCGTCAATAATAAGCGACCAGTACGGAACCATACCGATAGCTCACACACTGGGGCCGGTGTGAAAAAAGAGGTGACAAACGACACCAACGTCGACGGCGAGGTGACCGTCGCCGACTACAACTCGGAGCCTTCGGCGACCGGCTCCTCGCCCGGTCGCTCGATTTCGGTCACCCAAATCGAGGTTCCGGATCCGGATCGGCCGACGACGATCCCGAACCGCAAGCACAGTCCGGCGACGCCGAGGATCTGGACGGGTTCGGGGCCGTGATCGCGCTCGTCGCGCTGCTGGCGGCGGCGCTTTTCGCCCGACGGCGATTGTAGCCCGGCCGCGTTCGTTCGATCGGCGTGGCGGGCGACTCCCATCTACAGATTAACAGGCAGAGTGCCTCGGGGCTTGCCCCCGAGGGTGAATGCCGTCACTATATGCCACAAATTTATGTATTTCTAGCGTTAACACGGTGACAACGACCAGAAATAACCCCTCAAAGTATGGAAATGAAGACCTCATTTCCTTCGCTGGTCGTTTGACAGTTTGGAAATGTGGCCCCTCTCAAAACCCGCCACTATGGTGGTGCGACGGGGGTTTCAACGGGCGGAGTGAAGCCGCCGACTCCCACGGACACATCGGCGTGTTCGGGTGTTAATTCCAGCCGACTCCTCACGGAGAAGGTCGGGAGGAATTAAATTCGCCTGCGGGTGCGGTGCTGGCCCAAGACGGTGAAGCCTCGGGGCTTGACCCCGAGGTACTTCACGATCGATCGGACGCATTACTCCCCGTCGAAGAACTCCTCGACCCGCCGCTGTGTCTCGGGTTCGTTGTAGGCCGCGATCGCGTGATAGATGCCGCGCCGCATCGACTCCTCGAGGTCCGGCGGGCGGACCGAGTGGACCTGCCGTTTCGCCATCCCGTGGACGTAGGTCGGTTTCGCCGCGAGCGTCGTCAGGAGTTCCCCGAGGGCGTCGTCGAACACGCCGGGGTCGTGACGCTCCTCGATCAGCCCGATCTCGTGGGCGCGTTCGGCGTCGATCGGCTCGCCGGTCATGATGAGGTACTTCGTCATCCCCTCGCCGATCAGCCCCGGCAGCTTCTGTGCGCCGCCGAGATCCATCGCCAGCCCCATCGTCGATTCGGGCAGCCCGAAGCGCGCGGTGGTGTCGGCGATCCGGATGTCACAGGCGACGGCGAGTTCGAGCCCCCCGCCGAGGACGTGACCCTCGAGCGCCGCGACGACCGGCACGTCGAGCGACTCGATGGCCCGGATCGACCCGTGGACCGGTTCGAGCAGATCGCGAACTTCGAGGGGGTCCATCTCACCCCACTCCGGGACGGCGGACATGTCCACGCCGGCCGAGAAGGTCCCGTCGGCGCCCCGGATCGTGACGACCGATGCGTCCTCCTCGGCCGCCTCCTCGCAGATCTCCCCGATCCGGAGGAACATCTCGCCCGTCAGCGCGTTCGATTTCTCCGGACGGTTCAGCGTGATGTCGATGCGACCGTCCGCGCGGTCGACGAGGACGCCGTCGGATGCCATGTGCGGCGTTTCGCTGGCGGCCACTTCTGTGTTCCGCCGACCGAGGCACACAAATACTCGCCCCCGGAACGGGACGCCGTGACCGACGCGAACGAGTGGTTCCTCGGGAACCACGACCACCTGCAGGATCTCGGCATCGCGATCGAAGCACAGCGGGAGGGATACGTCCGGCTCTCGTTGCCACACGAGGATTCCCTTACCAACCCCGGCTCGGGCGTCATCCAGGGTGGGGTCGTCGCCACGCTGATCGATCACGCTGCCGGGGCCGCGATCCGGACGACACTCGAGGCTCCCAGAACACAGACCCACGCCACGACGGAACTCAACGTGAGCTACCTGCGCCCCGCGACCGCGGATCTGACCGCCGAGGCGACGGTCGTCCGGTCGGGGCGGACCCGTGGAGTCGTTTCGATCGAGGTGACCGCCGAGACGCCCGACGGGCCGAAAGAGATCGCCGTCGGCCGCGTCGCGCTGTTCCTCGAACCGGAGGACACTGAAGCGAACGCCGAAACGGGAACGGAAACGGAAGCGGAAGGGGAAGCTGAATCTGAAGCCGAAAAAGAAACGGAAACGAGAACTGGAACTGGAACTGGAACGGAAAGGGAGTAAACCCCCGGCCGGAACCGCCGTTTGCCGTTCACCCGTCCGCGCGGAACGATTCGAGGACCGCTTCGTCGATCTCGATCCCCAGCCCCGGTCTGTCGCGGATTCGGACGACGTCGCCGTCGTTGGTTATCGGATCCGCCGCGAGGTCCTCACGGATCGGGTTCGGGGTTCTATCGAACTCTAACATCGGCTCGCCGGGGATCGTCGCGATGACCTGGAGGCTGGCGGCGAGCGCGATCGCACTCCCGAACACGTGGGGCAGACACTGGACGTTCTCGCTGTCGGCGAGCGTTGCGACCCGTTCGGTCGAGGTGATCCCGCCCGCGCTGGTCACGTCGGGCTGGACGTAATCGGCCGCGTTCTCCGAGAGCACCCGGTTGAACTCGTGTTGGAACGCCCACGACTCCCCGCCCGCGATCGGGACGGTCACGTCCTCTTTGAGCCGCGAGTAGTACGCGATCTCGGGGCGGACCGGTTCCTCGAAGAACCGGACGTCGAGGTCTTCGATCCCGCATGCGACCCGTTTCGCGGTGGCTATATCGTAGGCGTGGTTCGCATCGACCATCAGATCGATCTCGTCGCCGACCGCCTCACGCACCGTCCGGACGAGTTCGATGTCCTCTTCGGGGCCCCACGGGAAGTGTCCGGACAGGCCGATCTTCTGTTTGAGTGCGGTGAACCCGGCGTCGACGTGGCCGCGGGCCTCGTCGGCGATGATCGACTGTAACGTCTCGAACTCCTCGACGTCCCTGAAGAAGTGTCCGGTCGCGTACGCCCGGACCTCCTCGCGGTACCGCCCGCCCAGGAGTCGGGACACCGACCGGTCGACGGACTTCCCGTAGGCGTCCCAGAGTGCGATGTCGATACCGCTGACGACACTCACCGGGACGAACGAGTGATACGACGACCTGAGCTTGAAGACGAGTTCGTCGTGGATCCGCTCTACGTCGTCGACGCGCTGGCCGGTCAGCCACGGGGCGACGTACTCCTCGATGAGCTCCCGGTTGCCGGCGACGGGGCCCCAACACTCCCCCCAGCCGACGGTTCCGTCGACGGTCTCGATCCTGACGAGACAGTACTCTCTGCTGTCGATCCACTTCTGTGCGTTCGCGAACGTCCCGTCCAGCTCGCGCCGGAGCGGTACCGCTTCTATCGTTTCGATCTCCATCGGTGTCCGTTCCCGTTCGCCGACCGCACTAATCAGTTTCTGCTATCGGGCCGGTACGGCCCCCCAAACGACCCGCTTTGTCGATCAATCCGTCCGTCTCCGCCGTCGGGATACCGGATGGTTCGGGTCGGACCGATCGACGCCGTCGATCGCATACTTTTTATTTTAGGCATGCCTAAATGGTGTTAATGCCCGCGGAAACCAGATCACGATCCGGCCCCCCATCCGAACCGGAATCCGACCAGTGTCCGGATATCACCGTCTGTGAGAGCTGTCCGGGCACGTCTATATTTATCGAAGCCGAAAACACCGACGGGTGGATCGCGAGCGACCTCACGGTCGACGTGCCCCGGTAGCGATATGACCGACCGATCGCCACCCGCCGACGCCGAACCCGAGGCCGGGGCCGACGTCGAGGCCGAGTCCGATATCGATCCCGCCCCGGAACCGACGGCCGATCGGACGACGGTTCGCTCCGGTCGGAACTTCGAGGAACACTACCGGCTGGACGCGTCCGAGGCCGGCGACTTCCTGATCGAGCTTGGCGAACAGCTCCGCGGAAGCGACGAGGTGCGGCTGGTGACAGACGAGTGGGAACTTCCCTTCGCCTTCGGCGAGCCGATCGAACTAGAGATCGACTTCGAGGGCGTCGGCGAGCCGGAACTGGAGATCGAACTCGAACTGCCCGGCCGAACCGACGACAGCGCGCCGACTGTCGAGTAACGGGACGAGAAACGCGCGGAACCGGGATCAGTTCGTCGCGGATTCGATCACTAACGTGTCGTCCTCGAGGTAGTGTTCGATGTGGTGGGTGTGTTCCTCGATCGTCTCCAGTTGTCCCCGGAGTATCTCGCCGGTCGCGTAATCGCCGAGTCCCTCCGCGAGGTCGATGTGTTCGCGGTAACTCTCGATGATATCGCCCATCATCTCCAGGTCGTTCGACAGCGACGTGCGGATGTCGTAGACGTCCTCGTCCTCCGGTTCGACCGTGGCGTTCTCCGAAAGCGCCGGCATGCCCGCGTGGGGGACGCCGCCGAGCGACTGCAGCCGTTCGGCGAGCTCGTCGGCGGCGGCCTCGACGTCCTCGTAGATCTCCTGGAGGAACTCGTGGACTGGGAGATACTCGGCGCCCTCGATGTTCCAGTGGTGCTTGTGGAGCTGGTGATAGAGGACGTACGCATCCGCCAGATCCGAGTTCAGCGCGTCGATGATCTGCTCGGCCTTTTCGGTCTCGAGCCGAAGCGAGTTCTCCTCGACGGTGCCCGCTTGCTGTCGAGTTTCTTTTTGGGTACTCATTACGTTCCCTAGTATGCGCGCGACGCACTTATAAGTTATCAATATATGTATATTTTTTGTACCGCCTAAAAGTTCTAAGCGCCGTAGAGGGCGTATATATCCTTTGTTTGGCGTATCTATTCATGTCGATTATTGGCTATTTTTGCTCCGAGCGGACCGCAGATCGGCGGGTATACCGAGCCCCGATCCCCCTGTAGTTTAAATACTACTACGGAGGCATCCGTCCCATGTCGATCCGAACGATCGCCGGCGACTGTCTCGTCCGCTTCGAGGGGCGCCGCGAGCGGACCGTCCGTGGCAGAATCCTCGCGATCACGAAGCCCGACAACACCGTCCTCGTCCACGACGTCGACGGCTACCAGCCCGTCGCGTGGCTGACCCGCCCCGAGAACCTCTCTATCACCCGCGATCCGCTGTGGCTTCTGGCGAGCGACGGCGACCAGACGCTCCGGATCGAGGCGACGGGCGACGTCGCCGTCGCCGAACACGACGTGACCGAGGCCGGTACGCCCGTCGGCGCGTGTCGCTGTGACGGGCCCTTGGTCCGGACGGGCGACAACGTCGTCTGTCTCGACTGCGAGGCGCGGTTCGGACTGCCGGACGGGGCGTCGGTGACCGATTCGGCGTGTGCGTGTGGACTCCCGACGTTCACCGTCGACCGCGGCGAGCGCTTCGAGTTGTGTCTCGACTACGAGTGTGGATCGCTGCTCGAGGCCGTCCGGGCGCGCTTCGACCGCGAGTGGGACTGCCCGAACTGTGCGGGTGAGCTTCGGATCCGCAGACGCGGCGGGCTCATCGCCGGCTGTGAGCGATATCCCGACTGCGAGACCGGCTTCGTGGTGCCCAAGGGGACGGTCGACGGGACGTGTGCGTGTGGGCTGCCGGCCTTCGAGACGCCGTCCGGACGGCGGTGTCTCGACAGCGGTTGCGCGGCCCCGGACGGATAGCGGGCGCGGCGGCCCCGCCCCGAGGGGGCGACCACAGGGGCTATACGACTCCGAGCGGGAGAGTCGGGTATGGAAGGCCACCTGACCGACGGGCTCGTCGCGGTCGGCGCCAACGCCCGCGAGCGCTACTACGACGCGCGGGGGTACGGCCGCCCGCGCGGCGACGGGGTTGTCCTCTCCCGCGTCGAGGCGGCCCATCTCCTCTATCGGGGCGATCTCGGTTCGGTCGACGGACAGGGGATCGAGGGCTTTCTCGCCGACAACGACGATATCGTCGTGCCCTTTCTCGTCTACAAGGACCTCCGGGACCGCGGGTTCTACGTTTCGCCCGCCCGGGAGAGATGGGTCGACGATCCCGAGGGGGCCGCCTTCGTCGTCCATCCCCGCGGGGACGGCCCGTGGGACGGTACCGTCCAGTATCGGGTTCGCGTGCTCGGCGAACGGGCCGCAGTCGAACTCGGTTCACTCGGGGACGTCGTGCTCGCGGTCGTCGATGAGGAGAGCGAACTCACCTACCTCCGGACCGACGTCCCGGAAATCACGGGCACGAGTTCGGCCGCGATCGACGGCCCGATCGAGGGCCACCTGCTCGAGGACCGCGTGCTCTGTTGGGCGCCCCCGCCGGCGCTCTACGAGCGTGGCTTCTACGGTCAACGAATGGATCGCGACGACGACGCGGTCCAGCTATCGCTTCTGGAGGCCGCCTATCTAGTCGGTGACGGGTTGTTAGCTGTCGACGGCGGCCGGGAGGCGATCGAGTCCCGGGGGCGGGCCGTCGAGGGCGAGCGGTTCGACCGCCGTCTCACCGTCTACCGGGCGCTTCGCGACCGCGGCGTCGTCCCCAAGACCGGGTTCAAGTTCGGGGCCGACTTCCGAACCTACGCCGAGGTCGACCGCGTTGCCGAACTCGGCCACTCCGAACTCCTGGTTCGGGTGCTTCCGGCCGACGCCGCCCGCTCGCCCCGTGATCTGGCGCTCGACGTTCGCCTGGCCCACGGCGTTCGCAAGCGGATGGTGTTCGCGCTGGTCGACGGCGAAACGGTCCGGTGGCGCTCGATCGAGCGGCTGACGCCCTGACGCTGTCGGTTCAGGCCGACCGGGACGGGTCGACGCCCCACGCGACGTGATCCCACGCCCGCTCGTAGAGGTAGTAGGTCCCGGTCTTCAGTACGTTCGCCGCGAGGCCGATATTTATCGCGTCGCCGACGTCGCCGACGACGGCAAAGGCGATGGTGACGGTGATAAGCACCATGACCAGCCGATAACAGAGCGTCTTGACGATCGCCCGCCGCCGGGCCTGGAGCGCCGAACGCGAGAGGAGCGGCGTATCCATGCGGGACGTGTCGACGTGAATCCATATAAATAATTGGATATGGTTACTATTTCCCAATAATAAACCTATATTAGTTAATTCTACCGAAATGCGTGACCGATCGAAACGGAATCCGGTCATCGGTCCACCTCCCCGACGCCCTGAGACACTGTATCGACACTGCGTTCGGCCGTGGCACAAGCGAACGGTTTTTGGGCGGACCACCCGGACGGTTCGGCATGACAGACGACGGAACGGGCGGCCGAGGGATTGGGCCGGCCGGTTGCGGCGATGGCGGGGCGGAGGGCGCCGACACCGGAGCACCGGCGGCGCTCCGAGCGGACGGCGGAGCCGTCGACGACGTGGCCCTCGACCCGTGGGGTTCTTCGACCGTCGACGACTACCGGAAGCTCTTCGAGGAGTTCGGCATCGAGGTCTTCGAGGAAGTGCTCCCCCGGATTCCGAGCCCCCACTACCTGATGCGGCGTGGGGTCATCTTCGGCCACCGCGACTACCGACCGGTCGCCGAAGCGATGGCAAACGACGAACCGTTCGCCGCGCTGTCGGGCTTTATGCCGACCGGCGACCCCCACATCGGCCACAAGCTCGTCTTCGACGAGCTGATCTGGCATCAGGAACGCGGCGGCGAGGCCTACGGGCTCATCGCCGACATGGAGGCCCACGCCGCCCGCGGGCTCTCGTGGGACGAGATCGACGAACACACCGAGAGCTATCTGCTTTCGCTCATCGCTTTGGGCTTCGATCCCGAAGACGGGACCCTCTACCGGCAGTCTGCCAACCGCGAGGTGCAGGATCTGGCCTTCGAACTCGGGACGAAGGCGAACTTCTCCGAGCTGGGGGCGATCTACGATTTCGACGGCGAGACCGAGGTCTCCTACATGCAGTCGGTCGTCACCCAGATGGCCGACATCCTCTATCCGCAACTGGACGGGCCGAAACCGACCGTCATCCCCGTCGGCCCCGACCAGGACCCCCACATGCGGCTGGCCCGGGATCTGGCCGGGCGGATGCGGTATTTCGGTGTGACCGAGGCGTACGCGAGCTTCGAGAGCGAGGGTGCTGAAAGCGAACTCCTCCGACGTGCCTACAAGAAACGGGAGGCGTACGCTGATGATCCTGAACGGCCGAGATGCGCCGAAGCGGCGCAGTGGCTCCTCGCGGAACAAAAGACCGCAGAAGCGATGGGCGGTGATGCGTTCCACGACGAGACGACGCTGGAATCTCTCATACAAAAGGTCACGAACAAACTCGAGAACGCCGGCAAGGAACCCCTCCGGCCCCGCGTCCGGTTTCTCGACCGCAACGCCACCGACGACGCGTTCGAGGCGTTGATCGAGGCCATCGACGGCGAGAAACGCGTCTACGAGGGACACGTCGACGCCTTCGGGATGGACCGGGAAGCCGCCGAGGAGTTGGCCCGCGATATCGAACTCGAACACGGCGGCTACGGCTTTTTGCCGCCCTCGTCGGTCTATCACCGCTTTATGACCGGGCTGACCGGCGGGAAGATGTCTTCCTCGGTGCCGGCGAGCCACATCAGCCTGCTCGACGATCCCGAGGAGGGCTACGACAAAGTGAAATCCGCGACGACCGGCGGCCGCGAGACCGCCGAGAAGCAGCGCGAACTCGGCGGGAAGGCCGACGAGTGTCCCGTGTACGAACTGTATGCGTACCTGCTTTCGGGCGACGACGACGAGTTCGCGACCGAGGTCTACGAGGAGTGTGTCGGCGGCGAACGGCTCTGTGGGGGCTGCAAGGAGCAGGCGGCCGAACTCATGGGAGAGTTCCTCGAGGAACACCAGGAGAAACGCGAGGAAGCGAAGGAACTGCTCGAGGACCTCGATATCGAGTTGGACAGCGACAGGAAGCGATAGGTTTCAGTACTGCGGCAGTCGCCGCGACCGGGCCGAACCCTCGACGAACGGCAACTCGACGACCTCGGCGGGCGTGTCCTCGCCGCCGATTCGAACCGTCAGAGCGTCGGCCTCGAGGCCGTACTCGACGAGCGCCATCGCGATCGGTGCTTCGAGCGCGGGGCTGTGATCCGCGCGGGTCACCTCCCCCACGTTGCCGTCGCCGTCGAAGACGGCCGCCCCGGATTCGGGGACGGCATCGGGTCGGAGCCCGACCAGCCGCCGTGAGGGACGCCCCTGGTTTTCGATCTTCGAGACGACCTCCTGGCCGACGTAACACCCCTTCTCGAAGTCCAGGGCGTTCCGGAGCCCCAGTACGTTCGGGACGTTCCCGACCAGTTCGGTCTCGAAAAGCGGCGTGCCGGCCTCGAGCAGGAGGTACTCGAACGTCCGGTAGCCGAACGGGGCGGCGTTGAGCCCGTGATTGATCAACGCGTCGAACACGCGCTCGGCGTCCTCGGCGGCGCAGATGACCTCGTAGCCCTCCTCGCCGGTGAGGTCGTCGGTCCGGACGACGGTCGCCCCCCAGTCGCCGATCGTGCCCCGGACGAACGACAGCGGCTCGTCGGGCGATCCCGGCCCGGTGAGTACGGAGGCGACCTTCTCGGTCGCCTTCGGCCCGTGGATCCCGAAGACGCCGAAGTCATCGGTCGCGGCGCGGATCTCGACGTCCTGGATGAACGTCTTCTCGCGCCACTCGGCGGCGAGCTCTTCGGCCGTCCCCGGCGGGACGAAACAGAGCAGCCGTTCGTCGGCGTTGTAGACGTACAGCTCCCTCTCGATGCGCCCCTGGGGATCGAGCAACAGCGCGTAGACGCCCTGCCCGTCGGTCCCGGGCACGTGGTTCGTGACGGCGTTGTCGACGAAGTCGATCCGGTCTTCGCCCGCCACTTCGACGATCCCGTAGCCCATCTCGATCGTGCCGACGACGTTCCTGACGGCTCGGTGGGTCCGCTCGGGCCGGCCGTAGTGGGCGGCGACCCGCCGATCGCCGCGTTCGGTGAACGTCGCGTCGTGGGACTCGTGTAGCTCCGCAGCGACTGTCATTGGTGGCGTGAACGCGCCGGAGCGGTGAATAACCACCGGGTCGGGCTCCCGGGGTATACAAACCGGCCGTCGGCGGGTCTCATACTCCGAACCGATCCCTGATCCGGTCGATAAACGACGCCTCATCCGCGGTATTCCCGGAGTCGAACTCCGGGACGACCCGCTCGTCCGGATAGATCCGCATCGGCCCGTCGTCGTTTTCGACCGCGATGAGCCCGGCCTCTTTCAGTTCGGCGAGCGCCGTCTCGAGGTCGTCGATGTCCGCCTCGACGTCGGTCCGGAGTTCGAAGACGGTCATCCCTTCATCGGTCCGATCGACGAGCGCGTCGAGCACCGAGACCTCCGTCTCGTCGCGGTCGCGGTACTCTCGCTTCGCCTGCATACGTGGCGGTTCGTCCGGCGGCATCTTAACCGTTCGGCGACCAATCCGCTCCGGGACCGGGGCTCAAGCTTTATACCTCTGTCACGGCCACGTGAGCGTAATGGGACTACAGTGTTCGATACTGGGCCACGCCTTCGAGCCCGCGGGTGTGGAACGAGAGAGCGAAGAGGAGGGTGACGAGGTCGTCACCACCGAACGCGAGATAGAGCGCTGTCGACGCTGTGGGGCCGAGCGCGTCGTCTCCGAGAGCACCGAGGTCACGGCCGTCGTCGACGGCGAGGCGGTCGGCCTCGAGAGCGACGCGGACGGCGAGTCCGCCGCCAACCTCGCGGGGGCCGGCGAGGACACCGGGACGGATACCGCCCCGGCGTCCGGGAACGGTCCGGATGCGTCCGACGACGCCATCACTGACGTGGCCGGGGAGGACGCGGCCGGAGGGACCGACCCGGACGCCGTAGACCGGCCGACAACGGCGAGAGCCGACGACCCGGAGCCCGGTATCGAGAACGACGCCGCCGACCCCCGACAGCGCGGCGGTGAAGTGATCGATCCCGAGCCCGACCGGCCGGACGAGGAACCGATCGACGACGAACTCCGGGATCCAGACTCCGAGGACGCCGAGATCCTCACCGACGAAGACACCGACCGCGAGCCGGGCGAGTGGCCCGACGACCTAGAGAAGTCCGACGACGGGGCGGGAACCGATCGCGTCGTCGAGACCGACGCGCCGGTCGAGACACCGGAGGAGACGGACGAGTCGCTGTCCGGGATCACCGTTCCGGAGGGCGAGATCGTCTGTCCGGAGTGTGGGTTCCGGATCGATGCCCAGTCGGGGTACCGCGGCGGCGATTCCTGTCCCGAGTGTAACGGCTGGCTGGAGGCCGAACGAAACCAGTAAACACCCGGATTCCGATATCTCTGGTATGGAGGAGTACAAGATGCGGCGCGGGGAGTATCTCGAGGAACGTGTTCCCGACATGAGAGCGACGATAGAGGGGTATTTCGGCGAGATAACCGGAATCGAGGAATACAAAGGAAACGATCTCCACGTCGTCGAGGAGCCAGACAACCCGGTGTTCGAGCGGATCGTGGCCGGGACGATGTCGTATGCCGACAAGAAGGACAAACTCGCCGTCCACTTCGAGGAGAAAAGCCTCGAGGAACTGATGGAGGCCGGCGAGGTCGACGCCGCTGGCGATGCGAACACCGCGAAAAACGAGTTCCTGCTCGAGTGTACGGGTCGTGACGCCAAGGCCCGCCGCGAGTCGATGAAACGGGCCGTCGAGGACGACGCCGAGACCCCCGACAACGTCTGACGACCGTCGTCGATCGGGTCGCGTCCGGCCGGTCACATCACCGACGGCTCGTCGGTCTCGTAGGCCGCCTCGGTGAGCAGCGCCTCGAGGTTCTGGTACGGCACGAACGCCAGTAGCTCGTCGTCGCCGTCGTACAGATCGACGCCCTGCTCGCCGCGCTCGTAGTGTTCGCATTCGAGCTGTCCGTTCGGGAGGATCGCGCGGTACATACCCGGCCGTTCGTGATCCGAACTGAAGACGCTTCGGCGTACCATCATCGATTTGTATACTCCGGTTGTAGCACCGACATGACCGAACGACGCGCTCCCGCGCCGGTCGACCGCCCGGTCGTGTTGACGATCGCCGGCAGCGACTCCGGCGGCGGCGCCGGGATCCAGGCCGACCTCAAAACGATCGAGGCGACGGGCGGGTTCGGAACGTCGGCGGTGACGGCCGTCACCGCCCAGAACACGACGGGCGTCGAATCGAGCCACGTCCTCCCGATCGGGGAGATCGACGCCCAGATCGACGCCGTCCGGTCGGACTTCGACGTGCGGGCGGTCAAGACGGGAATGCTCGCGACCGCCGAGGTCGTCGAAACGGTGACGGCGGCCGTCCGTGATACGGAGGCCCCGGTCGTCGTCGACCCGGTGATGGTCGCGGCGACGGGCGATCGGCTGCTGACCGAAACTGCCGAATCGGCCTACGAGGCCCTTATCGCCGAGGCGACGCTCGTGACGCCGAACGCCGACGAGGCCGCGGTACTGACCGACATCGAACCCGACGACGAGGCGAGCGCGCGCCGCGCCGGCGAGGCGCTCGTTGGGATGGGCGCCGACGCGGCGCTCCTCAAGGGCGGCCACATGCCGGGCGAGACGGTACTCGACGTGCTGGTGACGCCCGATTCGGTCGCGACGGCAACCCACCCCCGGATCGACACCGACGCGACACACGGCTCGGGCTGTACGCTCTCGGCGGCCATCGCGACGCGGCTCGCTCGCGGGGAGTCGATGTCGACCGCCGTCGACCGGAGCGTCGCGTTCATGCAGCGGGCGATCAGGTACCACCACGACGTCGGGAGAGGTCCCGGCGCGGTGCATCACCTCGTCGAACTCCGAAACGAGGCCGAACGGGGGGCGACGATCGACTCGCTCGAGGAGGCCGTCGGGCGACTCCGGGGAACCGACCCCGGATCGATCGTCCCTCCGGAGGGAACCAACGTCGCCGCGGCGACCCCCTACGCCGAGGGGATCGGGGAGATAGCCGCGATCGAGGGGGGGCTCGAGCGGACGGCCGGCGGCCTCGAACCGAACGGCCCCGCCCGGTTCGGCGTTTCGACGGGACCAACGCGCCGGCTGCTCGAGGCCCGGGCGTTCCGGCCCGATCTGTGTGCCGCCCTCGCGTGTCGGGGCGACGAGGAGGCCATCGCCGCGATGGACGACCTCGGCTGGACCGTCGTCGGTTCTGACGGTTCGAACGACACGGCGGCGATGGATGGCCTCGGGGACTCCCCGGGCGACGGGATCGTCGCGATCGATCACGGCGAAACGGCGACCGTACTGGGCTCGGGGCCGGACGCGCTCGTCGACGGAACCGTCGCGTTGGCCGGGGAGCTTTGAAGACCGTTACGCTCCCGACGACCCGTCACGTTTTAGCAGACGGCACCCTCCGGTCCGGGTATGGCATCCGGTATCGTCGGGGAGTTCTTCGAGTTGAAGGCCGAGACCTCGGCCGACCTGCTGGCGATGCAGATGGGCGATTTCTACGAGTTCTTCGGCGAGGACGCCGAACTCGTCGGTGAGGAACTCGATCTGAAGGTATCGGAGCGCTCCTCCGGCGGGGAGCCGTACGCGATGGCCGGCGTCCCGGTCGACGATCTCACGCCCTACGTGAAAGCGCTCGTCGAGCGCGGCTACCGTGTCGCGATCGCGGACCAACGGGAGACCGACGACGGGATCGTCCGGGAGGTGGTCCGGACGGTCACGCCGGGGACGCTTCTGGAGACCGACGACGCCGACGCACAGTACCTGGCGAGCATCGCGCGCGTCGACGGCGAGTACGGACTCGCGTTCTGCGACGTCACGACCGGCCGGTTCCGGGCGACGGCGCTTCCGGGCGAGGCGGCGGCCGACCGGGCGCTGAACGAGATCGATCGCTTCGATCCCGTCGAGGTGCTGCCGGGGCCGACCGTCCGGAACGACGACGGCTTCCTGTCGGCGCTCCGAACCGATTTCGAGGCCCGGCTGACGTTACACGAGACGGACGTTTTCGCCCCGGGACGGGCCCGACACACCCTCTCCGAGCAGTTCGGCGAGGCCACCGGAACGGTCGGGCTCTCCGAGGCGACGATCGCGGCGGCCGGGGCGGCGATCGCCTATATCGACGAGACCGGCGTCGGTGCCCTGGCCTCCGTGACGCGGCTCGGGACGTACACGCCCGACGAGCACGTCACCCTCGATTCGACGACGCGGCGGAACCTCGAACTCACGGCGACGATGACCGGCGGCGGTCGGACGCTCTTCGGGACGATCGATCACACCGCGACGAGCGCCGGCGGCCGGCTGTTGAAGGAGTGGGTAACCCGCCCGCTCCGGGACGTCGGGACGCTCCGGAAACGGCAGGCGGCGGTCGAGGCGCTCCTCGAGGACGCCCTGGTCCGGGAGGGGCTCGTCGAGACGCTCGGGGAAGCCTCCGATCTCGAACGCGTCGCCGCCCGGGCCGTCTCCGGCAGCGCCGACGCCGGTTCGCTGTTGCGCGCCCGCGAGACGCTCGCGCTCGTCCCGGAACTGTCCGAGCGCATCGAGGGGTCGCCCCGCCTCGCGGACTCGCCGGTCGCGGGTCTCTTCGCCGATCTCGATCGGGAGGCGATCGCCGACCTCCGGTCGGAACTGGCGGCGCTGGCCGACGACCCGCCGAAGACGCTCCACGAGGGCGGGCTGATAAAGCGCGGCTACGACGCAGAACTCGACGAGCTGGTCGAGCGGCTGGAGGCCGCCCGGGAGTACTTCGAGACCCTCGAAGACCGCGAACGGGAGCGCCACGGGTTCCCCCGTGTCACCGTCGGCCGCAACAAGACCGACGGCTACTACGTGCAGATCCCCAAGTCCGACTCCGGGGGCGTCCCGGAGCACTACGAGGGGATCAAGACGCTGAAGAACGCCGAGCGGTACGTCTTCGACGAACTCCGCGAACGGGAGCGCGAACTCTTCCGGCTCGAGGAGGAACGCGGCGACCGCGAGTACGAGGCCTTCCGCCGGCTCCGGGAGACGGTCGCCGAGCGCGCGGACCTCCTGGGGGCGGTCGGCCGGACGCTGGCGGAACTGGACGCCCGGTGTTCGCTTTCGGCCCACGCCGCGAAGCGGGGCTGGACGCGCCCCGAACTGACCGACGACCGGACCCTCGAGATCGAGGCCGGGCGACACCCCGTCGTCGAGGTCGACACCCAGTTCGTCCCCAACGACCTGTTTCTCGACCGCGAGCGCCGCTTTCTGCTCGTCACGGGGCCGAACATGTCCGGCAAATCGACCTACATGCGGCAGGCGGCGCTGATAACGCTTCTCGCCCAGATCGGCTCGTTCGTCCCCGCCGACGAGGCGACGGTCGGTCTCGTCGACGGGATCTACACCCGCGTCGGCGCCCTCGATGAACTCGCCGAGGGCCGCTCGACGTTCATGGTCGAGATGGAGGAACTCTCGAACATCCTCCACTCGGCGACCGAGGAGTCGCTCGTCGTCTTAGACGAGGTGGGCCGCGGGACCGCGACCTACGACGGGATCTCGATCGCGTGGGCGGCGACGGAGTACCTCCACAACGAGGTCGGCGCGTTCACGCTGTTTGCGACCCACTACCACGAACTGACGGCGCTGGCCGAGGAACTGCCCCGCGTCGAGAACGTCCACGTCGCCGCGACGGAGTCCGACGGCGACGTGACCTTCCTCCGGACCGTCGAACCGGGGCCGACCGATCGCTCCTACGGCGTCCACGTCGCGGATCTGGCCGGCGTCCCCGAGCCGGTGGTCGATCGGGCGGGCGGCGTGCTGGACCGGCTCCGCGAGGAGCGAGCGATCGAGGCGAAGGGCGGCGGGAGCGAGCCCGTCCAGACGGTGTTCGACCTCGAAGCCGGCGAGTTCCGCACGGACGAGGGCGGTAGGGATGCGGCCGGCGGGGACGGCGCAAGGGACAGAGAGCCCGACGCCGGACCGTCCGACTCCGACTCCGATCCCGACCCCGAAACCGAGGCCGTCCTCGAGGACCTCCGGACGGCCGACCTCGCAGAGACGTCGCCGGTCGAGCTGATGAACCGCGTCAGCGAGTGGCAGCGACGGCTCGAAGACGAGTGAGGGTCCCCCGGTAGCGAAACGGTTAGTGCGCTCGCGCCCGTCGGCCACACGTATCCGACCGACATGACACCGGAGATCAGGGAACTCGACGCCGAGACGCGCGACCGGATCGCCGCCGGGGAGGTCATCGAGCGCCCCGCCTCGGTCGTCAAGGAACTCCTAGAGAACGCCCTGGACGCCGACGCGGGCCGGATCGAGGTGGCCGTCGAGGCCGGCGGGACCGAACGGATCGTCGTCTCCGACGACGGCGTCGGGATGTCCGAGTCGGACGCGGAGATGGCCGTCCGGGAGCATACGACGAGCAAGCTCGACTCGAT
Source organism: Natronomonas aquatica (assembly GCF_024449025.1). Classification (GTDB taxonomy): domain Archaea; phylum Halobacteriota; class Halobacteria; order Halobacteriales; family Haloarculaceae; genus Natronomonas; species Natronomonas aquatica. Next base: position 13,580 of record NZ_JAHLKM010000005.1, on the reverse strand, counting down.
CGAGGACCTCGACGCCATCGGGACGCTGGGCTTCCGGGGGGAGGCGCTGCACGCGATCGGTTCGGTCGCCCGCCTCCGGATCGAGACGAAGCCCCGGGGCGGAAGCCGGGGGACCGCGATCGCCGTCGGGAACGGCGAAGTCCTCACGTGCGAGCCCGCCGGCTGTCCGGAAGGGACGACCGTCGAGGTAACAGACCTCTTCGGCGCGGTGCCGGCCCGCCGGAAGTACCTCAAGACAGAGGCGACCGAGTTCGATCACGTCCAGCGGATCGTCGCCGGCTACGCGCTGGCCCGTCCCGACGTCGCCGTCAGCCTCGTCCACGACGGCCGCGAGACGTTCTCGACGACCGGCGACGGCGACCGCCGGAGCGCCCTCATGGCCGTCTACGGCCGGAACGTCGCGAACGCGATGATCGACGTCGAAAACGACGGCGACTGCGGACCGATCGAGAGGATCGAGGGACTCGTGAGCCACCCCGAGACGAACCGGGCCGGCCGGGAGTACATGACGACGCTGATCGACGGCCGATACGTGACCAGCGGGGCCGTCCGGGAGGCGATCGTCGACGCCTACGGCGACCAGCTCGCGCCGGACCGGTACCCCTTTGCCGTCCTTGACCTCTCGGTTCCCCCGGGAGGTGTCGACGTCAACGTACACCCCCGCAAATTGGAGGTGCTTTTCGCGGACGAGGCGGGCGTCAGCCGGCAGGTCTCGGAGGCGGTCGAGACCGCGCTCCTGGAGGCGGGACTGCTCCGATCCAGCGCGCCACGGGGACGGTCGGCCCCCGAACAGACCGACGTGGCGCCCGATACGGCCACGGACGACGCCGGTTCGACCACCGAGGGTGACCGGCCGACCGACGAGCCGGGATCGGTATCGGACCCATCTTCGGCGACCACGGCGACAGACGAGCCCTCGTTGGACTCGACCGCGGAGTCTTCGACCTCAACCTCGACCCCGACCGACGGGGCCCGATCGACGCCCGACGCTGGAGCGCCCCCGGGGGCCGATCGAACCGGGAGTGCCGACGGACCGTCGACCGACCGAACCGGGGGTTCGAACGTAGACCCGACAGCCGGCCGGACCGATCGTCCCAGCCCGGAGGCTTCAGACCCCGGCGACGACGATGCACGGTTCCGCCGCGAGCCGACCCAGCGGACGCTCTCGGGGGCAGAGACGGCCGGCACGCCCGAGGACTTCGATCGGCTCCCGCCGATGACGGTCCTCGGGCAGTTCGACGAGACCTACCTCGTTGCCGAGGCCGACGAGGGGCTCGTCCTCGTCGACCAACACGCCGCCGACGAGCGGGTGAACTACGAGCGGCTCCGGGCGGCCTTCGACGGCGAGACGACGACACAGACGCTGGCCGAGCCGGTCGAACTGGCGTTAACCGCCCGGGAGGCAGAACTCCTCGAGGCGTACGGCGAAGCGCTCTCGCGGCTCGGGTTCCGGGTCCAGCAGCCCGACGAACGGACGCTGTCGGTGACGACCGTCCCGGCGCTGCTCGCCGAGCGCGTCGGCGGTGACGCCCCCGAGATCGCCCGAGATCTGCTCGCCGCGTTCGTCGACGGCGACCCCGAGGGGACGATCGAGGCGGTCACCGACGACCTGCTGGGGGATCTCGCCTGTCACCCCTCGATCACCGGCAACACTTCGCTCCGGGAGGGAACGGTCAGCGGCCTGCTCGCCGCGCTAGACGACTGTGAGAACCCCTACGCCTGCCCGCACGGCCGGCCGACGGTGATCGAACTCCCGACCGAGGAGATCGAGGCCCGCTTCGAGCGCGACTACCCCGGCCACGGCGACCGGCGGCGGTGAGCCGACCGGGACGGGCGGTGGTTCTATGTCGGCGTCGGACCAACCGCGGGCGATGCCAACGAACCCACGCGAGGCCCGCCCGCTGGAGGGCGTGACCGTCGTCGACGTCACTCAGGTCATCGCCGGTCCCTTCGCGACGATGAACCTGGGCGATCTCGGCGCCGACGTCGTCAAGATCGAGGCGGTCGGCCGCGGCGATCGGTCGCGATCGATCGACCCGATCCCGGAGTATTTCGACACCATCAACCGGAACAAACGGAGCATCGAGGTCGACCTCAAAAGCGAGGACGGACGGGAGATCGTCACGGAACTGGCCCGCGAGGCCGACGTGTTCGTCGAGTCCGCAAAGCCCGGCCGAATGGAGGCGTTCGGGCTCTCCTACGAGCGGCTCTCGGCGGAGAACCCCACGTTGATCTACTGTTCGATCTCCGGGTTCGGCCGCGATAGCCCCTACGGGGAACTGCCCGCCTGGGACGCGCTCGTCCAGGCGATGAGCGGGATCATGAGCGTCACCGGCCAGGAGGGCGGGCCGCCGCTTTGGTCGGGGCTGCCCAGCGGCGATCTCATCACCTCGATGTACACCACACAGAGCGTACTCGCGGCGCTGTACGCCCGCCAGCGCGGGATCATCGACGGCGAGTGGATCGAGGTGCCGATGCTCGATGCGGCGATCTCGTGGCTCTCGGCCCGTGCCGGCCACACCTTCGGGCTCGGGGAGCCGTTCCCGCGGCTCGGCACGCGGCACCCGACACTTTCGCCGTTCGGCGTCTACAGCTGTGCCGACGAGGACATCGTCATCGCCGCCGGGACCGACTCGCTGTGGCGGGATCTCTGTGCCGTCCTCGGCCTCGAGGAACTCCGCGAGGACGAACGCTTTTCGACCGCTTCGACGCGCGCCGAGCACCACGACGCCCTGAAAACCGAGATCGAGGCCGTCCTCGCCGACGGGTCCGCCGAGGAGTGGGTCGACGCGCTACAGGGGGCGAACATCCCCGCCGGCCCGATCCACGACACCCGATCCGTCTGGGAGGACGAACACGTCAAAGGGCGCGGTCTCCGCCGTACGCTCGAACGCGACGGCCGGGCGGACGCCGAGGTGATCGACCACCCGATCCACTTCTCGACGCTGGCGACGGAGCTGTCGCGGCCGCCGGAGACCCTCGGCGAGAGCACCGCAGACGTACTCGAAGAGCTGGGGTACGACGACGGCGAGATCGAGCGGCTCCGCGAGGCGGACGTTATCGGATAGAAGGGACGATCGGCCGTACGTGGGCGGAGACGGACGGGCGGGGACGGCGATGCTTCGGGTCGGTCGAACGGAGACGTCGGGCGGGTTATCCGTCGAGCAGGCCGAGTTCCTCGAGCCGCGAGACGATCTTGTCGACCGCCTCCTTGGCGTCGTCGGGCTCCTTGCCGCCGGTGATGACGAGCTTGCCGGAGCCGAAAAGCAGCGCGACGACGTCGGGATCGTCGAGCCGGTAGACGAGCCCGGGGAACTGCTCGGGTTCGTACTCGATGTTCTCGAGCCCGAGGCCGATCGCGATGGCGTTGAGGTTGAGGTTGCGGCCCAGATCCGCGCTGGTGACGATGTTCTGGACGACGATCTCGGGGTCCTCGTCGACCTGGATCTCGAGTTCCCGGAGCTTGTCGAAGACGATGCGGAGCGACTCGTGGACGTCGTCGGTCGATTTCGCGCCGGTACAGACGATCTTGCCCGACCGGAAGATGAGCGCCGCCGACTTCGGCTCCTGTGTCCGATAGACGAGACCGGGGAACTGCTCGGGGTCGTAATCGGCGCCTTCCAGATCCATCGCGACGCTCTGTAGATCGAGCTCCTGGCCGATGCCCGTCGAGGCGACGACGTTCTCGATATTGATAGTCTCCTTTGGGTCCTGCATGACTCGACTTAAAACACGTATTTAAGGTTTATAAATATGGGTGGTCGTTACCCGCCCTGAACGGTCCCGCCGCAGCGACCGGGCCGTTTATGCCCTGCGGGCGGTCAGTCACCGGCGTGTACCTGCTGGAGTTCGTCGGCGACGACGACGCCTTTGCGGCCCGGGAGGCCGGGAGCCGCGCCTCGGCGGTCGACCGAATCGCGTCGGGGATGGCGACCGCCCGCGGGATCGAGCATCCGGAGACGCTCTCGTATACCCGCCGCGTCTGTCGGCTCCTCGGTACCTGCGAGCCGGCGATCGAGGCCGCGGTCGCGGTCGTCGACGCGGCGAGGATCGACCGGACCGGGACCGTCGCCGTCCGTGCCCGCGACGTGCGGGGGCTGTCGGGGGTCGACACCCGGGCGGCCGAGCGACGGCTCGGTCGCGTCCTCGTCGACCGGGGATACGAGGTCGACCTCGAGACGCCGGACCACACGCTCATCGCGCTGTTTTCGGACGATCTCGCGGCGCTCGGCTGGCTAACGTGTGAGACTGTCCGGGATTTCTCTTCGCGCAAGCCGACCGACAAGCCGTTCTTCCAGCCCGGGAGCATGGATCCTATGGACGCCCGCGCGATCGCGAACATCGCCGGCGCCGCCCCCGGCGCGCGGCTGCTCGACCCGATGTGCGGGACCGGCGGAATCCTCGTCGAGGCCGGCCTCGCCGGTGCGGCCGTCGTCGGCGTCGACGCACAGCGGAAGATGGTTCGTGGGGCCCGGCGAAACCTCCGGCAGTATCTCGGGGACGGCTCGGTCCTCCGGGGTGACGTCACCCGGCTTCCGCTCGTCGCCGACAGTTTCGACGGCGTCGTCTTCGACGCGCCGTACGGCCGACAATCGAAGATCGAGGGGTCGTCGCTCGAGGCGCTCGTCGCCGACGCCCTCGGTGAGACCCGCCGTCTCGCCCCGCGGGCCGTCCTGGTCGCCGATCGCCCGTGGACCTCGGCGGCCGAGTCGGCCGGCTGGGACGTCACCGACCGCTTCGAGCGGCGCGTTCACGCCTCCCTGGTCCGGCACGTCCACGTGCTGGGGTAGCCCTACCGGCCCAGTTCCGCGAGCAAGCGTCCGAGGTGGACCCGATCGGTCGTCCCCTCGGCCATCTCGAGGTCGATTTCGCCGGCCAGCGCGTGGATGCGGGCGAGTTCGTCGCCGCCGTACCGGCCCCGGGCGACCGCGAGCAGTTCCCGAAGGACCGTCTCGCCCTCGTAGCCCTCCCCGTAGAGGAGGTCGTCGATCCCGCTCCGGGCGTCCTCGAAGGCCCCGTTCTCGGCGTCTTCGAGGATCCCCGCGAGGGTATCGCCCATCCCGATCTCTCCCAGGGCCTCGTAGGCCGCGTCCATCGTCACTTCGCCGGCTTCCTCGGCGGCCGTCTGGGCACCGAGGATGGCCCGCCGGAGGTTCCCGTCGCCGTAGCCGGCGACGTACTCGAGGCCTTCCCCGTCGTACGCGACGCCCTCGCGTTCGACGACCCGCTCGAGGACGGTGACGGTCTCCCCGTGGCTCGGCGCCCGCATCGGGACCGGGAAACACCGGGATTCGATCGGCGCGATGAGCTTCGAGGGCTGGCGGGTCGCGATGACGAACTGGGTCGCCTCGTAGTGTTTCTCCATCACCCGGCGCAGCGCCTGCTGGAAGTCCTCGCGGATCGTCTCGGCGTTATCGAGCAGGATCGTCCGGAAGTCCCCCGAGACCGGCTGGTAGGCCGCCTGCTCTTTCAGCACGTGGCTGATCATACCGCGCTTCGAGAGGTCCGACCGCCCCTCGAGAAAGCTTGCGAACCGCTCGTCGTTTCTGATCTCTTTTTTCGTCCGCCCGAAGAAGTCCGCGACGTTGATCGTGACGAAGTCGTTTTCCGGATCCTCGTGGGTCTCGGCGGCTAGCGCGCCGGCGGCGGCCGTCTTCCCGACGCCACGGGGGCCGAAGACGAGGAGGTTCATCGGCTCTTCGACCGCCCGCTCGAGGTGGTCGCGAGCCTCCGTCTGGGGGAGTTCCGACAGCTCCGGCGCGTGGGTCTCCGTCCACAGCGGCGCGTCCATACGGTCGCTGGGTCCCGCGCCGACAAAAGCCCACCTCTCTCGTTCCCGGGGCGGTTACCGGGGCGCCCGGATCCGATCGACGACGGCCCTCGCCAGCGCCTCGAACGAAGCGGTGTCCGGTACGACGTCGACGCCGATCCCGTTCGATCGGGCGGTGGCTTCCGTCGGCTCGCCGATCGCGCCGACGACGGCGTCGTTCAACCCCGCGATCGCTCGATCGCGAACGCCGCGCTCCTCGGCGGCCTCGAGGAAGTGTTCGACCGTCAGAGACGACGTGAAACACGCCCCGGTGAGGCCGCCCTCGGCCGCGGCGACCGTCGAGTGTCCGGCTTCCGGCGGACGGGTCAGCCGGTACAGAACCGTCTCGTGGACGTACGCCCCGGCCTCGTTCAACCCGTCCAACAGCACGTCCGAGCCGTGGTCCGAGCGGGCGATCTCGACCCGTCCGCCACCGACATCGCCCTCGAGGTCCGCGACGAGCCCCGAGGAGGAAAACTCCGCGGGGAGCCGATCGACCTCGTAGCCGGCGGCCTCGATCGCCTCGGCGGTCGGGGCGCCGATCGCGACGAGCTCGCCGGCGGGCTCGAAATCGGCCCCGGCGAGGAGTTCGGCGCCGGTCTTGCTTGTCAGGACGGTGTAGTCGGCGTCCGACCGGGCGATCGCACCCGTCGGCTCGACGGCCAACATCGGGTCAGAGAGCGCTTCGACGCCGAGAGCCGACAGCAGCGTCTCGGCTTCCCTCGCGCGCTCGTCGTCCGGACGGAACACGGCGACTGTTCGGCTCATCGGTTCATCACCACCGTCAGCCCAATTTCATATAGCATCATGCACTTTATTCTCCGTCGGTTTCGGTTTCGACCCCGTTCCGGAGAAACGCCGAAACCCGGTCGCGTGTGGCCGCGACGTCGCCGATAACGGTGATCGCCGGCGGTTCGATCCCCGCTTCGTCCCGCGCCTCGACGATCGTTTCGAGTGTCCCGCAGGCGATCCGCTGGTCCGGCCAGGTCGCCCGTTCGATCAACGCCGTCGGGGTCGCCGGATCCATCCCGGCCGACAGCAGCGCATCGGTGTACATCGGAAGCTTCCCGACGCCCATCAACACGACGAGCGTGCCGCCGGTGTCCGCGAGCGCCGCCCAGTCGATCGCGGATTCGTCCTTGGTGGGGTCCTCGTGGCCCGTGACGAACGACACGGAGGAGGCGTGATCCCGATGGGTGACCGGGATCCCGGCGACGCCGGGGCCGGCGATCGCACTCGTCACGCCGGGGACGTACTCGAATTCGATCCCGTGGTCGGCGAGGTGTTCGGCCTCCTCGCCGCCGCGCCCGAACACGAAGGGGTCGCCGCCCTTGAGTCGGACGACAGTCTTTCCGGCCTCCGCGAGTTCGACCAACCGCCGGTTCGTGTACTCCTGTGGCGTCCACTCGCCGCCCGCCCGTTTCCCGACGTCTTCGCGCTTTTTCGTCGGGATCGACTCTAAAAGCTCCGGCCCCGGGAGCTTGTCGTGGAGGACGACGTCGGCGGTTTCGATGAGCCGTCTGGCCTTCACCGTCAACAGCTCCGGGTCGCCCGGGCCGCTCCCGACGAGATACACCGTCCCCGTCACGCTTCCCTCCGGGCGCGCTGGACGAGTTCCTCGGCCCCCTGCTCGGCCAGATCCTCCGCGAACGACCGCGCGGCCCCGGGGTGATCGCCGACCGGCAGATCGCGCGTCGCTTCGATCTCCTCGTTCCCGTCCTGTGAGAGGACCCGAACTCTCGTCTGGACGTGTTCGCCCTGCAGGATCGCGTAGATGCCGATCGGGGCGACACAGCCGCCGCCGAGCGTTCCCAGGATCGTCCGTTCGACAGTCGTTTCGACCCGGGTACGCGGGTGATCGAGCACGTCCCGCAACGTCTCCGCGAGGTCCCCGTCCCGTGTGGTCACCGCCAGTGCGCCCTGTCCCGGAGCGGGAACGAACGGTTTCGGGAGCCGCCGGTACTCGATCCCTTCGGCCAGCCCGCTCCGGACGAGGCCGGCCTCTGCGAGCACGATCGCATCGAACTCCGTCCCGATCTCCCGGCCGAGCGCTTCCCGTTCGAACTCCGCGAGGTCGTCGAACCACTGTTCCGGTGTGCGGTCGTATTCCGGCGTGTCCGACCCGTCTTCTGCGGCGTCGGTCTCTTGGGCTTCGAGCCGCCGTTCGTGTTCGGCCTGCAGTCGTGGGGCGAGGAGCTTTTCGACCCGCGTATCGACGTTCCCTCTGAGCGGCTGTACGTCGAGATCGGAGCGGGCTGCGAGCAACTGGGCCTTCCGGCGGAGGCTCGACGTTCCGACGGTCGCCCCCCTCTGGAGGTCTGCAAGCGGCGTTCCTTCGGGCGTTATGAGCACGTCGGCGGCGGCCGCACGCTCGGGAACACCGGCGACGACGAGATCCGCCGGGAACTCGGTCGGCATGTCCTTCATCGAGTGGACGGCCGCGTCGATCTCCCCTTCGAGTACCTTCTCGTCGAGGCTCCTGACGAACGCGCCGGTCTTTCCGAGTCGGTGGATCAGCTCGTCCCGTACGGCATCGCCGGTCGTTTCGATCTCGACCAGCTCGGCCTCCCGGTGGCGGGCCTCGAGTGCGTCGGCCACGCGCTGGGTTTGCCGGAGTGCGAGATCCGATCCCCGGGTCGCCAGCCGGATCGTCTCTGTCATACCGAAGTTTCGGTGACGCCGGTTGAAACGCCCTTCGCTTATCGGAGCGTGTGCGTCGGGAGCTCGTGTGCGGCGACAGTGGGACCGTCGCATTCAGTATAAACCAAATAAAACGATACGAAACCGTGGTGCCAGCCCCCGGCTTGCTCGGGTGATACGTTTTTCTCGAAGCCGGTCGTCGTAGGCTGGCTTCGGCTACTGCCCTGCTAACCGCTGATTCTCTACGACTAGTCGAGAAACGTCAGCGTGGGCCGCCCGCGGGTGGGGAGTCAACGACTCTACGATTTCGGCCGGCTCAGGCCTCGACCTCACCGCGGTTGCGGATGAGATCCTCGAGTTCCTCGGGATCGTCGATCCGCTCGAACTCCTCGCGCTCTATGAGCGCCGTTCCGTCGACGGATTCTTGACCGGCGTGATCGACGACGTATACCGACCGGGTTTCAGTGACCCGACCGACCGAGGACATGATTCGGGCGCGCTTTTCGGCCGTCCGGTTGAATTCGGAGTGACCGGTGAGCATCTTGCGTTCACGGGATTCGTCCTCGCTGACGGCCTTGAACGGCGCCCGGAGGGTGGGATGTACCTCGAACCCGACTCGGGTGAGCACGGTCACGATGTGTGCGTCGTCCGGGTCGGCTTCCAGTTCGTCCGGCTCCTCGATGTCGTTGCGGACCTCCTCGGCTCCGTCGAGGACGTCTACGGGGCTGGCAAGCGGCTGGTCGAAGATATCCTCGAGTTCGGCCGCGACCTCGACGCTGGCGTTCATGCCGTCCTCGTACTTCGAGACGGTCCGCCGCGAGACACCAAGCTCGTTGGCCAACTTCCCGAGCGACATCTCCTGTTCGGAACGGACGTCCGAAAGCAGATCGCCGTCGATATTGACGTACAGTCCGCCCGGTGCGGCGTAAATCAGGGGCGGGACGCCCTCGATAAGCAGGTCCATCGCGGTATCCGGCGAGAACACCGGCACGCCGTGGCGGAAGTAGATGACGCCGGGGTCGAGTTCCTCGTCGCGCGTTCTGAGGCCGATGACCATCGGCGTCGCGTCGAGATACTCCCCCAGTCGACGCATCTCGACGCCGGTGTGACTGTCGAAGGCGTCGATGTTCGCCAGCACTTTCAACAGGAGTACGTCGTCGTTTCGTCGTGCCGCGATGTCGAAGCTCTTCGGTCGGATCGCACACCGGTCACTCACCGTGAAGCCAGCGTCCTCGAGCATCGCGGTGATGTTTCCAACCAGTGCGGATCGGCTCATAGGGGTATGTAAGTGTTTTCCCGGTTAAATGTGTTTCCCCGAAATTCGTCCGCGGCGACCGTTTCACTTCCAAGCACCGAGGTGACAAGTCTCGACCGAAACGCCGTTAGCCGCGGCCGTCGTACCGACGACAGTGACCGTCATCGGAGTCGACGACACCGATTCCCGAACGCGGGGCATGTGTACGACGTACGTCGGTGACACGATTGCCCGACGGCTCGAAGCCAGCGGCGCGGCCGTCTATCGCGTCCTTTTGATCCGTTGCAATCCGGCAATCGAACACAAGACCCGGGGGAACGCCGCTGTCGCGATCCACACCGACGCGCCGCCGGAATCGGCCTTCGACACCGCCGGATCCGTGATCGACGAGCTGGCGGAGACGGCCGACGAGCGAACGAACCCCGGGCTCGTTGTCGGGGCCGAGGGGCCCGAAACGGTCCCGGAACCGATCGCCGCCTTCGCCCGCGATGCGGTCCGCGACCACCACACCGAAGCGGCCGCCAGGGCGCTCTCCGGGGAGGCCGGCTACCGTACCCGCGGCTGGGGGAACGGTCGCGGGATAATCGGCGCCCTCGCGGCGGTCGGGGCCTGGCGTGCGCTCGAGGAGTGGACGTACGAACGGATCAGCTACCGGGCCCCCGAACGCTGGGGGACCGAACGGCTGGTTGACTTCGACAGCGTGTTCGAGGCCGCCGACACCTTCTACCCGGCAGTGTGGGACACCGTCGACCGTGGTTCCGGGGAAGCCGTCTGTGTCCCTCGAACGCCGGGGCCGGTCCTCTTCGGTATCCGTGGCGATGATCCGTCGGCCTGTCGACAGGTCACGAATCGTATCGAGAGCGAACCGATCGATCGGGCGAGACTGTTCGTCACGAACCAGGGAACGGACGGCCATCTCCGTCCGGGTACCGTCGAGGGCGTCCGGGACGGATTCGCCTATCGGCTCGATGGTGTCGTCGCTTCCTCGCCGGAGACACGCCGCGGTGGCCACGTCTTTTTCGATCTCGGTGACGGGGCGGAAACGATCGAGTGTGCCGCTTTCGAGCCGACCAAGCGCTTCCGGAAACGGGTCCGAAATCTCCGGGGCAGGGATCAGATCACGGCGTGTGGCGAGGTGACTGACGGAACGCTGAAACTCGAGAAGTTTGCCGTCCGTGATCTCGTTCGGACGACGCGCGAAACGCCGGTCTGTCCCGGCTGCGATCGAACGATGGAATCGGCCGGACGCGGGCAGGGATATCGCTGTCGTGACTGTGGAACGACCGCCGGCGGAAAGATAGAACAGTCGATCGACCGAGAACTGGAGTGTGGCTGGTACGAGGTCCCACCACGGGCACGACGCCACATCGCAAAGCCGCTCGTCAGGGGCGGTTTCGACGCCGAAACACATCCCGAGCGGTGAGCGGACTCCGTTCGATTCTTGTTACTGCTTCAGGCCGCTCCCCGAAAGCGGAACGACGACGTCGTCGTCGCTGTCGATCACGCCGCGATCCCGATACGTCCGGAGCGCGGCCGGTGCGACAGCACAGGTCGACTCGGTGTAGAACCCCGCCTCGTGGAGCCGGTCCAGTTCGGCTTCCGTGTCGGACTCCGAAACCGCGATCGCGTCCCCGTCGGATTCCTCGATCGCTTCGAGGATCGCCGGTCTTTGGACCGGTTCCCGGATCCGGATCCCATCGGCGGCCTCGTTGTCGCCGGAAGCGTCGGTTTCACTATGCAGCGTCGTCGCGATGGGAGCGTATCCGGTCGCCTGTGCAGCGAGTAGCTTCGGCAGTCGGTCGATCCATCCAGCATCGAGTAACTGCCTGAAGCCGCGATATGCGCCGAGAAACATCGTCCCGTGCCCGAGCGGGGTGACGACCGCATCGGGTGCCGACCAGCCCCGCTGGTGGGCGATTTCGTAAGCCATCGTCGCCGTCCCGGCGAAGAAAGCGGGGTTCCACGCGTGGCTCGCGTACCATCCCTCGCCCGCTTCGACGGCGTCGAGGCAGGCGTCGGTTACGTCCCCTCTGGACCCCTCGACCCGGACGATGTCCGCCCCGGAGCGACGGATTGCCCGCAACTTCGCCTCTTTGACGTCGGCGGGGACGTAGATCTCGGCGTCGGTCCCGGCACGCGCGGCGTAGGTCGCGATCGCGGCCCCCGCGTTGCCGGAGGAGTCCTCGATGACCCGATCGGCGCCGACCTCGAGCGCCCGAGAGATAACCGTCGTCGCCCCCCGGTCCTTGAACGACCCCGTCGGCAAGACGTATTCGAGTTTGAACGCCGCGTCCCACATCGGCGCGTCGACGAGCGGTGTGTACCCCTCGCCGAGCGAGACGCGGCGCTCGACCGGCAGGAAATCCGAGAACGCCCACAGGCCCTCCCGGGGATCGATCCCCGCCTCGGTCGGGTCCGGAGCCGACGGGAGCGGCCGGTCCTCGAAGCGGAGCGGACTGCCACACCGACACCGCCATCGGTCCCCGTATGTACCCCCGCAGGCCGGACAGCGAAGCGACATATTCGGAGGTCGACAGCGGTCACCCTATGCGTTTCGGTCGGGCGAACAGGCGGGATCGAATCGAATCCCGACGGCGATCTCCCGCGCTCCGGCCCCGGTCGACCGTCGGCGGATCGTCACGTCATACGGCGGGCTGGCCCCGTGCTCGTATATAAATCGTCGGGCGGACGGCCTCAGTACTCGTCGACGTTCGTCCCGACCGAACAGACGTACTCGCCGCTGGCGACCTGCGGCAGTCGCCGGTGTCGCCAGAGGATCCCGCTCGAGTCAGCCGTCACGGTCTCTTTTACCCGCCCGAACGGACCGGTGATCTCGAACAGCGTCTCGCCGCGGTCGACCCGATCGCCGAGATCGGCCCTGAACGTGACGAGCCCACCGGCAGGCGAACCGTACTGGCTGAACCCGGTCGCTCGGGTCTGTGGCGCGGTCGTGATCTCGCCGTCGAGGAACCCGTACCGGTAGAGGACGTTGAACACCCCTTTGACACCCTTCCGGATCGATTCCTCGTTCCACCCGACCGATCCGCCGAGTTCGGGGTCGATCGTCGGGATCCCCTCGTCGGGAGCCACGCGGGCGAGTTGACCGTCCGGTCCCTTGCGGTCGAGGATGTACCCGCAGCCGAACACCTTTGCCAGTTCGAGACAGTCCCGGTGCAGTCGGTGGCGGGAGCCACAGCGCACCCGGACTTCGTTTATCATACACGACGTCGAGCCCTGATGGAGGTCCAACACGAGATCCGCCCGTCGGACGGCGCCGAACGTCGCAGCGGCGATACGCTCGGAGGCCGTCCCGGACTCGTTGCCGGGGTAGGTACGGTTGAGTTTCGTGTCGTCGATCGGGTTGCGGTGCTCGGCGACCTGGAACCCGTAGTGGTTCACGATCCCGATGATGAGGAGTTCGCCGGCGATCTCCTCGGGATCGAGCTGTGGAACGAGCCGGCGGATGACCCCCAGCCCGTTGAGTTCGTCCCCATCGGAGACAGCCTGGATGTACAGCGTTTTGCCGTCCTGCTCGCCGTTGATCACCGCGACCGGCAGCCCGACCTCGGATCCGTCTCTTGCTTCGCCGACCGGGAGCCGCCCGACGGCCATCTCGCCGGGGGATGCGCTCGCGGTGCCGAGGGTCGTCATTACCGGTACTGCTCTCGTCGGCGTTATTAGACCTACTGATACCCGCCGGGTTTTCCGCCGGGTACGGACTCCCGTTCCCGCAAACGATAACCCTTTTTTTTCGTGCATGGAAACCGACAGCGTATGTCCGAGGATCTGAAGAAGGGGTTGGAGGGCGTGTTGGTGGCGGAGTCGTCGTTGAGTTCGATCGACGGCGAGGCCGGCGAGTTGGTCTATCGGGGGTAC
>NZ_JAHLKM010000042.1 GCF_024449025.1 Natronomonas aquatica | reverse complement strand
TTGTTGCCATCACCAACTACGAGCGAGGAAACGAACCGGGCTGCGAGAAGCTATGAGATGGATTCTATGACACGCTCTGGTTTGACGCAAACACGATAGAAGTCAACAAACTAGATGCGATCAAGTACGTGTACGTGAAGCGGGACGTTGCTTCGCCCCCGGACGACAAGACCGGAACCTTCGAGACGGTTTCGTGGTCGGATCTCGTGGAGAGTTTCGAAGCCGAAACCCAGGATTCGCTTTTTGAGTACCCCAATCGTAGTGTTATTCAGTTCACTGACTTCATTCAGTCACTGAAGGAGACAGAGAATATGGACTCACCCATAGAAGAAGACGAGCTCAACGAACGCCTGCACCTGTACTTCGAGCATAGCGATCTGATTCAACAGGTCGAACAGGCGAATAGCCAGTTCGAAAGCGACTTCGAAGATGTCAGCACCTATTTGAAAGACAGTTGGGTGAATCCGCTCAGCAAAAAATACGACTTCGAGAACTCGGGGTGGAAGACATCGAGTGGGAGCAACCCGAAGTGGCAGAAGATTCTGCCAACGTATTGGGATCAAGATCCACTCAATAGAGACAGCACTATCCAATTGTATTTCCGGCACTCACCGACGACCGCGCAACTCCGGGATCAGACGCTTAGTTTCAGGCTGCGGCTCCCACCGCAACGGAACGTACATACAGAGGAACGACATGACGGCCAGTCGTTCAACGATGTGTTTACGAGAAAGTGTACTGAACGTGCTGAGGACATTGAGGAGTCACTGGCTGAGATCGATGTTGATGAGTTCCGGTTGGGAAGTGCCTCAGCGCTCGTTGTGAAGAACTACCCGCTTGACCCACAGAATCTCACGAGCTCCTACTTCGACCAGCTCGATACTGCGGTAGCCGAATTCTGTGCCGAGCCAAGCGACTTCACCCGACTCATCAACGGCGTGTTCGAAGAGACGTATCGAGAGGTGTTTGGGAAGGAACCTGCCGGTGAATTCTCCGGTGGACTGCGTGAACGGTAATCAGTGCCGGCAACAGGGTTACGACGGTGTTTCTGAACGTGCTGAACTATCTCGACGAGTTCGTCTCGATGAATTTTGAGTAGTCCCAGTTCGTTCTTTGCTGGAGAAACGCGTCATATTCTTCCTGTATCGAGTCCCCGGGAACTGATATTCATCGACACTGTTGAATCTGATAATGCAGGATTTCTCGAAGGGAGATCGTGTCCGGATTGATATTCCTGATGAGACGGATCCGGACTATGAGGCGTACCACGGTGATCACGGTCGCGTTCTGGCAGTACTGACGGATGACGCAGATGAAGTTACCGGTGAGGCATGTGATTCGCGCCTCTATCGAGTTAAATTGGAAACCGGTGAGACGATGGATTTCCGTCGTCGAGATTTGCGACCCCCGATCGGGGAATCAGGATAGTAGTGATCTAATTACGGACTCTAACTACTCCGTTGAACTCCGGTATCGGAGAAAGATCCATACGCTGACTCTGTCATTTTGGGTCTATGACTCCGGATCGGCTTCGAAGTATTGTTCCGATGTTCGGTGGGGGAACGAGTTACATCGAGACACTGAATGCGGTTCTAGAGTTCGTTGCGTCGCACAACCCTACAACAGACGAGCTCGTCGGATGGCATCGCGGAACCTTTGATCGGGTGTCGAGCCGTGATTCGATTTTGCGGCGAGTCTCGTATCTGAAGCAAGTGGGTTTCATACAGCAGGATGGGAAGCGCTGGGTGCTGGGTGAGGCGGGCCGTGAGTACGTCGAAGATTACGATGTCGAGACGTTGCTGCGGATTATGTGTGAGCGAAATATCGGGCTGCGGAGTCTTATGTACGCGTTGGCTGCGGGGCCGATGACGATTGAGGAGATTAGCGGCCAGCAACTGGATACGCATCCGGAATTGGGGTGGAGTCGTGGGGAGACGGATATGGCGTTGCAGCGGGTAAATTGGCTGCGGAGTATGGGACTCGTCGAGAAACAAGATGGGGAGTACGCGTTGACCGATGCTGGGCACCAGTTCGTTGATGCGGCGGTCGCTGAGTGGGCTAACACGGCATGGACACCAAAGGGGACGGATGATGCGATGATGGCTGGTGTGTACGAGACAACAGTGCAGGCACGGTCGGTTGATCCGGAGTTTCGGGTGACGGTGCTGTCACGATATAATCGGACGTGCCCGGTGTCAGGCGTGGATCATCCTGGGTTGCTGGATGTCGCTCACGTCTTATCGTGGAGTGATTACCCAGAGCATCGGGCCGATCTATCGAACGTGTTGCCGTTGAGCAAGACGCATCACGCAGCATTCGATAGAGCGCTATTCACGATTGACCAGGAGTATCGATTACGAGTGAACCCCTCATTCGAGACGGAGAGCGAAGTGTTGCAGCGAACGATCCTTGATCAAGCCGGTGAACGAGTCCTAATTCCTGACGACAGTATTGCTCCTGCGTACCTGGCACAGCATAACGAATCACTCGGATGGGTGTGATGAGAAATACCGGGAATTGGGAAGTTTTCACAGCCGTTACGTCACGAGTATTCTATGGTCGCTGGTGGTGCAGAATGGTTCTCAAGGTCTAACTCGCTGGATTTCGATAACACTACCCAAATAAATAGACGGGTGATTTGGATCGATGTCCGTTCTACATCGCCGTGGAATCCACCACCACTGAAAAACAGAGATTCGGCAGTACAAGATGTGAGCAGACTTCTGCGCCACCGCCTCGTTATCATAGGATAAATATAAGATATTTGAGAGATAATTTTTTGAGGGCCGTCTAACAGTATGAGATATGTTCAATTCTGAAGGAGAATCATATCACCGAGGACTCTTTCTCGTTAATCGGTATAGAGAACGGGACTCCCCATCTTGGTCGAGGCTCAAAGATGCTGCCGAACGGACAACCCGTGTGGTTCGAGAAACGGTAGAGAGTTTGGTAAACCATCGAGACCGGATTGGGGATCAGGAGTTGAAGACCCTGTATCACTTATGTCAGAACTGTACTGACGGGTATTCTGCCGATGAGAAACGGGATCTAGTCCGAGAATTAGGGCTGCCAGATGATGATACTGAGAGGATAGTTGGGATTATTGACGATTCTGTTGGGAGCGTCGGAAAAAGCATGAGTGATCCCCCGATTCATGTAGGTGGAAAGGATGAGGTTTTCCCGGAGTTGGAGCGCGAACTTCACGAGTGTTTCTCACGAATTGTTGCTGATTATGAGGCGGAGTCGGAACTGGTTGATGCTGTACATGATATTTTGGGAATTGAGTTCTATGGTGTGCAATCCGGACGTATCTCTCCGATTTTTCACTACTTAGCACCTGAGACGTTTCCGGTGATTAATGGACGATCATGTGCCGGGATGGAATTAGTAACTGGCGAGACTGTTAGTCAAAATTTGAGTCAGTACTTGGATGAGCGTGAATCATTTTTAGATGTACGTGAGGCCCTTTCATTCGAGAAGCATCTCCGGGAGTTGGATTACTTCCTGCACTGGATACAGTCGGACGGTGAGATCTGGACGAGGGTTCTTCGAGAAGATATTGACCGTGAGGTGTGGCAGGTACAACCTGGGCGGACGGAGTATTCGTTCCCTGAAGTACTCTGGCCGATTTGGGTAGAGAGAAACATCATTTCGATTGGTTGGGATATTCCACCGGAGAAACGACATTCGGACGATTTAAACACTCAACCGGCAGATTTCGCTAATGCGATTGAGCCAGGAGATATAATTATTGCAAAAGGCGGACATAATACATTACTCGGCATCGGGGTTGCCTCACCGGACGGATTCGAATACGTTGGGGGAACAGATCGGGAAATCAAGTTCACCAATAACGGCGAATCAAAAAAGAACCCGAGTATTCGGCATGTTGATTGGGTGTTCACTCGGGAAGTAGCCGACGCGATCGACACTAGTAACTGGAGCTCGAATCAATTCCATACGAAGACGATTGCTCGATACAGTTCATTCGAAGAGTTCAGAACAAACCTCACTCAGCGGGTTTCTGACGAAGTGCTTCCAGCACTAAAACAGCTTGAAGGCCTAAGCATAGAGTACGCAGCTCGTTCGTATTTTATTCTCCAGACGGGAAGTGACGAGTGGGAAGACGATGTGACTGAACAGTATCATTTCAAGCTTGGGAATCCAGGCACACGTCGGTTATACGAAGCGAACACGGCACAAGTCGTCTTTTTGGAAGATGGGGAGTTATACGCGACAGCCCGTGTTGTCGATATTTCTGAGGAAGATCGTGACGGTGACACGCACTGTTTCGCTGAAATTGAAGGATATACTGAGTTTGAACCAGTCGAATTTACCTCGGTTATTGGAGAGCTAGAAAGTTCGATCTCGCAGCAACATTCAATCATTCAAATTACAGGTGAAGATTACCGGACAATCGTAGACCAAGAATCGACAACCCGGTATTTCTGGGTAAATGCATCGAAGGCACATTGGCATGAGGAAGGTGAGGAAGTGTTTTACAGCACAACTGGTTCTGATGGTGGATTACGACGGAACGTTGAAGCGTATGAACGGGCTCGCGCTGGGGATGAAGTACTAATATACCAGTTGTCGCCAGAAAAGCAGATTGTTGGACGTGCTCGGGTGGTGGAAGGACTCCATGAGAGGGAACAGAGTGATGGTGAGGCTGTTGATGGAATTACGCTTCGGTGGGTCGAGTCACTGGACGGTGCGACATGGAGTGAAGTGACAGCTGACGGCGAGTTGACCGGATGCCGGGTTGTAGAGTCGGATAATGCGTTCGTTGTGACGGAACTGACCGAGCAAGAGTATCGGCGGATTGTGGAGATAGGAAAGATGACGAAATACGCTGATTTTACTGAAGAACTCTCAGTACCTGCTGATGAGATCTCAGTAGAACGAGATGGGTTGTATTTCCGTGAGAAGGAGTGGGAACGGATCAGTTCCCGCGTGACAGAAGCGCTGGCGGCTGGGAACCACGTGTTATTGTTTGGACCACCGGGAACCGGGAAGACCAAACTGGCTCGACAAGTATGTAAGGAGACAGTCGGCTCTGACCAGTTTGAGTTAGTGACGGCCTCGGCGGACTGGTCGACGTTTGATACAGTGGGCGGGTATCAGACAACAGCAGAGAACAAGTTAGAATTCCAGCCTGGTGTGGTGTTGGATCGGTTCCAGGGTGACTCGGATGGGACGCCAGCAAACGAGTGGCTTATAATCGACGAACTGAATCGGGCAGATATTGACAAGGCGTTTGGATCGTTGTTCTCGGCGTTGACGGGCGAGAGCGTGACATTACCGTTCGACGGGTCAAGCGGTGATCCAATCGAGATTCTCGATGCTTCACGAAGCGACGAGCAGGTAAAGCCGGACAAGTTCTTCATTCCAGAGGATTGGCGGATGTTTGCGACGATGAATACGTTGGATAAGACTTCACTATATGAGATGAGCTATGCGTTTATGCGGCGATGGGCGTTTATTCCTGTCGGGATTCCAGAGTTCCCAGCAGAAAGGGATGGTGATGGTGAGGACTTGGCTGAACTCGTTAAAAAGTATGTTGCTGCGTGGAACGATGGTGAGGTGCCGGATGATGACGATGAGTATGAGACAATCGGACGACTGTGGCGCGCTGTGAATGAAGAACGGGCGATTGGACCAGCGATCGTCGAGGATGTGTACGAACACGTGGCCGGGACTTCCGATAGTACGGATCCTGATTACGTGTCGCCGCTTATTATGTACGTGTTTCCTCAGTTGGAAGGATTGCGACGAGACCAGTTAGAGCAAGTTCTCAGAGAACTTGATACAATTGTCGATGGGGACACGGACGAACTGTGGACAGTTGCGCAGGATTTCTACCAAGTGAATCTGCAGCGTGACACCGGTGAGTGAGTATGGCAAAGGCGAGCTCCGAAGAGTTACTGGAAGCGGTGGCGGATGATTTCCATACGTTTCTACGTCGTGGTGTGCGGTTCGAGCGGGTAATCGGATCTGCGCACACGGATTTAGATATTGATGATATTGAGACGCTGCTGCGTGTGCATTTTGTGTTGACTGAATCTACTGAGGAGAGGTCAGTTGGAGTGTTGGATTTTATGCGACAGCTTGAGGATCGGGTGAGACAGATGAAGACAACGACGGCTCCACAGTCGCGTGAATACCGCGGAGAGGTCCGTGGGCGGATTGACTGGCAAGGAACAGTCAAGTCGAGGGCACGGAAGGGTCGGTTGGATGAGCCGGTGTTCGTGTGCTCTGAGCCGGAAGAATACTATAATATCGACGAGAACCTTGTTTTAAAACGATTGTTGACCGTAACCCGCGAGATCGTAACCGAAGATCTCGAATACGCGGTTGAGAATCCAGAGGGGTATGAGTGGTTGTCAGCGTGGACATCGCCGCTTGATGGATCATCAAGTCGGGATGCAGAATCAGCAGTTGATGTGTTGACACGGATATACGATCGGAATGTGTATTTACAACGGATCAGCGTCGATGAGGGGGAAGTAACAGATCGGACTATCGAGTCTGTAAAGCGTTCTCGATCGGTCTTTTACCAAGAGGCAGCAGAGTTATTGGATCAGTACCGACAGTTGATGCGGCACGAACTTGATGCTGAAGAGGCGCGGGATATTTTGAACCACACAATTATCGCGCCGGAGAAAACGGAGACACTGTTCGAGTTGTACTGGGTTTTCAGTCTGCTCAACACATTTGACTCCGCTGAATACCGTGTGTTGGCGGAATGGCGGGAAAGCCCTTCTACAGTTGCACAGTGGGAGCAGGACGAATCAAGGTTTGTTCTGTCGCATGATTCGACAGGAGAAGCACTCACATTCCATGAGAAATTGGAAGCTCAGAAAATCGACTCAGATGGGTATCTGTTCCGATTAAATGAGGTGTTGACCCGGTGGCAGTCATTGTCAAAGGAATTACTGGGTCGTGGTGGGAGTGATTCACTGTGGGGCGGGCGTCCTGATATTGTTCTAGAACGGTTCGAAAAAAGTGCTGACGAGGAGTGGGTGGTTGAAGACGTGTTTATTGGAGAGGTGAAGTACACGCAGGATACCGATTACGTAGCGACGGGGTTGCGCGAGCTACTGGAGTACATGGCGTTCGTGAGACACGCGGATGGGAATCAAGATTACGTTGAGGATATGGAGCATGTGTTAGAGTCGATTACCGTGCGAGGACTGTTGTTCACCGACGCTCTTGATATAGAGTCACCCGACGTTGAGGAAGGAATTCGTATTATTGAGTACCCAGAACAACCGGATATTGGGTCTTGAGGTCTCTGTGAAATCACTTTCTCGAAAGATATGGACAAGTATTGGTGTTCTCCGGAAACATCAACTCCGTATACGTTTTGAGCAAATATTCACTTTCAGAGGTAGCTATTCTATAGGGCATCCGTATTCCCATACAGTTGCCGTTCACTTTCACCTTGCGTGACTGGCATTTAAGAACCGGACGGCCACATACCTTCACGAACCTTCAGGGATGGGGATTGACAGGTCGGACAGAGCGGACAAGTGACTCTACTCGATTCAGCAAACAATGCTCACACTAACCCACATCGCGGATACACACCTCGGCCATCGACAGTACGGCGTAAAACAGCGCGAAGATGATATGGTATCGACGTTGCGGACAGCACTCGATGAGATAATCACTGAACACGACACTGATGCGATTCTATTGCCCGGAGATTTGTTCCATTCGCGGGATCTTCGCCCCAAGGTACTGCATCAGACGGAGCAGGAACTGGCGCGCGTGCCGGACGACGTTCCGGTGTTGGTGTCGCGTGGGAATCACGATGAGAATTTGACGCCACGAGAGGTGACATGGCTGAATTACCTGCACCAGCGGGGCCACATCGTGTTCCTGCAGGCTGAGTTGACTGCGGATCCGGAGACGGCGTGGTTCAACCCGTATGAGCCGAACGAACCGGGGCAGTCAGCTGGGTTCTACGACATCGATGTTGACGCGTTTGACGGGCCGGTACGCGTGTTCGGGCTGCAGTGGCGCGGTGCGAAGACCGGGCAAGCACTCCAGCAAGTAGCGGACGGAATCCAGGAGACGAATGAGATGCACGGTGAGCCGGCATTCACCGTGCTTCTCGCGCATTTCGGGATGGAAGATGAGGTACCGACGCTTGGCGGGACGGTGACGCACGCGGAGCTCCGCGACGTGAAAAAGCAGGTCGATTACCTGGCACTCGGACATATCCACAAACGGTACGAGGCGGCTGATTGGATCTACAATCCCGGTTCGCCAGAGGCACACAACACGCGGGAAGGCCGAGATGACTGGGAGCACGGGTATTACTCGATTACGCTCGACACCGACGGATCGGTATCGGGTAGTAGCGCGGTCGGATTCGACGTAGCGCATCACCCAACGAAGCGCCGGCCGTACTACCGGTTTGAGTTCGATGTGACCCCACACGAGTCCCCAGGAGAGCTTGAAACGGCGTTCAAGAATCACGGTCAGGACGAGCAGTCCGCGATGACCGAATACTGTTCGCAGGAGCGGTTCACGGCGAACGATGAGCCGCGAGCGCCAATTGTCGATCTCCGCTTTACCGGGACACTGCAGTTCAGTCGCGGGGACTTCCGAACAGACGAGTTGTCTGCCTGGCTCGAAGAGACGTGGGACGCGTTGTATGTGCAGGTGAATATGGGGATTCGAACGGCGAACATTCAGCAACTCATCTCGGAAATCGATGAGGAAGACGTGTTCAAGGATGGGAAACTGAACACGGCAGTGTTAGAAGACCGGGTGTTCGAGACGATCGCCAAGGAATCGATATATGCTGAGCACGCGTCGGATGTCGCTGATGTACTCGGCAACGCGCATCAAATGGCGCAGGCTGAAGAAGCAGTCGAGGACATCCAAGAGTCGATCAGTTCAGCACGGCGAGACCTGTTCCCGGAGTTAGCTGACGATGTCGTGCTGGACATAGACGAGGATCCATTCGACGATACTGAAGGTGTAGAGTCATCGGGAGAGGCGGTAGATGGTGAGTTGCCTGCAGAGGCTGATGATGCAGTGGGGGTGAGTGAATAATGCGGATTATAGAGGTTGCGTTAACGGACATCAAGTCCTATGAGGGTCGCACAGTCGTACCGATTGAGGGTGGCGTTACAGCGATTCTCGGTGAGAATGGTGCGGGGAAATCGACGATCCAGGAAGCGATCGGGTTCACGTTGTTCGACTCACTGCCGTTCAATAACAAGGACTTCGTCCGAGAAGGCGAGAGTGCGGGGACTGTCGAGGTGACCTTCGAGCAGGATACGGCCGACGGAACCCAGCGGTTCCGAGTCACACGGTCAGCAGGCCGGTCGAGTTACGCGGTGCATCGGTATGAATTCGAGGCTGACGAGTGGATCGACCAGGATATTGATTCTAAATCAGAGTTGATTCGCTGGCTGTGTGCACGGTTCGATGTTGCGGATGGTGATGAGTTGCGGATCCTGTGGGAGTCGTGTATCGGTGTCCCGCAGACGCGGTTCCTCTCGGATTTCGCGCAGACCGCGGCGAATCGAACGCAGACGTTCGATGCATTGCTGGATCTGGACGCGTACGAAGACTCGTGGAATGTGCTGAAGGACGTGCCGGATGCGATCAAGAAGCAGCAGCAGGATCTCCGGGGCGACATTAACACACTAACTGGAGCGGTCCAGGATCTACCAGACGAACGTTCGAAAGCCGAGTCACTAGATGATCAGGTGGACGAGCTTCAGTCAGAAATTGATCGGAAAACCAGTGAGCTGTCGGCGAAGGAAGAGGAGTACGATGGGTTGACAGAAACCAAAGAGGAAATCGAGCAGCTCCAGCAGGAGATTGACTCGCTTGACCAAGAAATCGAGGCAACTGAGCGAGAGTTAGAAACGGCAGAACGAGAGCTCGCAGATGCCGAAGAGGCTCAGCAGAAATGCGAGGAGAATCGTGAGGAGTACGAGCAATACAAGCAAGCCCGTGAACGTCAAGAAGAGTTAGAAGAACGAGAGGCAGAGCGAGACAGGCTAAAAGAGCAAAAAACTGAGCAAGAACAGGAAATCACGGAAATCAAGCTCAAAGTGGAACAGCTCGAAGAGGACCTAGAGGAGTTGGAAGACGCGCGGGAGACGCTGGAGTCGCATAAAGAGGAGAAAGAGCAGTATGAGGAACTTGAAGAGCAGATTAACTCACTGCAGGATCGTGAAGATGATGTCGAGGAACTAGAAGAAGAGATCGAGCGGTTAGCCGGGGAGATCGAAGAGATCGAGGGTGAGATTGAGTCGGTTGAAGAGACAATTGCGGAGATTGAGGATGAGTGGGAAGCGACGACGGATCCGGATGACATCTCTGAGGAGATTAACGACCGAGAGGCGCGACGGAAGCAACTTGCGAGCGAGCGTGAGCGGTTGGAAGAGCAGTTAGAACGGTTGCGTGACACCGAAGTCGATGCACCGTGCCCGACGTGTGACCGGCCATTAGACGAAGAACACCGGTCGGAGACGATTGAGCAGCGTGAAGAACGCATTGGGGAAATCAAGGCAGAACGCACTAACCTTTCAGAAGAGCTGGATGAGTTGCGTGAGCGGCGCGACGCAGCGAAGGACGTAAAACAGCGTTTTGATAAACTGCCTGTTCACCGGGAGAAAATCGAATCGCTAGAAGGTAACCTCGATGAGCTGCGGACGGAGAAGGAAACCTCGGAAGCGGAGCTGTCAGAGTTGGAAGACGAGTTGGAAGAGCTACCGGAGCTGAAAGCCGAGCGAGATGCCTTAGAGGACGCATACGACGAGTATCAGACTGCTGAGTTCCGAGTTGAAGATCATTCTGACGTGCCTGATCAGTTAGAGGAAAAGCAGGCTGAGTTAGAAGACGAACAGGCGGTGCTTGAAGAAATTGAAGACGATTTAGAAGCCTTCGAGGGATTGGATGAGGAGTTGGTAGAGGTCGAGGAGACGCTTGCGGAGACGGAGTCGGGGTATAACACGTATCTGCAGCACGAGCAGCGGGCTTCGCAAGTCGAAGAGCGGCAGGAAACGGTCGAACGCCTAGAAGGTGAACTTGAGGAATTCGAAGCGGAACTCGACGAGACGGAAGAGGAATTAGAGGAGTTGGAATCATCGTTCGATGAAGAGCGACTGGAGACACTCGAATCGGTGATCAACGACCTTAGAAGCGAAATCGACCAAGCCAAAGGAACCCTTGGTGAGAAACAGCAGAACCTGAAAGAGACGCGTGCCGAGATCGACCAGTTAGAGTCGAAGCTGGACGAGCGCCAAGAAAAACTCCAACAGTTGAAGGGGCTGAAAGCCGATCAGCAGTTTGCCGAGTGGGTGCGGGAGAATGTCCGGGAAGCCGGGCCGAAGATGCGGGAAATCATCACCGACCGGATCGGTGAACGGGCTAACGAGTTGTTCCGGTCGATTCGCGGGGCATCTGCGGAGACGCTGGAATGGACGAGTGATTACGAAATCGTCGTCCACGATGCAGATGTTCGTAAGTCGTTCTCCACACTGAGTGGCGGGGAGAAAATGGCGGCGGCACTCGCAGTACGGTTAGCGATTCTGGAACAACTAGCATCGGTCGGCATCGCGTTCCTCGACGAGCCCACAGCGAATCTCGACCGGCAGAAGAAACGCAACCTCGTCACGCAGCTCAAGCAACTGGATAGTTTCGAGCAACTCACCGTCATCAGTCACGACGAGACGTTCGATTCGATGCCGGATTACACGATCACCGTCGAGAAAGACCGGCAGACCTCAGAGGTGAGCGTGAATTAATGCCGATCGACAAACACGGTGTCGCTGCCGAACTGGAATCAAACGTCGAGACGATTCAGGCGTATCTCGAAGACGATACGGGGATCGTCGAGCGGTATCAGGACGCGTTCCAGCGGCTGCCGGTCGAATGGACGAGCGGTGAGATTCACGCGGAACTCCAAGACACGTCGTACCCGGGGGCGTACCCGACCGAGGAGTTCGATGACGTAGAGAGCATCATCGTCCCGCATCCAGAGAGTGACGGCTGGGAAAACCACGAGGAAGTCAACGCGTGGGCCCGCGAAATCCTTCGAGATGTGCCGGCGATGGCGGTCGACGGGTCACAGCTCCCGCCGACGACCAGCTTCAACGTCCCACTGGCGTACGTGCAAGCAGCGTGGGCAATCAATCATCACCATCCGGACGGCCGACTCGACCGAGGTGTCGATGGACGACTCTTGACGCCTGATGAGGTCACGACGGAATCCGACGATGGGGACTACCGATTTGTCGATTCACAACTCGTCGGCCATCACCGATTCGAGCACGAAGGACAACTCCTGATAGAGCAGATCGTTGACCTAGCAGATGCCCGTGATGCTGGTGAGATTGAGCAGACACCGGTCGTGTTCTACGATGGACCGCTAATCGCGTCGTTCGCAAACCCATTGAAGCCGGAGACGCGCGAACGGTACATCTCGACGCTGAGTCGCATCATTGCGGCAAGCCATCATCACGAGATCCCGCTGGTCGGGTACGTGGCGGGGTCAAGCGCGACGGAGCTGGTGAAGATGACGCGGCTCCTGCTACGCGACGAATTTGAATCTGACCGTGTCATCCCGGACGCGCACGTCCTGACTGAGTTGATGAGCCCGTGGGGAGACACGACGATTCCGTTCATCTCGAAGCGTGATGGGAGCGTGGACGCGCTGCAGACGACGTATCAAGGCGAGTCCTACGAATTCCGGGACGACATCCTGTTTTCGTACCTGAACGTGCCGCCGGGTGCTGGACTCGACCGGATTGAATTCCCGGGCTGGCTGTGTCGCCGCGACGGTCCCGACGGATACGAGTCGATGTACGAGTACACTGTTGAAATCGTTCGCGCAGAAGCCGGGATCGGACGCGGCTACCCGGAAATCCTGCAGCAAGCCGATAGCGATGCCGTGCTGGATCATCAGGATCGCCAGCAGTTCCACCGCATCGTCCAGCGGTGGGCCGAATCGAATGACGTACCGATCGAATGGAACGCCAAAGCCCTGAGCAAGGAGTTACGCCGCCGATGACATCTCTCACCGCACCACGTTCGACAGCAGCACAGTCCGTTCGACCAACGAACCCAGTTACGGGAGTGATTCGATGACAGACAGTACGGAAGAGACGCCGACCACAGATGTCGATTCGTGCGTTCGCATCGGGAGTATCGTCTCCTCGAATAGCCACCTGGACTACGTCGTCGAGGTGTTCAAAGAACGAGACTGTGACCGGCCCCCCGAACTCCACGAGCGGGAATTCGGCCAGCCGGTGTTCATCAAGAAGACGATTGACGGCACTGAACACGCGGTGATGGGCGTCATCTACGACACGCAACTGGTCGACCCTGACCAGGGACGGACTGGACCGCGATTAGCACAGGACGATCAGGCGCAGTTCACGCCAGGGTACATCGAGGAACGCACGACACTCGCTGGTGTGGCCCTACTCGGCACGGCGACGATCACCGACGACCGGACGATTGCAGACCCGTCACATCAAATGCCGCGCTGGACGCTGGAAGTCGAGGATACCGTCTTCCACTGTCCGGACGAACTCACAGCGAAGTTCCACACCGTCGACGGGCAACTCCAGTTAGCGTACATCGACCGCCTCGTCGACATCGCCGGCGATCTCGGCGCAGAAGTCATTGTTGCCCTCATCAACCGGCTCCGAAACACGCTGCCTGACGATGACACGAACCAGCGCGTGTTAGACGTGGTTGAGCAGAACATCCAATGGCAGGCGCACGAACGCCGCGGGGTGGTCTAATGGCGGGACGAGCCACCGTGATTGGAACCGTCGCTGGACCAGGCGAGGATCCGAATGAATTCGTCTTCGTTACTCCGTCAGACCGGTCGATTAAGACGGGCGAGTTCATCACGTACACAGTTCCGGTTGATGGCGAGAACCGATCGGTGTTTGCACGCGTCACGAATCGGGAACTCATTCGCGGGCTTCCAGACGGGTTCCTTGCTGACCCGGACGTTGGTCCGGAGACAGTCGCCGCGACACTCGGTATTCCGAGCGATGATACAGAGCTGTACCGGTTGACTGCGACGGTCATCGGGTACTATGATACCAATATGACGACATTTGCCAATCCGCGGCAACTCCCTGATCCCGGGACGCCGCTGTCAATCGCGCCTGATCATCAACTCGAAACCGTTCTTCCGAATCTCGGGTGCGAAACCGTCGAAACGGATGTCACGGAACTCCCGGGAGTGGCACACATTGGATGGCTACTAAATCGTGAAAAACAGGCGACAAACATCCACGTCCCGATCGAGGAGTTCGCGTCGACGCACTTGGCGATCCTCGCATCGACTGGCAGCGGGAAATCCTACACTGCGTCTGTCCTCATCGAGGAGATGATGCGGCCAAGCGCCCGTGCATCACTGCTCGTGTTCGACCCGCACGGCGAGTATGGAACCTTATCGGACATCCAGGGCGCAGAGCAGTTCCAAGGTGCAGACGGCTACGATCCTGAGGTCGTGTTCTTCAATCCGGAACGACTCCGCGTCCGAATTTCTGAATTACAGATCGGCGACGTGATGGCAATCTTGGATCGCTCATCTGTAGAAGTCAGTACTTAGAATTTTCTCGAACCAGCGATCTGTATTGAGTGTGAGGCTGAAGAAG
>NZ_JAHLKM010000041.1 GCF_024449025.1 Natronomonas aquatica | reverse complement strand
CCTTTCAGGAGGGATACAACGTCATCAAGGGCGCCGAGGAGGTCATCCCGGTCGACATCCACGTTCCGGGCTGTCCGCCCCGCCCGGAGGCGCTCATCTACGGGATCGCCAAACTGCAAGAGCGGATCCAGAACGGCGAGACCTCGCCCGTGACGGTCAAACCGTACGAACTCGAGCAGTTCGGCGACCTCGAGGAGGACGAACTCGTCCAGCATCTGGCCGATCAGATCGACGAGGAGGATCTCGTCATGCGGTACAACTGGGCTGATTCGCCATGAGCCTGCAGGAACCCGGACCGACCGACGTCGGCGAGACGGCCGAGGGGACCCTCGATTACGACGAACTCGAGGCGTTGCTCGGCGAGACCGCCATCGGCCGCGAGGAGCACGAAAACGCCACGGCGTTCGTCGTCCGGCCCGACGAGGTCCAGAAAGCCCTTTCGGCGCTCCGCCAGCAGGCCGGCTTCGATTACCTCTCGAACGTCACCGCCCAGGAGTACGCCGACCGCTACGAGTCGATCTATCACCTCAAAAAGTACGACGACCCGACCCAGGAGGTCGGCGTCATCGTGCCGACGCCGACGGACGAACCGGTGAGCCAGAGCGCCGAACCGGTCTACCGGACGGCAGAGTGGCACGAGCGCGAGGCGTACGATCTGGTGGGGATCGCCTACGACGACCACCCGGATCTACGGCGGATCCTGTTGCCCGAGACCTGGCAGGGCCACCCGCTCTCCCGCGAGTACAACCCGGAAAAACCGCAGGTCGTCCCCTTCCGCGAACACGCCAACCCGCTCCAGCCGGATACCCGCGGTGAGCGGTCCGAATCGGACACGATGTTCATCAACATCGGGCCGCACCATCCGGCGACCCACGGCGTGTTGCACATCAAGACCGTCCTCGACGGCGAGCAGGTGGCGGACGTCGAACCCGACATCGGCTACCTCCATCGGTGTGAAGAGCAGATGTGTCAACAGTCGACCTACCGGCACCAGATCATGCCCTACCCCGACCGCTGGGACTACGTCTCGGCGGGCATTCTCAACGAGTGGGCCTACGCGCGGGCGGCCGAGGACCTGGCCGACATCGACGTCCCCGAGTACGCACAGGTCATCCGGACGATGTCAGCCGAGCTGTGCCGGATCGCGAGCCACATGCTCGCGCTGGGAACCTTCGCGCTGGACGTCTTCGGCGATTTCACCGCCGTCTTCCAGTACGCCTTCCGCGACCGCGAAGAGGTCCAAGACATCTTAGAGGAGTTGACGGGCCAGCGGCTGATGTTCAACTACCTCCGGCTCGGCGGCGTCGCCTGGGATCTCCCCGAGCCCCGCGAGGAGTTCTTCGAGATGGTCCGGGACTTCCTCGATGGACTCCCCGAGAAGACCAAAGAGTACCACAACCTCATCACGTCCAACGAGATCTTCCAGGTCCGCTGTGTCGGCACCGGCGAACTCCCGCCGGAGGTGGCAAAACAGTACGGTGCGACCGGTCCGGTCGCCCGTGGATCGGGGATCGACTTCGATCTGCGGCGGGACGACCCCTACGGCTACTACGAGGAGCTCGACTGGGACGTCATCACCGAGGACGGCTGTGACAATTACAGTCGCGTACTCGTGCGCCTGCGGGAGGTAGAGGAATCGGCGAAGATCATCGAACAGTGCGTGGATCTGCTCGAAAGCTGGCCCGAGGAGGACCGGGAGATCCAATCGAACGTTCCCCGGACGCTGAAACCCGACGCCGACACCGAGATCTACCGCGGCGTCGAGGCCGCCAAGGGCGAACTCGGCATCTATATTCGCTCGGACGGCACCGACAAACCCGCGCGGTTCAAGATCCGCAGCCCCTGCTTCTGTAACCTCCATACGCTGCGTGAGATGACCCAAGGCGAGTACGTACCGGATCTGATCGCCTCGCTCGGCAGCCTCGATATCGTTCTCGGGGAGGTCGATCGGTGATGTTGCAGGGTGCGCCGCTTCCCGAACGGCTCGTCGAACTGTTGCCGTTCGGTTCGGGGCCGCTCGGGACGGCGATCGCCGCGCTCGCCGGCGCCGCCATCGTCGGGACGCTGATGATGACGATGACGGCGGTCGCGGGGCCGTGGGCCAAACGGAAAGTGACCGCCGCGTTCACCGACCGCTATGCGGTCAACCGGCTCGGGCCCTTCGGGCTCTTTATCATCGTCGCCGACGCGGTCCGGCTGCTCTCGAAGGAACTAATCATCCCGGAGGGCGTCGACCGACCGGCGTGGGACCTGGCGCCGATCGTGCTGGCCGCCTCGGCGCTTCTGGGCTTCGCCGTCATCCCGATGGGCAGCGGGATCCACCTGGCCGACCCCGAGGTCGGCCTCGTCTACGTTTTCGCCGTCGCCTCGATCGCCTCGCTGGGGCTCGTGATGGCGGGCTATGCGTCGAACAACAAGTTCTCGATGCTCGGCGGGCTGCGGGCGGTCGCCCAGAACCTCGCCTACGAGATCCCGCTGGTGTTGATCGCCGCCTCGGTCGTGCTGTTTTCGGGCTCACTACAGATGAGCGAGATCGTCGCAAGACAGGCCGAACCGCTCTTCAGCCTCGGTCCGGTGACGGTCCCGACGTGGTACGCCTTCGTCAACCCCTTCGCGTTCGTGCTCTTTATTATCGCGAACCTGATGGAGGTCGGCCGCAACCCCTTCGATATCCCCGAGGCGCCGACGGAGATCGTCGCCGGCTATCAGACCGAGTACTCCAGCGTCTACTTCGTGTTGATCTATCTCGGGGAGTTCCTGCATATCTTCCTCGGCGGCGCGATCATCGCGACGCTGTTCCTCGGTGGCCCAGCCGGTCCCGGCCCCGAAAGTATCGGGCTGGTGTGGTTCCTCGTGAAGATCTGGGCCGTCTACCTGTTCACCCAGTGGGCCCGATCGGCGCTGCCCCGGCTCCGGATCGACCAGCTCATCGAGGTGGGCTGGAAGGGAATGCTCGTGCTGTCGCTTGCGAACCTCGTACTCACCGCCGTTATCGTGGGAGTGATCGCCTAATGATCGGAATGCTCAAATCGATGGCAACGACCATGAAACACGCCCTGGACGGCGAGAAGTTCACCGTCCAGTACCCCGAGGAGACACCCGACGTCTCCCCGCGGTTCCGCGGCGTCCACAAGTTCTCACAGGAACGCTGTATCTGGTGTCGCCAGTGTGAGAACGTCTGTCCGAACGACACGATCCAGATCGTGATGGACGACCAGCGCAACGGCGAACAGTACAACCTCCACATCGGGCAGTGTATCTACTGTCGGTTGTGCGAGGAGGTCTGTCCCGTCGACGCGATCCTGCTGACGGAGAACTTCGAGTTCACCGGCGACACGAAAGACGATCTGGCCTACAACAAAGAGCAACTCAAGAACGTCCCCTGGTACAAGGACATCGATCCCCTCGCCGCGCGCGAACCGGACCGTGAGGCGTGGGTCGGCGAGGGGGAAGGCGAGTTGGACTACCAGTAGCCGCAATCGAGGACTGTCTCACCCTCCCGTCGAGGCCGTTTTCGACGTAATCGATGCGAGTACGCCTCCCGGCAGTAACGACGGGGTCGGTTCGATGACGTCGCACGTCGTAGCGTCTCCGATACGTGGCGTTCGAAACCGATATCTGTAGGGGTCTGATCGGCTGACGAATGGGAACGCGGCGTGTTCCCCGCGGGAAGGTGGGTGCGAACGGAAATATTCAAAAGGTGTCCGGGTGCAGAGTCCCATAATGGCTGTACCGTTCGAGACGCTGGCGTTTCTTCTGTTCGCCCTGGTGACGGTCGGGGCGAGTCTGGGGGTCGTACTGGCCCGCGACGTGTGGCACTCGGCGCTGCTTTTGGGGGCCGCGTTGCTCTCGGTCGCGGCCCACTACGTGATGTTGCGCGCCGAGTTCCTCGCAGTGATGCAGGTACTCGTCTACGTCGGCGGCGTGCTCGTGTTGATCACGTTCGCCGTCATGCTCGTTCGTCAGGAACCCGACGCCGGCATGGAGGGGGTCCGATGACGACGCGCCCGCGGCTCTACCGGGGACAGAAGACCGTCGGGGTGGTCGCGGTCGCGCTGTTCGCGTTCCTCGCGGCGACCTTTCTCACCTCGGGGTTCGGCACCTCGGAGGCGTTCCCGGCGGGATCGGTGACGGCCTCGATCGGCTACGCGATGTTCGATCTCCCGGGCGCGGATATCGGCGGCGAGGGCTTTCTCGTCTCCTTCGTTCTGATCGCCGTCGTGTTGGACGCCGCCCTCGACGGGGCGGTCATGCTGGCGAAGAAAGACGAGGATGATTCCTGATGGTTTTAGAAACCGTTCCCGCCGAGTACTACCTGGTGCTTTCGGCCGCGGTGTTCTGTATCGGCCTGTTCGGCATCCTGACCCGACGGAACGCCCTGGTCTTCCTGATGAGCGTCGAGTTGCTTTTGAACGCCGCGAACGTCAATCTGGTCGCCTTCGCCTTCTACTGGGGGAACGTGACCGGCCAGACGTTCGCGCTGTTCGTGATCGCGCTGGCGGCCGCGGAGGTCGCCGTCGGGATCGGTATCGTCCTGGTGGTACACCGGAACTTCGACGACGTCGACGTGACGAACGCGACAACTCTCAAGTGGTAAGATGGCCCTGATATACGAACTCACGCCGGCGATCGTGTTCCTCCCGCTCGCATCGTTCGCCCTCGCGCTGTTTTTCGGCCGGTGGATGCCGAAGAAGGGCGCGGTGGCCGGAATACTCGCGACGGCCGGCGCGCTCGGCCTCTCGGTTGTCACGCTCGGGTGGCTCCTCCTTTCGGGGGAAGTTCACGATCAGACGTGGTACACGCTCGTCGACGCCGAGATGGGCGTCGATCTCGCCTTCGGGATCCTGATCGATCAGCTCTCGGCCGCGATGTTAGTGATCGTCTCGCTCATCGCCTTTCTCGTCCACGTCTTCTCGCTCGGCTACATGAACGACGAGGGCGAGCCGGGGCTGCCGCGGTACTACGCCGGGCTCGGGCTGTTCACCGCGAGCATGCTCGCGTTCGTGATGGCCGACAACCTGTTCATGGCGTTCGTCTTCTTCGAGCTCGTGGGGCTGTGTTCGTACCTGCTGATCGGCCACTGGTTCACCGAGGACGCGCCGCCGTCGGCCGCCAAGAAGGCGTTTCTCGTCACCCGGTTCGGCGATTACTTCTTCCTCGTCGGCGTCGTCGGCGTGCTCGTCACCTTCGGGACGGCCGGCTTCGCCGGCAGCGAGGGGTTCCCGGCGCTGGCCGAGAGCGCGCTGGCGGGCGAGACGAGCGTGAACACGTTCGGGCTCTCGACGGAGGGATGGTTCTCAGTGCTGGGGTTGCTCGTGTTGGGTGGCGTCCTCGGCAAGTCCGCCCAGTTCCCGTTCCACACGTGGCTGCCCGACGCCATGGAGGGTCCGACCCCGGTCTCGGCGTTGATCCACGCCGCGACGATGGTCGCCGCCGGCGTCTATCTCGTCGCCCGCATGTACGGCTTCTACGCGCTGTTGCCGACGGTGCTCGGGATCATCGCCTTCGTCGGCGGCTTCACGGCGCTTTTCGCCGCAACGATGGCGGTCGTGAAAAACGAGATCAAGCAGGTGCTCGCCTACTCGACGATCAGCCAGTACGGGTACATGATGCTCGCGTTGGGGGCCGGCGGCTACGTCGCCGCCTTCTTCCATCTGACGACGCATGCGATCTTCAAGGCGCTGCTCTTTCTCGGCGCCGGGTCGGTGATCATCGCGATGCACCACGAGGAGGACATGTGGGAGATGGGCGGGCTGAAATCCGAGATGCGGACCACCTACCTCACGTTTCTCGCCGGCTCGCTCGCGCTGGCGGGGATCTTCCCGTTCTCGGGCTTTTGGTCGAAAGACGAGGTACTCTTCGAGACGCTCGTCCACGCCCTGGGCGGTAGCCCGCTTCTTTTCGGCGCGTACGCGATGGGGATTACTGCGGTGTTCCTGACGGGCTTTTATACGATCCGGATGGTGATGCTCACGTTCCACGGCGATCCCAGAAGCGAGACCGCCGAGGATCCCCACAGCGTCGGCTGGAACGTCAAGTTCCCGCTTTCGGTGCTGGGCGTGCTGGCGGTTGTCGCGGGCGCGCTCAATCCGGTCCCAATCGAGATGCTCACTGGCGCGGAGGTCGATTTCCTCCACGACTACCTCTATGCGACGCCGGAGGCGCTGTTGACGGGCGCCGAACACTACTCGTCGCTGTCGTCGTACGGTTCGGGGGCGATCGCCGGCGGCGAGATCGGAACGATGCTCGTAAACGCCGGGCTGTCGTTCGGCCTCGCGGTCGCCGGGGCCGGCCTGGCGTTCGGGCTCTACCGGGGCGGCTCTCCGGCCAGACACACGGAACGGCTCGGCCGCGTACAGACGCTTCTCATGCACAACTACTACCAGGACGAATACCAGGTGTGGCTCGCCGAGGGGTTCACCGTCCGGCTCGCGGCGGCCGCCGACACGTTCGATCAGGGCGTCATCGACGGGACGGTCAACGCCGTCTCGAGCGTGAGCCGTTCCGCTGGCGCCCGGATCCGACAGATCCAATCGGGGGTCGTGACGAACTACGCGGCGCTCGTCGTCTTGAGCCTGCTGGCGTTGCTCGTCGTCTTCGCGATCCTCGGGGGGTGGTTCTGAGATGCTGATCGAGGCACTCGTCGTTTCGTGTCTCCTCGGGGCGGCGATCGTCTTTTTTACCCCCGACCGGTACGCCCCCAAGCTCGCGTTCGGGCTCTCGGTGCCGCCGCTCGTCCTGTCGCTGTACGCCTACGTTGCCTTCGACGGGAGCGGGAACGCGTTGCTCGGCGGCGAGATCGCCTACGAGACGTTCGCCGAGTGGCTCCAGCTCGGCCCCTACGCCGTCAACTACCACGTCGGTCTCGATGGCATCTCCCTGCCGCTGGTCGTCCTCTCGACGGTGTTGACGACGCTTTCGATCCTGAGCGCGTGGACACCGATCGACGACCGGCAAAGCGAGTTCTACGGGCTCGTACTCCTCTTGGAGGGTAGTCTGATCGGCGTCTTCGCCGCCCTTGATTTCCTGCTTTGGTTCGTCTTCTGGGAGGCCGTATTGATCCCGATGTACCTGCTCATCGGCGTCTGGGGCGGTCCGCGCCGGAAGTACGCCGCGATCAAGTTCTTCGTCTACACGAACATCGCCTCGCTGGTGATGTTCGTCGGCTTCTTCGCGCTGATCTTCGGGCTCGGCGATGCGGTCTCCTCGACGGGGATGCCCGCGATCGCCGAGGCGCTCCGGGCCGGCCAGTTGGGCTATCTCGGCACGCCGACGGTCGGGGTTCCGCCCGACACGCTGGCGATAGCCGCCTTCCTCGCGATGTTCGTCGGCTTCGCGGTGAAAGTTCCGGTCGTCCCGTTCCACACGTGGCTGCCCGACGCCCACGTGGAGGCGCCGACGCCCGCCTCCGTCCTTCTGGCCGGCGTCCTCCTGAAGATGGGCACCTACGCCCTGCTTCGGTTCAACTTCACCATGCTCCCGGAGCAGGCCGCAACGCTTGCCGTCCCGATCGCGGCGATCGCCGTGATCTCGATCATCTACGGCGCGTTGCTCGCGCTGGCCCAGCAGGATCTAAAGCGGGTCGTCGCCTACTCGTCGGTCTCCTCGATGGGGTATGTCATCCTCGGGCTCGTCGCCTACACGGTGTACGGCGTCGGCGGCGCGACGTTCCAGATGGTGGCCCACGGGCTCATCTCCGGGTTGCTCTTCATGACGGTCGGCGTCTTCTACAACGCGACCCACACCCGGATGATCGGCGACATGTCCGGGCTGGCTTCGAAGATGCCCGCCACGGCGACGGTCTTCGTCGCCGGCGCGTTCGGTTACATGGGCCTGCCGCTCATGGCCGGCTTCATGGCGGAGCTGTTCGTCTTCATCGGGGCGTTCGAATCGACGGTGCTGCCGGCCGCGCCGGTGTTTACCGCGATCGCGATGTTCGGGATCGTCATCGTCGCCGGGTACCTGCTGTGGGCGATGCAACGGTCGCTCTTCGGCCCGTTCGAACTCGAAACCGACTACGAACTCGGGCGGGCTCCGGTCCACGACATCGCCCCGATCGTGACGCTCGTCGTGTTGATCGTCGCCCTCGGGGTCGCTCCCGATCTGATCTTCGAGATGATCAGGGACGCGACGCTGGACGTCGTCGAGTTCGGTTTCGGAGGTGGTAGCTAATGGTGACGATGGCAAACGAGTGGCTCCTGCTCTCGCCGGCCGCAGCGTTCGTGCTCGCGGCGCTCGCACTGTTCGTGATCGACGCGTTCGCGCCGGAGGACGCCGACGGCGGCCTCCTCGCTGCGGTCGCGGCAGTCGGGGGAATCGCCGCGCTGTCGGCCTCGGGGGTCCTGTTGCTCTCGGGCGTCGCCGCCGACGGCGTCGAACTGTTCGGCGGCCAGCTCGTCGTCGACGGGATGAGCCTGCTGTTTACGTTTATTTTCGGCAGCGTGACTGCCCTCGTTTCGGTCGCGTCGGTCGATTACATCCGCGAGCTCCCGCACAAGGCCGAGTACTATCTGCTCGTCACGCTCGCGGCGACCGGGATGTCGCTTCTGGCGTCGGCCAACAGCCTTGCGGTCGTCTTCGTCGCCCTCGAGCTTTCGAGTCTGCCCTCCTATGCGCTCGTCGCGTACCTGAAGCGTAACCGCGGCTCCGTCGAGGGGGCGCTGAAGTACTTCCTCGTGGGCGCGCTCTCCTCGGGGATCATGGTGTACGGCATCTCGCTGGTCTATGCGGCGACCGGGAGCCTGCTGCTTTCTGACGTCGCGAGCGCGCTCGGTGGGGCCTCGGCCGACTATCCGGGCGTCCTCGGCGTCGGACTCCTCATGATCGTCGGCGGCCTGGCGTTCAAGACGGCCTCGGTGCCGTTTCACTTCTGGGCGCCGGACGCCTACGAGGGCGCGCCGGCGCCGGTCGCGGCCTTCCTCTCGTCGGCTTCGAAGGCCGCCGGCTTCGTCGTCGCGTTCCGCGTACTCGTTGTCGGCTTCCCGATCGGGACGATCGCCGGGACGCTCGATTGGGTGCTCCTGTTTCAGGTGCTTGCGGTCGTCACGATGACCCTCGGGAACTTCGCCGCCGCGACACAGGAGAACGTCAAACGGATGCTCGCGTACTCCTCGATCGGCCACGCCGGATACGCGCTGATCGGGCTGGCGGCGCTGACCAACGCCGGCGGCCCCGGCGCGGAGGCGACGGTGCTGGGTGCGAGCATGCTCCATCTTTTCGTTTACGGGTTCATGAACACCGGCGCGTTCCTGTTTGTCGCCCTGGTTGAACACTGGGAACTCGGCCGCACCTTCGAGGACTACAACGGTCTCGGGCGGGAAGCGCCAGTGGCCTGCGTCGCGATGACCGTCTTCGTGTTCTCTCTGGCCGGCCTACCCGTCGGCGGTGGCTTCCTCTCGAAGTACTTTCTCTTTGCCGGCGCGGTCGGGGCCGGCGTCCCGTGGCTCGCGCTGGTGGGGGCGGTCAACAGCGCGTTGAGCCTCTATTATTACAGCCGCGTCGTCAAGGCGATGTGGATCGAACCGCCCGCCGAGCCGCTCGGGATCGAGCGCTATCCGACGGCGCTGTACGCCGCCGTCCTCACAGCGGCGGTCGTGACGGTGCTTCTGTTGCCGGGACTCGTCGTCTTCGACGGTATCGCCTTCGAGGCCGCAGCGTCGCTGTTCTGACAGCCGGGAAGGTTTTCATCGCCGGCCGTCCAGCATGTTTTAGGCCGTCGACACCCTCGCGATAGTATGGACCGGCTGGTGTTGGGCTATGGGGCGGTCGGCCGCGCCTTCCTCGATCGGCTCGCCGATCGATCGGAGTCGCTGCTCGTCCTCGTCGAAACCGACGAGCGAGCCGAGTCACTCAGAGAAAGCGGTATCGACGCCCGGCGTGTCGATATCACCGCCGTCGGGGACGTCCGGACTGTCGCGGGCGAGGTCGACTCGGTCGTCGTCGCGCCCCCGGATACCGACCGGATCCGGCAGGTCGTCGGGACCGCCCGCCTGGCGTATCCGGCGGCGTTCGTGATGGCCTGTCTGGACGAACACGCGAGGGAAACCGATCGGGAGGCGATCGCGGCCGAAGCCGACCGGATCGTCGAACTCCCCGCCGAGACGGCCCGTCCGTTGATCGAGCGGGTCGGCGACGAGGGGATCCGGACGCGAAAGCTCAGCCACACTCTCAGAGGGATCGACGGCACGCTCGCCGTTCTCGCTCACAACAACCCGGATCCGGACGCGATCGCCGCCGCGGTCGGACTCCGACGGATCGCGACCGCGGTTGGTGTCGACGCCGAGGCGTGTTATTACGGCGAGATCAACCACCAGGAGAACCGGGCGCTGGTCAACCTCTTCGGGTACGACCTGCGGAACCTCTCGGCCGACAACGACCTCTCGGAGTTCGACGCGTTCGCGCTCGTCGACCACTCCCGGCCGGGGGTCAACGACGACCTGCCCGAGGAGACCCCGATCGATATCGTGATCGATCATCACCCGCCCCGGGGGCCGATCGAGGCCGAGTTCGTCGACCTGCGGAGCGACGTCGGGGCGACCTGTACGCTCCTCGAGAGGTACCTCTCGGGACTCGCGATCGAGCCCGGAGAGGCACTCGCAAGCGGGCTCCTCTATGGGATCCGGACCGACACCCAGGCGTTCAGCCGCGAGGTCTCCGTCGCCGACTTCGAGGCCGCCGCACGGCTCGTCGAAGCGGCCGACGGGGAGACGCTCCGGCGGGTCGAGTCACCGACCGTGACCGCCGATACGATCGAGACGGTCGGGCGGGCGATCTCGAACCGGTCTGTCGAATCCGACGTGTTGACGAGCTGTGTCGGGGAGATCTCGGATCGCGATACCCTCTCACAGGCGGCCGACCGACTGCTCGACATGGAAGGGGTCACCACGACGCTCGTCTTCGGGTACACCGACGGGACCGTTTTCGTCTCCGCGCGAACCCGGGGGACCGACATCGATCTCGGGGAAGTGCTCAGGGACGCCTTCGCCCAGATCGGGAGCGCGGGCGGGCACGCCGACATGGCCGGCGCACAGATTCCAGTCGGAATGCTTGCCGAGGAGTCGACCGAAGACGAACGGGGCGAGATCATCGACGAGGTGGTCAGCGAGCGGTTCCTCGAGGCGCTGGGGGTCACACCGGATCGGGCGACGGCG
Source organism: Natronomonas aquatica (assembly GCF_024449025.1). GTDB lineage: Archaea > Halobacteriota > Halobacteria > Halobacteriales > Haloarculaceae > Natronomonas > Natronomonas aquatica. The sequence continues at coordinate 4,255 of NZ_JAHLKM010000041.1, read as the reverse complement.
TTCGTCTACTCGGATCTCGTCGATCCGGGCAGAGGATCCGCCCCGAGGGAGTGATTTTTTGCCGTGTGGAGATATCGTTTCACCAATGGACGACGACCAGGACGCCCACAGCCAAAAGCCGATGGTGAAAGATTACATGACGCGTGACGTCGAGACGGTCTCGCCGGACGATACGGTCGCGTCGGTCGCCGAACTGATCGCCGACAGCGAGTCCCACAGTGGCTATCCGGTGTGTGACGGTCGACACGTCAAAGGCTTCGTCAGTGCGCGCGATCTGTTGCTCGCCGGCGAGAGCGAACCGATATTCAAGATCATGACCGACGACATCATCGTCGCCCACCCGGAGATGCGGATCACGGACGCCGCCCGGGTCATCCTCCGGTCAGGGATCCAACAGCTACCGGTCGTCGACGACGCCGGCAACCTCGTCGGGCTCATCTCGAACGCGGACGTCATCCGCTCGCAGATCGAGCGGGCGACCCCAGAGAAGGTCGGCAAGCTCAAGCGGACTCTCGAGAACATCCACGGGATCGAAGCCGAGGAGGAGCGCCGGACGGTCGATCTCTCGGCACTGACGCCGACACAGACCAAAGTCTACACCGACGAACTCGAGGGACGGATCTACGAACTCGAAAACGGGCTCGCCGAACCGCTCGTCGTGATCGACAACGCCGGAACGCTGTATCTGGCCGACGGTCACCACCGCGTCAAGGCGGCCGACAGGCTCGGAATCGAGGAGATGGACGCCTACGTGGTCCGGCTCGATGGGCGGGTCGATCTCGGGATGGCCGAAACGGCACAGAAAAGCGACCTCGGATCGATCAACGACATCGAGGAGGTCGACTACGCCCACCACCCGCTCGTCGAGACGACGGAACGACTCCAGGACCCGGACTGACCGTCGCCGCGAGTCGGAATCGGAATCGCCCGCCGGTGCCGATCTATCGGGACCGGGAAGAAGCGAGGAGTCTAAGTGTTCGCGCCCGGAGTCATAAACGAGAACTGATGCGTGTAACCAGGCCCGTGTCGCTGCTCGCGGCGGCCGTGATCGGCGTCTATGTCCTCGTAATCGTCGGCGCGACCGCGGCACTCGCCGACGCCGCGGCCGCGTGTAACGGCTGGCCGCTCTGTCGCGGCGACCCCGCGAACCCCGCAGTGCTGGTCGCACTCTTTCATCGAACCGTCGCGGCCGTCGTCGGCCTGCTCGTGATCGCCGCGGCCGCCGTCACGTGGCCGGTCGGAAACAGTCGGATCAGGGCCGCCCTCGTCGCGGCGCTGTTTCTGTACCCGATCCAGGCTGCGATCGGCGCCGGGCTCGCGTCCGGGACCGCCCTCGAGCGCCTCCATCTGCTCGTCGCGATGACGATCTTCGCGGCCCTCGTTCTCGCGTTGGCGTGGCAACTGGAGACCGAAACAGGATCCGACGACGCCCCCGAAACGTCCCCGACGGGAGCGAAGCCGGACCCCGACGTGGGGGGAACAGCCGGTGTAGACACCTCGGCGCTGCCCGTCATGGCCCGCCTCAAAGCGACGGCCGCCGCGTACTTCCGGCTGATGAAGCCGAGACTGATGTGGCTGCTCAGTCTCGTCGCCGGCGCCGGAATGGCCCTGGCCGGGACGCCGACGGTCGGGACCGTCCTCTATACGCTCGGCGGCGGCGTTCTGGCGATCGGCGCTTCGGGGACGTTCAACCACGTCCTCGAACGGGACGTCGACAAGCGGATGGAGCGGACCGCCGACCGGCCGGTCGCGACCCACGAGGTCCCGGTCCGGAACGCGCTGGCCTTCGGCGGCCTGCTCACCGTCGCGTCGCTTTGGGCCTTCCTCTCGGTAAACATCCTGGTCGCCGCCCTCGGGCTGGCGGCGATCGGCTTCTACAGCGTCGTGTACACGCTGATCCTGAAACCCAACACGGTCCAAAACACCGTCCTCGGCGGGGCAGCCGGCGCACTGCCGGCGCTGATCGGCTATGCGGCCGTCACGGGAACCGTCGGCGTCGCGGGGGGCGCGCTAGCCGGCCTCATCTTCCTGTGGACGCCCGCCCACTTTTATAATCTCGCCTTGGCGTACCGCGACGATTACGAGCGCGGCGGCTTCCCCATGATGCCCGTCGTCCGCGGCGAGACCGAGACCAGAAAGCACATTCTCCTCTATCTCGGCGCGACCCTGCTTGGGGCGGGCGCCCTCACGGCCGTCACGGATCTGGGATGGATCTACGGGGCGGCGACCACCCTTTTCGGTGCCGTCTTCCTGTGGGCGGTTGTCCGCCTCCACTACGAGCGGTCAGAAAACGCCGCGTTCCGGGCGTTCCACGCCTCGAACGCCTACCTCGGGATCGTACTCGTCGCGATCGTCGTCGACGGACTCGCGCTGTGACGACGGATCGATCGTTCCGCTGTCCCTCGTCGTCTTCGACCGGTCAGATCGGGCTGTGAAGCAACTGGAGCGCAACGAGAAAGAGAAAGACGAACCCGAGGCCGCCCAGCCCCGCGCCGACAGCGTGGGCGGTCCCGAGGTCGTGTCTGCGAGCCAGTCGGTACGGGCCCGCAAAGAGCACGACCGAAAGCACGAGCAGAACGGCGGCGAGCGTGGCTCCCGACAGCGCCTCCAGCGAGTCGAGAGCCCCATAGAGCTGTAACAGTGTTGTGGTCGACATGGTGCTTTGTGAGTTGGTACTCACCGCTGTACAAATAACCTTCGTCCTCGGGTTCCGGCGGGTGAATCGCACACAACAAAAGCTAAGTACATATGACCGTCAGTCAAAACAAGTAACAGATATCATGATGGATACGCTCCTTCAGGCGTCGGATGGGTGGCGAGCACAGGCGGAGGTCTTCTCGGAGATCTTCCTCGTGTTCGTCGCCATGGGGACGGTCGTCGGGGTCGTCGTGGTCGCCTACACGCTGTATCACGCCTACGAGTACCGTGATACGGGCAAAGAGACCGAAGAGGAGTTCGACGCCCCGCAGGTCGGCGAACTCCCGAGCGGACAGGGCGGTGGCAAGAGCAAGAAGCTCTTCGTCTCGTTCGGGATCAGCGCCGTTATCGTGATCAGCCTCGTCGTGTACGCGTATACGCTGCTTCTGTACGTCGAGGCTGGCCCCACCTCCGAAGTCGAGACCGAAGGGGACATGGACATCCAGGTGACCGGCTTCCAGTTCGGCTGGGAGTTCACCTACCCCAGCGGGCAAAGCGAATTCGGCACGCTCCGTGTGCCGGCCGACGAGGATCAAGTGATACGACTGCATATAACCTCCGACGACGTCTGGCACGCTTTCGGGGTGACCGATCTGCGTGTCAAGGCGGACGCGATCCCCGGTGAGACCTCCGAGGAGTGGTTCATCGCGGACGAGCCGGGTACGTACACGATAGAGTGTTTCGAGCTGTGCGGTGCCGGACACTCACAGATGACAGGGGAAATCGTCGTCATGGAACCTAACGAATTCAACGAGTGGTACAACGGAACGTACGACCCATCGGCATCGACGCAGACGGTGGGGGTGAGCGCCTGATGAGCGAGCTTCCCGATACCAGTTCGCTCAAACGCTGGCTCGTTACGACCAACCACAAGGACGTCGGCATCCTCTATTTGCTCACCGCGGTCTTCTTTTTGCTCCTTGGCGGCGTCCTCGCGCTGTTGCTCCGCGTCGAGCTGTGGGACCCCACGGCGACGGTCCTCGGCGGCAACGGCGTCGGCTACAACGAAACCGTCACCGCACACGGCCTCCTCATGGTCTTTTGGTTCCTCTCGCCGTTCGCCTTCGGCTTCGCTAACTACGTCGTCCCGCTCCAGATCGGTGCCGACGATCTGGCGTTCCCACGGCTCAACGCGCTCTCATACTGGCTGTACGCCCTCTCCGGGGTCCTGTTCGGGATCTCGTTCTTCCAGGGCGGTACACTGTCCGCGGGCTGGACGATCTACGCCCCGCTCAACATGCCAGCCTACACCCCTTCGATCGGCTCGACGGGGGCGATCCTCGCGCTGGCGATGTTCGTCATCGGCGTCACCGCCTCGACAGTCAACTTCCTGACGACGATCCATCACTCCCGCGCCGAAGGCATGGGCCTCATGGACATGCCCATGTTCACCTGGTCCATCCTCGCAACCGTCTGGATGATGCTCTTTGCATTCGCGGTGCTTTTGGGCACTGGATTCATTCTCGCGGCCGACCGCATTCTCGGCAGCGTCTACTTCTCGGCGACCGAGGGCGGCGCCCTCCTGTGGGGCCATCTCTTCTGGTTCTTCGGCCACCCC
>NZ_JAHLKM010000073.1 GCF_024449025.1 Natronomonas aquatica | reverse complement strand
CCACCTAAATCAGCGAGGGAGTCCCGCCGTTCACGGCGGGCGGGAATCGCGTAAGCTCCGAAGGGCAAACAACACTCAACAGCCCGGCCAACTCCCTATCTTTTATAAACATAAAGCCACAAGTGGCATACAGATGGAGATTAATCGTACCGCAGTTGTCAAGCTCTCCGTCCCTAGCGACCGCCGAGACGACCTGAAACGGACAATGAACACGTTTCGGGATGCAACACAGCGGTTCGCAGACCAAGGATGGGATGGTGATGACGACGGGTACGTGATTACGTCGGGTAATCATCTCCAGCGCCTTGTCTACGATGACATACGCGAGGACACTGGATTGCACGCTGACCTGACGGTTGCCGCAACAGACCATGCCGCTAATGCACTCGATGGGTGTGTTGAGAAGATGAAAGCAGGTGAACGCACCTCGAAACCAGTGTTCACATCGAACACAACAGTCTACAACACGAACGCGATTACCTACTTCGACGGCTACTGCTCACTTGCCGCCTATGGTGGCAGTCGCGTTCACGCCGAATACGTCTATCCAGACGACTCGATTCAAGCCGAGTACATGGAAAGCGACGAGTGGCAGAAACAGGGCGCAAAACTCCGCTACGACTACCAAACAGATACCTACTATCTCCACGTCTCTGTAAAGCAGGAACGCGAAGAAACGTCGGGAGAAGCTGAGAGCAGGACAGTTCTTGGCGTAGACCGGAACGTGGACGGGTATCTTGCAGTCACCAGCACAGGCGCGTTCATCGGGAACGCCGACCTGCTGAATCACAAACGCCGCGAGTATGAACGTCGCCGCGCTCGCCTCCAACAGCAAGGCACACGAAGCGCACACCTCACGATACAGTCCATCGGTGACACCTTCGCTAACTGGTCTGAAGATTTCTTGCACCAAGCATCGAAGGAACTGGTCAACGAAGCCGTCTCACATGGCTGTACGACCATTGTGTTTGAGAACTTGGAAAACATCCGTGAACGCATCTCAGACGCTTCAAAGTTCCAGCAGTGGACGTTCAACGA
>NZ_JAHLKM010000040.1 GCF_024449025.1 Natronomonas aquatica | reverse complement strand
AATCACTACTCTCCCGCTTCAACGCCTTTGATCTCACGACGTGATCCCCCGCCCGCTAGTGATTAAACACAGGCGTTCAAACTCAAACCCGCGTTTTCCTTTCTGGGTTCCACACTCATCGATCAGATAAGAAGATCCTGGTCGCCACTCGATGGAAATATTCGCTCCCTCGTAGTCGATTAACCGAAACAGATTGCCAACCGTATCCACTAACTCAACTTCCGCACGTCGAGAAGGACCTGGATTCCATGTGACATCAGTAACCTCAACCTCCATCGGAGCCGGAAGGTGCTGTCCAGGTAATACGTCATCAGCTGTAACCACAGAGGATCGTACTGTGAGAGTTCCTCAGCAGAGTCAAATGTGTGTCGATAGCGGAACTCCCCGTTGCTAGACAAATTTAACGCCCATTTGATCCCCTCGGCAGTGGCATTCAGATCCTCGGCTACGCATCGGAAGTATCTATCAGATATTACTCTATGAGCGCTGCAAATCCTCTCGACACACTCTGGTACGAAGCGACAAATGCTGTTGACATTATCCGATCGAGCTAGATCCAACCTCTGTATCTTGCACAGTAATAACTCATAGTATCAAAAGATAAACACTTGTTTCACAGGGAGAGATGGAAGCCTTATTACGAAGCCTTATCGATCACCGATAATATTAAAAGACTACCTCAAGCATACCTTGGTATGCCGAAAATAAGCGTTGAGATTCCAGAAGAGTTGCTGGAAGACCTCGACGAGCACGTTGGCTCCGATGGAAAGTTCGTCAACAGAAGCGATGCGATCCGTGCCTCAGTCCGAAAAACGCTGGATATGCTTGATGAGATTGATGCAAGACACGGTCGACTTGAAGGCGATGAGACAGAGGCCGACGAATGAGTAATGATGCGCATACCGCGACGGACCGACTCCCGATTCCTCGGTTAGCGTTGATTGCCATCTTCGTGACAGCGTTGATCACCTCGCAGGTAACGGCGGCGAAAATCGTCGCTGTCGGGCTCCCATTTGCGGTCCCGTTGACGGGGGATTTACTCTTGGTTCCGGCTGCCGCGTTTGCGTACGCGGTTACGTTCTTCGCGTCGGACTGTTATGCGGAATTATACGGGCGGCAGGCTGCCACGCAACTCGTCAACGTCGCGTTCGTAATGAACTTCGTCCTCTTGGGATTGGTCTGGCTGGCGATCTCCGCTCCTGTCTTTCCCGAATCACCGGTCGGGCAAGAACAGTTCAGTAGTGTCCTCGGTGCCAGTACGGGAGTCATCGCAGGAAGTCTGCTTGCGTATTTGATTAGTCAAAACTGGGACGTCATCGTGTTCCATCGAATCCGAGATTACACAGACGGGAAGGCGCTATGGCTGCGGAATCTCGGCTCAACAATCACCAGCCAACTGATCGACACAGTGATCTTCATCACGATTGCGTTCGTCGTCTTCCAGGGAGTGCCGTTGTCGCAAGCGGTAGGGCTCATTGTCGGCCAGTACATCATCAAACTCGCAATTGCTGTTCTCGACACGCCCTTCGTCTATGCTACAGTCGGGGCTGTACGAAACCGAGCAAACACGTCGATCGTCACCACAGGCGATTAAGATCCCGATGAATCGCTGTTTGTAGATCGGATCGATTCCCACCATACAGCAGGAGATACGGTTTTATTTGTCTGATCTGTGTTCTACTTCTCAATGGGTCGCCTCCCCGTCATAGCCATCGCTGTTTTGTTATTGACCGCCTCGGTAGCGGGGTGTACCAGTATAGCACCGTCACAGCCCGATCCCGACGACAGCGAGACAGGAATCCCGGAGGATCCTGCGAGTGATGAAACAACCGAAAGTAGCGGAGACGATCTTACCACGTCTGCAGCGGGAACGCTCGAAGTCCACTATATCGCCGTCGGCCAGGCTGCGAGCGTTCTCGTAATCGGCCCCGATGGCGAAACCATGCTGATCGATTCGGGGCATTTCAACGATGATGGCGAACACGTCATCAACTATCTCGATGCCCACAATATCGACCGGATCGATTATCTCGTCACGTCACATCCCGATGCCGACCACATCGGCGGACATGCCGAGGTGATTACTCATCTGGAGACGAACGGCGACGGCGTCGGCGAGATCTACGACTCTGGGATTACCTCCACAACGCAGACTTACGCACAGTATCTCGATGCCGTCGAAACACATGACGTGACGCTCTATGAGGCCCGAGCTGGCGATACAATCCCGTTCGAGGGCGTCACTGCAGAGATCCTCGGTCCACCGGAAGGGTATCTCGACGGTGAGGATCGAAACGAGAACAGCCTCGTCGTCCAACTCCGCCACGGGCAGGCGAGCTTTCTCTTTACCGGTGACGCCGAAGCCGACGCCGAACGGTTCCTCGTCAACGAGTATGGCATCCAACTCGAGACGACTGTGCTGAAAGCGGGCCATCACGGCAGTTCGAGCAGCACCGGTGATCGGTTGCTCGATGCAGCGACGCCGGCCGCTGTCGTGATCTCCTCGCCATATGACTCTCAATACGGCCATCCCCACGAGGAAACGCTGAACCGGCTCGCAATGCGGTCGGTCCCGGCCTACTGGACAGCCACCCACGGCAACACCGTCTTCCAAAGCAACGGGACGCACGTGACAGTTGGGACACAACAATCAGCCCCGACGGCGCCACTGTCCCTTCGAGACGGCACGCCGATTGAGCTGGGAGCGTCAGATTCGATCACACAACGGGCAGTCATCAACGCCTCCAGCGGTACCACGGGATCGACGACGGCGACCACTGACGGCGGGACATCGAACGACCCTTCCGACGGAACGGACTCAGCGCTCGCGATTACCGAAATCCACGCCGACGCAGAAGGCGATGATCGTGAGAATCTCAACGATGAGTACGTTGTCTTCGAGAACACTGGCGACACATCGCTTGACCTCGCCGGCTGGACAGTCCAGGATGAGTCCGGGGCAACCTATACGTTCCCTGAAGAAACTGTGCTTGACCTAGGTGAAACGATCACACTTCGGACCGGGAGTGGCGACGATACAGCAACCGAGCGCTATTGGGGATCGAGTCGGCCGATCTGGAACAACGATGGAGATACGGTGATCGTGACGAACACTGATGGCGAGCAAGTTCTTACCGAATCATACCCATGATCCCGGATGGAACCTACACGGCCGTTATCGACGAGATCGAGGATTCGCTCGCTCGGCTCGAGCTAGAGGCTGCTGATGGGGAATTATACGAGTTAGTACTCGATGTCGCCGAACTTCCAGCGGCAGGACGCGAGACTGGATCGGTACTTACGATCGAATGCACTGATGACGAAGTAACGGACGCCAAGTACGATCCGGACGGGACTGAACGGCGTTCAGAGGCCGCACAGGACCGATTCGATCGACTTTCACAGCGGCCAAGTGATGATCAGTAGAAAGAGCTGACGGCACAGAATCTCTCAAACGTATCGATGTCTGCTACGACATGAGTCGTCCCATTTGACGAACACAATTGACGAGGCTGAGTTCGCTAATCCCACCGCTCTTACCTAATCTAGTAAAACAACTGTCGGTTGTAGAATATTGTCACTGACCGACGTGCAAGATGAAGGGCACGTATTCAGCACCAGTCGGAGTGCAGATACTGGTAAGTAGCATCCTCGATTTATGCGTTAAAGTAATGTTCTATCCCGATAATATGTAGGTGGCGTATTGGATCATGATTTCGGATAAAGACACCCCTGATGAGGAATATTGGGTTGAGGTGGGCGGAGATGGGCGGAAACATCCCTACGCTATGCATAGGACTGTGAACCGTAACGACGTAGAAGTCGTGAATTCGGTTACCGATGAAGACGGAAACGTAAAACGATGGGTGATCGTCAGAGATGGCAGCTATGAGGTGTGGGTGAAGGTAGCCGAACAGGATGAGTACGGGTATCTACTCCAACCCGACGAACAGGTGTCGGCGGCGGTCGTCGACGCTATCACCCTCAAACAAGCCGCGATCTGTAACGGCGAATCCGTCACAGTTGAAGAAGCGAGAGCACTCGTAGACTCTGGTGACCCCGAGCAGACGCCACACGCCCTTGTTGCACTTTATTACGCGGCACAGGCAGATTCCGACATCCCCGATGAAGACGTTGATCAGCTACGTGAACTCATGCATGAACATACAGGACACGTAGACACCAGCCACAAACCAACGCTGCGGGGCATACTTAATGACACCTTCGAGTCCCGTACGTGATGGTGTCTTGGTGATCTTCCAGCGTGTCCGGATGTGACGGGGCGTAGCCTCCATGAGCGTTCGCTCTGTGCTGTCCACGGGCACGTCGAGTGATACACTGTCGGGGGTAGTCACCGGGGAATCACCCATTGGGCATCGCACGCCTGACACTGAAACCGCTCTACGGGTTGGGAGTGCTCGATGAGCGTCTGTGACCATGCTCCGCAGTGTCCGCATTCGGGACATTCAGCGTCGGTGTCCAAGATGGCGATCGGCATCTAGCGTGCCCCCACGGTATCAGCGAGGATCTCGAGGAACATCTCCGCGTTATAGAGATCACGCCAACCCGGGTCTTGGGCGATGATCGTCACCCACGTATCTAACGAGTGAGAAGTGAGATCGTATCGTTGGATCAACTCGGCTGTATCGACGACCGTGATCGAACGCGTATTTCGTGAGAAGAGATGGAGAGCGCCTTGTCTGTCCCTCCCGAGCACTACGGCATCAGCTGGGATATCAAGTCGGCTATCCGTCCTGTCGATAGTCCTTCCGGACCGTGGATCGAATTCACGCATGCTTTCTCCGCGAAGCGTGGTGGAGAGTGTTTCAGCACAACACTCGCCGGTCGTTTCCCGGCAGGCTCCCACGCTTGCACGGCGGGATGCCTCGTTCTGGTATTTAAGATACAGGAGTAGCGATGTCTCCAGCGTGTGCCTCCATTTTTGATATCAGGCATCCTCCGTGGGAGGGATTCAACTACGGCTGATCTTGTCGCTTGAATCCCGAACATGCTTTAATTCACTATATAATCGTTAATTATATAATTATCTATACATATATAAAAATGTCATATGCAAATAGTCGATGTGGAGGCCATACCGTTGTCGTATCCTATGGACGAGAAACGATACTATGCGAAAGGAGAGATATCCAGAGATGTTGTAATTGTAGAAATAAAAACGGACACCGGATTAACGGGAATCGGCGAGGCCGCGTACTTCGGCGGACCGACCGTTACGACAGAAACGGTGATCGAAGAGGAACTCAGCGAGTACCTCATCGGAGAGGATCCAAGATACATCGAGAAAATATGGGAGGATATCTATGTCGGTACGAGTCAGCACGGGAGGCGGGGCCTTACCGTGACCGGGATGAGCGGGATCGATATCGCCCTCTGGGACCTAGCCGGAAAAATACACGACGTACCCACGTATCAGCTTCTTGGCCCATTTAAAGATAAGGTGAAAGCATACGCCAGCGCCGGATATTATACGGATCGGGAGGATGATACCGAAAAACTCGCCGAGGATATGGCGCGGTACGTCGACGACGGCTTCACGGGCGTTAAACTAAAACTTGGCCGGGATACGCATACGGAAACTGTAGCGAAGTGGAACCAATATAAAGGTGTCAGTAAAGAGAGCCTCGATGAAGACGAAAAGCGGGTGAAAGCTGTAAGAGAAGCAGTTGGTCCGAAAGTAGACGTGATGGTTGACCCGAACAATAACTGGGACGTTAAAACGACGTTGCGGATGGCCGAACGGCTGAAAGATCAAGACCTGTATGCGATCGAAGAACCGATACCTGCCGATGATACGGAAGGGATGGAAAAAATTAATTCGAAAGTGAATGTCCCTCTTTCCGGTTGTGAAACGGCATACACGAGATATGAGTTTCGAGAGCTCATCGAGAGAGACTGTGTCGACATAGTTCAACCCGGTATCAATTGGGTCGGTGGCATCTCGGAGGGACTGAAGATAGCCTCAATGGCCGCATCGAGAAATAAACTGTTCATGCCGCACGCATTCTCATCGGCGATAGATCTAGCCGCGGCTATTCACGTCACCTGTTCGATTCCAAATAGCGAATTCGTCGAGTACGACCAGACCGATTACAACGGACTGGTTACCGACATGGTCGAAGATCCCTTCGAACTCGACGAACACGGATACGTTTCGCCGAATGACAGCCCTGGGTTGGGTATCACATTAGACGAATCGTTCGTCGATAACCACCGGACCGACTGATTCGCTCTTCGGTAGACTCTCGAAACTAGGAGTATTAGTGCCTCTGACTGAGCAGAAACGGATTGGGTAAGCTACTCCACGGCCGTGGGTTTCCGCGCTGCATTCGTATGACCACATCGGTCCCACCACCGTCATCGTGTTCCTCTAGAGTACGGATGAGCGTCCCTTGAGTTTATGTACGAAAGGGAGACCAGACCCCCTGCATGTCGGACAAATCAGGATGGACACATCGGCTGTTTACCCGAACAGCAGCGTATCGAACTGCGACGTACGTCAGTTGCATCACATTCGCGTTTGCACTGATCGCCGTCGATCCAGTACTTGCTCAGGAGAATCCGATCTGTGCAGAGCAAAGCGAAACGCTCGTGAACATGATCGAAGGCTTCGTCCAGTTGACGACTGGCCTCGGCGTGATGGGGCTGTTGATCGTCTGGCAGGGCGATTCGCTCATGGAGATGTTCACGATGAATCAAGAACAGCAGGCTGGCTTCAAACAGCACAAACGCAAAGCGTTGAAATCCGCGACGGTGCTCGTGTTGCTCGGGCCGATCTTCACGCTCTTGGGATCGTCGATGGAGCTTCCGATCGCCAACTGTGTTGATCTGATCCCGTTCTGATGGGCCGCCACATACTGCTCGTCGCGAGCTGTCTGCTCGTCGCTACCCTGTCGACCGCGACGGCAGCAGCTGCAGCACCGCCGCGCCCCGGGACGACCGGGAGTGATCTGACCGAAAGCGAGGAAGCGACGCTGTGGTCGAATACGCCTTCCGATAGCTGGGAATCCAGCGGACAGCAGACCGCCGTTCACGAGATCGCAACGCAGACTGACCTCACGTTCACAGAGCCGCCAGACACAGCGAGACGATGGAATCGATACGCCCACAGTCGGTTTCAGCCGGGCGGTATCGACGAGTCGGTACATCCCGAATCGGCGGATCCGTACTCCGGGCCATACATCAAGGACGCTCACGCGTCGATCTTCTCGCTCACACCGTCGACATGGACGTATATTGCGCCGAATGAGACACGGCTGTACGCGGCGCCCGAAGGGCGGGTACGCGGGGCGGTCGATTACCGCATCGATGTACCGGAGTCGAAGACGGAGGATGGCTGGTCACATTCATGGGAACTCCAAGAACACGATATCAAGGAGGTTCGATTACTGATCGACGGCGAAGTGATCGAAACCAAGAACGGCACCCATCGACCCGCGTTTTCGTATGCCCTCGATGGACACCAGGCGGAGATCACGCTGGAAGCGCGTATCGAGGCGACGCTTCAAGAGACGGTTCAGCCCCCGCCGGAGTCGGATCGCACGACCGAGAGATTCACACACCGTCGGTGGGTGACCGTCTGGAATACGTACACCGTCGACGTATACGATCTCGATCCGACGGCGGTCAGCGTCGTCTATCCTGACGGACGCGAGGGGATCTCGATCGCCCAGGCCCAGCCATGGCAGGGGTACACGCTCGATGCTGGGGGCGACACGGAAATCCGCGGTATCTGGCGGTTTTTCACCGCCCGCAGCCAGGACTGGCGTCGGTTGGTTGCCTCGAGCGACGACGGGACCACAACACACGAAAGCCACGCGTTGCCGGTCTACGTCCACGCGTATCCCTCCGAGATGGCACCGCTCGCAAAGCCCGAACACACCGATCCGACGATCCTGCGGAGGTGGGGGACGACACATGACTCTCCCAGCCCGTCGCTGCCCGAACACGTCTCGGCCGAGGTCGTTTCGGGTCCGTACAACGAGACCTACGGGATGGGTGTTCGCGCCGATCAAATCGATCCCGAAGAGGTCACGGTCAACGGAATCGTTCACGGGACGGAAACCGGCGTCAGTCAGATGATCGCCGAACCACAGCGAATCCGCGAGGCAGAACTCTCGGCATCAGTTACAGAGACGACCGATGCGGGTGCGACCGTCCTCGTGGAACTCGAAGATGCTGAGACCGGCGAGCCGATCGATCTTCGATCACGCCACGCTTCGGCGAGGGACCGCAATCGATCAGGCTACATCGAACTCGGCGAGACGAGAGTTCGGACAAACGCCAGCGGACAGGCGACCGTTCAGTTGACATCGCCCGGCGCATACAGCGCCCGGTACGTCCCAGCTTCGTGGATAGACGTCTACCCAGCGTACGACGGCGATACAGATTCCGTCCGGTGGCATCCCCTCCAGACAATTGGCGGCTGGATCGAACTCGGGGTTCGATTCGGGATGACGGTGCTCCCGCTCGCAGTGGCCTACTACGCCGGTCGAACACTCGCCTCGATGTTCACGGGTAGGGGGGATGGATGGACATGACGTTACCGTTCGCCGACTTTGGCCTCCAGTGGTTCGAGGACATCATCGGTCGGCTTACGATGTGGTTTACCCAGATGCTGACCGGGGGATACGAAGCACTCTCTCGGGGGAGCCTTACGACACCGACACCGGCTGGAAGCGGCCTCGAGCGAGCGTTGACGAAACCCGCGAGTTCGGATGCCCCGTGGCACAGTATCTATGAGGCGACCGTCGCGGGCGAGATGATGTTCTTCGGGCTGATCGTCCTGTTTCTCTGCGTCCAGGGCCGACATTTCATCCGAATTTTCGGAGGGGGATCCACACGCGAACACCGGCAGACGCGTCGATCGGCGGTGACCGGCGGCTTTCTCATCGTCTCGTGGTACTGGGTTTCCGTCCTGTTTTTGTCCATCATCGAGGCGCTGACGATCGGTATCCTCCCGGACGTAAACCGGGTCGGGACCGCACTCGCGACAATGCTTCCACAGGGGCTGGAAACGCCGATACTGACGCTCTGTATGGCCGCTGTCGGCGGGCTCTCGATTGTCTTCCTTCGAGCGCTGTTCGTGCTCCGAGAAGTGCTTCTGTACGTCTTTTTGTACACGATGCCGATCGGGATTGCAGTCGTGTACGGCAATATCCCGATCGTCTCGGAGATCGCCAGACGCATCGGCGTCCAGTTCGTTTCACTGGCCGTTCTGCCGCTGCCGACGGCCCTGCTGTTTCGCGGGTACGAACTGTTGTTCATCGGCTCGAACACGCTCCCCGTCTCCGGCCCGTTCGTCAAATATATTGTCGCGATTTCGCTGCCGGTCCTGGCTGTGTTCGTAACGTGGAAAACGTTCAGCTACGCCGCGCCGCTGGCGAGTCGATCGATCAGCCGTGCCGGCCGCGGGGCGGCACTGCTCGGTACTGCGGGCACGGCCGCGTACGTCGCCGGGCCGCGGGCAGCAGCGATGACCGCTCGATGGGGAGCAAAGGGTGCCGCAACCGCAGCTGCCACCGAACGATACCGGCAAACGAACGGCGAACAGCCAGCCCGACAACCCGAACAGGACGCGAGCCCGAACGCGGGCGGTGTTCCGGAGTATCGTCGCAAAGAGAACGACCCAGCCTATTATTGAGCGATGTCACAGGATTCGACTGCAGCCGACCGACGCGTAATGAACCAGCTCGGAGCGACCAACAAACTCCCGATACTCAATATCGACGAAGGCGATGTCGGTATTCTGTTCGGGCTGCCGCTTGGCGGATTGCTCCTCGGCAGCGTAATCGGGATCGATATCCTCGCTATCGGCCTGCTCTTGATCGGATTTACCGCAGGTGTGGCGATCGTCTATGCGGCACCCTCGGATCGAACCGCCACACAGTGGCTCGCAGATATCGGACGATACACGCTCAAACGCCCCCGAGTAACGCGAAATTATCGGGCTGACCACACCAACCGATCGACCAAAGGTGGGATGATCGAATACACACCCTTCGATGTCAGCGAGTCGACCCAGGAACTGACGGGCATCGAACGGGCGTGGCCCGGTTCGCACGCGATCGAGCGGACCGACGGGACGATGGAAGCCTTTGTCGAACTCAACCCGCCGAACATGGATTTCGCCATGTCGGAGGATTGGGCGACGGTTCAAGAGGCCGCCGAAACGTTCGCGAATACCGAGATCGACTTCCCGCTATCGCTGTATGTCACGACCCGATCGTTTCCGGTCAAGGAACTCATCGATCAGCTCGAATCACGGCTCCACGAGGACGATGTTCGAGACAATCCCGTCTTCGGAGACCTGATCGAAGAGTATCGAGAGCAGCGACCGACGGAGTTGACCGATATTCAGGAGTGTCACTACTATCTCGGGGTCGAAGCCGACCGGATGGAGATCTATCATCAGTACGAAACCGAAAAGACGCCGCTCGAACGGCTCTCCGAGTTCCCCGTCGTCGGCTTTCTTTTCAACCCATTCGTCGCTCATCGTGTCGAACTGGAGGAAGCACAGATCCGGACGACGCTGTTCGAGAAGCTCGATAATCGCCTTCAGATGATCCGATCGGAGTTCGTCGACGACATGCCCGGTTGGTCGAGTCGGCGGCTCACGACCACCGAGCTATGTTATCTTACGATCGAATTCTGGAACGGTGAAGAACACGACGAAGCAGACGCTGAGCATGTGATCCGATCGAGTCAGGTCGTTTCGCGGCGTCCACGGGAGGACGAATCGTGATCGAGCCGTTCATTCGTCGGATCGCGGAATTCCTCGTGTCGCTGCCGCCGATCGTCTCGACGGAGGGATTCATGTTCTATGGGACGTTCACCGTGGTCAGCTTCATCGTCGTTTCCCATCTCATCTCGTGGTTCGACGCGTACCGGTATGAGGAATCGACGCTCGATGAACTGCTGGATACGGAGACGATCGAGACGGCAGCCGTCGAGTACTCGCTTTTGGAGGATCTCGCCAAACGCCAACAGGACGTCTTGGCACCCTCAGCCGTCGAGTGGGAAACGCGTGCGGCTCGTGTCGGCGAGCAGTGGACCACGACGCTCTACATTGCCGAATATCCGGACGCGCCGAAGGACGGATATCTCGGCGGTCTCTTCGAGCTGACCGATGTCGAGTTCGATCTGAATGCCCGGATCGTCCCGAAAAACCAGGGGCGTGCGCGAAACGAACTGCAACGGGTTGCCGACGATCTCCGAGCGGACGCCAGTCTCGAAGACTCCGTCCGCGGATCGTATCTTCACGAACGCGCCGACACCGCACAGGCAACGTACAAGGCCGTCGAAAGCGGCCAGCACGTCTTCGAACAGGAGCTCGTGATCACCGTCCGTGCGGACACACAAGCGGAGCTACAGCACTCACTCAAGGAGGTTCGTGCGACGATTCGCGAACAACCCGCGCGTCTGGAACCGAAGACGGCGATCTGTGCACAGGATCTCGCGATCAGATCGGCCGCGCCGATCGGCCCGAACGAACTCGATCGGTCCGCGGTCGCACTGGGTGGTGCTGTGGGTGCGCTTTTGGCCTCGCCGCACAACGCAACCATCCTAGAGGACGGCGGCATCGAATTCGGCGTTCACAAAGATACCGCCAGTCCCGTCGTTATCGATCCGTTCGCACGGGAGGACGGCTATGCGAAATTCACGGTCGGCGATCCCGGGAGCGGCAAATCGTTCAGTTCGAAACAGCAGTTCATCCGGACGCTTGCACGCGATCCGGATCGGATCGGTGTCGTTCTCGAACCACTCAACAACTGGAACGGCGTGATCGACGCTCTCGGTGGTAGACAGATCACTGTCGGTGGGGAGCTGGGATTGAACCCCCTGGAGATACGGCCGACGCCCGAACACGTTCTCGAACGGCGCGGTGAGGACGCGGATCTGTTGAAAGAGCGGCGAACACGAGTGATGAGCTTCTTCCGGAATTACTTCGCTCATCGGGATATCGAGTTGGGAACCCGTCGTACAACGCTCGAGCGGGCAGTCGACGAAGCGTACGACCGACAGGGGATAACCGACAACGCCGAAACACACGATCGAGCCAGCCCAACGGTTCGTGACGTCCTCGACGTTCTCGAAGAGATGTCAAAGTCGCCGGAGGAGTTCGTCGTCCGTGTGGATGCCGAACGTGAGACGGTTCACGATGATGCGATCTGGCTCCTCGGACAGTTAAGTCCGTTCGACGATGGCGGCCAACTCGAAAATCTCGGCAGAGAGAGCGAGTTCGACATTCGCAATGAGAAAGTGCTCTATCTCGATTTGGCCCAGCAAGGTGGCTCGATCGGTGGACAGACGAGCCTCCTGATGGAGTTACTCATTTCGCTCGTCTACGAGCGAGCGAAGGAGACGAACAAAGAGGTCGTCTTTGTCATTGACGAAGCCCGATATCTGATGAAAGATTCGGACACGCTCGAGTATCTGGAGACGATCTTCCGTCACCACCGACATCACGACCTCTCGATTCAGCTCATCACACAGACTGTCGATGAGTTCCTAGCACACGATATCTCGAAGATGATTCTGGACCAGTGTGCGATCAAGCAGTTCCACAAACTCGATGGGATGAACGAAGAAATCGCGGAAGTGTTCGGGCTCAATCACGCGCAGATGCGGTACGTTCAGACCGCTATTCCGGGTGGACAAGAGCGCGGCTACTCCCAGGCACTGATCGGTGTCGATGGTGACTGGCGGGGGATAGAGGTTCGGGCGTTACCGCACGAACAGGCTGTTATCGAGAATGAAACACTCAGCAGTGGATGACACTGTTAGCAGCGTTATTTGATAAACCCGGGACGACAGCACGTTTATCGAGTGGGTCGAGAAGTCCCGATCAATACAGAGAGGCTCACTCCCGCCAGCCGGGACACGGCCGGGTCACGGCACCCTCCGCGGCGGATGCGAACATCGAGGGGTACTTCGCCAGAACGCCGCGACCGTACTCGGGAGTAGGACGCTCCCACTCGTCCAGCCGCGATTCGATCTCGTCGTCGGTGAGATCGACCGCCAGAGTGCGCTCGGGGACGCCGATCGTGATCCGGTCGCCGTCCTCGAGTGCCGCGATGGGGCCGCCGGCGAACGCCTCGGGGGCGACATGGCCGATCATCGGGCCGCGGGTGGCGCCCGAAAACCGGCCGTCGGTCAGAAGCGCCACGTCGTCGTAGCCCGCGCCGACGATCGCCGCGGTGACGCTGAGCATCTCCTGCATGCCGGGGCCGCCGCGGGGACCCTCGTTGCGGATGACGAGAACCTCCCCGCCGTCGAGCTTTCGGTTCTCGACGGCTTCGAAGGCCTCGTTTTCGCCGTCGAAGACCCGGGCGGGCCCCTCGAACCGGTAGTCGTGGTCGCCGGTCACTTTCAGCACCGCGCCCTCGGGCGCCAGGTTCCCCCGCAGGACGACGATCGCGCCCTCGTCGTCGATCGGCTCGTCGGGTGGTCGGACGACCGCCGGGTCCGGCGTCGGCGGATCGGCCCGGTCGACGGCTTCGGCCAGCGTCTCGCCGGTGATCGTCGGCGCGTCGCCGTCGACGTAGCCGCCGTCGATCAGATACCGGAGGATCGCCGGGACGCCGCCGTTGCGGTGGAGGTCGTGCATCGTGTACTCGCCGCCGGGCTTGAGGTTGCAGATGTGGGGCGTCCGCGCGGATATCTCGTCGAACGCCTCGAGCGTCAGCTCGATGCCGGCCTCCTCGGCCAACGCCAGCAGATGGAGGACAGCGTTGGTCGAGCCGCCGATGGCGGCCTGGACCGCGATGGCGTTCTCGAAGGACTGACGCGAGAGGATATCGCTCGGCCGGAGCCCGGAGCGGAGCGCGGCGACGGCGCGTTCGCCACACTCCCTGGCGACGGCCTGCCGTTCGTCGGTTTCGGCGGCCGGGGAGGCCGACCCGATCGGCGCCATCCCGATCGTCTCGGCGACCGTCGCCATCGTGTTCGCGGTCGCCATCTCCGCACAGGACCCCGCGCCCGGACAGGCCGACTGCTCTAGCTCTGTCAGTTCCGCTTCGGTCATCTCCCCGCCCAGGACCGCGCCGACGCCCTCGACGACCTCGACGCCGCTTACCTCCTCGCCCTGGAACGTTCCGGTCGGGCGCGATCCGCCGTACAAAAGCACGGTCGGCAGGTCCGTTCGTACGCCGGCCATCAGCATTCCCGGGAGGTTCTTGTCGCAGCCCGCGACGCCGACGATGGCGTCGAGTCGTTCGCCGAAGGCGACGAGTTCGACGGAGTCGGCGATCACTTCCCGGGAGATCAACGAGGCCTTCATCCCCTCGTGGCCCATCGAGACGCCGTCGGAGATCGTGATCGTGCCGAACTCGATGTGGACCGCGTCGGCGGCCTCGATCCCCGCTTTCGCCGCCGCCGCCACTTCGTCGAGGTGGGCGTTGCAGGGCGTGATTTCGGCTGCGGTGTTGGCGACGCCGACCATCGGCCGCTGGAGGTCCTCGTCGTCGAGGTCCATGGCGTGCAACATTGCCCGGTTCGGGGCGCGTTTGACGCCCTCGGTCAGGTCCCGGCTCGGGAGGCGTTCGTCGTCCATACCCCGAGCACGGTGCGGGGTCGGATTAAATCACGGGGGCAAAAAGCGCCGAACGGATCGCCCCGTCAGCCGACGAGATCGACCAACTGCGGGACGATACCCAGACGGACGGCCGCCCCCATCGCGCCGAAGATCAACACGGCGAGCAGCGCGAAGACGTAGTAGACGTTCCAGGCGGTCGTCGGGTGGAACCGCTCGGGGAGGTTCTTTTTGACCACGTACCAGTTCGCCGGGAAGAAGACGATCTCCGTCACCGCGAGGATGGCGGCGATATAGAGGATGAACGTCACGGGGATGTTCCCGAGGACGAACACGGTAGCGCTGCTGATGACGACGACGAACACCAGCACGACCCGACGGATGAGATCGCTGTTCATCTCGTCGTTCTCCATCGCCATCGGGAGCACGTCGCCGACGGCACGCGAGGCACCGTCGAGGAGGGTAATGACCGTCGAGTACAGCGCCGCAAAGGCGCCGACCATCATCGCCCAGAAGGACCACTCGCCGAAGGACTCCGAGAGGATCTGCCCGATCGCGACCGCGAACTGTCCGTCGCCCGGCGGGTCCGGATAGAGGACGTTCGCCGAGAGGATCACCATCGTCGCCAACAGGATAAAGCTGAACGCGTAGCCGATGTTGAAGTCACGGCGGCCGGTCTTGATCCACTGGGCGATGTAGTCGTGATACGCTTCGTTCTCGGGATCGAGACCCCTCTGTTTGAGCTGGCTTGCGCCCTCGCCTTTGGCCATGCTCCAGCTTCCGATCAGGACGCTCGTGGAGAACCCGGTCGGCGCGAAGCCGGCGGCGGCGGCGAAAAGCGCCACGAACGCGACGGTTCGATCACCGCCGAGATCGATCGAGAAGGCGGTCTGGCTCACGACGTCCGGCGAGGGTGGACCGACGAGCACGCCGACGACGAGCAACACGCCAAGCGCGATCGTAAAGCCAACCAGGATCTTCTCCAGCAGACTGTACCGGGCGAAGAACACGAGCACACCGGCGCCGCCGACGAAGACGATGAAGGCCTGCGACACCGAAAGCGGCGTCAGGAACGTGACGATAGCCGCCGTACCCGTCCCGACGGCACCGACGATCGCGATGTAGAAGACGCCGAACACCAGGACGGTGAACCACTGCATCCAGTTTCTCGGTCCCGGGAGCTGATCGTAGGCCTCGACGGGGTTGCCGCCGACGCCGTAGTTATACCGGATACCGAGTTCCCACGCCCCGTACTTCGCGATGTAGATGATCGCGAAGACCCACACAGCGACGAGCCCGAACGTCGCGCCGAACTCGGGGGCGACGGCGATGTGGCTCCCGCCGATGCTGATCAGCGCCCACAGCATCGAGGGGCCGAAGTGGTCCTTGAAGAACCCCTTCCAGCCGCTGGAAGGGTAATCGAGGTCGGCCGCCTCGCCCACCTCACCGGCCATCCTCAGCCCCCCGTTCGGTCCGTTTTTTGTCGGTTCGTTGCCGTGTCCGTTCTCGTGTGTCGGTAACGCGCATACCTACACCCAGCAGTGGCTAGGAGAGCGCACATAAGTACATCGATGATCGTTAATATCCGGGGAGATACATCAGCGACCGCCGGACGGACGGGACGGCGATAGTCCTCCGCCACCCACCGGAACCGCAAGGTTGCTGTCCCTCCCGGCTGAGTGGCCGGTATGGAGCCTCGGAACGTCGCGCTGGTCGCAACCGGCGGGTTCGCCGGCGCGGCGAGCCGACACGGGGTCGCGGTCGCCCTCCCGGCGGCGTTTCCCTGGGGGACGCTTGCCGTCAACGTCGTCGGTTCCTTTCTGCTCGGGCTCGTGGTGTATAGCATCGAAAGGCGGGGATCGATCCCCGAACGGACCCGGCTCGTCGTCTCGACGGGGTTTGTTTCGTCGTTCACCACCTACAGCACGTTCGCCGCCGAAACCGTCGGCCTCGACCCGGCGATCGCGGCGGCCAACGTCGTCGGGAACTACGCCCTCGGCGTGCTCGCGGTGTTTCTCGCGCGGGCGGTGGTTCGATGGCGCTCGTGACCCTCCTTGTGGTCGGGATCGGCGGCGCGGCGGGGGCCGTCTCGCGGTACGCCGTTTCCATGGCGGTCGATCGGCGCGGGGGCGACGTCCTCCTCGTCAACGTCGCCGGGAGCTTCGCCCTCGGGGTCGTCCTCGGCGCCGGAATAGGAGACCACACACAGCTCGCGCTCGGTGTCGGCTTCTGTGGCGCGTTCACGACGTTCTCGTCCTTCGCGGTGGAGACGGTCAGGCTTCTGGAAGACGGCGATCGGGCCGCGGCCGCGGCGTACGCCGGCGGGACGCTCCTTTTTGCCCTGCTGGCCGTCGCCGGCGGGAGCGCTCTCGGGGCAGCGCTGTCTTGACACAGCGAGAGAATCCCGCCCTTCCCCCGAAATAAGAGCGTTCCGACGGTCTATTGGAGCCGGGGACTGCACAGAGCGAGAGTGACTCGATGGAAACGCTGCTACTCCATGAGAGCGTGAAACAAGATATGGGGCGCAAGAGACCGAACGCGATTC
>NZ_JAHLKM010000072.1 GCF_024449025.1 Natronomonas aquatica | reverse complement strand
GAGCGTGTCATAGAAAGCCTCCCAAGGGAGGCCGCAGGGTTTGGAAACTGTGTCCAGCAGTACCAACGCCCTGCAAGACGTAGCTTCGGTAGACGACTTTTTGAATGCAGCGGCTACCGAGACAGTACCGCTGTTCGAACACCTTGAGTTCGAGTTTCTCCTGGAGTACGACGTGTTCGCCCCCTCGAAGCGGGGGCGAACACGAGTGCACCAGCCACCGGATCTCTTTCGCGGCTTTCTGCACTGCTACTACGAGGATGTCTACGGCACCCGTCCGGTCACGCGAGAACTCCAGCACAGCCTCGTCTGGTACTACTGCGGACTCGACAAACCGCCATCCAGAGACACGGTGGACCGCTTTCTCACCGACCTCGAACACGTTATTGACGATGTCTTCGACAGGCTCGTCGAGCAGGCCGCCGTCCGCGGCCTGCTCGACTCCACGTACTCCATCGATTCGACCCACATCGAAGCGATCCAATACAACGACGCTGCGTCGTGGAACTACGACCCAACAGCCGAAGAGTACTACTACGGCTTCGGCTGTACGATCGTCTCGACTGGCGCAAAGATCCCGATCGCAGCGGAGTTCACACAGGCCAAACAAGCGGATCAGGAGACGGCGATGCGCGTCACGCGTGACGCGCTCGCCGTCGATACACCCATCTGGATGCTGGGAGATAGCGCCTACGACATCCTCGATTGGCACGACCACCTGCTGGCCGCAGGGGTCGTGCCAATCGCTCCGTACAACCCGCGAAACACTGACGACCCGAAAGACATCGAGTACAGGGTCGAAGACCGAATCAAGGAACACAGCGAGGACGTTCAGCTGAAACAATCCATCTTGGACGAGACGTACAACCACCGGACAGGAGTCGAGCGAACCAACGACGCGGTGAAGGACTGCGGCCTCGGGCACGTCCGCGCCCGAGGCCGCGTCCACGCACGAACAGAAGTATTCGTTGCGCTGTGTCTCCGACTCGTTGTTGCCATCACCAACTACGAGCGAGGAAACGAACCGGGCTGCGAGAAGCTATGAGATGGATTCTATGACACGCTC
>NZ_JAHLKM010000071.1 GCF_024449025.1 Natronomonas aquatica | reverse complement strand
GAGTGACTCGATGGAAACGCTGCTACTCCATGAGAGCGTGAAACAAGATATGGGGCGCAAGAGACCGAACGCGATTCCGTGCCTCAGAGCACGTGGGAGTGACTGGTCCGTGTGCGAAAGAAGCCGAGTCATGGGCGTTACAGCCCGGGTGCCGCGCCGCGCGGCACCCGGGAAAGCCCGAATAGGTGAATCTCTGCTTCACGCACTGGCGTCCCGGGTGAACAAACCATGTACCTCGGAATTGATGTCCACAAACGGTACGCACAGGTGGCAGTAATGGATGAAGATGGGAAGATCGTCGAAGAGGTTCGCGTCGAGAACGCGAACCTCGACGACCTCGCCCAGCGGTATGCTGGCGCACAAGCCGCGATAGAGGCGACCAGCAACTACTACCACATCCATGATACGCTGTCGGAGCATTTGGATGTGACTGTTGCTCACCCGAAGGAACTGAATCAGATCGCTGATACCGACAAGAAAACTGATCGCGTCGATGCCAAAGAGCTAGCGCGGATGGTGCGCTTGAACTCTGTGCCTGAGAGTTATGTTCCGACTGACGAGATCAGGGAAGCCCGCGCACTCGTGCGCGGGCGTCAGTCGTTAGTAGAACACCGGACAGAGTATGCCAACAAGGTCCATGGTCTCCTCTCTGATCACGGCATCAACGAAGATGTGAAGCCGTTGACTCAGGAGGGACGAGAGTTCCTGCGGGAACTCTCGCTCCCGACGCCGTGGGATTCGGTGTTGGCGTCGTATCTCGAAGTGATTGAGACGCTCACCGACGAGATACAGAATCTCGAAGAGACAATCGAAGAACGCGCTGGGTCTCTGGAGGAGACCCAGCTGCTGATGACGATTCCCGGTGTGAGTTACTATACGGCGTTGACGATTTACGCTGAATTAGGCGAGATTGGTCGGTTCGACGGTGACAAAGAAGTCGTCAGCTACGTCGGTTTGAACCCGGTGATCCGCGAGTCAGGCGACTCGCGGATCGAAGGTGAGCTCTCGAAGCGTGGTTCAGGAAGGGTTCGGTGGCTGCTCGTTCAGGCCGCTCATACTGCTGTCCACACCTGCAACGACGAGTATCTGAGTCGGTTTTACGAGCGGTTA
>NZ_JAHLKM010000039.1 GCF_024449025.1 Natronomonas aquatica | reverse complement strand
GAGAATAGGCCTCGAACTGAAAAGGCTCACAGGCGGTTCCGACGCGGGGAAGGCTCACCAGCAAATCGTCCGCCAGTATTCCGGAAAGAGATACATCGGCGAACGCGTGAATTTGTGGGCATTCGCACCGTATATCCCTAAACTCCAGGCTGCCCGAATGCACGATAACCGGCATCAGGTCGGTTTTCAGGGAGGGAAGCTGGAGGTGCTCGAACACTTCTTCCAGCGGTACGGTATCGGAGTCCTCAATGTCCACGAAACAACGTATGCACGCCTAAAATGGGGATCCAGTAGAGAGTATATGCTCCCCGCTTTCCCGATGAAGCGAGACTTTCCTGAGGGCCAGAAAAACAAATACAACTTGGAGAGCATCCGCGGACGGGTTTCTGAGCGGTTATATCCTGAGAAAGACGTTTTCTGAACCATCCCGCATGCGGGTGGGAGTTAGAAACCGTACCGCTTGTGCGCCTCGTCGATGGGGACGATCTCCAGAACGCGCACCTCGTTCTCGTCCTCCAGAACGGTGTATATGGCCGTGTAGGTCCGAGAGATGTGCATCCGGTACCGGTCGCGGCGGCCGTCGATGGGGAGCTTCTCCTTGTCCCCACGACCGCGGCCCGGGTACGGGCTCTCCGCAAGGTACCCGAGTTTCTCCTTGCAGACCCGCTCGGTCTTCTCGTCGGCGACGTCGAGGAACTCGCGGGCGTCGTCACCGAGCAGGACGTCGTACTCAGACATCCGAGAGGGGCGTCAACTCGTCGCTGTCCGCCTCCTCCAACTGCTGGAAGCGCTGCTCCAGGTCCTGCCGGCGGCGCTGCTGCGCCAGCTCCTTCAGGAGGTCGTCGTAGGTCTGGCCTGGTTCTTTCAGCTCGTGGAGTTCCTTCCGGGTCTCTTCGGTCACCGGGAGTCGCTTGTCTGCGGACATGGCTCTGCCAGAACGTACAGGGCTGACAGTCTTAACAGTTTCTGACGGGCTACTCGTGACGGTAGCAGACGTCGCTCGGGAAGAAGACCGTCCGACGGCAGCGGTCGCCTGAGTCCGTTTCCTCGCCGCAGTAGTAGGGCGGGTTGCCGTGCTCTTCTGAGAGGACGAAGTACCGCTGCGCCATCTCCTTCCCCTGGTTCGTATCGCGGAAGCCCATCACTCGCCGGACGATCTCGGCGTCGAAGCCCTTCTCGGCCAGCATCTTCCCGAAGGTCATCCGCAGGTTGCTCCCCGAGACGGTCTTCTCGAAGCCCGCTCTGACACCGATTTCCTGCAGGCGGTGGTTCACCGTCCCCGGTGTACAGACACGGTCGTGCGCGGAGAAGTACGCCTCCATGAAGTCAGCAAACTCAGCCTCAGGAACCGGAACCCGTCGCGGTTGGAGCGTTCCGTTCAGCGTCCAGTACCCGTCTCTCCGTCGCTCGCAGTCCTTACACGGGTGCCCGCCGCCGCTGGTCGTTCGGCCTCGACGTCCAGGGCTCACGACGCACTCGACCCTGTCACCAGGGACGCGGACGAAGAGGCGGCCGTCCTCCCGTTCCAGCCACTCCTCGGTCATGTGAGCGAACGTACCCGGCTTCAGGCCGGTCAGGAGAAGTCCCTCGCCGATGAGGCGGTCCTTGTGGTCGCCGTCCCGGCTGGCCGCCCTGAACGCGTTGACGCCGTCGTTGGTGAGCGGGAGCGACTGCTCGCCCGGGTAGACCTTCAGCTGGCGCTCGCTGAGGTCCTCGGGCGGTTCACCACTTATCATCATACTCGTCCTGGACGTCCTCTCCGGCCAGCTTGATGTACTTGATCGCCTCTTCGAGGTTCGCGTGTCCCATCAGCGCCTTGATTTTGTGAGGACCGAAGTCCTTCTTCGCCAGCAGCGTGCCGTACGTATCGCGGAGATCGTGCGCGACCACCCGGCGCTCGAACCCCGCCCGCTCGCCGATGCTCTTCACGCGGTTGGTGATCGTCCCCTGCGAGGCGACGTTCTCGTAGAGGTCGAAGTAGCTATCCAGGATGTGGATGGTGTCCTCGTCGCGGACGGGGATCGGCCGGACGCCGGCCTCTGATTTCGGCGTGAAGTCCGCGCCGTCCGGTGCCCACCGCTTGTTCGCCCGGTTCCGGCAGTGGAAGCAGGGAACGCCCTCTCGGCTCGTGTCGCCCCCGCTCCCGTTCCCGGACCCGAGGGTACACACCTCGCCGTAGGGGATCTCCAGGTGGGGGCGCTCGCCCGGCTCGCTGCTCCACCAGGACGGTTTCATGTGAGCCATCGCTGCGGCGCGGATGCCGGTCGAGGTGAGGGTCAGTCCGATCAACTCGTCGAGGACGTCGCCGTCCTTCGCGGTCTCGCGGAACCGGATGTACTGCGACGTCGGGGACGGTCGGAAGGTGCCTGTTCTGTCCCGCTCGCCTGAGAGACCGAGCGGATTGTAGGTCATTCCTGGCATGTTAGCGAAGTTACTTCACAGGAGCAATGCCATAAATGGTTGCAAAGTTACCCCGCTAACTGGATAATCCCGGACTCTCAGAGGTAGTATCTATGCAGTAAACACGTGACTCCATAGAAAACCGCTCATTTGCCCGATTGACAGCCTGAACCGCCGACTGACAGCACGACCATATCGTGGTTGGCGATCGGGCGCTGGTCGCGCGCACCGGCGGCTCCTCGATCTTCCGCAGGGAGAGAAGGACGCCACAGGCCGAATTATTGGCAATCTCGTCGGCTCCGGTGTTCAAAGTGACCGGAATCCTCGTTGTGAGACGCTGAACGAGGAACGCAGTTACTCCATTGCTATTACGCGTAACGCGCGAGGGTGGGGCGGGGGTCCCGCCCCCCACCCTGAAACAACCAATAAACGATAAAATCGCCCCAATAACCCTACGTCGTATAGCGATTACAGCAGTTATTGGTTCTCCACAACCCCAATTTTACCAATAAATGTACCAGCAATCAAACCATTAGAACGGCTTCGGCGAATTCTTGGGAAGAGAAGGCTTCTACTTCCGTTACACGTGCGCGTTATACTGGCGGTGGCGCAGGAGATCTCGTCAGCGCCGAAGCTACGGGAGCTCGTGGCGGCGGAGAAATGAGGGGTCGTCAGTCGGCCAGCTCGTCGAGCGTCGCCAGCATCCGCTTCACCTCACGTCCCTTGTCGTCGTCTTCCTGGATGTCGCCATCGTCCCCGGCCAGGTACTCGGCGCGCTTCTCCGACTTGTGGTCGGTGTCGAGAGCGTCCTTTCCGGGGTTCAGACCGTACCGTTCTTCGACTGTCTCCAGGATGCGGTTGTGGATCGTCGTCGGGAGCAGCGAGGGATCTCGCTCTGCGCCATCGATGAGGTCGCGGGGAGCGAGGTCGTGCTCCCGGGCGATGTGGAGGCGCGCCTTCCAGGGGATCGGGTCGGTCTCACCGAGGACCCCCTGCTCCTTCGCGTACTTCCAGGCAGCCCATATTTCATCAGCATCGAGGGGGCCGCCCGGGTTCGAGGTGGACCGAGCACCAGCTGCGCACACCAGCCAGGTGAGTGGCGTGTACGTGTAGCCTTCCTTGAAGTCGCGGGCCCGCATCCCCCCGCGGTACTTCTCGTACACGAAGTAGCTGGAGTGGCTGTCGCCGACGTGACGGATGGGGTTGTCGCCTCGGTAGCCGGGCTGCACGCCGTTCCTGCTGTCGTTCTCGACGACGTCAGAGATGCTGAGGTCGAACAGGGCGCTCTGCTTCGACCCGGTCTTCCCGCTCCCGCTGCTCCCCGAGGTGTCGCCGCCCGGGGTGTCGTCCGGTTCGGGCTCCTGGTCGCCGTGGACGACATCATCGAAGTCGGGGTGGTCGTCGGGCGTGATGGCCTCGTCGAGGACGTCGCGGAGATCGTCGCCGTCGTGGTCCTGGAGGAACTCGGCGAGGTCCACCTTCTCCTCCCGGTCACCGCGCGGGAGCTCGGCCACGCGGGCGTCCACGTCGTTCTCCTGGAGGAACCACGCGGTGCGCAGCGCCCCGTCAAGGCCGACGCCGCTCTCCTCACTGTCGAAGCAGAGGTAGGCGGTGCCGGCCTCTTCAGCGTACTCCAGGAGGACGTCGTAGTGCTCCTTCTTGAACTGCTTCGTCACCGGGGAGATGCAGGGGAATCCGGCCTCGTGCGCCCGGATCGCGTCGGTGATGCCCTCGGTGAGGATGAGGTCCTCGCCGGGCTCCACGGTGCCACAGCCGTAGATCGGTTCGAAGACGACGTCGTCCGCGACCCACGGCTTCGTGTTGGCGAGTTTCAGATACTTTCCCGGAACGTCGTCGCTCTGGCCGGTCTTCCGGGCGATGAGGTACCGAATGGTGCCGTCCTGGTCGCGGTAGGGGAAGACGATCCGGGCGTCCCACCACGCGTACAGTCGGGCGTGACCCTCCTCCTGGACGGCCTCCAGGACGGCTTCGAGGCTGATGTCCTCGGACGCGACCTCGCCAGCGGCGCGTGCCGCAGCGACCTCGTCGAGGACATCCGGAAGAGCGTCCGACCCCCCACCCGCATCCGGGTCTCCTGTGTAGACGTACTTCACCGCGGAACAGCGGACGACGCCGGCCTTCAACGCGGCCACCGGGTCGATGCCACGCTCTTCGAGGAAGGCCGGGAGTTCGTTGTTCGACGGGGAGAACCCGATACGCAGGTCGTCCATCGTGGCTCTGTCGATGCCCCACTTCCCCTCGATGAGCCAGCGCTGGTCATCGGTCAGCTGGCCGTGGTAGTAGTCCACCGCGGCCTCCAGAGCGGCCTCGACGTCGGCGTCCTGGACGTCGTCCTCACCGAGGAAACGGTCGACGGCCTCGGAGTCGTAGAGGCTTGCATCCTCGTCGGTGGCGACGTACTCACGGTTCGCGCCGGTGCCTCGCTGCTCCAGCCAGCCTTTCTGGACCGCGTTCCCGATCCACTGGCTGGCGGTGCTCTGGTTGGCGTCACACTCGTCGCGTACGGTGTTTGCGAGACTGCCGTGTGGGACGGCGTCGCCGGGCTGAAGCCCGAGCGAGGTCTCGCGGGCGGTGTCGAGAAGGTCGTTCCAATCGCTCTCTGCCGGGATTTTTCGGGACATCAGTCTGCTGCCTCCTGTTCAGTGTTGGTCTCGGTTGCATGGCCCGGCAGCCCGTCGGCGAAGATCGGGATGCGTGGGCCGTCGAAGAAGCCGTCTACCACGTGGAGCGATTCGGATGCGCGGGTCGCGCCGACGTAGTAGATCCTGTGTTCTTCAGCTCGTGTATCTCCGCTGCGGTACCGGTCCATGATGTTCTGCGTCGTCTCGGTGAAGAGGAAGACGCAGGGCGCTTGCAGGCCCTTGGCCTCGTGGATGGTTCCGACCTGGATGCGTTCCGGGTACGGGGACGCGTCGGACTCCAGTGCGCCCCTGAGCATGTCCTGCTGGTAGTCGGTGAGGTCGAGGACGTCCACGATGGTGCGGGCAGATCGGCCCGGGAACGCCGCCTCGACCCGCTTCGGGAAGTAGACGGCATCGCTTTCGAGGTCAACCCGGAATTGCCGGTCGATGTCTGCCCCTTCGAAGCGCTCCTTCCGCAGGTCGCTGTTCGTGGCGACATCGAGAAGCGTGTCCACGGGCCCCTGTGGTGCGGGAGTTCCCCGACGCAGTGCCCGTAACGCGATGAGACAGTCCACGACTTTCTCCGGCCACGGATCCATCTTGTCGCCGATAGCATCGAAGGGGACGCCGTGCCGCTGGAGAGCGTTCGAGAGAACACCCAACTGGTAGTTCGTACGGGTGAGAAGGTAGACGGTGGCCTTCTCGTCGTCGTCAGGATTCTCGTGCGTGTCGAGGGCTTCACGGACGGCCTGCGCCATCCCTTCGTCGTCGGTGGCAGTCCGCATCCGAGCGACGCCTTCAGGCGTGTGTCCGTGGCTGCGTTGGGCCGTCCGGAAGATGTTCCGGGTGATGGAGTCTTCGGCCTCCAGGATACCTCTGGCGACGGCGCTCACGGCCTCGGGACACCGGTAGCTGTCGGTGAGGTACCGGCGCTCATCGACATCGGTCCGAGCGAGATAGAACGGCGACGCACACCGGAACGAGTAGATGCTCTGGTTGACGTCGCCGGCGATGTAGATCCAGTCGAGTTGACCGCTGTCCCGCCAGAGCTTGAACAACGCGTACTCCACGGGGCTGAGGTCCTGGAACTCGTCGATTCCGAGGAATCGAACGTCGGGGACGTAGCCGTTCTCCAGGCAGATGTCCACGTAGTCGTGGTGTTCGAACCGTCGTGACATCCGCTCGCACTTGTACTCGTTCCAGGCCTGCAGCAGCTCCCGGATGCGGCTGTTGGCGAGTTCGATCTCCACCGGGGCCTTCGTGACCTTCGCCAGACGGTCGGCGGATGGAAGGTACTGCGCGTGGAGCCACTGATCGAGCGCAAAGAGCTTGTTTCCGCGAGGTGTCGATTCCCTCCCGCTGCGGATGAGTTCCAGCGGGTTGGTCTTCTTGGCCTCGAACGCGAGGCCGTGCTCACGGCAGAACTCCTCGTAGAACGTCGGCTCCTCGTCCATCGTGATGACCTGCTCCTGTGGATTCTCGACCTCGGGGCAGCACTGCAGGGCGATGCTGTGGAGGGTCCGGCATCGGGAGCGAAGGTCGTCTTCGCCGATCTCATCGGGGTACTGGCTGAGGTCGAACACCCCGCGTTCGATGAGGTCGTCGGCAGTGGCCTCCCGGCCGTTGTTGGTGAAGTTGGCGAGGTAGACGTCGAACATCCCGACGTCGTCGTTGGCGGCGTGGTCTTCGACGGCGTCCAGGAGCGTGTGCGTCTTCCCGCATCCGGGCGCGCCGTGGACCAGACAGATGTGCGTCTCGGTCATGGCTCCGGAACACCGTCCTCGTCAGGGTCGATGTCGCCTTCACCAGGCGTCTCGCCCCCGCCCGGTCTCACTGCAACCAGTTCCTGCTCTTCGTCTTCAGGCCGGTACAGCGCACCGCTGAGTACGCCGCGCTCGATGGCGTCTGTGATGTCGTCTGGTGGCCCGAGGTCGCGCTTCGTGGATGCCTCGGCGACCACCTCGGTCTCGGGAAGGCCCTTCCCGTTCGGGTCCAGGTCATCGACGACACCGACGACGTCATCGAGGAGATCGTCGTCGCCCTGCGCGGCTGCGTCGTCTGCGTCCGACTCGTCACCGTCGTCGTCATCGTCGTCTTCGTCGTTGAGGCCGATGACGTCCACGTCAGTATCCTCGATACCGACCGTTTCAGGGATGAACGGGTAGAGCTCTACCGGGTCGCCCTGGATGGTGGTCTGCCTCCGGCTCCCGAGCGTGTATCCCTCTGCCTTTAGCGCGCGAGAGAGCGCGGAGCGGTACTCAGTCCCCTTATCGTGGTTGTCCATCGCCTCGTCTAAGGTGTCGCCAGGGATCCAGACGACCTCCCCGTGCGGTGAGTCGGCCTCGTACCAGCCGTTCCAGGAGTCGTTGAGGATCTTCGAGCGGTCGGCGTGGGCATCGAGGCGGTGGCGGAGGGACCGGACCACCGACATGGCGATGCGGTCAGCGGTGGACATCTGGTCGTCGGAGACGATCTGCTGCTTGTCCTTCCAGCGTGGCCGGATGTCCTCACGCCACTCCTGCCAAGTGATTTCGAGGGTTTCGTAGAAGGCGTTGCTGTACTTTGAAACGACGGGTGGCGTCTGCGTATCGCCGTCGGACTTTACCCACTCCTCGTTGCTGAAAACGAGTTTTCGAACGCTGGCACCTCCGTCGGTCTTGGCACCGTCTACGTACTCGCCGAAGGGCTTCGCCTTCACGTACACGTGCCTCTCGGTTTCCTCGCCGCCGTGAACTTCGACGGCCTGCGTGTTCTCGATGAGCTCCTCTACTGACGGTGAGACGAGGTTGCTCTCGTACTCTTTGGCATTCTCACTCAGATCGGTCCAGACAGATTCGAGTTCCTCCTTTACCGTGGACTTGGCAAAGGAGGTATTGTCAGCGAGTTTGTTCCCGATCTCGCCTTTCTTCGTCCGGGATTCCCAAAACCCCCGCTCGAAGAACGATGACCAGAGAACCTCGCCCTCGTCGTCCTGGAACCGAACGCGCAGGTCGCTGTCTTCTCGCGGGATGATGTCCATCGTTACGCGGTCGTCGAGGAGTGTCCAGCTGACGCCCGCGTCCTCCATCTCGTCGTCTGCCATCAGTTCAGCACACCTCGCTCACGATGCAGCCAGAACCCTGGCTGCTGCTGTGCATCTAACTCTCCTGTTCCGTCGCTGTTGTCGGGTTGCATTTGTAGTATCACCTCGCTGCGCGCCCGACGTCGCGGTGCGACGAAAGCTCCGTAAGAGATAGACGCAGCTACTGCTGCGACGATACTCTTAAGTTCGGAGCCGGAGAAGACGTAGGTGTCCAAACCAAGGGGCGGAATCGACCGCCCCGCGTCTTCTCTCGGACGCTTGTTGCGTAGCCTTGCTTTTCCTGTCTCTTTCTGTCGCTGGCTTATAAACGTAAGCCTGCGGCGGTAGAGCGGGCGTCTGACGCACGTCATGCATCACCTCTCCCGCCCGCTCGTACGGGTCGAAGTGGTTGGTCGTACTCACAGACCATACACTCGTTGCGCCGGAGTTCGGCACCCCACCCGCATGCGGGGCACTGAAATCGCTCTTTCTCGGCGGCGATCTCCTGCGGAGAGTCGTCGGGATCGGCCTCCCACAGAAGCTTCGCCAGCCCGTTCCGGGGGCTCTGGCCGGTTCTGCTCATGCGTCGAGGACCTCCCGGCGGACGAGATCGGCCATGTGGTCGGCGCAGAGAACGCGCCGGCCGAAGTCCTCGATGACGCCGCGGAGCAGCTGCGCTTTCTCGCGGCATCCGGTTGCACCGCAGACGGCAGCATCGGGTGCGGGTTCGATATCAACGCCGGCGAGTGCGGCGATGTCCGGAAGGATCTCGCTTTCGCCAGCGTCCTCGAAGCGTTCGAGGGTGAACTGTTGGTCGGGTCGGGTTTGGATCGTGACGGTGTCGGGCATTCTCGTTGTGGAGTGCGGAGAATCGATGCGAGAGGCCCGTGAACGGTGGCGGGAGCCAAACTCTTAGGACTCCCGGGACCGAACCACCGTCCACGGGGTTCGCATCAACCCCGCGCCAAGGTTCTCGACCGTGGTCGCAACCGGCGAAGCCCGTCAACGCCACCAAGCATCGAGCGGGCTCCGGCCGGGGCGACCCGGTCGGGGTCTTACTTTCAGACTGAACCGGTGAGCAGCAGGTCCATGCTGCCCCGGTACACGCGATTTGTTTTTCTACCTGCTCTCAGGATTGAGCCCCGGGTACTAAGTTCTTGTCCCCCGTATACATTACCTGTGTCACAAACGGATTACAGAGGGTAAGAAATATGGCATCCGAGACTCCACAAGCTACTATGGCCGACGACTCAACGCCGGATCGGTTCGCGTTCGGGGAGATGTATCCCATCGCCCGCGGGCGATTCGGACAAGTGACAGGTGGCGCGCGCGGCGGAGGTTTCCACTGGCTCCTCGACGAAGCCGACCACGATCGCGGTTTCCTCAGCGAATCGGACCGGCGGCTCCTCCTGGAGACGGTCAACCTCGACTTCTCTGATCCATCTCAGCGTAACGCACGCCGACGTATGCGGAATCGGGTACTGACCACGTACCTCGATTCTCGCTACCTCCGGTACATCGACGACAGAGACCGGGAGATCATATTCGAGAACGCCCGCGATGAGGGCTATGACCTCCATTTCCGTGAGGGGTTCAAGGAGTTCGTTCGTTTCACGTATCTCGGCCTCCTGGAGGATGACTTCGACATCGACATTCCGAGAATCCTCGAAGCAGCGATTCAGGAAGCTGAACAGGAGCATGCGGTCGCCGCTGCGGAGAACATCAGCGTCCAGGTGGACATCGATGTGACCCGCACCGACGAGGACAGCGTCGAGGAACTCGAACGGCGGTTCCACCAGCGCGACAAGCTGACCCGTCACGAGCTCGCCGTCCTGGTCAACAGCCAGCACGAGAATGCTGAGGAGAACGTCGAGGACGCTGCGGACATCGACCTGGCCGACGCGCTCTACTACCACGCGAGGCAGCCCGACAGCGACCCGCACGGCTACAGCTGGCAAGATCCCGACCGCGAGGAAGCAGAGGAGATCGTCGAGTGGCTCCGGTCGGTGTTCGAGGAGTACGACATCGAGACCTACGACGACCTGGAGGTCGGCATGGAGCGGCTCTCCCTCGCTGATGAGGAACTCGGTGGGGAGCTAAAAGAGAAGCTCAACCACCTCTCCCGCGTCGCGCCCAACTTCGAGGCCCAACTCGCGTTGGAAGCAGATCTTTCAGAGCGCGACATGGCGTTCCTCCACCACATTCTGTACAACCCCGACAACCTCGACGTCGAGACCGTGCTGGAGGAAGAGGCCCGTCCGCCGACGGCTGGCGAGGACTGGAATCCGGCCGAGGACGAGTACCTACAGAAGTTCATCGCCCGCGTCGAGGCTGACGGCTCACCGGCTGGTGGTGAGGAAGGCCGGGAACGCTGGAACGAGGTTCTGCGACTCGCGGAGTTCGACGAGGACGAGTGGAGCGAGTATATGGAGGAACAGCATGTCGAAACCTGCGTCACCGAACTGAAGGAGTGGGTCGAGGAGGACGATCTCGACACCGACCTCATCCACGAGGCAGAGTCGTGGGAGGACTACTGGCAGTCGCTCCCGCAGCCACAGGCTCAGCACTTCCACCTCTTGGTGAGTGATTACGGTGAAGACACGATGGACGCCGCGTTGGAGTCTCTCGCGTCCGAACTCGATTCAGAGTGAGCAAGATGTGTATCGACTGTGGGCGAACTGGTGTGTATTCTGATGTGTCATCTGCGTGTGGTAGCGATATTGCACCTTTCTGTAGACCTACCTCTAAGACAGTACGGCCGCGTACGTCGGTTTTCAAGCCAGTAAACAGGCAAACCGTCATCCAGCATCCGAACCCATCTGCGAAACACAACTATCACTTTTCTGGTGTACTCACACTCACTAACCCGGAATCGCAAGACAGCGGCGGGTTCGGCACTCGTGAGTGTGAGTGGGTGTTCTCAGAAAATCGCAAGACAGCGGAGGGGCGGATTCCCCCGATTCACACGACGAGAAATGTAAAACCGCAGTACGGCGGCGGGATACCGCCTCCGGTATGCGTGCGCGTTGGGTAAAGGTGGGTACAGTACAGTATAACACAACACACTGAAAATCAAAATATCAGCAAACATTAGATCGCATGGCGATTACAGACTCAGGCGACACGGACTCAGCACCGCTCGCCGACGACGAGATCATCACGAAACCCGAGGATAGCGC
Source organism: Natronomonas aquatica (assembly GCF_024449025.1). Classification (GTDB taxonomy): domain Archaea; phylum Halobacteriota; class Halobacteria; order Halobacteriales; family Haloarculaceae; genus Natronomonas; species Natronomonas aquatica. The sequence goes on along the minus strand of NZ_JAHLKM010000039.1, from coordinate 6,051 downwards.
CGACTACGGTTGGTACGCCGAGTTCGAACTACGTGGGCACATGAAGCGGGAGTACCGTGGGAGTGACCACGATTATTGGGTGGAACCGGATATCAAGCGAGCGCAATACTACGACCCGATGGATCCGCCGGACGGCATTCTCGAAGCCGGCCACTGTAACCACGGGTACTCTGGTGTTGGAGGCGGTGAGCTGTGTTCAGGGCACCCTGAAAGCTATGAAAAACGGCTGCGCGAGTGGCCCTACCTCGACGTCTACGACGATCGCATCGTCGTTCCTCTGAGTGTGGTAGAGCAGCTTGACGACACGCCGGTCGAAAACCACCACTACTCAGAAGAGTTTCGGCAGAAGATCATATCACCTATCATCTCGCACATGCCAGTTCTCGAAGACTTCCGCCGCGAACATTGCGGTCACGGCGTCGATTATGACGGGAGGTACTCGGGTTTTCAGACGGGATCGGACTTCTACCATGCGCGGGATCAGGAGGACCAGTTCGAACCGCTGTTCTTCACAAAACCCGATCCCAGACCCGTCTACGTGCGAGTACCTCCGGACCATCCGATGTGCGAGCTGCACAGGCTTATTGAAAACCGGAAGCGGGACAACCGAACGCTGCTGGGGTCGATCGTTGCAAGAGACGCTCAGACAGGTACTGGCAAGACGACGCTCGCAGTCCAACTCGCCAAGACGATGGACGAGAACGGGTGGACTGCGGATAGAGCGACGCTGGACCCGGATGAGTATGCGGAGATGTACACCTCCGAGGACACGCCGAAGAAGTCCTGTATCATCCTAGACGAGAGTGAACAGGCAGCAGACTCAAGACGCAGCTCAAGTACGGGGAATGTGAAGCTGAGCCACCTGTGGGCGACGATGCGGTACCGTGAGGTGTACTCTCTGACCACACTCCCGTCGGCCTCGATGCTGGACAAGCGGCTGAAAGAGCTCGCTGACCTCTACATCGTCGTCATCGAGCGTGGCGTCGCTGTCGTCTACCAAACAAAGGTTGACGACACCGAGGGGGAGAACTACCTCAGGCGGTTGCACAGGGTCCGCTGGAAGCCTCTCGACGACGACCCCGAGTACCAGAAGCTTACCGAGAAGAAGTCGGAGCGGATGGAGAACTACAGCGAGAACTACGCTTACGGCGACGACGAGGAAGAGATCGACCCGGACCAGGTACGCCACGAGGCGGAGATGGAGAAGCGGAACGAACTCATCGAGCGCATGGCCGACCTCGACTTCACGCAGAAGGAGATCTCCGAGGTCGTGGACCTGGACCGGTCCACAGTGTCGCGCATCCTCAACGGGGACTGACCATGCCCGGGTACCCTGTCGATCCGGAGCGCGACGACCGCGACCGAGAGGAGCTCCCCGACATCGGGAACATCATCGACCGCATTCTCAACTGAAGCGCTTCTCCGCTTTTCGCGCTCGTAGACCGTTCTGGAACCCGGTTTCGGACACGCGAGGGTGGGGGTTGAGGCGGAGAAGATGCCCTTCCACACGCGCCCCTGCGCGTTCTACTGCGGCCGCGCCCACCAGCGCGATTATCGCGCTCACGTGTGACCGCGCTCGCCGACGTCCGCGCACCTGGAGGTGTTCGCGTACGCCACTGCACCCGCGGACGTAGGCACCCGCGAGCAGGCAATAAACTGAATATGGCTATACGGAACTCAGCGCGGTGTGTACGCCTGCGCATCTGCCTCCATACACGTATCCGTGTACGTATATGGATACGTATATGCGGGTTAGAACTGTTCGCTGGCGTGTCTGGCGTACGCATCGCGTGCGCTGTCGAGGACCTCTGGCGCGGCCTCCTGGAGGCCGAGACGGACCGCGAGGCGCAGCATCTCGCTCCGGTCGATCCCATCAGCATCGGCTTCACGCCCGAGTTCTTCCTGGAGGGCCGCTCCGACGTCGGCGAGGTCGCCTGTCTCCTCCAGCGCCCGCACGAGCGCCGTGAGGCGGGCGTCGCGGACCGAGAGCGTCTTCGACACCTCACCGCCCTCGACGTCGGCGAGCAGCGCGACCATCGCGTCCTCCAGGTCGGTGGGCTCCTCTCCCGGCGTCGCTGACTGCGCGCGTGTGCCGACGTCGGTCTGCTCTCGCAGCTGCTCCAACTCGTCGTCGGTGTCGCTCATCGGCCACCTCCGAGGCGCTCCACGAGCCTCTCGGCATCGGTCTCGTACGCCTCGATGGCGCGCTGTGCTGTCTGCGACGGTCGCTCCAGGGCGAAGAGCGTCCCGCCGTTCATCTGCGCGTTCTGAACGTCCTGTGACGAGGGAATCTGGACGGGAGCGAGTGCCTCCGGGTACACCTCTTCGAACTCTTCGAGGTACGTCTTCCCGGCCTTCGTCCGCTCATCAACCTCGTTCAGCAGTACCATCACGAGTTCGATGCCGACATCCTGCTCCTCCCGGATCGTCTCCAGGTCGCGGCGCAACTGAGCGGCCTGCCCTGCCTCGAAGGGACCGGGACGGACGGGGGCGACGACGTTCCCGGCCGCCCACAGCCCGTTGTAGGCGATGTTCGACGTGCTCCCCGGCAGGTCCAGGAGGATGACGTCGTAGTCGCTGGCGACGTAGTCCGTGAGAAACTCGTCGAGACGACTGTACCGTTCGGCCGCATCGTCGATGTTGCCGAGCGTGGCGTCGAGGCCATCCAGGCTCTCGTGCGCCGGGATGAGGTCGGGCCCCTCGCCGGTCGGGATGATGAGATCCTCCACGGCCGTGGGAAGCTTCTCCGAGATCGTCTCCCACTCGTCCTGGAACACCGTCGTGATGTTGGGCCAGCGGTCGTCGTCGGCCTGGACCTCCTCCCACAGCCCGAAGTGCTTGGCGAGGTCGCCCTGCTTTCCCGCGAGATCGAGGAGTAGGACGTCGTACCCGTTACGGTCGAGAGCGACCCCGAGGTGCGCGGTCGCGGTCGTCTTCCCGACACCGCCTTTGTCGAGGAAAGTGGCTGCTCTGAGTGCTGAATCGTCCATATACGCTTGCGTATGCGTATACGGATACGTAAAGGTGCGTCAGACGCCCGCTCCAGGACTCGAACCTGGACGCACGCGTTTCCTCCCCGCGGCCTGCTGACGGCCGAGGACATCCCCGACCGCCGCCACTGGTGGGGTGAGGGGTTCCAGGACGTGCGCGCACCCTGCAGCGAGCTCGAAGAGTGAGGGGGTGGCGAGGTTAGCGTGCCAGTGCCCGCTGCAGGGCGTCGAGGGACCCGTAGGCGACGTCGCCGACGACGTACTCTCGGTGGACCTCGCCGTCCGCTGTCCGGTGCAGGCGGGCCGTCACGCGCGCGTCTTGGGTCTGCATCATCGCCCCTCCTGTCCGTCGGCGCGGTACTCTTCGGCGGCCTCGACGAGCTGCGCAGCGATGGCCTCCGCCTCGGCCGGTTTGAGTTCCAGGAGCGTCCCGGCGCGGTCGCTGGCGTCGTTGGTGGCCTCGACGCTGAAGATGACGTCGTGGTAGTCGTACCGGACCCGCACGTCGATCTCCTCCAGGTCGTCGGGCTCGGCACGGAAGCTCGCCTTTCCGAGGTCCGCGTTGACGAAGATCCCCGAGGCGGTGAGGTCCTCGATGGCGCGCTGCTGGTCCCCGCCGTCGGTCGCGGCGGTGGTGCCTCCGACGGCCGGGAGCGTCGAGAGTGCGGCCGCAGCGCCGAGGAACGTCCGTCGGGAGACGTCGTCGGCCATCACAGTCCCTCCTGGACGCGGTTGCGAGCCTCGATGAGCCGCTGCGTCCACGCTCCGGCCTCAGCAGCGCTGACGCCCGGAACGGCGTTCCAGTCGGTGCTCTCGTGTTGCTCGATGAGTTCGGCGAGGTCCAGGTCGGCCTCGACGTCGTCCTCGGCGACGCTTCCCCTGGTGGCGGCTCCGGACATCAGGCATCACCGTCCCTGAACTCCTCGGTGATCCACTCGCGCGAGTACTCGGCCTCTTCGGGGCGCGTCTTCTCTCTCGCGTCGAGGAGCTCCTGGCAGAGGGGTTCGATGTCCTCCGGCAGCAGGAGCGTGTGCATCGTCCCGATCTCGTTCGAGAGCTTCAGCCCGATACCCTCGGGATGGCTGGAGACGGTGACACTGGTCTCGTAGTTCCCGTCCATCCCGACGTGGAGGTCCAGCCCACCGGACGTGTCCACGACCTTCTCGCGGCCGTAGTCCGTGTCGCTGTCCTTCGGCGAGACGTACTCCTCTTCCTCGCCTCCACCGTCCGCGGCTGCCGTGCCGCCGACGGCTGAGAGCGTCGAGACGGCCGCTGCTGCGCCGAGGAAGACGCGGCGAGAGACGCCGCCGTCGGTCTGTGGTTCGTGCTCGGTACCGCTGGCTTCTTGCCCGTTCGAGGGCGTAGATTCGTTTGCCGTCATGGTTTGGCGGCACCGCGGTCGGGGTTGCAGCCCCGGCCGCTCTTCCTACGAAGAAGAGCGACGAGCGGTGCGTATCTCCCACTGGTGACGCGACTCACTTAATAGTACCGAGTGTTGGTTTCTGTTAGTAGAAACCCACAGTCGATACCACTAAGAGGGATGCGCTTTATAAAGCGAACATAGCGTGAGCCCCGAAATAGCGAATTCCCACGGTCGGGCGAAAGCGTGGCTGAAGCCGCGCCAAGTCCGCGACCTTCGAACAGCCGCACAGAGCGACGAGTTCCTGCCGTACCTGCGCGACCGGAACGAGGCCATCGTGGCGATGCTCTACGACACCGGCCTCCGCGTCGGAGAGCTCGTGCAGATCGACGTGGACTTCCTCCACCTCGACGACGACCCGGCCTACCTGGCGATCCCGGCGCGCATCCAGAAGGACTACCCGACCGACCGCTCGCCGAGCTACGAGGAGATGAACCTCGCTGTCGATGAAAGCACCTACGACACCGTCTCGCGGCTGCGCTCGTACCTGAACAACCGGTGGCGCGACAGCGAGGCGCTGTTCCCGTCGCGGCAGGCCGACCGGATGACCACCGAGAGCGTCCGGCGTGTCGTCCGCTCGCTGGCCGTGGAGGCCGACGTGCGCCCGCAGAGCATCGAGGGTGGGGCAGGTGGCCCGGAGGACGTGACGCCCCACACGCTCCGACACAGCGTCGCCTACAGGATGCTCCACGAAGAGGACGGCTACACGCTCTACGACGTCCGGAACCGGCTGCGTCACGCGACGATTAAGACGACCGAGGAGCGGTACGATCACTTCGACCGCATCTGACCATGATCGGTGACCAGCTGCGGAAACTCCGGACGCGGTGGCGTCGGTGGCGGCTCCTGCGGGCCTACAGCCGCGTCTTCTCCGTCCGCACGGGCAAGAACGTGGGGTTCACGCCGCTGATGGCGGCCTACGAGCGCGCCGAACGCGACGACGTCCTCTCCCTCGACGACGGTGACGTCGTCTGGCACTGGCCCGAGGACGGTGATAGTGATGACTGACGTCGTCGAGGAGTACGAACACAACTGCCGAATCGTGCGCGAGCACGTTGAGGGGGAAGAAGACCGATTCCACTACGAGGGGCCGTTGGGGCGGGTAAAGTCGTTCTACTCTCTGGACAAGGCGCGTCTCTACGCGGACGTGCATACCGTCACTGGAGGATTCCGCGAAGAGAAGACTGGAGAACGGGGTATTCCTCCGGCCGTTGCACGGGCCCGTGAGGACGTCGTGATGGCGTACCTCGTCTCGAACCCGACGATGGGGATGAAGTGGGTTGCCCGCGCCTACGATCTCCCCGAAGAGCAGGTGCGTTCGTACGTCGAGTTAGTTCAAAACCGAGCTACTGAGATGCGGGGAGGCGAGACCGATGACGACGAGTGAAGACTCAGAGGAAGCGGAAGTAGATGGGCGCGGCCTCCCTGTCTTTGACACCGAGCAGGAGTTTCAGGACTTCTTAGAACGGAAATTCGAAGAGAACGAATACACCGCGATCCAGGAAGTTTCCCCCCACCGATCCAACTACAGAGCCGACCTACTACTCATGCACGACGAGTTCGGGAGAATAGGCCTCGAACTGAAAAGGCTCACAGGCGGTTCCGACGCGGGGAAGGCTCACCAGCAAATCGTCCGCCAGT
>NZ_JAHLKM010000038.1 GCF_024449025.1 Natronomonas aquatica | reverse complement strand
CCAAAACAGCAATGAACTGTGACCTCTCAATTGAGAGCACCAGAGGCAAACTCTAGACCGCTTTGCGACACGACCAAGTGCTTGAACTGCATCTACTCCAGACTTCGAAAGGTTATGAATTTCGTCTCCCAAATTATCTTGTACGGGAACGTTGTTAACAGCATTAATATTGAAATGAACGCCTGGATTTAATCCATTCATTATATATCTGACCACAGATGAATTCAGATACCCAAGCAAAGCTATACGGTCAATTCCTTCAATTGGGAGTATCAGCCTCGAAGTTGGTGTAAAAAACCAACCTTCTGGATGAAGGCGAGCTAGGAAGACATTACCGAATTTCTTATAATTTAGACCTGGTTTGCCGTACTGATTTTCGTTCCTCAGGTAGCTACCCCCAAATCCCCGAAGATCTTCTCCTTCGTTTTCCCAGAGAACAACCTTTTCTGTAGAATCATAATATGGTTTCTTTTCACCACCCATCGCAACCGGTCGATATTTATCCCCAATATCTGACTCATCCACTTCCCACCAGCTCCGAATAAAAATATCATCGTCACCAGTGCTAAGACCCTCATAGATAGTCGATATATCCTCGACCTGTGACAATTCCCCGAACAAGGAAAGTATACTTTCTCCAAACCAATATACGAAAGGCGTTCGATCTATTTCTAAAAATGCATCTTGATCAATATCATACACAGCAGAGGGTTTTTGATCGTTCCTTAGACTCTCCGTTATGGATGTCAACCGCCCTACTTTATCAGTAGAGTGTACCAACCTCTTGAATCTGGATGCATGAGTAGTTTCGTCTCGTTTCCTCATACTATAACAGATATTCATATATCCCTCATCCCGATGCTCAAGATGTACAGCGTCGACAAATTGAAGATCTTCAAGTAGTTTTGGCCGTAGCTTCCTGAAATTATACTGAAACATAAATGTCTCCATAGTCACCATCGACATATATCCATTTTCATCGACTAGTTCAGAATTCCGTTCAATAAATGCGGCGTAGATGTCTTTGTTAGTCGTATATTCAGATTTAAGGAATGATTTTAATGAATCATTCATTTTCCTACTTCCCAAATATGGCGGATTTGATACAACAATATCATAATTATGGACCAACATATCTGTTATCCTTACAGTTTTTTGGACTTCATCAGCAAACATACTCTCTATAGGATCATCTTTTTCAAGTGCATCCGTTGCAAGTTCAGTAACATTCTGAAGAAGTCGATCTTTTACATCACCCCACACTTCTTCTTCACCTTCAGCGGATACAAATTTAGTCTGGGTAGAAAACGATCCTTGATCAGTGAATTTTGCCTGACCGGACTTTTCCAGAGAGTCACGATGTTCTTCGAGAGTTTCATCAATTAGCTCTTCAATACGAATTAGACTCCCGAACTCTCTGAGATTATCTAATCGATCCCATATATTCTCCAATATTTGCTTTTCAACCTCAGACTTGGCATTTTCTAAAATATTCTTTTTTCTATCTCCATTTATCAAGACAGCATCAGCAGATGCAATATTTATACGAGGAATCGATACCTCTGGGGATTTTTCTTTAGCCTTTAAATATAGCGATAGTGCTGCAATCTGCGCTGCCCCAGAATCAATATCTATTCCAAAGAGGTTATTCCGAAGAATTTCACGCGGTATATACTTCTCAGGGACTTCTCCTTCTTCCAAATACATCTGATATAGCACATCAAATGCATAGAAAAGCATATGTCCGCTACCACAAGCAGGATCTAAGACTGTTATGTCCTCAACTGCCTTTTTTTCTCGTTCAACTAGTGATTGTTCCAGCGGGGCGAGATAGAAACAATTCTCTTTATTGTCGATGCGAGTGGTCTGACCATACATCTCCAGCCACGTCCTACCAAGCGAATTATCAACCATCCACTCGACAATATATCGTGGAGTAAAGAGCTGGGTCTTCGTAGCTATATCTGTTCCAGCTACTTTGTAATTCTCGTTTTTAATGCGGTCATCAAGTACTTCGCGCTCTTTCTCCCCGAAATACTGATACACCCAACCGAGAGCTTCATCACTCTCCCAAGCTTCGTCGTCGATTGCATCCAGTCCGTCGAGAACTTCCTCTTGAACCTGCGTGTCAAGTTCGATAGCGGTGTGTTCCGATTCCTCGAATATCATCCGAATTTCCGCGCCAATTTCCTGATACGCGAGGTTGAGGGCTGCACCGAAACCGTCATCGGCCGCGTTAGTTAGCTCGCCAGCGACTTCGGCCACGGTGTGGTGTATATATGACCGATTGCCGTATTCCGGACGCTCGGTGATGGTTTCCTCAACGAGGCCGCGAACTTCAATAGTTTTCAGTGCGACGAACCGATTGAGGTAGGTTTTCGTAGCTTCGCGGACGTAATTGGTAATCGAGCGTTCCAGATCGCCTTCTGTGGATTCGAGTTCACGTTCGATAGCGGCATCCAGTGTTCGCCGAGTATGAATTTCGTCGACGGAGAGGTGCGTCAAGTTCTCCAGCGGGAGTCGCTTGTCCTCGTAGATACCGTACTTTTCGAGTTGGCGGCGAAGTTCGTCTTCAAGTGCGTGGCGCGCGCTGAGGATCGTGCTTCGGATAGTTGAGCGCTGGTCCGACGAGAGACCGGGTTGACTGTGGGTTGTGGACATGGATATTAGAGGATGACACGCCGCTGTGAAACGGGTGGGGTGAAGGCGTGCCGTGTCGTGATTCCCACCCGCGGTGACATACCACCGACAAGCAGTCGGCGTCTCTTATAATTGTGGGAGTGTCGATTTCAGAGGTTCCAACTGGGATCCGAACTCTGTCTGAAACCTCGAATACCGGTGTGTTAGCTACCGGAATCGGATTTCTACATCACTGTCTTGATCGAGGAGTTCCTTGACTTCTGCCCGGAGCTCGGAGATTGGTTGGTCGATGTCGTCCGGATCGGTGACGACGACAGTTCCGAAGATGGAGTCAATATCCACACTCTCTCGAACCGTCCCGTCTTCTTCATCGTCTTCTAAGTCGTCGATCTCGGTTTTCGCAGCGTCCTCGTACGCATCGACGGTTTGGATATGCTCAATAAGTCGTGGGAGTGACGGCATCGGATTGATGTGCTCCTCGTTAGAGATATTCAGATCGACTGATCCATCACCCTGCCGTTCCGTCAGATCGGATAGAGCGGCGTCGAGATCGGTTTCTTCGATGTCCGACCCAGCGTATGCCCGGACGGTTTCGATGGACTCGGTGTACGTCTCGTGGCGTTTCTCGTACAGGGATTCGTACGTGGTCGTGAAGGCTTCGGCGGCAGTTCGGTAGTCAGTCTTGACATTGTTCCACTGGCTGATGACACCTTCCGTGTCTAACGTATCAGCAACGCGGCGGGCCGCCTCACGCGCTTCATCGCTGATGTCGACGAGCCCAGCGTGGTCATCGGCCTCGTCGACGAGGGACTCCCACTCGGTCGTGATGAACCGCTGGATGGTTTCGTAGGTCTCTAACCGGTTCTGGCCGCCAGTCTCACCGCAGAATTCGGCCACATCCTTCGCGGTTTTCGTGAGGCCTTCGAGTTCGTCTTCGAAGTCGACGAACTGTTTGATGCGCTTGGCCGACGTGGGCTGTTGCAGCAGGTTGTTTAATCGCGTCTGGAATTGCTCTACGTCGTCTGCCAGCGGGAAGTCGACCCGCTGGAGTTGCGAGAGGAGTGTGCTCGTGGTTGAAACCCACTCGTTGGCTGCCTCTCTGATCCCCTCGTCGACGGCCTGGTCGGTCGATTTGACCTTCCGGTCGAAGAGCCGGTCAAGGAGCTGCTTCGCATCCGTACGCGTTTCGACATCGACAGTCTCCCGCTCATCGAACGACGTGGACTTGAATTTCGTTACCTGCGTGAACAGCTCTTGTGCGCCGTCCTCGGAATACGTCTCGTACGTTCGCTCCTTGTGTGTCGGAATGACGGATCCGTTTCTAAAGAGCACGGCAGCGGCCAGGCGAACGACTTCCCGGCTCCACCCGTACGGTGGTTCAGCGAAGTGGTCGACCAGATCGCTTCCAGAGCGGGACTCTCCGGCTTTCTCGCGTCGCTGGATTTCGTCTTCGACTTCGGAAGCGATGCGGGCCTCTGCGATGAGATCGCCGTCTTGGACGACGCCGAGGTCCGAGAATACAGATGGGTTCGACGAGCCTTGGAGATCTCCGAATATCTGCTCGATGTGACGTTCTTTGACCGTGGCTGACCCGTGTTTGAAACTGGAGAAGACTTTGGGAATGGCGTTGTCCGTCTTCCGCGACACGAGCGAACTAAGTGAGGTGCTTGTCGTGTCGAATTCCTCGGTGTCACCGTTGTAGATGAGTGTGCCGCGCTGGAAGCTCCGTTTGAACTCGCGTTCGACTTCGTTACGGAGACGCTGGAGATCTTCCTGTTTCTGCCCAAGGGCTTCCTGCTCCTCTTGGCTGAGTTCGTTCCCCCGTTTTGACTTGACGACGGTGTTGATCTGGTAGATCGATTTCAGCTTCTCGTAGATGCTGTGTTGCTTCTCGTCGTCGGCAATCCAGTACAGCGTATCATCTTCACTGAAGCTCTGTGTCTTCAGCCCATCCGGGTCGAGATCTTCGTACCGCTGGTGGATCGGTGAGTAGGTTTTGAGATCGACGTGTCCGTTCGACGTGATGGTTTCTCCGTCAATACTCAGATTCAACTGGAACGTTTTCCCTTGGTAATTGACGCGTGATGTCTCGTCGAGGATCTCGTTCAGGAAGCGCTTCGAGGAGCGACGGATGTCGCCGGGGCCGACCTCGATGCTTTTGATTTCGTTTTCGAGTTCGCGCTCGGTCTCTCGAAGGAACCGGTAGCCCTCTTCGCTTCGCCCGACGAGCCCGGCTTCGACGAGTGCATCAAGCGTGTCTTGTACGTCGTTTTCTAACTGCTTCGTGGGGCCGAGCTCAGTCTGGAGTGAGGTTGCAATGTTGTCGGCAGTGTTCGGGATCCAGGGGAGTTGTTGGAGTAGGTAGAGTGACTTGAGAACGCGGCTGGCGATTTCTGGGTCGGCGTTCTTGGGTGTGGCTTCCCGGATGGATTTGACATCGTTGCTCGGGATGTCGTTGCTGATCTCGTCGAATATCATATCGAGCGTGACGAGCGCCCCGAGTTCGTCGTCGTAGAGATGGGCCTCGTCTTTCAGCACGCTCTGTGTGACATCGATGAGTGTTCGCTCGCTACCCGCGAGTTGGTCATCCGAGCCTTTGCCCAGCGCCTTGAACATCTCCGGGAGAATGTCGAGCTGGTACGGAAGGAATGGGTAGCAGTCGATGAAATTCTCTCTCGTGATTGGCTTCAGACTCTGACCGGAATCGAGCTTGTACCTGGCGGAAAGGATGCCTTCGTGCTGATCGTACAGGTTGCCGATGGCTTCTCTGGCGTCGCCTTTCTTGCTGAGAACACGGTCACGGACGACCTTGTCGAGGTTTTCGGATGTGAGATCGAACCGGTGTGGGAATCGATCGATGACTTTCGATTCCTCGGCTTCTTTTTCGAGGACCCCGGGGATGAGCTGCTGGAGCTGTTCTTGGGATGTGACTCCGAGGTACACCTTCCCCTTGCCTTTCTGGCCGAACTCCTCGACGATACTCTGGAGTTCTAAGAGGAGCTGTCCGTCATCTCCGATGAACTGGGAGATCTCGTCGATGAAGACGAAGTATCGGGAGTTGTTCCCTGTTTCGCGTTCCTGCTGTTCGACGTATTCGACGATGTCTTCCGCGAGGGTCGAAGCGTTGATCAGAACGTTGTCCTGAACATCGTCGATCGCACGGGCTGCGTCGTCTTCGTCGTCGAACTCGTCTGTCGCCTCTACCAGTGCAGTCTCCATATCGGATCGCACGAACATCGCATCCTTCCGGGCCTCTGTCCAGTCTTTCCCGGTGTTTGACTCGATGGTAGCGACGAAGTCGTCGTACACGCCTCGTGATTCGAGTTCCTGTTCCATCTGGGCGACCCAGGGCATAGAAGCGTACCCGCGGGACGTGTTGAATTCACGGTGAATGATCTCGGTGATGGATTCACTTCCAGATGCATCGGCCTTCGCGCCGATCTGGAACATCAACACCTCGGAATCGAATTTGTTCGTGACCGACGAGACGGCTCCGTCGAGCATCTCGTTGCCCTCGATCCGATCGCGGAACATCTCCGCTGCATACGTATCCCCGAACTCCCGGTTTTCCAGGACGTGACCGAGGATCTTCATGAAGTGGCTTTTCCCGGATCCGAAGAACCCGGAAACCCACATTCCTACGTCCTCTGTTTGGGCGTGTTCCGTGTCGATGACGGCCTCTAGGGCGTCCGAGAAGTGCCGTTCGAGTTGCGGTGTGAGGATGTACTCTTCGAGTTCTTTCTTGACGACGCTCGGGTCATCGTTATCGACTTTGACGACCCGGTCGATCTTCCGATTGATCGGCCGGTAGAAGATCTCGTTGATTTGGTAGGTAGAAGTAGTGTCACTCATGTCCGATCACCTTCGCGCGGTAATATGTTCCCTCAGATTCGTCGAGGAATCTTAAACTCTTGTCATCAACGGTCGCAGGATAGCAAAACACGATAGGGGTCTCATCTGGTGTGTTCGTTTCCAACTGCCCCATCAGAGTAGAGGCACTAGCGAACGGATACAGGATACCCATTCGATACACGATAACGGTGTCTGCGTCTTCGGCCTGCGTGGCGATAGCCGATGCGAGTTGTCCCATTTCACCGTCGTCGAGTAGTGAGGATTTCAATCCGCTGAGCAACTGTTCACGATCTCGGCGTTCGAGGTCGATTACGTTGTCGAGGATGCCTCGCTCCTCTAGCACGCTGAAGACGAGGTCACGCATATCGATCCCGGCAACCGTTTGGTCGTGGTACTCCAGTTTCTCGATGAGACTCCGAACTTCCTCATCGACTTCGATTTCGTCGGCGGGGTCGTACGTGAACACGATGAATGGAACTCCCGCTCGCTTTCCGACTTCCTCTCTATCCTCTCGAACGAGCCGTTCGACTTCTTCGAGTCGTGTCTGAAAGTCAGAAAGCATCGATCAACTTGTCTACTGTCTCGTGTTTCATTCTCAATCGTTCTGTCGATCCGCGTTTCTCATAGTTAATGTACTGTGGCGAAATATCGCGGATTCGGCGCTGGACTTCGGATTCATCCATCAAGAATAGTTTCCAGTCATCGTGTTCTATCACGTCCGATGCGGATGCAGCCTCTTCGTCGAAGAGACGATACACGACGTACGCGATCGTTTCGTCAGGGATGTAGGTGACTGCGAATTCCTTTCGCTGTCTACCTTCTAACAGGCCGAAGTTTCTGAGTGAAGTGAGATACTTCGTTGCTGCCTCATTGATCGTCGAGTCGGACCGGTCACGAAGGTCAGCATAGTCGTCCTTGATGGATTTGATGAACGTGACGATGTCTTCGGCCTGGATAGAGAGAGTGCCGCGCTGAAACTCGGGATAGAGGAATTCGATCGTGATGAGGCGGATGAATGGGTCTTGGGCGAACTCGTAGTAGAGACACCAATCGGCTACATCACTCCGAACGTCAGCTGAAAGTACCCGCATTAGCGGGGTCTCGGTGTAGTCTTCTTTACTCGGGATGTGTCTCCGGGTTACCTCGCGGAGAATGTTCGTTCGGTACTCGTCCGTGTTTTTGTTCAGGATGTTGTCTTCGACCACCATCCGCTCCAGTTCATCGTACGATTCTGATTCGGTATACGCCTGAAGGATTCGCTTGGTCTCGTCGATGTAGGTACTGTGATGGGCGATTTTTGGGTCAAGACTCGTGGCTTGATCGTCGTTGTCTTCGTCTTCAGGCTCCAGGTGCTCGTTGCTCATATGGAGTCCTCACGCGCTTTCCGATTTAAGTTCCGAGTTGAGTGGATAATACGGGACGTGTAGCCGTTCCGTATTTTGGCCGTAGCCACGCAACAGAGTGGCCAGCAGTCGCCATTTCTCTGCCTCAATCTCGGACTGGTCGAATCCATCTTCGCTGATACGATATGACTCACTCCCCGGATCGGGGAGTGAAATGGAAGCGACGGAGATATTCGATGCCATCTGTTCAATAATCGGGTCCGCCCAATCGGTCTCTAGAGACTGGACAGAGAGATCCTCAAGGTCAGTCAATAATGGTTCATCGGGTGCGTTGAGATCTTCGATGGCAGCTCCGAGTTGTGCTTCGAGCTTTGGACCGAACGAAAACAGCGAGATGGAATCGGCAGGGAGTACATCCGATTCTGCTTTCCGCCCGACCTTCATTGCAAGGTTGACCTGAGACTGCAACCGGGTTTTAGGAGTCACTTCTTCCAGTCTTGCTCGGCCAGTTTCTGAGAGGACACGTGAGTCCCACCATGCTTGATTATTCGATTCACCAACGCGTTCGATCAATAACCGGGACCCAATGAGATCTAGAAAGAAGTCATCTTCCAGTCCCGCCTCGCGGAGATTCTGCCGTGTTGAGGTAAATACCTCGACGAGATCGTGTGAAGGCATATGTACATCCTCAAGTCGGGATGGCTTAGAACCAGCGCATCGACTCTTCGAGCACTGAATAGTATCTGGCTCGGTACGGAACAAATATCACCGTACGGTAGGGAGTTAGCGAGTACGATGGGTGCTGGGAACGAGTTGGTGGAGTTGTATGACGGTTTTTCGGTTCTCTATAGCTCGCTGCCTGAGGAGACGGATTTGGAGTGGAAGCGGGCAGTAAAATCGGTGTTGTACGGTGGAGAACTGTTGGCTGAGGAAGCGTCGTGTTATGGTGAACAGCAGAATAAGCGGAATCATAAGAAGCGGAAAGAGTACGTCCGCCGATATGGTGACGGGTCACGAATTACGGAATTTTCAGCCATCACGGTGGCGGAGCCACGGCCACAAGATCGACAGTATGTTCCATCCGGTGCGGTGATCCCGGTTGCACCGGAGTCTGGAGAGGTGCTCCCGGTATACGTCTCGACGAACGAAGTCGATCGAGCGATTTCATTATTGGCGGAGTTTCCGGCTGAGCCGGCGGCAGATCGGCCGGGTGATGGTGTCGATGTGTTGCTTGATCCGGCTCGTGTTCGCCGTGCTCGGGAGAATACAGGACAGGGATCAGGGGGCGATGCGGTAACGGTGCTGTTTGTGAGTGATACGCACCTTGGGTATGAGAATCGGGCTGTTACGGGGCGCGGCAAGATGGTGTCGTGGATCAATGAGGTGTCGAGTACCGAGGCGTTCGCACGAATCGTAACGATTGCGATTGAGCAGGATGTTGATGCGGTTATTCATACGGGCGATATTGTCGATCACGAGGTTGACCAGGAAACTCTCGACAGCGCTGCGGCGAGGTTGGAGCTATTATCCAAGGTAGGAATCCCGGTCTACTGTATCATTGGCTCACACGACCGAGATTCATACGCACCTCAACACACGAATTCGGAGAATGGGATCGCGTGGTTACAACAGCAGGTTAGAAAGGGCACTCTCGTGGAACTCTCGACGAGTCCAACGCCGGTTGCTGGCGGGCCGCTTGACGCGTATGGGATTCCAGCGGGAAATACGGGGATCGACGACGTTTCGAAGTTCAAGCCACTGGGCTGGGAACCATCAGATATGGAGTTCGGAGCGTCGTCACCCGGGCCGAACGTTCTCTGTCTGCATGAAGGCGTCACGCCGTACCGAGATCGATCAACTGCTGATATTGATCTGGACCAGTTGCTCACCCAGTCCGGAGTCTCGTTCGATTGCGTACTGGTCGGGGATGAGCATCGGCCGAAAGACGATGACTTCGATACCGGGTACTCATTCGAGACAGAGGACGGAACACCGGTGTTCTACACTGGGCCAGCATTGCGAATCAGTGAACCGTATCGTGACCGAGATGCCTTCGTGACTGAACTCACAATATCGACGAAGGAAATCACAGAAACGCGGCATACGATTTGATCAGCATACAGAAGGATAATTGAAGTCAAGCCATATCAGTGGGTTCGAACCCACAGACTACCCATTTTTGAAAGGCTCACTTTGTGGCTATTGCCTGCTTCCTCACGGTGAATATATCCCTTCTCGATGAGTTCTTCAACGTTGTACTGTACGCGACTTCGGAAGGCGTCATCGAATTCTTCGCCTTTGCTTTCTGCGAGACCGCGGCCAACACTGGAAATGGAGCCAGCGGGGCCCTCACGGGCTAGAAAAGAAAGGATTTCTTTCTCAGTATCGTTGAGATTGGCCATTGGCGG
Organism: Natronomonas aquatica; assembly: GCF_024449025.1. GTDB lineage: Archaea > Halobacteriota > Halobacteria > Halobacteriales > Haloarculaceae > Natronomonas > Natronomonas aquatica. The sequence goes on along the minus strand of NZ_JAHLKM010000038.1, from coordinate 7,247 downwards.
CGGTGGAAACTCGACATGCTGGTCGCCGTTCAATTGTTTCGTCCCACGAGTGACGCCACGGTTCATCACGTTACTCACTAAATCAGCCATCTGATCTTTTCGTTCACGAAGTTCCGCGTCATCCGTCTCTTCTAACCGGTCATCAAGGAATGCGATCTCTGTCTCTAATTCCTCGATCATATCGATTACCATGTACTTCTCAGGGGAGACGTAGTAGGTGTGGATGCGGCTCCGTTGTGCCGGATCTTCGATGATATGTGCTGCTCCAGCGGTGGCAAAAGCAAAGGCGACCGTTCTGGGCATTGATGAGATATTGAGATAGACAGTTTGTCCGTCTTCGATTTCGTTGGCGATTATCTCGTAAGCGAAGACGTACAGACCCTCGTAATCGTAAATATCGTCCACCGTGACGTGATTCACCTCGATTCCAAGGATCCTATCAAAAGCGTCGTTGAGCTCTTCGACCATCGTATTCGCAAGTTCAGCCCGTCGATTGTTCTCTGGATCACTAGTTGAGTGGATGAGAAGCACACGGTCGGTTTCTTGGAATGTTCCTTGTGAAATCGGTTGAATGAGACGTTCGAAATCGAAACCGACTGGGATGACGTGAACGTTCTCGCTCATTTCTTACCAATCGGGTATGATGATAGAAAAGTTTTGCTCAGAGTAGGGAGCTTGGCAAATGAGATCCGCTAATACTGGGCCTAACTAGCTCAGATGACCACGTATGACGCCTGTGTGATTGAATTCTCACGTGACATTTATCCATGTCAATGGCCAACAGTAGGTAACGATGTGATACGTCCACAGGAATGGTACCGAGGTACGTAATGCCCGTCCGTTGGGGCGGACGGGCGTGAGCCCCGGTCGGAATGCGATCGGCAGTAAGGCTGCACGCTCCTGTTCTACTGCCGGTGTGTTAAAATTTCGGCTGGGTGAGGAAGCCGCGGTCAGTACATTAGAGGTTTCAAGCAACGCGAGATGAGACGCGAACAGCGAGCGACGGTCGAATCGACAGGATTCACCGCGGGGACTCCCCTTCCGGATAATCCGGGGGTGGTGATCCCTCGGTTAGAGCGATCTACGGTTCATCAGGAGTTCGTACGGGCGAATCCACATCTGTCAGTAGTGATGATTAGTGTTGAAGCAGCGAGGAGATTCGTTGAGCGAGATGTCACAGCTGCATCAGCGTTTCCGGATGTACTCGTTGCTGTGACGACAACGATCCACGATGAGAAGTTGGATTGGTGGTATCCGGATCGGGAAGTCAGCCTTGTACGTGACTTCCAGCCAGATATTTATCTCCCGTGCGATCGACCGGTTTACGCAGGCGATAGTCCGGCCGAGCGCGGTGATACGATTCGGCGGTATCTGAAGGATCTTGCTGATGTCACTGGCCGCCTCGAAGATGCTCCCGTAGCGATTGTCCCCTTGGTGAAGGGCGTGACAGAGGCGGAACGTCGTCGATGCTACCAGAAATTTCGGGAGCTTGGACTTGATCGGTGGGCCTACTATTGCGCCCAGTATTTCCTGTACGGAAATCGTGGGGAGACGTTGGTTCAAGACGTACATTCCATCGCCAAGGAAGGATCTCCGCGTGGACTGATGCTCGTGGGGCTCCAGTCTGGCTCCTATCTCGGTCGAATGCCTGCCGAAGTGTTTGCTGCGGCAGGCAAGCGGTGGATCGGCCAGTCAAACCTTCGGAACGACGCACTCAGTATGCAACAGATACAACGTCACTACGGCACGTGGAAGCGGCAAATAGAGACTATCCTTGACGGTGGGCAAACCCGTCTCAGCGACTACGGTTCACCGGGGGTGACTGTCCGTGGGGACTAGGATCACATCACCTGATCGCTCCGGAAGCAGCGAGGGTGATGGCCCTGGCGGTGGTGCTGCTGGAGATGGTGATGGTGAACAAACCCAACTCCCCTCTGAGCGGAGTCAGGCCGAGCAGGCTGCCGAGGAAGTCTGTGAGGAAGAGGCCGATGAAACGGCTGTGTCCGAGCAGAAAGGTGAACAGGTTGCTGAACGTCGGGCGGAGATACGAGAAACGCTTGACGAATCGCTGGAGATCGAAGAACAGCACATCTTCGGTTCGCTGACTCGGGGGACGCTTGTCGGACCGCTCGATGAGAACTCAGACACGGACGTGATGTACGTGCTGGATCGTGACGAACACGGTACGTGGCTCACTGACGAGAATGGCCCTCGGAACTGTCTGCAAAATATCAAACATCATCTCGAAAATGATCCGCGATACGACGCGGCCGACATCTCTATCGATCGGAATGTCGTCGCGGTTCAGTTCGACGAGTTCACTGTCGAAGTCGCTCCTGCCTTCCGGCAAGGGGATGATTACGTCATTCCGGATACGTACAGTGGCGGCCGTTCGTGGGTGCGAACCAATCCTCGACAGTATAAACAGCAGTTCGAAGCAGTCGATTCCAACCGGAACGGGAACGTATCCAAGCTAGCCCGGTTGGCCAAGGCGTACAACGAGCGAACCGGTAAGCAGGTATCGTCATACCATATGGAAGTGATGGCGTACCAATACGCTCGGACACGCCCTCAATCAGACGAGCCATTTGACGAGTTGGTGGATGGGTTCTTTGAACAGTTACCCCGTCGGCTCTCCAGCGGCACGCACGACCCTGCGACCGGGCAGCAAATCGACGATGAACTGTCACGAGAGCAGCGCGAGTCAGCGATTTCAGATGCAAAACAGGCCAAAGAGAAGCTACAGCGTGCGAAGCGACTCAAGCAATCAGGGAACGCAGAGGAAGCAGAGCGGCTGTATCAAGAGGTCATAAACGGGGAACTCGATGACTGATGACGTGAATAGTAGCATCGAGGCCGGTTCTCCTAAACGCGAGCAGGTCAAAGAGCGATCACAGGAATTGGCCGTCAGTCTGTGGTATACGTACAATCAGCATTTCAAGGTCGCAAACGGATACCGTTACTGTCGGGTGTCAATCGATGTAATGACGGCAGTCATCGGCGGAATCCTCACGTACGCACTCATCTGGGACGGCGTTTCTACGGACGTGATGATAGCGCTTGCAGTCACGATTGCCGTCTTAACCGGGATTCGCAGTGCGGTCAAACCCGGGAAGCAAGAAAGCCAGTTTCGCCAATCTGCTAATGAGTACAAGTATCTGTTCGACGGTGTCCGGGATTTTCTAAAATTAGAGATAGAGGACCCGAGTAAGTCTACTGACGAATTGGTCGCACAGTATCGTGACTACAATAACCGGCGGCGGGAGCTAAACCGAGACGCTCCTGACGCGGGGAGTCTCTGGCACAAGTACGTCCAGTGGCGGGTCGGAGATGATGGTCCAGATGACATTAGCGTCACTGATGCTGAGATACAGAAGATTATGGGAAGTGACTGATTGCTACTTCTGGAGTCAGTCTAATTCTGAAGGTGAACGATAGGCCATTCGCTGTGGTGGAGTATGGTCGGCGTCGCTGGTGAGTAACCAGAACTCCTTCTCGGGTGCAGCTGCAGTATACATCGCTGCGAGGGCATCTAGTACGTCATCGATCCCGATCCCGGCAGTTTCGTCGATATTGTCTTTGACTGCGGTGAGTGTCTCGCCAAGGATTGCTGCTGCGTCGTCGGCGACCGTGTCGAGGGCTTCGATGCGTTCAGCGGCACCGTGGGCTTTCGTCTTGCTATACTGCGGTGGCGATTTGGAGAACGCGGTGAAGCACAGCTCTGGGTGAACTTCGTAGATCACGTCGGTAGTATCCTGCGTACACTGCTCGATGAAATCGTTCACTTCGAGGATCTGGTTGCGGATGGCGTACGCGGGGGGTTGGACGCCGACGCCGTCGGTATCATCGGTTCGCGTGGCCTCACGGCTCTTTTGGTTGACTTCTTGAGGCGTGTCGGCTTCGAGTGCTTGACGAACGGGGACGCGGAAGACCGTTGACGTACGGTCCAGGTGCGATCGGCATTCCTTGTCGACGGCGCGTTCGTTCGGGCCGGTTGGTAACCCGATCGGGATGTCGATACAGAGTCGGTCAATGTCGTGGCCGTCATCGTAGGCGTCCCAGAGGTCTCTGATTGTATCGTATGTCTCTGGGTGGGGTGCAGTCTGGTGTGGGCGGTGTTCGAGGCAGAGCCACGTGCCGCCAGCCCAGTCGACGCCGAGTGCGGTACTCATACGTCGTTCTGTTAGCCAACCCGTATCAAGCTATCCGGCGAGCTCCTTGACGGCACCTGTCAGTCATCGGTTCATATCCACTTAGTGAGCGTAAGAACGAATATTTGTGAGGTGCTCCTGGGCTGACGAATGGACATCGAGAACGGGGAACCAATTGAGAGTGCTGGTGAACAAGAAATCGATTTCATAATCGTCCAGCTGTTGGAGACCTCGGTGGATTTCAGGCAGTGGCTTGTGAGCCAGGCCGTTCCGGATCTTGACATCAGTAGTTATCTCGGGAGCGCTATGCACGCGACGTACGCCGGTGAAGGGGAGTCAGATGTTGAGTTCGGTTTTCGATCGGGGTCGGACCACCGGCACTTGGTCTTGATTGAAAACAAGATCGACGCGAGTAAGCAACCGGATCAGGTTGAGCGGTATTTTAATCGAGGACAATATCGGGTTGATCGCGGGTCGTGGGACTCCTTTACCGTCTGTCTGTTAGCGCCAGAGAGTTACGTGTCGGACGAAGACGAAGCAGCATTCGATTCGATCATCCGTTACGAGGACGTACTCGACTATCTCGAAGATGCGACTCATGATAGTGCGGCGTTTTTCTCAACGGTATTCGAGTCAGGGATGCGGAGAGGTCGATCCCCGACAACTGATGCGTCTGATGTGCTGCGATCCATCGCTGACCAATTCCAGACGAGAACCGAAATTCCGAACCTCGTCCAGACAGTTGATTTGAAAAAACGCGCGGGGTTCCGATCGACGCATCCGCAGCACCCAGATGCCGTCCAGTACGATGTGTATATCGGTGAGACGGGGGAGAGTGGACGATCGACCGTTCGACTACAGATTGCGAGCGATGAGGGGTTGACCGACTCGGAACGAGAGAGACTCAAAACAATCGCCTCGCAACACGTGGAGTCTCTCCCGGACTACGAGTGGTATCCACATCGCAAGAAGAACATCATCAATACGAAGATCTGGCACGAAGACGCCGTCCAAGATCCGGAGTACGGCTCGTATGTCGACGCGATCGTTGATGAACTCATCACGCTGTCCGAGACTTTCCATCCGGTATTCGTGCAGAATTCCACCGACTGAGTCGGTCTTGTTGAGACCTTCTACGGCAGCTCTGTTAAAGTTCTATCTTAAATTCTCGAAAAGCCGAATTTAATGAATTCGAATCACGCTTGCTCATCATCGCCAGATAACGTGATCTCTGCTGGTGCTTCTAGTCTGATAGCGCTGTCCGAACTTGGCATCGGCTGGGAGATTACAACCCTAAAAACCACATCTAGAAATTCATCATACTCGTCGTCTGGCTCACCTAGATCCGTCTCTTGATCAAAGTACACCATGAAGTCCTTACCCTCATTAACATAGAGCATCGAATCATCAACATCCAGGCCTTTCGGGAGCGAGGTATCCTCTGCTCGCTTTTGAACTAGATCAATTTCATCGCTATTCGTTACGAGAACGTCTTTAATGCCGAAGCTGGGGGTAATGCGCCGAATATCCAGCCGGTTCCCCTGGATTTGAAGTTGGGTGCCACCAGAGACAGATAGACCCTCACGCAGCCAGTCATTCACCTCTGTCGTGTACGAGTCTGCGTACGGGATAAACACTGTATCCGCATCGTCAACCCGCTCAACTGCCTCTTCTATCATACTGTACGATAACTCTTCCATCTCTGCCGACTCAATCACCCCATCTTCTGCGGCATTGACTAAATCATTCAATACGAAATTCTCTTCTCCGGTAACGATACTCCGGGCCATTGGATGGGTCGTCGGCTTGAGTATACCCTGCTTGAAAACCTCTACTGGGATGGGCGTTCGTTTCCCGATCTGAACATATTCCAGATTCTTGTCGGTCTCGCTGTAGAACTGACGGTTACATATCTCTGGAAGCAGGGTTTCTTCACGGTATTCTTCCTGCATCTGGCGTGCAAACTCCTCTTGAACATCTTTGTCAACACTCATGGATTACCCCCAGATTGTTGTGGTGGAGATTCCGGGATCTTCTCACCTTCACCTGCGATATTCGGCATGTCTGGATCGTCTACCCTAGTTCTCTCGTAGTCTTGCATACTGCGGGACATCCGATTCTGCTTTCGTTGCTGTTTCTTGTCTTTCCTAAGTCCATGAAGAGCGTGCAGCACAAACAGGATCCCAATGACCGTCAACACGTAGTGCGGGAACGGTATAACAACATAAGTCCGGCCAATAGTAGTGACGCCGGCAATAATAAGAATAGACCCGATTGTACCTGTCGCTTTGTAGTATCCGCTAAAATCTGGTTGAGGCCCAGTCGATAGGACAACCATCGAATATCCTCTGATTCTGAATTACTCAGGGGATGTCTTGAATGTATCCTAAAATAGGAATCTGGGGTGAGGTAACTCATTATCCAGAATTACCGAGCTGCTAAGCTCAACCTCTATGTCTTGCAGCCAATTTCTGTTAGTGCTATCTACCCCCTAAAAGACGTGTGTGAACTGGTTATGTCAAAGTTGAAGCCACAAGTAGTTTGAAGAGCGCTTGGCAACCCATCACACATATGTCTGAGAATCTCCCTGAGTTTGACCGCAATGATTTAGAGGAATTTGTGCAGGAGTATATCGAGCTTGACCGTCGGGTTCAACGACCGAAAGACATCTACTCGGTGCTTCGCGGGCCGCGGGAACGAAAGTACCAGTACACGCTTCGGTACTTCTTGGATCCGCGGAAATCCCACGGCTTCGGATATACACTCCTGAACTGCTTTTTTGAGTGTCTGGACTTCTATGAGTTCAATCTCCCTGGACAGCACATTGAGATTGAAGACGAAGTTCAGATTGGAGATGCAGGTTCTGACGGCCGGATTGATTTGGTTATTTGCGGTGGGAGTGCGTTGGCTGACCACCCGCGATGGGCCGTGTTCTTGGAACTGAAGGTCGGGGCAGATGAAGGCGACGAGCAAACAACAACGTACGCATCGGCGGATACGTGGAATTTTACCTGGTTTGAGAGCGTGTCATAGAAAGCCTCCCAAGGGAGGCCGCAGGGTTTGGAAACTGTGTCCAGCAGTACCAACGCCCTGCAA
>NZ_JAHLKM010000070.1 GCF_024449025.1 Natronomonas aquatica | reverse complement strand
ATACGGTCGTGCGTTAGTTTTTACCGGGAATTACGGGCAGAGATAGTTCCAGATATTCGGTTCAGCAACGGTGGAAAGCCCCCGTTGAATCTGTTGTTTCAGCGTCGCAAGATCAGGAATGAGGCGGTGTTTGAACCATTCGTTGAGTCGATCCCAGCATCCTTCGACCGGATTAAGCTCCGGTAATTTCGACGGAAAGTACCAGACATCGAGATGCTCCTCACCCTCTTCATCTCCGCGTACACACGTGACCGAACTGTCTCCGACAGTCTCGGTCGTGCGATCACCACTGACGTGTTCCCAGAGATCCCGGTTGTAAAAGTACCCAGCCCGGTCAAGAAACACTACCAACTCCTCACCGAATCTCTCTTGGAGCGCTCCAAGCAGCCAAATCCCCTGCTGTGACGTGAGCGTTCCCTCGGTCCAGCAGTAGAAGCTGTCACCGTCGTCGGTGACAGCGCCCAACACTGTTACCTTATCCCACAAGTTCGAAGTCTCTATCGTTGGATTTGACCCAATCGGGTACCAGCCCCGGCGTTGAACCGTACCGACACGCTTGGTAAACTGATCAACAACAACGACAGTTTTCTCGCTTAATTCGGGTCGTTTTTTTGAACTGTCCGCTGAAAGTCGGCCTCTTCCTCTGGGTCAGCTTCATGATTACGCGGCCGTGCTGTCCGGCAGGACAGCCCGGCCTTCCCCATCAACTTCCGTGCATGACCCTTACTGTATTCGACACCGTACTCCACTCTAACGTGGTGTAACAGGAGCTTCGTCGACCACGCTTGCTGATCGTAGCCCCGCTCAGTTGGTGGCTCTTGCAGATGATCGAACAGTTCCTCGCGCTGATCGTCCGCAAGTTTCGAAGGCCGTCCAGGTCGAGGCTGGTCGTAGGGAGCCTGCTCGATCGGTTCCTCGTCGAACCGATCGAGCCAATTGCGGATCGTTTTCTCGACAACCCCGTGACGTTCAGCAAGTCTGTCGACCTCATCGCCTTGCTTTCGTCCGATCGCCGCGAGAACACGTTCTCGCGGGATCTCTCCCTCCGTCTGCTCACGTAGCTCCTGGAGTCCTTCCAGGGTGATGTCGTCCAGCCGACCCATTATGCAGAAATACGATTGCTATAGTAAATACTTTCGCACGACCGTAT
>NZ_JAHLKM010000004.1:176532-178130 GCF_024449025.1 Natronomonas aquatica | reverse complement strand
TCGGCGATCGGGGCCGTCTCGCCGCCGGGCGGGGACTTCTCGGAGCCGGTCACCCAGAACACCCTGCGTATCGTGACGTGTTTCTGGGCGCTGGATGCGGACCTGGCCGAACGGCGACACTTCCCCTCGATCAACTGGAACGAATCGTACTCGCTGTACACCGAACAGCTCGATCCGTGGTGGCGCGAGAACGTCGACGAGGAGTACCCCGAAATCCGACAGTGGGCCGTCGACGTCCTCGACGAGGAGACCGAACTCCAGGAGATCGTCCAACTCGTCGGCAAGGACGCCCTGCCCGACGACCAACAGCTCACCCTCGAGGTCGCCCGGTATATCCGTGAGGGATGGCTCCAGCAGAACGCCTTCCACGACGTGGATACCTACTGTGAGCCCGAGAAGACCTACCTCATGCTGACGGCGATCCGGCATTTCAACGACGAGGCTTTCGAGGCGCTCGAGGCCGGCGTTCCCGTCGAGGAGATCGTCGACGTCGACGCCGCCGCACGGCTCAACCGGATGAACACGGCAGAAGCGTACGACGATTATATCGATGAGCTGAAATCGGAGATCGAGGACGAACTCCGGGAGCTCTACTGAACCATGCAGAAAGAATACAAGACAATCACGGAGATCAGCGGTCCGCTGGTGTTCGCCGAGATCGACGAGCCGGTCGGCTACGACGAGATGGTCGAAATCGAGACGCCGAACGGCGAGACCCGCCGTGGCCAGGTGCTCGAATCGACCTCCGAGTTCGTCGCGATCCAGGTGTTCGAGGGAACCTCGGGCATCGACCGGAACTCGTCGGTTCGGTTCCTCGGCGAGACGCTCCAGATGCCGCTGACGGAGGAACTGCTCGGGCGCGTCCTGTCGGGATCGGGCGAACCGATCGACGGCGGCCCCGAAATCGAGCCGGACGAGGAACGCGAGATCGTCGGCGCGGCGATCAACCCGACCGCCCGGGAGTATCCCCGCGAGTTCATCCAGACCGGCGTCTCGGCGATCGACGGCATGAACACGCTGATCCGCGGCCAGAAACTGCCGATCTTCTCCGGTTCCGGGCTGCCGCACAACGATCTGGCGCTCCAGATCGCCCGGCAGGCCTCGGTTCCCGAGGAGGAAGCGGAAGGCGGGGAGGGCTCCGAGTTCGCCGTCATCTTCGGCGCGATGGGCATCACCCAGGAGGAGGCAAACGAGTTCATGGACGACTTCGAGCGCACCGGCGCACTGGAGCGGTCGGTCGTCTTCATGAACCTCGCGGACGACCCCGCCGTCGAGCGGACGGTCACGCCGCGGCTGGCGCTGACGACCGCCGAGTATCTGGCCTTCGACAAGGGCTATCACGTGCTGGTCATCCTCACGGACATGACCAACTACTGTGAGGCGCTCCGGGAGATCGGCGCGGCCCGCGAGGAGGTTCCGGGCCGGCGTGGCTACCCCGGCTACATGTACACCGACCTCGCGACGCTGTACGAACGTGCCGGCCGGATCGAGGGCCGGGAAGGGTCGGTCACCCAGATCCCGATCCTCACGATGCCGGGCGACGACGACACCCACCCGATCCCGGACCTGACGGGATACATTACCGAGGGCCAGATCTA
>NZ_JAHLKM010000004.1:0-176522 GCF_024449025.1 Natronomonas aquatica | reverse complement strand
ATCGATCGGGACCTCAACAGCCAGGGCATCGAGCCGCCGGTCAACGTCCTGCCGAGCCTCTCGCGGCTGATGGACGACGGGATCGGCGAGGGGTTCACCCGCGAGGACCACGCCGACGTGTCCGATCAGGCGTACGCGGCCTACGCCGAAGGCGAGGACCTCCGCGATCTGGTGAACATCGTCGGTCGGGAGGCGCTTTCGGAACTCGACAACAAGTATCTCGACTTCGCCGACGCCTTCGAGGAGGAGTTCGTCGAGCAGGGTTACGACACGAACCGCGACGTCGGGGAGACGCTCGATATCGTCTGGGAACTGCTGAGCGGACTGCCCCGCGAAGCGCTCAACCGGATCGATGAGGAGCTTCTGGACGAGTACTACATCCAAGGCGAGACCGAGGAACCGGTCACCGCCGACGACTGATACGAGACGTCTCCAGCCCCGGCCCGATTCCGTTCCGTGTCCCGGCCGCCGCGTTTCGGCTCCCGGCGGCAACGTTGCATGCGTATTCTCGCCGGAGGCTAACATTGTGAGACGGGTGCCACACGTTTATTACCGCGAGACCGGTATCCCGCGTATGGTTTCGTTTACCGACTCGGCGGAGGCCGAGGCGTTGGCCGAGCGCGCCCACGAGCTGATGGAGGAGGTCGTCCTCCCGAAAGAGCGGGAACTCAAAGGTGGGATGGCCGCTTCCGAGAGCACCCTCGAGGAGCTCAGGGACGCCGCACGGGAGTACGGCGTCTACGCCCCACAGATCGACGAGGAGTACGGCGGGATGGGCTATGACTTCCGGGACGCGCTGCCGACCTTCGAGGAGGCCGGACGGAGCATCCTCGGCGCCCAGGCGATGCGTATCGCCGCCCCCGACGAGGGGAACATGCACCTGCTCGAGCTTCACGGCTCGGAACTCCAGAAGGAAGAGTATCTGAAACCCCTCGTCGACGGCGATATCTCCTCCGGCTTTTCGATGACCGAGCCGATGCAGGGCGGCGGCTCGGACCCGAAGATGCTCAAAACGACCGCCGAGAAGGACGGCGACGAGTGGGTCATCGACGGCCACAAGTGGTGGACGACGAACGGGATCGGCGCCGACATCCTTCTGGTCTTCGCGCGGACGGATCAGGAGGTCCACCCCTACGAGGGCTGTTCGGTGTTCATCGTGCCTTCGGACGCCGACGGCGTCGAGATCGTCCGGAACATCCCCCACGTCGGCCCCGACATCGAGAGCCACGGCCACGCCGAGATCAAGTACAACGAGGTCCGCGTGCCCGAAGAACACCTCCTCGGCGAGGAGGGCGAAGGGTTCACCCACGTCCAGGAACGGCTCGGCCCCGCGCGGTTGACCCACTGTATGCGGTACTCCGGGATGGCCGAACGTTCCCTGGAGATCGGGAAGGCGTACATGGCCGAACGCGAGGCGTTCGGCGAGACGATCGCGGACAAGCAGGCCCCACGCCACGAGATCGCCGAACACGAGACCGAACTGGCGGCCGCCCGGGCGCTCGTCAGACAGGCCGCCGACGAGATCGCCGCCGGCGGCGAGGCGCGGATCCCCGTCTCGATGGCGAAGGTGTTCACCGCGAACGCGACGCAGGACGCAATCGACACGGCGCTGCAGTTCTGTGGCGGCAACGGCATCGCGAAGGACCTCCCGATCTCCGATTTCTACGAGAGCGTCCGGCAGTTCCGGCTCGTCGACGGCGCCGACGAGGTCCACCTCCGGACGATCGCGCGCGACTCCTTCTCGGACGTCCACACCGAGGAACTCGGGCCGGTCACGCGATACGAAAAATAACGCGATTGCGGGGACTCAGAGATCAGTCCGCCGGGTTTCCGGCCGGTTCGACGACCCCCTCGGGAACGGTCCCGTCGTCGTTCCAGCCGCGGGCGTCGTAGTATTCCTGGATGGCCGCCTCCAGATCCGGAAGCTCGTAGGGGAGCCGATCGTCGCCGACGTCGAACCCGCGTTCGTTGTTGAAGTGTCGCTCGCGGGCCACGGTCTCGGCTCCGACCGACAGCAGGTCCTCGTAGTCGGCCTCGAAGAGGGATTCGAGGCGCTCGTCGGTGACGTAGCCGTCGCCGAACGCACAGACGACGCCCGAATCGCGGAAGGCGGCGTGGTTTTCCATCTCGATCAGCGTCTCGGCTTTCCCCAGCGTGCCCTGTGTCTCGACGTCGCCGTTGTACTCGAGTCTGAGAAAGACCGAGTACATGTGATCGGCACCGCGGTTGGCGACGGCGTACGAAAGGCCCTGGCCGTGGAGGACGCGCCCGTCGTGGGCCGCGAACTCCAGTCCTTTGACCGTCCAGTCCTCGACACCTAACTCGTCGTGACAGCGGGCGACGCCCTCGCCGAGGATGTCGCCGATCCCCTCTCGGTAGGCGATCTTCTCGGTGATCTCTTGGGCGAGTTCGGCGTTCCCGAACTCGTCTTCGCTCGCCAGGTAGGCGGCGACGGTCACGCCCGCGGAGATCGTATCCATCCCCAGCGTGTCACAGAGCTCGTTGGCCCGCATGATCTCGACGAGGTCGCCGACGCCCTGGTTCGAGCCGAACGAGTACAGCGTCTCGAACTCCGGGCCCTCGGTTTCGACGCCGCTTTCCTCGTCCCGAAGCGGGAGCTTGCAGGCGTAGGCGCAGGCCGAACACGAGCCCTTCTTGTACTTTTTTTCCTCGACCGCGTCGCCGCCGATCGACTCGACCTCCTCGAAGCTCTGTTCGCTGAAATACCGGGTCGGCAGCGAGAAGACCTCGCTTCGAACCACCGTCCCGGCCGTCGTCCCCTGGCGTCTTCTGATGTCGTCGGAGGTCGCCGCCTCCCGGTGGATGTCCATCTCCGGGGGATCAGGAATCTCGACCGGCAGTTCGGCGCTCCCCGAGAACGTGACGCCTTTGACGTTCTTTGAGCCCAGCACCGCCCCGAGGCCACCGCGGCCGAACGCCCGCGAGTCGAAGGTCATCACCGAGGCGAACCGGACGAGGTTCTCCCCCGCGGGCCCGATCGTGATGCAGTTCTCCGGGCCGAGATCGCGCGTCTCGGCGACGTACTCGGAGACCTCCGGGACGAGCGCGCCCGAAAGGTCCGGCACTTCCTCGAACTCGACGCCGTCGTCGGTGACGTGGATCAAGAGCGGTTCGTCGCTCTCGCCGACGAGTTCGAGGACCGAAATCCCGCTTTTCGTGAAGTTCCGCGAGAGGTATCCACCGGCGTTCGTCGAGACCAGCCCGTCGGTCAGCGGCGAGAGCCCGGTCATGTTCATCCGCCCGGTGAAAGACATCTGACTCTGCTGGAGCGGCCCCGTCGAGAGGTACGCCCGGTTCTCCGGCCCGAGCGGGTCCGCGTCGAAGGGGATCCGGTCGTGGGCCAGCGCGGTCGCGAGCGCCCGCCCGCCGACGAACTCCTCGAGGAGGCCGTCGATCTCGGTTCGCGTCGAGGTCCGCTCGCCGACGTCGACGGTGAGAAGCGGTCCGTTCGCGTGGAGCATACCGACCCGTTCCGCACGGGTGCAGTTAAGCTCTCCTCCTGTCGGACCCCCGGCGCCCCCGCGATCTGTCAGGGGGTTTTTAAATCTTCTCGGCCGATGGGGGGTATGCGAAACGTCAAGATCGTCTGTACGCTCGGTCCCGCCTCCGAGGACCGGGCGACGATCCGTCGGCTTGCGGACTCGGGGATGTCGGTCGCGCGGCTGAACGCGAGCCACGGCACCCTCGAAAACCGTGCCCAGCTCGCCGAGCGCGTCCGTGCGGTCGATTCGGCGACCGAGGCGTCGCTCGCGATCATGCTCGATCTCGCCGGCCCGGAGGTCCGGACCGCCGAGACCGACTCGCCGGTCGAGATCGCTGCGGGCTCGACGGTTCGGTTCCAGGAAGGGTCGACGGTCTCCCCCAGGACGGTCGAAACGACACACTCGATCGCCGCCGTCGAGCCGGGCGATACGGTTCTGCTGGACGACGGGCGGATCGAGACGACCGTCGAGCGAATCGAGGGTGAAACCGTCCACGCACGCGTCGAGTCGGGCGGCGAACTCGGCTCGCGGGCGGGCGTGACGACCCGCGGCGTCGATCTCGATATCGACCTCCTCGAGGAGGCCGACCGGGAGAACCTTCGGCTCGCCGCCGACCGCGGGATCGATCTCGTCGCGGCGTCTTTCGTCCGCGACAGCGAGGATGTCTACGAGATCGCCGACACGCTGGAGGAATACGGGGCCGAGGACACCGCGGTCGTCGCCAAGATCGAGCGGTCGGCGGCAGTCGAGAACATCGGGTCGATCGTCGCCGCCGCCGACGGGGTCATGATCGCCCGCGGCGATCTCGGCGTCGAGTGTCCTCTGGAGGACGTCCCGGTCATCCAGAAACGCATCATCCGTCGGTGTGTCGACGCCGGGGTGCCGGTCATCACCGCCACCGAGATGCTGGACTCGATGGTCGCCTCGCGGCGGCCGACCCGCGCGGAAGCGTCGGACGTGGCCAACGCGGTCTTCGACGGGACCGACGCGGTGATGCTCTCGGGGGAGACCGCGGTCGGCGAGTACCCCGTCGAGACCGTCGAGACGATGTCGCGGATCGTCGGCCGCATCGAGGGCAGCGAGGAGTACGCCGAGACGCGGGACCGCCGCGTGCCGGCCGCCGAACCGGGCGTCCGAACCGACGCAGTGGCCCGGTCTGCCCGCTATCTCGCGGACGACGTCGACGCGGCGGCGATCGTCTGTCTCTCGGAGTCGGGCTACACCGCCCGCAAGGCGGCGAAGTTCCGGCCGTCGGTCCCGGTCGTGGCCGCGACGCCGGACGATCGCGTCCGCCGACAGCTGGCGGTCAGCTGGGGGGTCGACGCGCGATACGGGAGCTACGCCGCCGACATCGATTCGGTCCTCGAGACGGCGGTCGAAAGCGCCCTCGAGGCCGACGTCGCGACCAGCGGCGACACGATCGTGGTGCTGGCGGGGATGATGACCGACCCGCCCGAGGCCGACGTGGCGAACACGCTGAAGGTCCACGTCGTCGCCGAGACGGTCGCGACCGGCCGGTCCGTCGTCACCGGGCAGGTGGCTGCCCCGGTCGGCCGGACGGCCGACGGCGACCTCGATGCCCTCCCGGAGGGGTCGATCGCCGTTCTGCCCGCCGGCTTCGACGGCGAGTTCGACGGCGACGTCTCGAAGATCGCCGGGATCGTCGCCGCCGAATCCGGGCTGACCGGCTATCCAGCGATCGTCGCCCGCGAACTCGGCGTCCCGATGATCTCCGGGGTGACGCTTCCGTCCTCGATCGAGGACGGCGCCGTCGTCACGCTCGACGGCGAGCGGGCCGTCGTCTACGAGGGGGACGTGACGGCCGACACCCGACAGCGCTAGGGTCGTCTACTCTTCGGGCCGGCGGTTCCCCCCGTGGCGGTTCTTTCCGATCGCCGCCGTCCGTTTCGGGCTCGCCGCCACCGGGGGCTTTAACGCGGGAGCGCCCGTACCCGACGGTATGCAACTGCGCGAGGCGCTGGACGAACTCCCCGAGGCCGTCTTCGCCGATCTGCTCGAAAGCGAGGATGCCTACTTGCTCGTCGTCGATCTGCCGGGGGTGACCGCCGAGACGCTGGAGGTGACGGTGGCCTGCGGCCGGCTTCAGATCGAGGCTCGCAAGGCAAAGGACGTCCCCCGGGAGTTCCGGTACCTCTCGGAGGAGCGGGCGCTGTTTCTGGACGTCGATCTCCCCCTGCCGCCGGACGCGACCGGGGCCGACGCCGAGGGGTCGATCGACCGGGGCGTGCTCACGCTTACGCTGCCGAAGTCGGACGCCGACGGCGGCCGGCAGGTCCCGGTCTCGTGACGGGGGCGTCGCCGGACCGATGAGTCGCCGCTCCGCCAGCGAGGCCCGTTCGCTTCCGTTATCGGTCGGGGGGCGGCGCTGATGCTTCGGGCCTACCGACGGTTCGTCGTCGTCGCCTACCAGTTCCTCCCGCTTTTGCTCGCGTACGCCCGCGACAAGAACCGGTTTCTCCTCTTCGGTCCGGGGCGGACCGTCGCCCCGGGGACCCGACGAAAGCGCGCCCGGGCGCTTCTGGATTCGCTTTTGACGCTCGGCCCGACGTTCATCAAGCTCGGCCAGCTACTCTCGACGCGGCCCGACGTGTTGCCGCCGGAGTACATCGAGGAGTTCGAGCGCCTCCAGGACGACGTACCCCCGGCCGACTGGGAGGCGGCACGGGCGATCATCGAGGACGACATCGGGCCGGTCGGGGATGTCTTCGAAGACTTCGACACCGATCCGATAAGCGGTGCCAGCCTCGGGCAGGTCTACACCGCCCGCATCGACGACCGGAAGGTGGCGGTGAAGGTCCGGCGGCCGGGGATCGAACCGCTCGTCGAGGCGGATCTTCGGGTCGTCCGGTGGTCGCTGCCGATCCTGATGCGGTTCGTCGGCGAGGCACGGTCGTTCTCGCTGGAGACGCTCGCCGACGAGTTCGAAAAGACCATCCGCGAGGAGATGGACTACGACCGCGAACGCCGGATGCTCGACGAGATCGGCGAAAACCTCGCCGACAACGACGCCGTCCGGATCCCCGATGCGCTGTCGGAACTGTCGACCGACCGCGTGTTGACCATGGAGTACGTCGGGGGAACGAAGATCTCGGAGATCGATCGCCTGGACGAACTCGGGCTCGACCGGACCGAACTGGCGGAGACGCTCCAGCGGACGTACTTCCAGATGGTCGTCGAGGACGGCGTCTTCCACGCCGACCCCCACCCCGGAAACCTGGCGGTGCGTGACGACGGGACGCTCGTTTTCTACGATTTCGGGATGTCCGGCTACGTCGATCCGTTCATCCAGGGGAAGATAATCGAGTTTTACATGGCCGTCTCGGCCCAGGACACCGACGCGATCCTCGATACGCTCATCGAGATGGGCACCCTGAGCCCCGAGGCCGACCGGGAAGTGATGTCGAACATCATGGAACTGGCGATCGCCGACGCCCGCGGCGAGGACATCGAACAGTACCGTGTCAACCAGATCGTCCAGCAGGTCGAGGACACGATCTACGAGTTCCCGCTGCGGTTGCCGCCGAACCTCGCGTTGGTGTTGCGGGTGGCGACGGTCGTCGAGGGCGTCTGCGTCACACTGGATCCGGACTTCGATTTCATCGCCGTCGCGACCGACTTCCTCCGCGAGGAGGGGTTCATCGAGGAGGGGGCCCGCGATTTCATCGCCGACCGCGCCGATGAAGTCAGAGCGTTCGGCGAATCGATGGTCCGGGTGCCGCCGAAACTGGAATCGGCGCTCGACGATCTCGATCGCGGGGACGTCACGCTCACCGTGGAGTTCGACCGCGGCGAGCAGACCTTCGATCGGCTGGCGAAGCGGATCGTCCTCGGTGGGTTGCTCGCGGCGACCGTCGTCTCCGCGTCGGTGCTGTATGCCTTCGCGACGCTCGAGGCGACGGCCCTCGCGCTCGCCTTCGCGATCCCGATCGGGCTCTTGCTCTGGCGGTCCTTCCGGACCCGGAGCCAGCGGATCGGCGGCGGCCCGAAGTTCACCCGCCAGCGACTCCGCGAACGCGAGAAGTGACCGACACATCGGGGACACATCGGGGCGTGAGCACACGCGGGAGGGTTTATACGCTCCCCCTGACAAGTCGGGGGCGTCATGTCCGAATCAGACCGCGACGAACTGATCGACGCGTACTTCGATGCGATGGACGCCGACGACCTCGGTATCGTCCGCCCCGCCCTCGCTGAGGGCTTCGTTTATGAGTCTCTCGACGGGGACCTCGAGGGCTTTGGGGGTCTGGAAACCTACATGAACGAGCTACGCGGGCTTTCGGAGACGGTCCACGAGGTCACGCTCCGGGTCCACGGCGAGGTCGCGTCGGTCGCGGAGGGGACCGTCACCGGCGAGAGCGGGGACGGCACCGTCGAGGCCGAGTTCTGCAACGTCTTCGAGTTCGACGAAGACGAGGAAGGGATCACCCGGCTCGCCGTCTATCTCAACGATTCCTGAATTACCCCGCCCGCGACGAATCGAACGTCTTCGGCTCGCTATCGATCCGTCCCCGACCGCCCGTCTCCCTCGGATCGATCGGGCCGGGTCCGGGTGTCGCCGCGGGCCTCGAGGTAGGCCGCGCCGATCCCGAAACTGCCGAGGAGAACTCCGAACAGCGCCCCGATCACAGGCACGACGATGCCCGCCGACGGCGCCATCGTGACGAGAACAACCACGATCGCAGACACCCCAACCGCGACGAGCAGGACGCCGATCCAGTTGTCTGTGAGGATGCGTCCGACGGCGAGGTAGCCGATCGTACTAAAAACGAGCAAAACAATAGTCAGCGGTACCGCCAGCACGATACCGACCACCGTGATCATCAACACCGCCAGCACGATCGCCGTCACGACACCGATCCCGATCCCATACAGGAGCGAATCAGACGGCTCCTCGAGGACCCGCAACGTCGCTCGATTCGTATAATCCGGCGCGAGTAAGATCAGTCCGCCGCCGATGACGAGCGTCAGGAGCACCGCCGCGAGGATCCCTTCGAAGGGCGATAATCCTACCGCCGGTCGCGGTGTCGTGACCTGTGCGACACCGAGGATCACGAGAGGCAGCACACTCACCAGGGGACGACGGACCGGGGGGCGAAACATACCCGCAGCTACAGGTGTCGGTTCCTAATCCTTTTCGAGAGGGGTCGGTTCTGGGGGTGACCACCGATACAGCTTTAATAATTCATGTTTTATTATTTTATATGGACCGGTCGGTGCTCGTCCCGATGGACGACTCCCCGCCGTCGAGGGCCGCCCTCGAACACGCGCTGTCGTCACATCCCGACGCGGAGATCACGGTACTGTACGTCGTCGACACCACGCATCCGGTCGGCTACGGGGATCTGTTTACGCTTGCGGCACACACCGACCACGGGGCGGAACGAAGCGAGGAACTGTTCGAGGAGGCCGAACAGCTCGCCGAGGAGCACGGGGTCGAACTCATCACGGTGACCGAACAGGGGGTCCCCGCCCGCACGATCGCCGGGTTCGCCGACGAGCAGGGGATCGATCACGTCGTGATGGGGAGTCACTGTCGCACGGGCGTCAACCGGCTGTTTCTCGGCAGCGTCGCCGAACGGGTCGTCCGTCGAACCTCCGTTCCCGTCACCGTCGTGCCGTAGTCGGTGAGAGAGTTTCCGGACCGGTCGGACCGCCTCCAACACTGGATGGACCGATGTGATCTACGATCCTGTGAGTCAGTTCGGCCGATCAGGTCGTGTAGTAATGACAATATTAATCAAGATATACCGAATACAGACAGCAACGAGCGAAGATGGACGACGGGAGGGAGGAAAACGATCTGTTCGATCTGTTCTCCGACCGGCGGACGATCAGGATCCTCCACGAGACGGATCACGAGCCGCGTTCGGTTCAGGAACTGGCCGACGTCTGTAACGCCTCCGAACCGACGCTGTACCGTCACGTCAACACGCTGCTCGAATACGACCTCCTACAGCAGGAGACGGAGATCGATACACAGGGGAACCACTACACGGTGTATACAAACAACATCCGAAGCGCCACTATCGAGATCTCACCCGCCAGCGACGAGGTACACGTCGATCTGACGTATCGCGATTCGGTCGATCAATTCAAACGCCTCTGGGAAGAAATGAAACATGACTCATAAAAGACCGTCTGACGATCGGGCGTACGGCCCCTATAACAATCCGATCCGACGGCCGGAACACGGCCGTGATCCCCGAGTACCCCTCGGGAAGGAGGAGCTATGACCGAGATCACGGACCTTCTCTCGGTCGGTCTCGCCGTGATCGCGGCGGCGTTTGCGCTGGCTATCACCTGGACTAGCTTCCGGACGCTCCGGGAGACCCGATCGACGACACACAGATACGCCTTCGGCGGATTCCTGTTCCTCACAGGGGGGATCCTGATCGAGGAACTCATGCTCCGGTTCTCGAGTGTCCACCTCCACACTGTCCACGGGCTGGAGTCGCTGTTGTTCGTGATCGGTTTCGGGTTCCTCTATCTGTCGATCCGGTAACTCCGCCGTCCTCCGGCGGCTGAACGGGGCTGTACCTGTGATCTACAAGTCCTCGCTGATGGACTCGTAGATGGAACACCAGTCTTCGACCGCGATGTACCCCTCGACCACGGCACAGGCTCCCCACGTATCCCCGTTCTTGTCGGGGATGAAATCCGCACAGTTCCCACAGGACTGCCCCGGTCGGGCGGTCCCGTCGGCGGTCGCTTCGACGGATTCGGTCAGCCCGACTTCCTCCTGGCTCCGGAGATCGTCGGGATTGCGCTCCTCGCCGGCCTGCGATTTTGCGGTGCGGTACTCCTCGGGAACCTCCGCCGTCGCCAGTTCGTCTTCGGACATCCCTTCGGGGACCTCCGGCTCGGGCAACCCTTCGTAAATCGCACACCAGTCCGCGCCGTCGATGTAGCCGTCGACCTCGGCACAGGCCCCGAACTCGTCCCCGTTCTTGTCGGCGATGAAATCCGCACAGTTCGCACAGCACGACCCCGCCTGATACGCCGAGTGTTCCTGGGCCTCATCGAACTCGGAAAACTCTACCTCCGATTTCGAACTGAGATCGTCGGGGTTCCGTTCCTCCTTGCCGAGCGACATCGCCGTCATGTATTCGTTGGGGACCGGCCCCGATTCGAACTCTTCCTCGGAGACACCCTCCGGAAGTTCTTCGTGCTCTTCTTCTTCACCTTCCGTGTCTCCGTTCCCGTTTCCGTTCCCGTTACCGTTGCCGTTGCCACCCGTACAGCCGGCCAAGATTCCGCTCGTCGCCGTACCCAACGTCGCGTACTTGAGGTACTGGCGTCGTTCGAGCGCCGATTCCCCGTCGGTTGACCGCTCTTTTTGCGCCATACCGACCCAATATACCTATCGTGTGTTATAAACACACGAGCGGCTTCATCGCATGAAGCTACCTTCCCCACCGGAACAACCCACACCCCACCGAACCGGTCCGGACCGGTAATGGAGACGACAACCCCTATTAGGACGCCGGGCGTTCGGCGGGTATGCGGATCGCCCCCTTCGCCCTCGAACGCTGGTTCGCCGAGGTCGAGGCCGACGCCGACGTGATGCTCGCCGAAAGCGGCGTCCGCCCGCTCGCCGCCGCCCGCTTCGATACCGATCCCGGCGGTCTCGGCTACGTGATCCCGACCGCCGGCGACGCCGGTTTCAGAGCCACGGTCGGCGACCACCACGACAGGAGCGCCGAGGAGACGCTTTTCACCTGCGGCACCCAGGAGGCGAACCTGCTCGCGTTCCTGACGCTCGTCGAAGACCACGCTGTCGTCGTGACGCCGACGTACGGCTCGCTGACGGGTCTTCCCGAGGCGCTCGGGGAGGTGACACGCGTTCCCCTCGAGGCGCCCGACTGGACTCTCGATCCCGACGCGATCGCCGGCGCGATCGAACCCGACACCGACGTCGTGGTCGTCGCCAACCCGAACAACCCGACCGGACGGTACCACGACGCGGCGACGATGCGGGCGGTCTATGAACACTGTGCGGACAACGGTACCTACCTGCTCTGTGACGAGGTCTACCGGCTTTTGGCCCCCGAGCCGATCGCCCCGGTCGCGAGTTTCGGCCGGTACGGGATCTCGACCGGCGGTGTCTCGAAGGCTTTCGGGCTCGCCGGGCTCCGGTTCGGCTGGCTCTGTGGGCCGCGGGCGGTCCTGGCGGCGGCCGCGAACTGGAAGGACTACACGACGATCGCGCCGCCGAAAATCGGCCACCACGTCGCGAGACAGGCCTTCGAGAACCGCGAGTCGATCCTCGAAGAGAACCGCGCTCACGTCGCCGGAAACCGGACCCGGCTCGAGTCGTTCCTCGAAGCGTACGGGCTGGCGTGGTCCGATCCCGACTGTGGCGTCAACGCCTTCCTCGAAGTCCCCGACGGGTTCGCCGGCGGGGAGTCGTTCTGTCGGAGTCTCCTCGCCGAGGAATCGGTCGTCCTCGCGCCCGGGGAGGCGTTCGATCGGCCCGCGTGGGTCCGGATCGGGTTCGGGCTCGTACGCGAGGAACTCGAGACGGGCCTTTCGCGGCTCGGAGCGTTCCTCGATCGGCACGGGTGAACGGGGGCGCTCCGAGCGCGTCCCTCTGAAAGCGGCGAACGGCATATATTCGCCGCCGCCGAACGTCCCGATATGACCCCCGACGCCGTCCTCTTCGATCTCGACGATACGCTCTGTCGGTACCGGCGTTCGGGCGCGTCGCTGCTCGCGGCCGCCTTCGACCGGACGGGGATCGAGCCGTTCGTCGCCGCCGAGGAGTACTACGGCCGGTACCCCGAGTTCGTCGAGGAGAGCGAGTCGATGGTTGATCTCCGTGAGCGGTGTTTCGCCGCCATCGCGGCCGAGAAGGGCCATCCCCCCGGGGCGGGCCGTCGGGTCGCACGCGCCTACGCCGACGAGCGCGATCACGGCAACGTCGAGCGGCTCCCCGGCGTCGAGGCGGCTCTCGGGGCGTGTTCTGACGTTCCGGTCGGGATCGTCACCAACGGTGCCCCCGAGATGCAGGCGAAAAAACTCGAGACGATCGGCCTCGACGACGCCTTCGACGTCGTCGTCCACGCCGGCTACGATACCGCTGCAAAACCGAGTTCCGACCCCTTCGAGGCCGCCCTCGCGGCGCTTTCGGCAGATCCCGCCCGGAGCTACCACGTCGGTAACTCGCTTCGGTCCGACGTCGCGGGCGCGAACGCGGCCGGGGTGCGATCGGTGTGGCTCGCCGGCGACGACGCCGACGCGGAGCCCTCACGGCGTTCGGATCCGGACCACGTCGTCTCGGGGCTCGGGATGCTCCCCGACGTGCTATCGACGCGGAATCGGCCGTGAGTACCGAACGAATCGGGATCCGGCTCCGAGGAGAGGGCGGACGGTCGTCGGGACGGCTCCGACAGGGCAGTATGCCGATCGTTTCGTTACCGCAGGAGGATGTTGCTCTACTCGTCGCTCCAGGCGAAGAGGGCGCGAAGCCGCTCGCCGACCTCTTCGATCTCGTGGTTCTTTTCGGCCTCCCGTAGCTGGGTGTATCCCGGGCGGTTGGCCTTGTTCTCCAGGACCCACTCGCGGGCGAACTCGCCGTTCTGCACCTGTTCGAGCGTCTCCTCCATGTTCTCGCGGACGTGGTCGTCGAGGATTTCGTCGCCACGGGAGAGCCCGCCGTACTCGGCCGTATCGGAGACCGAGTTCCACATTTCGGCGAGTCCGCCCTCGTACATCAGATCGACGATGAGTTTCATCTCGTTCAGACACTCGAAGTACGCCGCTTCGGGGCTGTAGCCGTTGTCGACGAGCGTCTCGTATCCGTGTTTGACCAGCGAGGTGATACCGCCACAGAGGATCGCCTGCTCGCCGAAGAGATCGGATTCGACCTCCTCCTGGAAGGTAGTCTCCAGAACGCCCGCCCGGGCACAGCCGATGGCTTTCGCGTACGCAAGTCCCTCGTTGACGGCTTCATCCGTCGCGTCCTGGTAGACGGCGAGCAGCGCCGGGGTGCCCTGATCGCGCTCGTAGTTACGCCGGACCAGGTGGCCGGGGGATTTCGGCGCGACCATCGTGACGTCGACGTCCTCGGGGGGCTGGATCTGGTTGTAGTGGATGTTGAACCCGTGTGCGAACTGCAGCGTATCGCCGGCTTCGAGGTTCGGCTCGACGGCCTGCTCGTAGACGTCCGGCTGGACGGTATCGGGGATGAGCAGCGAGACGACGTCCCCCTGGCTGGCGGCTTCGGCGGGCGTCGTAACGTCGAGGCCCGCGTCCTCGGCGTCGGATCGCGAAGAGGAGTCGGGTCGCAGTCCGACAACCACGTCGACGCCCGACTCGTGTAGGTTCAGCGCGTGGGCGTGTCCCTGGCTGCCGTATCCGAGTATGGCGACGGTCTTGTCCTCGATATGTTTCTGTTCTGCGTCCTCCTCGTAGTACACTGTCGTGGTGAATTCGTCAGTCGTGTCTGTCATTGTTCTAATAGATTCGGTCTCGTACGTGAGGTAACCCGCTCCCGGTCGAGACGGGCCGTACTTTTTACGTCCGGTTGGTAGTTGCAATTCATCAGCATTTAATGATTCTGATTCGACGGTGGCGCAGAACACGTCTCGGGGTCGAATCGAGCAGTCTCCGCGGCGCTGTCGACGGGAGTCCGATCGGGACGATCCAACTCGCCGCTATTCGATCCCCGCTAGATCCTCGTAGAGTCGCATCACGCCGGAGAAATCCAGATCGCCGTACCCTTGCTCCTCTAGGGATTTGAACAGTTCGTGGTTGGTCGCGGTGATCAGCTGTGGAGCGCCGTACTCCTCGCCGTCGTTCGTGGCGATACGGAGGTCCTTGTACATATAGGACGCGAAAAACCCCGGCTCGAACTCCCCGTCGATCATCCCCTCGGCCCGCGTATCCAGCGCCCACGTCTGTGCGGCGCCGCCGCGTATCGCCTCGATCAGGTTCCCTTGGTCGATCCCGGCCTTCTCGGCGAACACGAGCGCCTCGGCCAGGCTCGTCACCTCCGCCGCGACGATCATGTTGTTACAGACCTTCGCGACCTGTCCCGCTCCGGTCGCCCCGACGTGGACGACGTTGCCGCCCATCACCTCGAAGAGATCCCGGTGGGCCGCGACCGCCTCCTCCTCGCCGCCGATCATGATGCTCATCCAGGCCTCTCTGGCGCCCTCTTCGGAGCCGCTGACCGGGGCGTCGATCGTCTCGACACCCGCCGCGTCGAGTTCCTCGGCGACCTCGCGGATGGCGCTGGGACCGATCGTACTCATGTCGATGTACACCTCCCCCGGTTCGGCGCCCTCGATGACCCCCTCCTCACCGAGTGCCACCTCGCGAACGTGTTTTCCCTCAGGCAGGAACGTGATCACGACGTCGGCGTCGGCCGTCACCTCCCTCGGCGTCGCTCTCGATTCCGCCCCGTACGCTTCCAGTTCCGCGACCGGCTCCTCGCGAACGTCGTTGACGATCAGTTCGTAGCCGGCGTCGACGAGGTTCTTCGACGCCGGTTTCCCCATGATCCCGAGCCCGATGAACCCGATCGTGCGGTCAGTTCCGGACATGGCCGTATCGTTTCGGCACGTTGGATTAAATGTATCGTCGACCCCGGAGACGGCTCTCATGCGACGGCGACCCGGAGGAGCGCCGAACGTCGAAGCCGGTCTCGGCTCCACCGGACGGCCACCAAACTTACGGAGAATTGAGGAGAAAGCCTCGCGCTTCAGCGCGGGGAGGATGTCAATAGGAATGATCGCACTGACCGGCTGCTCTGCGCTCCCGACCGGGCAGTCGAACGGGGACGGGTCGACGGTTTCCGACGAGCAGATCTCGACCGAAAACCCCAGCCCCGGCGCCACGGGCGTCAACCAGACGCTCCGGATCACCGCCGAGGAAACCACGGGCGGGTCGGAATTCGCGGCGATCGGTGCGACGTGTCCTCGGGATAATTTCACCGTCGGATCGGCTCAACACGGGGCGGTCACGATCGGCGTCGACACCGACGGCGACGGCGACCTCGATCGCACGTTCGACGAGACCCACATCAGCGGCGTCAACAACAACGAGTACTCCTTCGACGTCACACTCGATACCGGTTATACCCTCGAGGAGGGCGATGCAGTCGTCGTTCGGTATCCGGCGACCGACAATCCCTCCGAATCCGGCGAGTACGAGATCGAGGTACGACTGAACGACCAACAGACCGAAACCGTCACCATGACCATCGAATAGCGCCGGCTCGATCACCACTCGACGTAGGTGAGATACTCGACGGTTTCGTACTCGTAGAGCCACGTCCCGTAAAAGTCGTCGACCTCGAGTCCCTCGTGTTCGCGGATCCGGTCGGTCACCGATCGGAACGCCTCGTCGTCCTCGAAGTAGCCACCGTCGATCGCCGCCTCGATTACCTCGCGTTCGGCCGCCGAGAGACCCGAAAGCCTAAAGAGGTACTGCGATCGGACCTGCTCGGCGAACGTCTCGACGTCGGGGGCGACCTCCGTCACCTCGTATCGGTACTCGGCCTGCGGCGCGGTTCGTGAATCGACCGCGATCCGATACCGGGTCCCGTCGTGGACGACGATATCGTACTGCCGTTCCGGGACGAACACCGATCCGTTGCCGACTTCCTCGGCGGTACCGTACCCGATCCCGATGTCGTATCCCTCCTGCTGGGGTGGATCCTCCGAGATGATCGGCTCGAGTCGCTGGCGATCCGTCTCCGGGAGATCAGCGTACTCGATCTCGCCGAGATCCGGCGTCGCATCCTCCGGGTCGAAATCCACGAGGACCTCATAAACCGTGACCTCGCTGCTCTCGAGGCGCGTCTCCGAGACCGTATAGAAGGCGTCCCCGACACGGACCGTATCGGTCCGATCGAAGAGTTCGTACCGACCGGTCCGGGTGCTCGATCCGTTCTCAATCGCCGACGTCACGACCGTATGCTCTTCCGATCCGGGGTCGGCTCTCGCCGAAACTTTGTCGGCGATATCGCCGGCCGTCGCTTCGTCCAGATCCAAGACGACCGACGGGTGGCCACAGCCGGCGACGACGACCGAGAGGAGGGCTGTTCCGCTCGCGAGAAACTGGCGGCGTCGCATGTATTCGGTAAAAGGCGATCCGACTGAAAACGTTCCGGCCGATCTGATCGCTCGAGTGCCGTTGTATGTCGAACAAACCCAGACAAATATACTAGACTTTCATTCAGAGGGCCACTGCTTTCGTTCTTCATACGAGTCGGTATTGAACTCTTCAGGCCGTTCGTCGAAATAATCGCCGGCTAGCCAGTAACCGACATGATACGCAAGCGTGTCCCGGTTTCGCGTGTTTTCGACGTAGATCCCGGTCTGTGCCTCGTATTCGCCTTCTCGGATACATGATCCACCCGAAATATCGCAGATACCCGGCTTGTTCGAATAAGTGATTATAAGATGCGCTTGATCAACTTCACCAACCTGCTCGTAATTCAGCGGCTCCTTCTCGACGTTTTCTTCATCGGTAAAGTAATCAAGAGCCTTCGTGACCTCCTCTTCAACCAATCGCGTCTCAATATTGGCGTCGTTCTTGATGTGAATCTTGGTCGTTTCTTGCTCGTGATATTTCGGCGTTTTCGGCGCCATCAAATCTCTTGGACCCTCGTTGTGCGCGAGTCCAAGTGAATGACCTAGTTCGTGCTTGAGCGTCCATTCTAAAATCGGCCGCGTGATCTCAGTCTGGATGCTGATTTCAGCCGTATCAACTGGGCCTGATTCAACCAGATCCGCACAGCCATTAATTTGGCCACGATCAGTGTCGCTCGTCCCACAGGATGTCACATTCTCAAATTTGACATGTACGTCAGCATTGGCCGGTTGCTCGACCTGTGTGTATGCAATTTCATAACGGACGTGTTCATCGGCGTTGTCTTCCCAGTATGCAAGCGCATCCTCGATCTCACTAGAGACCTCTCGCTTTTCGGCCTCGGTATCAACGTAGACAGCCAGTTCGTCTTTTCCGTACGGATTCCTCGGATTGACATCATCTGTACTGGAATCATCATTAGCATCAGTTGGCAACGAGTCGTCAGCATCTCCATCATCAGTAACCGCATCATCAGTATCTTCGCCATCAGTAACCGCGTCATTAGTGTCGTCATCACGGTCCGAAGATTCGGGCTCTGTGGGTTCACTATCAGTTGTCGTCTGGTTATTTACGCCGTTCGTACTGTTGTCAATCGTCCCCGGTTCGGAAGGTGCATCCGACACCCCACCACACCCAGTTAAAACGACGACCAACACCACTAAAAACAGTAGCCGTCGGCGTTCCATGCGCTGGATTGACAGCCCCAGCGTTTAGAAATTTTCCTAGAATAGAAGAACACCACGGGCGGCCGACGGTTTCCCGTGGCGCCGACGCCGGAGCCTACGATTCGTTGAATTCGTCGACGAGCCGCCGCCGTTCCTCGGTCGCGAACTGTTCCCACCAGACCTCGGCCTCGAGTTCTCGAGCGTCCTCGAGGTTCGACGCCCCCGCCCCGTAGTTCAGCGCCCGTTTCGAGTTCTTCACCGCCTCCGTTCCGGTCTCTTTGATCCGTTCGACGATCCCCTCGACGGTCGTATCGAGTTCCTCGCGGGCGACCGCGTGGTTGATGAGTCCGATCGTTTCGGCCTCCTCGGCGTCGATGTAGTCCGCCGTGTAAACGAGCTCTTTTGCCTTCGCTTCCCCGACGAGTTCGATGGCGCGTCGCGTCGACCCGCCGGTCGGGATCTGCCCGATGTCGGCCACCGGGACGCCGAACTTGGCGTCCTCGACGGCGACCCGGAGATCACAGTACATCGCGACGATGAGCCCGCCACCCACACAGTAGCCGTTGATCTTCGCGATGACGGGGGCGTGACAGTCCAGCGGTCGGCGGTACATCCCGTAAAAAAGCTCCTGTCTCCGCTTCTGTCGCGGGTCGTGCTCCTCTGTGGGCCCCGCATACTCGGTGATGTCCGCGCCGGCCGAGAAGGCGTCCTCGCCCTCGCCCGTGATGATCACCGCCTCGATGTCCCGGTCGAGTTCGATCGCGTCGAACGCCCGCCGGAGATCCAGCATGACGTCGTTGTTCAACGCGTTGTACTTCTCCGGTCGGTGGAACTCGATGGTCGCGACGCGGTCGTCGACGTCGACGGTGAGACTCTCGTAAGCGGAGTGTTCGACCATGGGTGTACTTCACAACCACGCTGATAAATATGCCGCTTCGCCGTCCGGACATCGCGGTTAATACCGGGAAAACGCGGAGAAAAGAGAAAAGGCCTAGAAGGAAAACAGCGACTCGGCGTTCGGGTCGCGCTCTAACAACTCGATCTCGTGGCCCTCGAAGTCCTCGACGAAGGCATAGCGGTCGTCGCACGCCTCGGGATCCCGGTCGACGGGGACCTCCCGCAGCGTCAGTTCATCGAAGTCCTCGTCGAGGTCGTCGACGCGGACACACAGATGCCCCCAGCCGTCGCCGTGGGTGTAGCTCCGGCCGTCGTAGTTGTACGTCAACTCGAGGCTCATCGCCTCATCGGGGGCGTCTTCGGGTTCGACGAAGAAGTTCGCGAAGGTGTCCGCCTCCCAGCGTCGCGTGTCGGCGTACTCGAACTTCCGGACCCAGTAGCCGATCGCCTCGTCGGCGTTCTCGACTCTGATCATCGTGTGATCGAGGCTCCAGAGCGATCCCTCCTCCCGGAGTACGAGTTCGATCTCGTGGCCGTCGGGGTCCTTCACGAAGGCGTACCGGCCGCCGCAGGACTCGGGATCGCGGTAATCGTCGACGCCTCCCTCCATCAGTTTCTCGTAGGCGTCTTCCAGATCGCGGACGCGGACCGCGATGTGGCCCCACGCGTCGCCGATCTCGAGTTCGTCCTGGCCCTCGTTGCTCGTCAGCTCCAACATCGCCTCGCTGTCGCCCATGTCCTCGGGACCCATGTAGACGATGGTGAAGTCCTCGGCCTCGTGGCGGTCTTTCTCCTCGTAGTCCAGGTGCGTCTCGTACCAGTCGACCGATTCTTCGAGATCGGTGACCCGGATCATCGTGTGATCGAGTAGTCCAGTCATACTCGGTGGCAATCGAGGCCGTCGCATAAAAAACGTAGCGACTCCGCCGACGACGTTTGTCGCTCGTACCAGAACCGCTAATGACGTCGGCCCCCAAGCGCGATCCGTACCGGAATGCTCGAAGCCATCCTCCGCGTCGACGTGCTTTTGTTCCTCGCCATCGGGCTGCTCGGCGGAGCCCACTGTATCGGGATGTGCGGCCCGCTCGTCACGATGTACTCGGAGCGGATGGAGCCCCGATCCGACGGCGGGACGGCGAGGAAAACGCGGCGGGACCGGCGGGCCCACCTGTCGCTGTACGAGGTGCGACAGCACGCGCTGTTCAACGTCGGGCGGGCGACGAGCTATACGCTTTTGGGTGCGGCCTTCGGCGCGCTCGGCGGGGCGGTCTTCGTCACCGCCGAGCAACTGACGGCGGCGGCCGACCCCCTCCGGGGCGTCGTCGGCATCGCGGTCGGTCTGTTCGTCATCGTTGCCGGCGGGAAGTACCTCCTCGGCGGCGGTACGGCCGGGATCGAGATCCCCGGCGTCGGCCGGGTGACGAACTGGATCGTCGCCCGGATCCACGGCTACGTGAACGGCCCGGGGATCGTCGGGCTGGGGGCGCTCCATGGGTTGCTCCCGTGTCCGATCCTCTATCCCGCCTACCTGTTCGCTTTCGCGACCGGGTCGGCCCTCTCGGGCGCCGTCGCCCTGGCGTCGCTCGGGATCGGGACCATCCCGGCCGTCTTCGTCTACGGGACGCTCGTCGAGGCCGTCGACGCGGTCCACCGGCGCCGGCTCCACCGGGTTCTCGGCGTCGCCTTCCTCGCGCTCGGTTACGTGCTGTTTGCCCACGGGCTGATGGCTCTCGGGATCTACATTCCCCACCCGATGTTGCCGCACTACCAGCCGCTCGGCGGCATGGGAGGGTGAGCAGGGGCTTCAGTCCGAGGCGATCGCCTCGAGGGTCCCGACGACGACGTCGACGCCGATCTCGATCGATTCCTCGTCGATGTCGAACCGCGGGGTGTGGTGCCCCGAGGGGTGGTCAGTCCCGATACAGACGAACGTCCCCTCGCCGCCTTCCTCCTGTACCCGCCTGATCAGATACGAAACGTCCTCGCTGGCCGTCATCGGTTCCCGTTCGACGACGTCCGTGACCGACCCAACCGATCGGGCCGCCTCCGCGACGGTCGAAACGATGCCCTCGTCGGCCTCGAAGGTCGTCGTCTTGCCGTACAGCGACGTCTCGTACTCGACGTCGTGCATTCCGGCGGCGTGTTCGACGATCCGTTCCGCCGAATCGAGCATGTACTCGCTCAGTTCGGGGGCCCCGCCGCGGACCTCGAGGCGCATCCGGGCGAGATCGGAGATCACGTTGTGGACGTTCGGCGACTCGACGCTGCCGACGTTGATCCGGGTGGCCCCCTCTTCGTGGCGGGGGATCGCATAGAGGTTCTGTATCGCCGCCGTCGCCGCCTGCAGCGCGTTGCGCCCCTCGTTGGGCGCCTGTCCGGCGTGGGCCGACGCGCCGCGGAACTCGACGTCGAGCTTCGCGTTCGGGAGCGGCTGGTCGTACCCCGCGATGATCTTCCCGGTCCCGT
This sequence comes from Natronomonas aquatica, assembly GCF_024449025.1. Lineage (GTDB taxonomy): Archaea > Halobacteriota > Halobacteria > Halobacteriales > Haloarculaceae > Natronomonas > Natronomonas aquatica. The sequence goes on along the minus strand of NZ_JAHLKM010000004.1, from coordinate 155,371 downwards.
TGCCGAGCCCCAGATGGATCCCGAGGATGTGATCGATGTCCGCGAGGTGGTCCGTCTCGCTCATCGAGAGGCCGCCGCGCCCGCCCTCCTCGGCCGGCTGGAAGAAGAGCTTCACCGTCCCGGTGAAATCGCTGTCAGAATCGAGCCGCCGGGCGACCCCGACGCCGATACTCGTGTGGCCGTCGTGGCCGCAGGCGTGCATCTCGCCCGGGTGGCGGCTGGCGAAGCCGTCCCGCTGGGGACGGTGATCCGCGTCCCCCGATTCGGTGATCTCGAGGGCGTCCATGTCGACCCGGACGCCGACGACCGGCTCCCCGTCGCCGAACGTTTTCTCTGCGACGAGGCCGGTCACGGTCCCCATCCGCTCGACGTACTCCTCGGGGGCGCCCGCGTCGATGGCTCGCTCTCTGGCCCGCTGTATCTCGTCGGCCTCCGGCACGCCGAGCCGTTCCTCTGGATCGACCGCGTCGGATCCGATCGAGAGCTCGTACCCGCGTTCCTCGAGTGCTTCGGCCACCAGCGCGGTCGTCCGGAACTCCCGCCAGCCGGCTTCCGGGTACTGGTGGAGGTCGCGTCGCAGTTCCGACAGCGAACGTCCGTCTATCGTTGCCATGCGAAAGGGTGTGTCCGCTAGTTATTATACTTGTTCGCGGTCGGGGCCCGGGGTTGCAAAAAATTGAAGACGGCGCTGGAAGTACCTCGGGAGCATGGGAGACAGACCCACTGGGAAGCTGGCGTTCCTCTCCGAGCCGGAGAACGTCGAGATCCGGGAGTACGAGGTACCGGAGCCCGAGCCGGGCGCCGTGTTGACCGAGGTCGAACAGGCGAACGTCTGTGGCTCCGAACTCCACATCTGGCGGGGGCACCATCCGCAAGTAAAGGAGGGCGTTCTCGGACACGAGGTCCTCTGTCGGGTGAGCGAACTCGGCGAGGGCGTCGAGACGGATTACGCGGGCGAGCCCATCGGGGAGGGCGACCTGGTCGCGCCGGCGTATTACATCACCTGTCAACGGTGTTCCTCGTGTCAGGAGGGGCAGTTCAACCTCTGTCAGAACGCCTACGAGAACTGGTCGAAATCCCCCGAGGAGCCGCCACACTTCCACGGGACGTTCGCGACACACTACTTCATCCACCCCGACCAGTACTTCTATAAGGTGCCGGAGGGGCTCGACCCCTCGATCGCCGCCGGGGCGAACTGTGCGCTCTCACAGATGCTGTTCGGCCTCGACAAGATCGGTATCGAGTACGACGACACGGTCGTCGTGCAGGGCGCCGGCGGCCTCGGGTTGAACACCATCGCGATCGCCCAAGAGCGGGGCGCAGAAACCATCGTGATCGAAGGTATCGACGGGCGAATCGACCGGGCCCGTGAGTTCGGCGTCGATCACGTCATCGACTTCCGGGAGTACGGGACGGTCGATGACCGCGCCGAGCGCGTCCGCGAGTTGACCGACGGCGTCGGGGCGGACGTCGGGGTCGAGGTGGCCGGCGTCCCCGACGCGTTCTCCGAGGGGATCCATCTGCTCCGGGACGGCGGCCGGTACCTCGAAATCGGCAACATAAGCCCGGGGCAGACGACGGAGTTCGACCCCGGATCGCTCACGCGCTCGGCGCTGACGATCGAGTCCATCGTCCGATACCAGCCGTGGTACCTCAAGCGGGCGCTGCGGTTCCTCGAGCGGAACGTCGACAAGTACCCCTACGAGGACCTCATCGATGCCGAGTTCGACCTCACCGACGTCGACGATGCGCTCGCGGAATCCGACTCCCGCGGCGTCACGCGTGCGGCACTGACACCGAACCACTGATCCGCGGTTTTCGGGACACGAGCCGGGGACTGAAACCGAGTCTGGCCCCCGAACGATCCCGGTGGGATCGGCGGTCGGTCGTTTTGTTCTTTCAGTTCAGATCGGGAGGCTCACTCACCACAGACTTCCTCGAGCCACTCGAGTTGTGCCGTGAGCTCCGCCCGCCGCTGTCGCTCGATGACCGTCGCATCGAGGACGTCACCGACCACCGCGACGTCGAGTTCGAACTCCGTCATCGCGGTCACCTCGGTTCCGCCGTCGGCCGGGGCAACGACGTAGCGGGTCCGCATTTTCCTGAAGATCCCGTCCCGTTGCTCGTAGGCGAGGGCGGCCTCGGAATCCTCGACGAGCGCGAGCGTCAGCTCGATCGTCGCGAACCCGACCTGATTCGCGACGCGGACCGTATCGCCGTCGACGGTCACCTCGTCGAAACCCGACGCCTCCATGAAAGGGCCGACCCGGTCTATCGCCTCCCGGATGTCGTCCGCCGATGCGTCGGTCGTTCGCGAGACGGTGACTGAGTTCATGCGTTCGGTCTATAGCTGCGGGCTGAAATGACGTTCGGCGTCGCCCGCGTCCCGCGCTCAGAACGGCGCATCCTTTGATCCCCCACTGGACCCTTCCTGTCGTATGGTCTGTCCCGTCGGGGCAGGGGGCGTCCCGGCTTCGAGACCGTCGGGGGCGGCGGCAACGTCGCCGGTCTCTGCGTACGTCCGTTCCAGGTCATCGAGCCGGTCGTTGATCGCGTCGCTCTGGTGGTGGGTCGGCGCGGCCCGGACCCGGACGAGGTCGTACTCGTGGCTATCCGAGAGCCCGTTCCAGGCGCGAAAGGAGCCGATCGTCAGCGTGTGGGTCTGCGGACAGAAGGGCGTCGTCGGCGTGAACTCCGCACGCAGGACGCGATCGATTTCCTCCACCCCGATGGCGTCGGCGGCGCCGGAGCGTTCCGCGGCGTACCGGTACCCCGCATCGCCGTGGCGGGTATCGAGGTTGAGCCGCGCCAGGTTATAGTTGAACGTCATATCGTAGACCGTCCGCTCCTCGAAGAGGTCCCGCGTCAGCCGGTGGAAGGCGACGTGCCCGGGTCCGGCGAGCAGGTCGTGGTCCTCGAGGAACCGACCCGCCTCGGGGATATGCTCGGGGACGAACTCGTCGTAGCTGTCGAACGGATCTTTGTCGTTGGATCCGAACGGCGATGGGAAACCGGACATGGGTACGCGTTCGGGATGAAGGTAGATACGGTCGATCCCGGAGATGTTCGGGTCGGAGGACCGACGTCCCGAACGCCGACGCGATCGGGAGGGTTGCCCTCGTGTGCCGTTCCGTGGCCGAGTGACCGGCGAGACACGGGACCGAACGCGCGAGACCCCGATCGGTCGCTGGATCCGGACCGAACGGTTTCGGGACAATATATACTCGGCGCCGCCACCACCTCCCGGTATGAGCACAGATCGACCCGCGGCCGAACGGGAACTGGACGTCAGAGAGATCGAGGGCGAACCGTTCGGGGAGATCATGGCCGCCCTGGAGGAGCTGCCGGGCGACGAATCGCTACTGCTAATAAACAGCTTCGAGCCCGAACCGCTGTACGGGGTGCTCGAAGAGCGCGGCTTCCGACACGAGACGGCGACTGACTCGGAGGTCTGGTACGTGAAGATCAGCCACGCGGCGTGATCGAATAGAGGCCGGGACCTACGCGTCGCGTTTCGGGAACTCGGCGACGAACTTTTCCGGTTGCTCCTGGCGGACCGCATAGCTCTCCTCGTCGAACGCGGAGACCTCGGCCGCCATCTCGTAGTATAGCGGCTTCGGTTCGTGGTCGTTGACGATGGTGAGCGTCTCGCCGGGGTCCATCGATTCGAACGTCTCGTGAATCTTGCTGTGACGGTTGACCGGGGGGATCTCTCGAACGTCGAGTCGTGGCATACAGTTGTCCGTCAGCCCGCCGACCCATTCCTCTTGAGCCGAACATGTCCGGAGATATCGGAGAAACCACCGGGGGACCGCCCCCGATGGGGGCGGAGCGGAATATATTCGGGGACAGATACTCTCACGTCTCGATCGAAGCGGATTCATGCCAGTGACGGATTTCGACGCCGAACGGGCCTACGCCGACGAGCGATTTTCGACGAGCCCGGTCTTCGAAAGCGACCGGGTGAAGGTCATCTGTGGGTACTTCGAGCCGGGACAGTTCATTCCCGTCCACGCCCCGGCCAGCGACCTCGTGGTCGACGTCCAGTCGGGGACCGGAACGGTCCGGGAGGGCGGGACCGAGCGATCGATCGAACCGGGCGACGTCGTCGTGGTGGCGGCCGGAACCGAACGGGGGATTAAAGCCGACGACGGGACGTGGCTGGAGCTTTTGCTCGTCACCGCGCCGCCGCCGACGGACGAAGAACACGGGCCGGTCCGTGAGGGCCTGAAACGCGGCGAGTTCGATCCCCGGGGGGAGGACTGATGGCGTCGGTCAGACCCCTGGCGGAACTCGAATCGACCCCCCACGCCAGCGTCTTCCCGAACCGGGAACCGAAGACGATCCGGCTGGAACTCGAGGCGGGCGAGGAGATCCCGCGACACACCCACCCGGGCCGGGGGATCGTGTTGTACGTCCTCGAAGGCCGGCTGGAACTGCAGCTCGATGCCGAGAGTTACGAACTCACAGCCGACGATGTCGCCCGGTTCGACGGCGATCAGGATATTTCGCCGCGGGCTATCGAGGACAGCACCGCACTGATCGTCCTCGCAAAGCGGGCGGACGAAGGGTGACGGGCGAAGGGGGGAGCGCCGGTCAGGCCACGAGCGCCAGATAGAGCTGTCCGACCCCGGCGGCGACGAGGACGGCGCCGGCGATCCGGGTCAGCGTGTTCACGTGTTCGCTGACACGGCCCACGAGGGCGTCGTGTCCGACGGCTGTGGCGACTGTTGCGGCGGCCATCAGGGCACCGAAACTACCTGCATACGAGCCCAGCACGATCGCGGTCCCGGACGTCGAGAACGTCAGCGACTGTATCGCCACCGCCAGAAACAGCGGCAATACGCAGGCTGTCGCGGCCAGGGCGTACAGCGCCCCGAAGAGCGCGAAGCCGGGGACGCTCGATCGACGCTCGGGGAGCGAGACGTGGACCGGACCGGTGTAGCCGACGAGGACGGCGACGCCGAGCGCGATCAGGAGGACACCGACGAAGACCTCGACCGCCGGGAGCAGCCGTTCGACGAGATCACCCGCGAGGACGGCGGCGACAGAGAGGATCAGAAAGGTCCCCAAAACGCCGACAGCGGCGGCGCCGCCGCGGGCGAGGACGCCGGACAGCGGCGGCGTTTCGTCCTCGACCGTCGCGGCGTAGTAGCCGACGTACCCCGGCAACAGCGCGTACGAACAGGGCGAAAAGAACGTCGTGAGTCCGGCGCCGACGGCGAACGCCGCCGCCCCGTACAGTCCGGCTACCATCAGCTCATCCCTCCGCGGCCCGGATCTCGGAGCGGATCGTCCCGGCGCTCGTGCGGCCACGATGCCGCCAGGTGATCCGGTTTCGCGAATCGAAGACGAACGCGTAAGGCACCCCGGAGGCATCGAGGCGCCGGGAGAGCTCGAGGTCGCCGTCGGCGGCGACGGTCCAAGACCCCTCGTGCTCTCGCCACCACGCGGTGACGTCCTCGCGCGTGATCGTGTTCCCGAGCGGTTCGTTCGTCACCGAGAGGAACTGGACGTCGTCGCCGGCCGATCCGTGGGCGGCGGCGAGTTCCGGCATCATCGACTCACAGACGTTACACCAGGTGGCGAACAGCTCGAGAAAGGTCACCCGGCCCGGCTCGGGCACCGTCACCGTACCGGCGTCGCTCCCCGGCGCCTCGATCGCCTCGAGTTCGACCGGGGCGACGCCGTTTCCGTCGTTCGACCCGACGACGTCGAAGGCGACCGCTGCGCCGCCCCCCAGAGCCGCCAGACTGCCGGCGCCGATCAGGAGGTCGCGTCGGCGCATCGGTCACCACCGCTCGAGGAGCGTCCGGGCGTCGTCGGTCGCGGTCCCGGCATCGGGCGGTCCGCCGTTGTAGGCCCGCTCGACCAACCCGTCTTTGTTGACGAGCAAGATTAGCGAGGCGTGCTCGTAGTGACCGCCGCCGCCATCGAAGGCGACGCCGAAGGTGTCCTCGACGACCTCCTTTGCCCGTTCGGGCGTCTCCGGCCGGAGGAAATACCAGTTGCCGACCTCGCGGTCGATGCCCATCCGGTTGCAGTACTCCTCGATCGTCTGTGCGGTGTCGGTCTCGGGATCGAACGTCGTCGGCAGGAACGCGAACTCCTCGGCGTAGCCCTCGCTTATCGAATCCGCCTGTACGCGACGGAGCGCCGTCACGAGCCCCGGACAGACCGTCGTACACGTCGTGTAGACGAACGTCAACATCGTGTGACGGTCCCCGACGAACTCGGTCGTCGTCACCGCCCGATCGTGGAGCGGAGCCGGAACCGTCACTTCCGGGAGTTCCTCGCCGTAGTCGGGGAAGGGAAGATCGATCTCCTTTCGGCGCTCGTAGTTCTCCGGCGGTTCGAGGACGGTCCCCTCCGGGCCGCCGTCGCCGCCGACCCCGAGACAGCCGGCGATGGAGACACCGACGGCCGTCGCACCCGCAGCTCTGAGGACGGTCCGTCTGTCGTAGGTCGGTGGGGTCGGGGTCATGGGTCTGGGTAGCTCCTTTTCGGTCTGCTGGCTGTCGTTCGGGTCGGTTACGCCGGGCCCGCTTCGAGCACCGGACGCGTCCGCTCGTCGAACTGCTCGAAGGCGTTTTCGACCCGCTCGGGGACTTCCTCGGACTCCGCCTCGGTAAGCGGCTGCATCGCGGGCTCTTCGTCCGGATCGGGCCACCCGACCACGACGCGGCCGACGTTGCCCGCCACCTCGTGGGAGATACAGACCTGCTGTCGGTCGACGTAGTCGTAGACGCCCTCGACCTCGAAGGTCCGCTCGTAGCTCGAGCCGGGCCCGGTCAGGTACTCGCTGTCCCACGCCTCGACGCCGTCGGGCGTGCGATGCGGCGGGTGGTTGTTCTCGTGGTAGCCGGTGACGTCGTGACGGCCCGTCTCGACGAGCCACTCGACGGTCGCCCCGACCTCGACGTGGACGATCTGGGGATCGAACTCCGGCCACGGTTCGGAGGTAATCGTCACGGTGACCGACTCGGCCGGCGTGCCGAGTTCGCCCGCGTCCTCGTCGGGCTCCGTCGACGGCAGTTCCTCGGGATCGTCCCCCTCCGAGCCGCCGAGACAGCCGGCCAGCGCGGCCGTGGCTGTGGCTGTCGTCGCCGCGAGCACCGCGCGCCGTGGGAGCGTTCGTGTCATGATCTGATCACCCCGTCGGGAGAGCTCCCCGAACCGATTCAGGGGTTCGGGTTGTAGATGTCCGGTTCCTCGGAGCCTTCGACCTGGATGACGCCGAGCATCCCCTTGCGGACGACCCGCGAGAGGGCGTGGTCGACGAGCTTGATCGGGCCGGGCACCGGCGTGTCGATCTCGGCGATCGCGACCGAGCCGGGCGCGACCGGCGCCGTCTCGACGTAGCGGTCCGGATCGGAGACGACGTCGCCGTCGCGGTAGAACGTCTCCCAGACGTTCCCGATCCCGTGCCAGGAGCTCATCAGGTTCGGCCCGCCCTGCGAGTGGAAGATCCGGATCCGCTCGCCCTTGTCTACGGTGATCGGCCCGCGGCCGTTCTCGGTGAACGCGTAGGCCTCGCCGTTGTAGAGGACGTAGGTCGGATCCTCCCGCTTCATCGCGTCGAAGCTGAAGCTGTGGTGGCCCTCCTCGCCCGACTTGCCGTCGGTGTAGAGTTCGTGCTGGCCGAAGTACAGCTCACGGTCGACCTCCGGTAACCCCTCCTCGGGTTCGACGAGGATCGCACCGAACATCCCGGCACTGATGTGCTGGTCCATGTTCGGGACCGCACAGTGATAGACGTGGACGCCGGGGTACATCGCTTTGAACTCGATGGTCGCGGACTCGCCCGGATTGATCGTGGTGGCGTTTGCCCCGCCGCCCGGGCCGTACACCGCGTGGAAGTCGATGTTGTGAGGCATCGAGTTCTCCTCGGGGTTCGTCAGCGTCATCCGGACGGTGTCGCCGCGGCGCACGCGGACCATCGGCCCGGGGATCCGCCCGTCGAAGGTCATGTAATCGAAGGTGACCCCGGGTTCGATCTCGGCGGTCTCCTCGGTCGTTGTCATCTCGATCTCGTGGTCGCGCGGGGAGTCCCAGTCGACCGGGTCCGGGAGGTCTCTCGGGTCCGCGGCGATCCGATCGGTGTCGAGGGACTTGGCCGGGTCCAGTCCCTCCTCCTGGGTCTGCGGTTCCTGGTTTTCGGCGGGCTGTTCGTCGGTCTCCTCGCCGCCGACACACCCGGCAAAGGCGAGGGCGCTCGCTGCCCCCGCCGCTTTCATGAGCGTTCGCCGGCTCGATTTGGCCTTCCCGTCGGAGTTGGTGTTCCGGGTCATTATCTTGTTACATCTTTATGTTACACCCCGATACACAAAAGCCGGTCATCAGCGTCTCATACGTTGAGATACAGCATTTTTGTCGAACACGTTCGGTGGCTTCTTTAAATAAATAGACAGAGAGATGGATTATAAAAAAAGAACGAGTCGAACATGTTCACCCGAACCGATATTCAATAGTGGGTACGAGTAGACCATACCCTATGCCCCAGGCTAGACTCCGTGTCGACTTGCCGGACGGCCCGTGGATCGCGGACGTATCCAGAGAGTATCCGGACACGGTCTTCGAGATACTGACCGCACTTCCGGAGGACGGGCGGGGGCTCGGGCTGCTCCGGTTCCAGTCCGGGGCCGTCGAGGCGGTCCTGGACGAAATACGCGCCCACGGGACCATCGAAGAGGTCTCGGTTATCCAACAGACCGAGGGGGCGGCGACGATCCAGATCGTAACCACCCGACCGATGATACTGCTTGCGGCCAAACGGTCGGGGATCCCCATCGAGATGCCGGTCGAGATACGGGACGGGACGGCGATCGTCGATGTCGCCGGCTCCCACGATCGCCTCTCGGAGCTCGGCGAGCAGTTCGCCGCGATGGGCATCGAGTTCCACATCGAGTACATCCAACAGCGGCTCCATCCCGATCAGCTGTTGACCGATCGACAGCAGGAACTGCTCCAGTTGGCCGTCTCGGAGGGCTACTACGATACGCCACGGAAATGTACGCTCACCGAACTGGCCGGCGAGATCGGGCTGGCGAAATCGACCTGCAGCGAGACGCTTCACCGCGCCGAGGAGGTCGTGATGAAAAAGTTCGTCGAGGAGCTGTTACCGGGGGCGGATTTCGACCTCCAGCCGGTATCCTGATACGGGGCCATCGTCCCCTCGACGGCTCCTCGTTGTTTTTTTCCGTACGCGCGTTCGAACACGTTCGGGAGAAGATACCGGGACGTCGGCACCGGAGACAGCAGTATGCGAAAGTTCACCGCGACGCTGATCGTGGCGACGCTCTCGGCATATCTGCTCGTCGGACTCGGCGCGATGACCGCGGCGACGGAGCTACGACCGGTGGCCGCCGGCCACTACGGCGTGGCGGGGAGCGTCTGGCTGCTCGTCGGGGTCGTCGCGTTCCGCTCGTGGGCCGGCGACCACACCCGGCGCGTGCGGTTCGGATCCACCGTCGCGTTCGCCGCGTTCCCGGTACAGGCGGCGCTCGGGGCGGCGACCGCCCTCGAGATCGCCGCACTCGGCGGCCGGGCACACCTGCTCGGCGGGCTGTTCGTCTTCGGATCGCTGCTCGTCACGCTCGTGTGGCACCTCGATGGGGAGGTCGGTCCCGACGGGAGCGGGCGGGCGATGGGGCTGGAGATCGAGCAGAACCCACCGGAGGACGCACTATCCGAGGGACCGACAGAGCCGGATGCCGCAGCGACGAACGATGGCCCGCGGTCGGACGCCCCGCCCGAGTCCGGAAGGGCGTCGATCCGCGACCGGGTCGGGGCCTACATCACGCTGACGAAACCGCGTCTGATGTGGCTGCTGTGTCTGCTCGCGGTGGCCGGTATGGCGCTTGCGACGATCACCGGCGCCACGCTCGAGGGGGTGACGGTCGTCGCGACGCTCGCCGGCGGCGTCCTCGCGATCGGCGCGGCTGGAACCTTCAACCACGTCTACGAGCGCGAACGCGACCGGCGGATGGACCGGACCGCCGACCGCCCGCTCGTTTCCGATCGGGTCGACCCGACGCGGGCGCTGGCCTTCGGTGCAACCCTGTTCGTCGCCTCGATGGCGGTGCTCTGGGCGCTCGTCAACCCGCTCTCGGCGGCGCTGACCGCCGTCGCCGCGGTCTACTACGCCGTCGTTTACACCGTCGTCCTGAAGCCGTCGACGACCTGGAACACGGTCCTCGGCGGCGGAGCTGGGGCGCTTCCGGCCGTCATCGGCTGGACGGCGGTGACCGGCTCCGTCGGGCTCCCCGCCGTGTTGCTTTCGGCGGTCGTCTTCTGTTGGACGCCCGCCCACTTCTATAATCTCGCCATCGCCTGCCGGGCGGACTACGACGCGGCCGGCTACCCGATGTTGCCGGTCGAGCGGGGGGTCGCACTCGCGCGGCGACGGATCCTCTATTGGCTCGGCGCGACGCTTCTCGTCGCCGGCGGGCTCGGTGTCGTCGCCGGGTTCGGCCCCCTCTATGCGGTCGCCTCCGCCGTCGCCGGCCTCGGGTTCGTCTGGACCGTCGCCGAACAGTACCGCCGCGATACCGACCGGGCCGCCTACCGGAGCTTCCACGCGTCGAACGCCTACCTGGGTACGCTCCTGGTGGCGGTTCTTCTGGAAACGGTCGTCGTCTGAACGATGCGCTTGTGCCACATACTTCAGTCGGTTGGGAGTCTCCGGTCTGCGGCGTTCATCGCAGCCGGGGACGTTCTTGCTATCGTCGCGTTTCTCGCCTACGGGCTCGCGACCCACGGTATCGACCCCCTGCAGTTCCCGCGACACACGCTTTTGACCGCGTTTCCGTTCGTGTCGTCGTGGCTCTGTCTCGCGCCCATCGGTCGCCTGTATCGTCCGCGCGTTCGCCGGTCGTGGCGCGCCGCGATCGGCCGGACGGTTGCCGTGTGGATCGGCGCGAGTCTTCTCGGCGGGGCCATCCGATCCACATCGCTCGTTCCGGGCGAAGCGCCGCCCGAGTTCCTCCTCGTAGTGATCGTATTCGGCATCGTCTTTCTACTCCCGTGGCGATCCGCGGTAATACTTGCCGAACATGTGCGCCACAACCCCCACCTATCGACTGGACGAACCGATCGAACGTAAGCCACTCATGAGTACCTCACAGTCCGAAGACATTCCGATGATGCAGCGATTGTACAACCGAATATGGCTCCTCGCAGCGGCCGCCATGCTGTTTTTTCTCGTCGTCTATGTCGGGTGGGGAGCTATGGATATCCTCTCACTCCCGACGAGGTAAACTATGGGAGGACCACTTGACGAACCCGACGGCAACTGGTGGGACAATCCGGTCAATAGACGCGAAAGTATCTGGCTCGGGATCGCGGGAGCGTGGTCGCTCGCGATCTTCGGGTGGATGAGCGGGTTCACCCGGTTCGGCGACCAGAACCCCATCGGCCAGACCTACGAGGTCGATCCCGACGCGTACCAACAACGGGTGGCGGCCTACAAGGAGGAAGCCGACGAGACCGAAGAGGGACGCCTGCTTCCGCCGGGTGACTCCGTCTACGTCGGCGGTCGGCGCTTCGATTGGGACGGCCTCCCGGTCGTCCTCGAAGCGGGCCGAGAGTACGACATCCATCTCGGCGCCTACGACGTCCAGCACGGCTTTTCCGTTCGTCCGGAGGAGAACCTGAGCAAACAGATCAATCTCCAGGTCTTCCCCGGTAACGAGTGGGTCGTTCCGATGACGTTCGAAGAGCCCGGCACGTATCGCGTCATCTGCAACGAATTCTGCGGCCGCGGACACAACAGCATGAGCGGCCATTTCGTCGTGGAGGAGGCCTAATATGAAGGGTGCGATCAAACATCTGTTCGGCAACGAGTACGACTCGGACGGGTTCCGGACCTGTTCGATAACCGGACTCGAGGTTCACGAGTCCGTCGAGAATCACGTGAAGCTGTTCGCTTTGACCGCCGTCGTCGCGATGGCCATCGGCGGGGCGTTCGCGATCACCGTAGCGGGGACCCGCTGGGAGCTCCTGTCGTTGCTCCCCGAGGACGGGTACTACACCCATCTCAGCATGCACGCCTGGAACATCCTCATCTTCTGGATGGTGTTCATGGAGATCGCGGTCCTCTACGTCGGGGGGCCGATGGTGCTCGGCCGGCGGCTCCCGCTGACGAAAGTCGCCAAGGCCGGGTGGGTTATCATGGTCGCCGGCGCCGTCGGCGTCAACTACTCGATCTGGACGGCGACCGAAAGCGGCGGCGAGGCGCCGCTTTTGACCGCCTACGTCCCGCTTGATATCCCCTGGCTCTTCTATGCGACCGCGGTCCTGTTCCTGCTGGGGGCGACGGTCGCCGCGCTGCCGTTCTTCGTGACGATCTGGAAGGAAAAGCGCGGCGCCCCGAACAAGACGCTACCGCTCGTCGTCTTCGGCGCCTTCATAACGAGCATCATCGCCGTCGAGGCGATCCTCGGCGGGATCGCGGCGTTCGGGTACGCGCTGATCTGGCGGCTCGGGATCATCGAGTCGGTCAACGCCGGCCTCTACCGACAGCTCTATTGGATCGTCGGCCACGGCACCCAGCAGATCAACCTGCTCGCGATGATCACCGTGTGGTACTTCCTGACTCACGTCGTCGGCGGGGCCGTCGTCGCCAGCGAGAAGGTTTCCCGGTCGGCCTTTATTCTCTATCTGTTCTTCATCAACCTCGGGGCGGCTCATCACCTGATGGTCGATCCGGGGCTCTCGGCCGGGTGGCGGATCTTCAACACCTCCTACGCGTTCTACGGAGCCGCCTTCGCCAGCATGATCCACGCATTCGCCATCCCGGCGGGGCTTGAGGCCGGCCGCCGCCAGCGCGGGCTCGGCGGCGGGCTGTTCGGCTGGCTCACTTCGGCGCCCTGGAAGAGCCCAGTCTTCTCCTCGACGATCTTCAGCATCATCCTGTTCGGCTTCGTCGGCGGGATCACCGGCGTGCTGATGGGCCAGATGCAGCTGAACATGACCTGGCACAACACCTACGCGACGGTCGGCCACTTCCACGGCACCGTCGCGTTGGGCACGACGCTTGCCTTCTGGGGGCTTCTGTTCTTCGCGATCAAGACGATGTTCCGGCGGGACTACGCCTCCGGCGTGCTCGCCTCGGCCATCCCGTACCTCTATGCGGCGACGATGGGGCTGGCCGTGCTGATGATGATGTACATCGGCATCCTCTATGGTGTTCCGCGCCGGATCTCTAGCGTCGTCGAGAACGTCCCCGGCAGCGAGTTCAGCCTGTCGGCGGCCGAGCCGCTGTTTTTCATCCTCGGGCCCGCGACGCTGCTTGCGGTCCTCACGGGGGCGCTTTTCGTCCTCGTCGCGGTCGGCTCGCTGCTGTTCGGCGACCGGCTCGGGGACGGCGACGACGGCGGCCTGCTGCCCGAGAAGGGGCTCCGGACCGACGGAGGGTCCGTCCACGCAATCGAGATGCGGGGCACGTTCACCCTCTGTCTGATCTTCTTGGCGACGTTCGTCGCGCTCTACGCCCTGAACTGGTTCCTGCTCGTGCAGGTCTGGCAGATCGGCGCCTGAACTACCCTCCGTTTTCGTACTGACCGACGAGTATCCGACCGCCCACGCTCCATGCCACAGACACAGAACACGAACGCGAACACGAACACGATGGCGACGCTCTTTCAGTACGCGAAACAGCCCTGGTACGACCTGCTCAGCATCTACTACACCAACACCCCGATCTGGCGGTGGCTCAAAAGCGCCGCACTGGTCTTTCTGGGGTTTTTCCTCTGGATGGCCGGCAACGTGTTGCTCTCTGTCCGCCCCGGGTGGACGTTCCTGACGTACGTGATGGCCTACGGGGTCGTGGTCCTGTTTTGGGGGCCGTTCACCCATATGGTGGTGGTGCCGATGACGATCCGGCTGCGGCGGTCGGCGAGTCATCCGATCGTCCGGATGTTCGCGAGACAGGCGAGCAAGATCAATTTCGCGGTGTTTCTCCTCATCGTCGTGATCGTCGGGGCCGTCGCGCCAGGGGTCATGCTGTTGGATTTCTCGACCTCCGTCGGCGGCGACGGCGGCAGCGAGGTCAGCGGCGAGTTGATCTGCGAAACCGGCGAGGAACTCGTTACCTGCTCCGTAGAGGACCCCGAGGGGATCGACCGCGTGGTCGTCACCTCCGGTGGGGAGACCGTTGCGACCGCCGAGGAGCCGCCCTTCGAGTTCCAGGTCCGGATCGAAGAGCTGGACGACTCCCCGACCGGCAAGGAGTTCACGGTCAATTACCGAAACGAGGACGGCGAGACGGTCCAGCGGCTGGTCAGGACAGTGTCAAAAGAGTCCTCCGGGTGACAAGGCGTCCGTCCAGCCGTATCCGTATCGAGCCATCGGTCCGTGGCCTCAACACGAGAGACGGAGGATACGTGACCACGCTTCGATCCGGATGGGTCTCGAGGGAAACGGTAGTATTTTTATCCGGGGGATCCTCGGTCCAGTATGCCTAAGACACAGCCGGAGCCGGTCATCAAGCGGGCCGAGGACGTCGAGTACGAGACGCTCTCGGTGGCGGACGGTGCCAGCAAGGCGGTTATCCTCGACGAATCCGACGGCGCCCCGAACTTCCGGATGCGCCGATACCGACTCGAACCGGGCGCGGAGGTCCCGAAACACACCAACGGGATCGAACACGAAGTTCACGCGGTAACCGGGGAGTACGTCGTCGGCATCGAAGACGAGGAACACAGCGTCTCTGCGGGCGATTCGATTCTGATCCCGGCCGGGACGGTCCACTGGTTCCGCAACGAGACGGACGAAGAGAGCGCGTTCGTCTGTATGGTCCCGAACGGCGACGCCGGGATCGAGTTGCTGGAAGAAGAATAAAGAGCGCGCCCTTTCGTTTTACTCAAGCACCGGCCGACGCGAGTTAGTGACGACGATGAGACTGCTCGCAGCCATCGCCACCGCGGCGAAGAGCGGATTTATCAGGCCGAGGACGGCAAGCGGGATCGCGACCGCATTGTAGAGGAACGCCCAGAGGATGTTCTCGCGGATGCGTCTCCGGGTCCCGTCGGCGAGATCGAAGACATCCTCGACCGCGGTGAGGTCGCTGTCGTTCACGACGACGTCCGCCGCGTCGATCGCGCGGGCGGTTCCATCGCCCATGGCGATCCCCAGATCGGCGGCGGCCAGCGCGGGGGCGTCGTTGGTGCCGTCGCCGACCATTACCGTCGTTCCCCCGGCCGCCAGCCGCCGGACCGTCTCGACCTTGCCGTCCGGCGGCACGCCGGTGAAGACCGTATCGACGGCTGGATGTTGCCGGAAGCGCTCGGTTCCGGCCCCGGAATCGCCCGTCAGGATCACGATTTCGCGATCCTCGAAGGACTCGACCGCCGCCTCCCATTCGGTTCGCTCCCGGTCGGCCACCGTGATGACGCCTCGGGCCCGCCCGTCCCATCCCACGACGATCGGCAATCCGCCGTCGCGTTCGACCGCCTCGATCCTGTCTGCGAGCCCGTCAGGGACCGGGCCGACGCGTTCTTCGAGGAGTCCAGGCGTCCCGGCGACGACGCGTCGCTCCCCGACAGTCGCCGCGACCCCCTCGCCCGGGTGACGGACGAAATCACACGCCTCGGGTACTTCGCCGACGGCGGTGTCAGCCCCAGCGAGATCCCCGGCGACGCCACCGTCGGCGGCTACGTCGGACCTGCTTTCGGATCCGTCCGAAGCGGCGGCTTCGAGAATCGCCTCGGCGACGGGGTGGCTGGCGAAGCGCTCGACCGCGGCCGCGAGTTCGAGTGTCCTCCCGTTGCCGGAGACGTCCGTCACGTACATCTCGCCGGCGGTCAACGTCCCCGTCTTGTCGAAGACGAGGGTGTCGGCGTCGGGGGCGACCTCGAAGACGGACTCGTTCGTGACGACGATCCGCCGCTGTAGCGCGTCGCGAAGCCCGCCGGAGACGGCCAGCGGGGTCGCAAGCCCCATCGCACAGGGACACGACACGACGAGCACGGTCAGCCCGGCCAGAAGGGCGGCGGCGACGGTCCCGCCCGTCAGGAGCCCCCAGAGCGTGACGGCCGCCCCGAGGACGAGCACGGCGGGAACGAAGACCGTCGCGAGCGCGTCCGCCAGCCGCTGGACGGCCGGCGCGTGGCTCTGGATCTCCCACAGCGCCGTGGCGATGCGGTCGGCGGTGCTTTCGGTGTCCTCGACTTCGATCAGGAGGGCGTCGTCGGCGACGATCGAACCGCCGACGACCGTATCCCCGGGCGCTTTGGTGACCGGTAGCGACTCCCCCGTCAGCACCGACTCGTCGACGTCGGCGGTCCCTTCGAGGACGGTCCCGTCGACCGGAACACGCTCGCCGGGCGCGACGACGAGCCGGTCGTCGGGGGCGAGGTCATCGACCGAAACAGTCTCTCTGCCGTCGTCGGTGAGTCTGGTCGCCTCCCTCACTCGGCCGGCCGTAACCGAAGAGAGGGCGTCGCTCGCCTGAGATCGGATCCGTCCCTCGTAGTACCGCCCGAGCGTGACGACCATGATCACCGCGACGCTGACGTCGTAGTACAGGTGCGTGCTCCCGGTCGCCAGCGCGACGGTGCTGTAGCCGTACGCCGACAGGGCGGCGACGGAGATCAAAAGGTCCATGTTCGGCTGCCGGGTGCGGACGCTCACCCACGCCCCCCGGAGGACCGGATAGCCCGTATAAAAGAGGACGACCGACGCGAAAAGGCCCATCGCCACCAGAGGGAGATACAGCGTCAGCGGCGTCGTCGTATCGACCGCGAGGAGACCGGGCTCGATGCCGACGTAGCTCGGATAGAGATAAAAGAAGTACCACGGCATCACGAGCATCGTGAAAAACCCGCCGACGACGAGCCGCTGGACGGTATCGCGCTGGCGCTTTCGGGCGTCGCGGTCGATCCCGTTTTCGTCTTCCTCGCGGAACCGAACGGTGTACCCGTGGCCCGACAGCACCCCGGGGAGGTTCTCCCTCGCGATCGCCTCCGGGTTGTAGACGACACGGGCGGTCTCCATCGCGTAGTTGGCCTCCAGCGCGTAGACGCCCTCGACGTCGTCGCCGCGCAGTCCGAGGAACGTCTCGCAGGTGGTACAGTGCATCCCGTCGACTGCCAGATACGCCTCGGCGGCGTCCTCGGGGATCTCGCGCTCCCGTGTCTCCGAAACGGGAGCGTCGTCGACATCGTCGGCGCCCTCCAGCGTCCGGGCGACCTCCAGACAGCCGCGACAGCAGAACGTCCCCTCGACACCCTCGCCGGTCACCGGGGGCGTCGGGAGCTCCAGATCACAGAGAGAGCAGCCACTCATCGTCCCGACCGAGGGAGCGCGGCACCGAAGAACTACCGACGAACACGTTCGGGGAAACGGGCTGGATCGGGGGACGGCAACCTTCGGTATGGCCACAGCACACGACGACGTCGAGCCGGTGACCGACCGCGTCCACGAGACCTCCTGGTCGGCGAACCTCGAGAAACCGGTCTACGCCGACGACGGGGGACTGGTGGTCGAGGGGGCGATCGAGGCGATCCAGCACACGGCGGCCGGCAACCACGTCAACCTCGTCACTCACAGCGAACACGGCCACCCGTCGGCGTATCTCTATGCGGCGCTCGACGATCGGTTCGGCAGCGCCGTCACCTGCGAGTACGTCCGGCAGTGTGGCTGTGGCGGCCACGTGACGAAGGTTCACGTCGAAAACGAGCCGTGATCGACGGGGGAAAACTCAGCCGCCCGAGTACCCGTCGATCGGCACGTTCGTTCCGCCGGCTGTCGGCTGATCCGGTCGCCGCTGCTGTGAACAGAAGTACTCGACGATCGCCTCCTCGGCTCGCTGTAGGGTGGCGCTACAGGTCGATTTCGCGATGTCGAGGGCGCCGGCGACCTCCGTCAGCGTACACTCCCGCGGACTCCTGTAGTAGCCGTGTTCGACCGCGGTGAAAAGGACTTCCTCCTGTCTGTCGGTCAAAACCCGGCTGACGTCGTGGTCGGAGTGGATGTACGCGACCTCGAAGCCGAGACCGTCGGCCCGCAGTTGCTCGCCGAGCGAGGAGATCCTCGCGTGTGTCCCGACGACGGTGGCGGCCAACTCACCGTCGGTCACAGTCGCCGGATACACGATCGGGGTTCCCGCCCGCGATGCGGCCGAAAGCACGGCCGGTTCGAGCGACTCGAGGCGAACCGTCGCGCGGTCGTCGTGTCGGTCGACAACGTCGAACGTGTCGACGTCGGGGTGGGCGTCGATATCCGGGAGACACGCGGCCGTGGCAGATCCGGAAACCTCGACCGTCTCGACCGCGCGATCACCGCCGAAAAGCGTACCGAGAAGCTGAAGCGAGGCGTCGCCGTGGTCCCGGGAGACATCCGTCTTCAATCGGCCTTCCGAGAGTTCGATACGGATGCACGCCTGTGTCACCTCCCAGATGAGGACGAACGGCCGTCGGTCGGTATCGACCGTGCGCGGGTCCGGTGGCTTGCGTTCGGCCGAGCCGTCGACGCGCTCGCGATCGGATCGGCCCTCGTGTGCCGACATATGTCGGATCGATCGACGCCGCCGCCGCTATCCGTTCTGCCGAACATGTTCAGGAGAGTGCTCGGCGTCTCGACCGGAATCCTCGTCGATGCCCTCCGATTGCCCGCCCGACCGCCGGGGCGAAAGCGCTCCCAGAACGATCCGATCGAGTGTGTGTGGGCTGTGCCGGCGCAACACCAGGAGCATGTTCCCCGTAAACGTGAGGATACCGAGTATCACCAGCGATCCGGCGACGGCGGCGACCGCGGCCCCGAGTCCGAACCGCCCGGAGACGACGAGCAGGACTGTCCCCGAGAAGAGAAACGTCCCGTCGATCGCCGCGAGGCGGTCGTCGTAGAGGTCGTCTATCATCGGGACCTCCTCGAACCCGAGCCGGTCGCTGTAGCGGTGGACCCAGACGACGAAGGGGACGATGTGATACAGGGTCCCGAACACGACGAAGCCGATCACCCCGAGAGCGAGCAGGTGGACGGTACCGGAAGCGCCGAACCGGTGGGCCGCCGCGAGCGGCTCCGAGAGCCAGGCCGGGACCGAGAGGAGCGCCCACAGCAAAAGCGCCGCGGCGACGACGCCGTATCGGGTATGCATCGGCGTCGGCTCGACCCGCATCTCGTAGAGTTTGCGGGCGAGGATCGAGCCGAACGCGAGGGCTGCGAGCAAAACGAGGAGCCCGCCGACGCTCGCGACGACGGCGGAACCGACGAGCCGGCCGGCCGCCAGAACGACGACACCGATCGGGTGTCCGATCTCCTCGATCGCCTTGAGTCGGTGGTCGATCCCGTGGAGTTCGGTCTGGGTAAACATCGTCCCGAGCTGATACAGCGCCCCGTAGACGGTCGTGAGGACGGCGCCGAAGACGGCGACCGTCGCGTGGGCGCCCACGAGTCCCGAACGCGCCAGGGGGAGCCGCGCGGAGACGGGGACGCTGAAGCCGACCGCGAGCAGGAGCCCGAGGGCGGTGAGGACGAGAAAGAAGCCGAGCGCGACCGCGAAGTGCCGTTCGGTCACGTCGAGACCGTCGACTGTCGAAAGCGTCCGGGCGATGTTGTAGACGAACGTCCAGAAGCCGGCGAGCATGACCGAACCGAAAGGGATCAGCCACACCGTCCGGAGGGAGACGAGCGCGACGACAAAGCCGAGCATTCCGGCGGTTACCAGCACGAGTTGTACGTTTGCGAGCCGGCGCGAGTGCAGCGTCGCGTTCGACCACACCGGGACGAACTGCGTCATCGCGCCCATGATCGTGAGACAGACCCAGCCGGCCAACAGGAGATGGACGTGAACGAGCCGGGCCCGCCCCGGAACCGCCCCGGCCGCGTCGCCGACCCCGACCACGGCCCCGGCGAGAAGGAAGGCCAGCCCGATCAGGAAGTGGCGTAACGGGACCGCCATCGGGGGCTGACGGTCGGTATCGACACCCCCGGGAACGGCGCCCATAGCCGGTTACCTCTCTCCGGAGACGTTTCGGTCACGCCGGGGGCGGCTGTGCCCGCAGTACGGCCGGCGGTGGGTCCCGATCGGGCGGGTCACGGTTTCCAGATGACGGTGACCGCGCCGTCGTCGTCGAACGTCTCGTATCGGTACCCCCGATCGGACAGCTGTGGATACAGGTGCTGAGGGCGGCGATCGTTCAGCTGGACGAGCACGGCCGAATCCTCCGCACCTGCCAGCGTCTCGAGGGTATCCTTCAGCGGCTGTGGCGGCGGCAACTCGCGCGCGTCGAAGGTCTCGTGGGGGCGGTCGACCGGCGCGTCGGTCCGTTGGATGTATTCGACGGCGTCGTCCATACGCGTCCGTTCGGGAGGCGTTCGGTAGTCGTTTCACCCGAAGATGTTCAGCAGGGAGGAAAACACACCCGAAGCGGCCTCGGTTCCCGTCTCGGATCCCGCCCGGCGACGGCACCCGACGGATCAGAGCGCGTCGCGGATGATCGCTTCTAGCTCGTCACGGTCTATCCGTCGGGGGTTCCCGGCCAAAAGTCGTTCGAGCTGGTTCGCGCGCTCGGCCAGATGCGGGACGTCGGACTCCTCGACCCCCAGCGACGAGAGCCCGCCGCCGAGGCCGACGTCCTCGGTCAGCTTCTCGACCGCGCGGGCGGCGGCCTCGGCGGACTCGTCGCGGCTCAGGCCGGTCGTGTTTTCTCCGAGGAGCTCGGCGATCTCGGCGTAACGATCGTAGGCGCTGGTGGCGTTGTACCGTATGACGGCCGGCAGCGCGTGGGCGATCGTGACGCCGTGGGGCGTGTGGTGGATCGCGCCGGCGGCCATCGCGATGGCGTGAGTCGCGCCGAGGCCGGCGTTGGTGAAGGCGGCGCCGGCCATGAAGCTCCCCAGAAGCATGTTCCGGCGGGCGTCGAGGTTCTGTCCGTTGTCGACGACGGTCCGGAGGTTGTCGCCGATCCGTTCGATCGCTGATCTGGCAAAGAGGTCCGTCACCGGCGAGCGGCCGTTGTAGTCCGGGCGATCGGCGCGGCGTTCGGGTGACGGCTTGGCGTCGTACGGGCGGGTGACGTAGGCCTCGACGGCGTGAGAGAGGGCGTCGATCCCCGAGGAGGCCGTCGGTCCGGGCGGCAAGGAGACGGACAGCGCCGGGTCGAGCACGGCGGCGTCGGGGCGCTGATACCGGCTGGAGATGCCGACCTTGAGGTCTTCCTCGGGCAGGGAGATGACCGTCACCGGCGAGGTCTCGGCGCCGGTTCCCGCCGTCGTCGGGACGGCGATCGTCGGGATTCCGGGGCCGGGAACGGGGACGCCCTCGCCGGTCGGTTCGGCGACGTAATCGAGGACGTCCCCGCCGTGTTCGGCGACCACGCTCGTCGTCTTGGCGACGTCCATCGAACTCCCGCCCCCGACGCCGACGATGAGGTCGGGATCGACCGCCCCGGCCTCCTCGATGGCCGCCTCGAAGATCCCGACGTCGGGGTCCGGCTCGACGCCGTCGAACACCGTATACTCGATCGGGTCGAGCGTCGCCGTCACGTCGTCGACGACCCCCGCCTCGGCGAGGCCGGCGTCGGTGACGACGAGCGCCGACTCGGCGCCGAACTCCCCGCCGATCGCGCCCAGTTCCTCGACGGCCCCGACGCCGTTGGTGACGTTCGGTGTGATGCTCAGCTCCCAGACAGACTCGGGTGTGTAGGGCATACGAGTCCTATGTCGAGGCGTACGGCAAAAAGATACCCTTCTGTCACGACGCGCTCCGGTACCCCGAAGGCACCCGAAAGAAGGATCACGCAAGTCTCCGAGTCCCGGAAGGTACCGGGAAGCGAACGGGTTCCGGGACACCAAAACACTCTTGCGGTCGCTGTCTGATCACCCGCGTATGTCCGAGGAACCCGTCGTGTACCTGACCCGAGAGATCCCACAGGACGGCCTCGATCTCCTCGAAGAGCACTGTGAGGTCCACGTCTGGCCGGATCCGGTCGAACCACCCCACGACCATCTCGTCGATCGGCTGGCGGAACTGGAGGCCGACGCGCTGTACTGTAACGTCGCCGATACCGTCGACGAGGCGGTACTGGACGCCTCGCCGAACCTCCGGGCGATCGGGACGATCTCGGTCGGGTACGACCACATCGACCTCGAGGCCGCCCGCGAGCGGGGGATCACCGTCGGGCACACGCCCGGCGTCCTCGCGGAGACGACCGCCGATCTGGGGTGGGCCCTGTTGATGGCCGGCGCCCGCCGGATCGTCGAAGCCCACGGTGATGTCAGGGACGGCGAGTGGGAGACGTGGGGGCCGACCGTGCTTCTCGGCCGTGACGTCCACGAGGCGACGCTGGGGATCGTCGGGCTCGGGCGCATCGGGACGGAGTTCGCCCGCCGGGCCGCGGGCTTCGATATGGACGTCCTCTACAGCCACACCGGCGTAAACGAGGCCGCCGAAGCCGACCTCGCCGAATACGGGATCGACGCCGAGTACTGCGAACTGGAGGAACTCCTCGACCGGGCGGGGTTCGTCTCCCTGCACGTCCCGCTTTTCGAGGATACCTACCACATGATCGGCGAGGCGGAACTCCGGCGGATGGACGAGGAGGCCGTTCTCGTGAACACGGCCCGCGGCGAGGTAATCGATGCGGATGCGCTCGTGGAAGCGCTCGAGGGGGACTGGATCCGACACGCCGCTCTCGACGTCACCGACCCCGAGCCGATCGACCCCGACCATCCCCTGATGGACTACGCGCCCGAAAAGCTCACCGTCACGCCACATATCGGGAGCGCCTCGACAGAGACCCGAAGCGAGATGGCGGTCATGACGGCCGAGAACGTCCTGGCCGGACTCCGCGGGGAGACGCCGCCGTACTCGGCGTTCGAGGACGCCGGAATAAAATAAGACGGTGCGAGTGCGCGACGACGTAACACCGCAATCCATTAAGTATCGTCCGGGTGATATCCGGGTACAGAGTACCGTCCTATGATAACACCCGCCGAGACGATCCGTGTTCTTCACGTCGACGACGAGCCCGACTTCGCTGCGCTGGCCGCGCGGTTCCTCGAGCGCGCCGACGAACGCTTGGTCGTCGAGACCGCGACCGGTGCATCCGAGGGTCTCGAGTACCTCGCAGGAAACGACGTCGACTGTGTCGTCTCGGACTACGACATGCCCGGCCGGGACGGCATCGAATTCCTCGCAGCCGTCCGGGATGAGCACTCGGAACTTCCCTTCATCCTCTATACCGGGAAAGGGAGCGAGGAGATCGCGAGCGAGGCGATCTCGGCGGGCGTGACGGACTACCTCCAGAAAGGAGGCGGAACAAGCCAGTATACCGTCCTCGCAAACCGGATCGGAAACGCCGTCGAGCAGTACCGATCGAAACGCGAGATCGAGGCCAGCCGGAAACGGCTCTCGCTGTTTTTCGACCAGTCGCCGCTGGGCGTCATCGAGTGGAACGAGAACTTCGATATCACCCGTGTCAACGACACCGCCGAGGAGCTCTTGGGATACACCGAAAACGAGCTGCTCGGGGAATCCTGGGAGATGATCGTCCCCGAATCCGATCGGGATTCGGTGTCGGAGACTGTGAGAAACCTTCTGACGGACGAGGGCGGCTACCACAGCATCAACGAGAACGTCCGTGTCGGCGGCGAACGGATCGTCTGTGAGTGGCACAACCGCGTCGTCACCGACGAAAGGGGCGACACCGTAGCGATCTACTCGCAGTTCCGGGACGTCACCGAGCGCGAAAAGCGCGAGGCGGAACTCCGGCGGAAGGAGCGGCGGTATCAGGCGGTGTTCAACGATCCGAACATTCTCGTGGGCCTGATCGACACGGACGGAACCGTTCTCGAGATCAACCAGACGGCGATGGGATACACCGACGCCATACTCGAGGACGTGGTCGGCGAACGCTTCTGGCAGACGCCGTGGTTCGATCACTCGGAGGCGGCCCGCGAGGACGTCAAAGCGTGGATCGACCGGGCCGCAAGCGGCGAATACGTCGAGTTCGAGGCCGACCGTCTCGACTCGAACGGGGAAACCTACACCGTCGACGGCGTAGTCAGACCCGTCATCGACGAGACGGGAGCGATCGTCTCGCTACACATCTCCGCCCACGACATTACCGAACAGAAGGAGCGCGAGCGTCGGCTCGAAGCCCTGAACCGCGCCACGCGGGAGCTACTCGCCGCCGAGACCGAGCGGGAGGTCGCCGAGGTCGGGGTCGACGTCGCCCGGGACGTCCTCGGTCTGGACGCGAACGCGATCCACCTCTACGACGGAAAAAGAGAGGGGTTGAAGCCGATGGCGGTCACCGACGCGACCCGCGATCTCGTGGGGGATCCGCCGACGTTCACGCAGGGAGACAGCATCGCCTGGCGCGCCTACGAACAGGGGGAAGCGCTCGCGGTCGACGAGGTCCACGCGGACGCAGGCCGGTACAACGCCGAGACGCCGGTCCAAAGCGAGCTGTATCTCCCGATCGCCGACCACGGGATCCTGATCGCCGGCTCGTCGACGCCGGCCGCGTTCGACGACGGGGACGTCCTCCTCGGGGAGATCCTGGCGGGCAACGTCGCCGCCGCCCTCGAACAGGTCCGTCGAACCGAACGGCTCGAGCGGCAGACGGCGGAGCTAAAGCAGTTGACGAACGAACTCGAAGCGCAGTACCGAACGCTGTTCGAGGAGGCGCCGATCATGGCAGTCGTCACGCGGTCGAAGGACGGCCGGCCGGTAATCGAAGACTGCAACGAACAGTTCCTCGAGACGCTCGGATACGAACCGGAGTCGATCCTCGGCGAAGAGCTCGCGGGGTTCTATACGCCCGAATCGACGGCCGAACTGTTCGAAGAGGGAGGATACGAACGCTCGCTGGAGGGGGATTTCACCCGGGAGCGTCGGGGGCTGGTGGCCGCCGACGGCGAACGCGTCGAGACGCTTTTGCGTGCGGTACCGCACCGCGACGCCGACGGCGAGGTCGTCGGGACGATGGCGATGTTCGTCGATATCACCGAACGCGAGGAGGTAAAACGGGCGAACGAGCGCTTAGAGGAGTTTACCGGGATCGTCTCCCACGACCTACGGAACCCCCTGAGCGTGGCCGAAGGGCGGCTCGAACTGGCCCGGGACAGCTGCGAGAGCGATCATCTGGACGCCGTCGAACGGGCTCACGAGCGGATGGACACGCTCATCGAGGAGCTTCTCACGCTCGCCCACGAGGGAGAGGCCGTCACCGACGCCGAGCCGGTCGACCTCGCGGCGATGGCCGAGGGCTGTTGGGCGAACGTCGAGACGGCCGACGGGACGCTTCTGGTCGAAACGGAGCGGACGATTCGCGCCGACCCGAGCCGCCTGAAACAGCTCTTCGAGAACCTCGTTCGGAACAGCGTGGAGCATGGCTCCACGGGCAGTCGGCCGCAGGCCGACGACAGCGTCGAACACGGTTCGACGAGCAATCGGCCGCAGGCCGATGACAGCATAGACAACGGCGACGCGAGCGACCGGGCGGGGGCCGGCGACGGTGTGACGGTGACCGTCGGCGATCTCGACAGGGGGTTCTATATCGAGGACGACGGCCCCGGCATCCCCGAGACGGACCGCGAGAAAGTTTTCGAGGCCGGACACACGACGTCTGCCGACGGAACCGGTTTCGGGTTGAGCATCGTCAAGGAGATCGTCGAGGCCCACGACTGGGAGATCCGGATCACAGACGGGACCGACGGCGGCGCCCGCTTCGAGGTCACCGGCGTCGAGATCGCGACGGGAAGCGGGGCGACCTAGCGGTTCTGTGCCGGAGAACGATCCCGCCGTCGCCGGAAGACAAGAATGCGGAGAGGGCGACCCCCCAACATACATCTACGCCGGCGGTGATGTCCCGGTATGGGATTCGACAGCACGTTCGAAAACGGACGCGTCGTGACGCCGGACGGCGTCCAGTCCGGCGTCTCGGTCGGGGTGAAAGACGGCACTATCGCGGCGATCGGCGCCCCCTCCGAACTCGGCGGGGCCGACCGCGTCGTCGATCTGGACGGGCAGTATCTCCTCCCCGGCGTCATCGACGCTCACATCCACGCCCGGTCGCCGGGCTACGAGTACAAGGAGGACTGGTCGAGCGCGACGGCCGCCGCGGCGGCCGGGGGCGTCACCACGGTCATCGCGATGCCCAACACCGACCCGATAATCGACTCTCCCGAGACGGTCCGGCAGGCCTACGACATCGCCGACGACGACGCCCACGTCGATTTCCAGTCGTATGCGGTGTTGACCTCCGAGAACTACGATCAGGTCGAACCGCTCGCGGCGGCCGGCGTCCCCGGATTCAAGGTCTTTCTGGGGACGACGTTCGGCGAGATCGAACCGCCCGACGACGGCGAACTGTACGCGGCCATGGAGGCGGCGGCCGGCGTTGGCAAGCGGATCGGCTTCCACGAAGAGAACGACGAGATCCTCTCACACTGGGAGGCACAGTTCAAACGGGAGGGACGGGACGATCCGATCGACCACGCCCGCTCTCGGCCGGTCGTCGCCGAAGCCGAGGCGGTCTCGCGGATCATCCTGCTTGCGGATCACGCCGACGCGCCGGTCCATATGTTCCATGTTTCCTCGGGCACGGGCGCGGAACTCGTCGCCGAGGGGAAGGCCGACGGCGTCGACGTCACCGCCGAGACCTGCCCGCACTACCTGTGGTTCACCGAAGAGGTCATGAACGAGAAAGGGAACGTCGCGCGCGTCCAGCCGCCGATCCGCGACGCCGAGGAACGCGAACGGCTCTGGGAGGCCGGTATCCGCGGCGGCGGCGTCGACTGTATCGCGACCGACCACGCCCCGCACACCGACGAGGAGAAGAACGTCGAAGAGCCCTTCGGGAACACCTGGGAAAGCATCTCCGGGTTCGTCGGGCTCGAATCGGAGGTCGGCTCGATGGCGACGTTCGTCTCGGAGGGGCGGCTCCCGATCGAGCAGTGGGCCTACATGCACAGTACGCGCCCGGCAGAGATCTGGGGACTGTATCCACGGAAGGGCTCGCTGCAGGTCGGCACCGACGCCGACTTCACCGTCGTCGACCCCGACGCCGAGTGGGTCGGCCGGAAGGAGACGCTGCACTCGAAAAGCAAGACGACCCCGTTCAACGGCGAGCAGTTCGTCGGCAAGCCGACGATGACCGTCGTCCGCGGGACGGTGGTCTACGGGGACGACACGCTGTACGCCGAGGAGGGGTACGGGGAACTCGCCCCCTCGGGCGAGACGACCGCAAACGCCGAGCCGCGGACCTACCCGAACTAGCCGCGCGTCGCCTTTCGGTTCCTTGCCACAGTTGTAGCTGGGGCGGTACCAGCGTCGGTGTCGGTGTCGGTGTCGGCGTCGGTTGCGCCCGGATCGGAAAGTGTCGGTTCCCAGCACATGGTGGATGGGACACGTCCGCGTCGCGCCAGTCACCGGCAGAACTGCGCCGATCACGAACCGTCCGATCCGGTCGTAGCCGCCGACGTCGCGTTCCACGGACGGATCACCGCCATGGTCTTCGATGACGTACCGTATCGAAATGACGGCCGGGTCACCGGCCGGAGCCCCGCACTGACCGCTACTCGATGAGATCGTCGTCGACGACCTCCTCGACGAGTTCGATGTCCCGTTTCCGGTACTCCGTCACCAGGAGGTAGACGACGACGTACCCGAGCGCAGCGAGGACGAGCCCGAGCACGACGAACCCCGAGACCATCCGGACGGCGACCGCGATCGCGTCGGCGAGACTGCCGCCCGGGGCGTCGCCGACCGGCCCGAAGGCCCACACCCCGATCCAGAAGGCGGCGACGTACATCGGCGCCTTCACGAGCGGGTTGACGACGAGCGCCGTAGAGAAGATCGCAATGCGGCTGATCCGTTCGGAGACCCGCGAAAGGTACAAAAAGAGCAGGAGACCGAGTCCCATAGACGGGAGCACGACGACGAACATCCCGATCGAGAAGCTACCGGCGACCTCGTGGGGGGTGTGCTCCTCCCGGAAGGCGGCCCGCAGCTCCCCGTAGAACCGATGCCAGTACTTCGAGAGCGACGAACGGGACATACTCGCATACGGTAGAGGAGGATCATAAACACGGCCGTCGGGTCAAAAGCAGCGACAGCCCCGGGATCCGGATCAGTGCGAGTGGCCGCCGTCGCCGCGGGTGAACTGCCCCGAGAAGGCGCGCTGGACGACCTCCGAGAGCGCGGGGTGGATGTGGACGGACTCGCGGATGTCCCGGACGGTCCCCGAACCGGCCGTCATCGCCACGACGACCTCCTGGATGAGGTTCGAAGCCTCGGGCCCGAGGATGTGACAGCCGAGGATCTCCCCGTCGAGGTCGATGATCGCCTTCAGGAACCCGTCGGCCCGCATCGCGTCCCCGCGGGCCGTCTCGTCGTACCGGTAGGTCCGGGTGGCGTACTCGCGGCCGGCCGCCCGGAGTTCCCCCTCGGTCGCGCCGACGCCGGCGACCTCCGGAGAGGCGAAGACGGCGAAGGGCATCGCCGTGTAATCGACGGGCTGGAGTTCGTCACCGAAGAGGTTCCGGGCGACGGCCCCCGCCTCGTGGTTGGCGCTGTGTTTCAACAGGTACTCGCCGACGATGTCGCCGAGCGCCCACACCCCCTCGGCGGTCGTCCGGAGGTACTCGTCGGTCTCGACGAACCCGCGGTCGTCCGTCTCGATCCCCGCCGCCTCGGGATCGAGGAGGTCCGTGTTGGGCCTGCGTCCGGCGGCGATCAGCAGTTCATCGCCCGTCACGGTCACGGCGTCTGCATCGAGGACGTCGCCGCCGTCGTCGTACTCGTAGGGTCGTGCTTCGACCGTGATCGTTCCGCCGGCCGCCGAGACGGACGTCGCCGCGTGGCCGGTGTGGACGGTGAAACGGTCGGCGTACCGTTCGGTGAACGCCTCGGCCACCTCCGCGTCGGCGTCCGGAAGCAGGTTCGGCCGACGCCCGATGATGGTCACGTCGCTGCCGAAGGTCCCGAAGAAATGGCCCAGTTCGGCCGCGATGTAGCCGCCACCGACGATGACGAGGTGATCGGGCGGCGTCTCTAGTTGCAGCGCTTCGGTGCTAGTCAGGTACTCAGCGTCGTCGATCCCGTCGATGTCCGGGATCGACGGGCGGGTCCCGGCGGCGACGAGGACCGTCTCGGCGTAGACCGTCTCGCCTTCGTCCGGGCCGCTGGCGATCTCGACGGTCCGCTCGTCGACGAACCGACCCTCCCCCTCGTAGAGGGCGTGGTCCGGCGAGGAGCGCAGTCCACGGCGGATGGATTCGGCGTCGGCGGCGACCTCCTCGTTGACTTCCCGAACGATCGCGGAAAAGTCGACGTCGGTCACCCCGGCGTCGATGTGGAACGCGTCGGCGCGTTCGATCGTCTCGAAGACGTCCGCGTGATAGAGCAGTCTCTTCGAGGGGATACAGCCGCGGTTGAGACACGTGCCGCCGAGCGGGCCCTTCTCGACGACCGCGACCGACTGTCCGCGGTTTGCGGCGGCGTTGGCGACGTCGAGGCCGGACCCGGAGCCGATGACCAGAAAGTCGACTTCGTCCATGGGGGGTCTGACGGGGGCGCCGATAATAATCTCCCCGTGGAAGTGCCACGCGCCCACACACCACCGAGTCGGGGGCGGACCGGCAGGCCGATTCACGAAAAGCCGGATGGCAGACGGGACCGCGACCGGATCAGACCGGCTCGAACCGATAGCCGTCCCACTCCTGGGGGCCGTCGGCGTCCTTGAGCCCGACGCCGGGTTCGCGGAGTTCTTCGACGTAGACCGGGGTGACGGTCGTCCCGATCTCGACGTCGTCGGTCGTGGTCTGAGCCAGCGCCCGAACGGCCGTCCCCTTGACTTCGAACTCGACGATCGCCAGGGTGTTCGGCTCCCGGACTCCGGGCGGCGTCGCCGTGCTCGTCGTCCAGGTCACTACCTCGCCGGTGTACTCGCTGAGGTCGATCGCCTCGACCGGCTCGTCGCCGCTTCGACCCCGTGGGTGTCCCGGGTAGCTGATCGATCCGTCCTCGTAGCGGTAGGCTTCCATGGTCATTGTCCTTGTCCTTGTCGTGGTCATCGGTTTGCCTCGAAGATCGCCGTCGTCACGCAGTTGCCGAACCCGCCGACGTTGCAGGCCAGGCCGGTCTCAGCCGGCACCTGCCGGTCGCCAGCTTCCCCGACCAACTGTTCGTAGATCTCGTAGGCCTGTGCGACACCGCTCGCGCCGAGGGGGTGACCCTTGGATTTCAGCCCACCGGAGGGGTTGATCGGCCGATCGCCGTCGAGTTTCGTCCGGCCGTCCATGGCGTGTTCCCACGCGTGGCCCTTCTCGGCGAACCCGAGCGCCTCCATCTGGAGGAACTCGAGGATCGTGAACATATCGTGCAGTTCCGCGACGTCGACGTCGTCCGGGCCGATTCCGGCCATTTCGTAGGCTTCCTCGCTGCTGTCGACGACCCCGCCCATCGTCGTGGGGTCCTCGCGCTCGTGGACGACGTGGGTGTCGGTCGCGCCACCGACCCCCGACACGACCGCGTAGTCGTCGGCGTACTCCTCGGCGACTTCGAGCGGGCAGAACAGAAGCGCCGCGCTGCCGTCCGTGACCGGACAGAAGTCGTACAGCCGGAGCGGATCGGCGATGATCGGGCTCTCCAGGGCCTCCTCGACGGTGATCTCCTTTTGGAACTGGGCCTTCCGGTTTCGCGTCCCGTTCTCGTGGTTCTTGACCGCGACCCGCGCCAGGCTCTCGCGAGGGGCGTCGAACCGATCGAGGTACAGACGGGCGGTCAGCCCCGCAAAGGAGGGCAGCGTCACCCCGTGTTTGTATTCCGCGGGGTGGGTAATCGACGCGATGATGTCGGTCGATTCGGCGGTCGAACGGTGCGTCATCTTCTCGCCGCCGACCAGCAGCGTCATCTCGCTCGCGCCGGAGGCGACCGACTGCCAGGCGGCGTAGATCCCCGCCCCGCCGCTGGCGCTGGTCTGGTCGACCCGCTGGCTGTAGGCGGGAAGCAGACCCAGATCGTGAGCGAGGGCGTTCATGACCCCTGTCTGGCCCTCGAACTCCCCGCTGGCCATGTTCGAGACGTACAGGTGCTCGACGGCGTCCGACGGGACGCCGGCGTCGTCCAGACACGCCTCGCCGGCATCGGCGAGTAACTCGCGGATCCACGCCTCGCGCTGTCCGAACTTCGTCATCGACCCGCCGATGACTGCGACTGTCTCGCTCATCGACCCACCGTACGGCACGGGGGGCGGTAAAACTACGTATCTCTCCCGAACCGTTAATCCGGCTGCCCGACAGTGTAGAGACGAGCCCGCGGTGCCCCCGAACCCACCTGAGCGTCCATGAAGCACTCACTCACAGAAACCCGTTCGATACTGCTCGTCTGTGCGCTCATCGCGTCGGTCGCGACCGGCGGAAGCCTCTATTTCAGCGAAGTGATGGGGCTATATCCCTGTGATCTCTGCTGGATCCAGCGGATCGCGATGTATCCGCTGGTGGTCGTCTTCGCCGTCGCCGCCTACGAGGACCGCCTCGCTGTCTGGCGGACCGCCCTCCCGCTCTCGGTCGGGGGCGGCCTCGTCGCGGCGTATCACTCCGTGATCCAGTTGACGCCCGCCTCGTCCTGTTCGGTCGGCGGCTGTGGGAACGTCCAGTTCGAGCTGTTCGGCATGCTTTCGATCCCGAACCTCTCGCTTTCGGCGTTCGCGATCATCACGGCCGTATTCGCCGTGAGCGTCGTTCGCGAGCGTCGGTGAACGGCCCCATCCCACACCGACGGTAAGGTCGGGACCGTCGCCGTATCCGGAGGCCGGTTACCGTCCCGGGCGTCTCGGGATCGCGGTCGTCTCGGGCGTTGAGGACGGTGACGCCCGTGGATCGGGGTCCGAAACGGGTCAGACCGCCATCGCTTCCTCGAGCGTGAACCGGCCCTCGTAGAGGGCGGTCCCGATGACGACGGCCGCGGCGCCGGCCTCCTCGAGCGTCCGGACGTCCTCGAGCGTCGCGACGCCACCGCTGGCGACGACCGGGATGTCGACGGCTTCGACGACACCTTCGAGGGGTTCACGGCGGATCCCCGAAAGCTGGCCCTCGACGTCGACGTCGGTAAAGAGGATCGCCCCCGCGCCCTCGGATTCATAGCGGGCAGCCGCCTCGGCAGGATCGAGACCCGTCCCCTCGGTCCAGCCCGAGACGACGACCTCTCCGTCCTTGGCGTCGAGGCTCACCATCACGCTGTCGGGGAACCGCTCGCTGATCTCGCCGACGATCTCGGGGGTCTCGACGGCCGCCGTACCCAGGATGACGCGGTCGATACCCGCCTCCAGAAGCCGCGTGGCGTCCGGGACGGTCCGGATCCCGCCGCCGAGCTGGACGTCGACGTCGACCGCCTCGACGATCGCCTCGACGGCGTCGGCGTTGGCGCGTTCGCCCTCGAAGGCACCGTCGAGGTCGACGAGATGGAGCGTCTCCGCGCCGGCGTCGACCCACCGCCGGGCCGCCGTGACCGGATCGCCGTACTCCGTTCCGGTCCCGCGCCGACCGCCGACCAGTTGGACGACGTGTCCGTCCTGCATATCGACGGCAGGTATGGCCTCGAAAGTCGGGAACATGTCCGGACGGACATCGCGGGAACAAAAAAGCATGTCTGTCGGCCGTCGGCGATCCCGATGTTCTTCGGAGCAATTGGGAGCAACAGCAAACTTCAACATACCGGGGCGTGAATCAACATAGTGATGCCAACAGTAGAATACCTCAACTACGAAGTGCTGGACGATCACGGCTGGGAGATGGAAGACGACGATCTCTTCGAGAAGGCGGCCGATGAGGGCCTCGGCGACGAGGACTACGGGACCCTCGACGTCGCGGAGGGCGAGTACATCCTCGAAGCCGCCGAGGCACAGGGCTACGACTGGCCCTTCTCGTGTCGGGCCGGCGCCTGTGCGAACTGTGCGGCCATCGTCACGGAAGGCGAGATCGACATGGACATGCAGCAGATCCTCTCCGACGAGGAGGTCGAAGAGAAGATGGTCCGGCTGACCTGTATCGGCAGCCCGGCCGCCGAAGAGGTCCAGATCGTCTACAACGCCAAACACCTGGATTACCTCCAGAACCGCGTCATATAACATACGGCGCCGAAACGGCCCCAGAACGGACGGCGTCGCGAGCCACTTCCCGTCGTGTGAGATTTTCTTCGCGTTTTCCGTAATCGCCGCTGTCGCTGTCGCCGGAGGCGATCCGTCGGGGCCGATCAACCGGTGAGCGATGCCGGGCGTTTATAAGGAACCTGAACGCAGTGTCGGACGTGTCGTCGCTGCTGTTCGGAATCGCCACAGGACCCGACCTGCTACGCCTGCTCGCCGTCCCCGCCTTCGCGTGGGCCGCCTACCGCGATCTGAAGGATCGACGGGTACCGAACCGAACGTGGCTGCCGCTTCTCGCCGTCGGCGCGGTCGCCCTTTCGTGGGACCTTTTCGGCATCCTCGGGGGGACGGCGTTACAGCGGCGGCTCTTTGCCGTCCAGGTCGCCTTCTCGATCGGCATCGTCGCGCCGCTGGGATACGTCTTCTGGCGGATCGGCGGCTTCGGCGGGGCGGACGCGAAGGCGATCATTACGCTCGCCGTGCTTTTCCCGACCTACCCGGTCTATGAGGTGTTCGGGACGGCGTACCCGCTCCACAGCGCGCCGCTCGGCGTGCTTTCGTTTACCATCCTCTCGAATACGGTCCTTCTGGGGTTGGCGTATCCGCTCGCACTCGCGGTACGGAACCTCCCCCGCGGCGAGATCACGCCGGCGATGTTCATCGGCCGGCCCGCAGGCGTCGACTCGCTCTCCGAGGAATACGGCCGACTGCTCGAAACACCCGAGGGATTCACCCGCCGTGGGCTCGATCTCGACGCACTCCGGATGTACCTGCAGTGGCGCGGGGCGACGCTGTCGGAGCTGCGCGCCGACCCGGACCGGTACCGGGAGTCACTTCCCGTAGAGCCGAACGATCCTGGGGACGGCTCGATCGACGACGGGGCGGAGGACCCGCCGGGGAGTGACGGTGTGGAGCCGGTTGAGGACGACCCGTGGGGTGCGGCGGCCTTCCTGTCGGAATACGGCGCCTACGGGACGCCGCCACCGGAACTCCGGGCGGGGTTGGCCGTGGTCTCGGAGCCGGACCGAAAGCGGATCTGGATCACGCCGGGGATCCCGTTCGTCGTCCCGATGTTCGTCGGTCTCGTCCTCGCGTTGACCTACGGGGACGCGATGTTCGCGGCGCTTTCGCTGTTTGGGCTCTCGTAGCCGAGCGAGGACCGCCCGCTACGCCTCGGCGGCCACTTCGGCGTCGTCCTCGAGGTCCTCGAGCGCCGCGATGACCTGATCGCGGTAGATCGACAGGTCCGGATCGTACTGGGTTTCCGCCATCGCGGCGTACTCGTCGGCCGTCTCGAAGGCCTCGATCCGATCGAGGGTCCGGTCGGCCGTCTCGACCACCCAGCGGTTCCGGGTCGCCTCGTCGACCACCGTGATGGATTCGGGGCGCAACGAGACGTTGATGTCGCCCTCGTCGGTCTCGTAGGAGCGGGGCTTGCCGACGACCGCGACGTACGCCGGCGTTTCGGTCTCGCGGAGCACCGACGTGGCTTCGGGCTGGTACTGCCCGGCGTAGGCGAAGAACGTACCGGTCGGGTCGACGATCCGACCGCGCCAGTATTCGGAGTCGTCGCCGACGTCCTCGGTTTCGGTCAGCGTGCCGACGACGAACACCCGGTTTGCCCGCTCGCCGGTCGGCAAAAGCGAGTAGACGGGGGCGCGGTCGTCGTCGGATTCTTTGAACGTGTACGTCGCGTCGTTGAACTCTGCCGCGAAGGCGCGCCGGGCGACCTCGCGGGTGGGAACGGATGCGGATGTGGATGCGCTCATCTATATCGACCTCGCTTTGATCAGCACGCTTTCGGTCTCGGTCGGCCCGTCGAGTCGTTCGATCTCGTCGGCCAGGACGTATCGGCCGAGCGTCGGCCCGGCGACGCGGTAGTACTGGCCGAGGACTAGCCCGCGCATCTCCTCGACGACGACCTCGGTGTCGAGGGCGTCCATCGCCATCTCCTGGGCCTCTTCGAGGGTGATCCCGGTCAGTTCCTCGGTGGATTCCTGATCGAAGATGACCTCGTGGATCCCGTTTCCGTCGTCGAGGACGCCCTTGATCCGGAGGTCGAACTCCCCCTCGACGTCGCCGTGTTCCGAACAGCGACCGTTCTGGAGGACGCGGGTGCAGTCCTCCTCGGGACAGCGCTTGATCAGCCCGGAGCCGGACTGGATATCGACGAGAGCGCCCTCGAGTTCGGTCGAGTCGTCGCCGACCTCGATGTCGGTATCGATCGCTTCGATCGTCGTCGAGGAGTTGAGCTTCACCGAGAAACGCCCCTCGTACTTGTCGGTGACGACGTTCTCGAGCCGGTAGACCGAACCTTCCTCGAGCGAGGGAAGGTCGCTTTTGGCCCACTTGGTGAACTTGATCGTCCCCGTCTCGTCGCCGAGCAGGCCGACCTGGGCGATCGAGTCGGCGCCCGGCTCCCAGAGGTCGACGACCTTGACCGTGAGATCGAGCCACTCCTCGGGGGCGTCGACGTCGGCCACCGACGCCGACTGGCTCGCTCCGCCGGCGAGGGCCTCTCTGTCCATGTCGGCCTCCTCGAGGTACGTCGAGACGACGCTCCGTCGGGCCTCATCGATCGGGACCCGGTACTCGGAGACGAGCGTCTCGAGGCGGGAGTGGATTTCGTCGACACCGACATCGAGGGTGTCGGAGAACTGTTCGTGTATCTCGTCCGCGTGCTGTCGCAGGTCTGTCATAGCGAGTTTCCGTCTCCGCGTGTTTTCAGTGGGAGACGTACGCCGGTTGGTTCGCGACAGTATAAAAACCGTCGGTGGCGGGGTGAAAGTGAAGCCGGCGGGGGAAACCGCCCGCAAAACGGCCTCCAGGTCGGCGACGGGCCTTTTAGTCTCCCGTCCGTACTGTGGGTGTGAGCAACCGTCGTCGCCTCGAGCGGCTCGTCCGGACGAAACTCAACGCGGTCGGCCGGCAGTTCGAGGAGGCAAAACGCGCCTACAGCGACGCCAGATCCGCGACGCTCGCGGATCTCCCGACCGACGATGACGGGAAGGCGAAGATCGTCTGCCGCCGGTACGCGGAAAAACGCGCCGTCCCGCTCGACGCCGAGGGGCGCCCGGCGTGTTACGATCCCGATCACTCGGACTGCCAGGGCTGTCTCGAGGACATCCGCGAGGATCGGATCGAAACCTGGTAACGGATCGAGCGACCCACGACCGAGCCGAGAAATCAGACAGTCGGTTTCGAGCACTGATAGGGAGGGCTAACCGAGCGTCGTCGGATCGATCGGCCGGCAGGTCGTCTAAGTCCGGACCCTGACGTCGCCGTCGCCGGTGACGGTGACGGTGATATCCCGCTGGACCGCGCGACCGTGGACCGCGTCGCCGGCGGCGTCGCCGACGAGTTTCATCAGCTCGGGCGCCGTGTAGTTGACTTTCACGTCGGCGTCGTCACAGGCCGAATACACCATGTTCGGGACGTCGTAGAGGTCGGTCCCTCCCTCGACGGTCAACCGGACAGGGGCGGCGAGCACCTCCGCGAAGGCGACGGTCTCTCTGGCCTTGGCGACGTTCTCGCGGGCGCTGGCCTCGACGCTCGAGACGTTCGCCCGGGAGGTCCCCAGCTCCTCGGCGATGTCGGCCTGCGCGGCGCCCGTCTCACGAAGCACGAGTACCTCCGCCTGCCGGCGGGTCAGCACGCTCTCTTCGGCGTCGAACCCGGCCCGTTCGAGCAGCTCGTCGGCGTCTGGAACTGTCATCGGTGTTTTTCGGTCGGTGTTCGGTTGGGAGTCACCGCGGTTCAGTTGCCCCAGAAGTTCTCGCGGCTCCCCAGCCGTTCGCGATCGAGTGCCCGCTCGCGGTCGTTTCGCTCGTCCGTTTCGGCTGTCCCGTCCGCCTCCTCGCCCTCGTCTGCCTCGGCCGTCTCGTCCGCCTCCTCGCCCTCGTCGTCCTCCATCGGCAGCCGCTCGATCTCGTCGGCCCGGGCGTGGTTCGACCTGACCTCGGTGATCTCGACGCGCGCGCGGGCCTCGGGCAACACCCCGTCGACCATCACGATGAACCCGTCCTCGGTGCGGCCGACGCCCGCCCCCGATTCGTGGATGTCCTCGACGTCGACGACGACCTCCTCGCCGATCTTGACCGGCTGTCGCTTGAGATCGTTGATCGGCTGATTGTAGTGGGAACACCACTCGGCACCGCCGCGGTCGCCGTAGTGTTGACAGCCCATCCCTTCGATGCGTTCGGAAAAACTGGGGCAATCGTCCGCGAGTGGGCAGTCGGGCATACCACCCAGTATCGCCGCTGTCGATTAAACGCTTGCGGGTCCCGATCTTTTTCCGCGTCGGGTTCGCCGCAGGCGAACCACTCCTTGAAAAACATCGATAAAAAAGGCCGGACGCTCGCTTCGGTCGCCTCCGGTGAACCGCGCCCGCTCCGCTCGCGCGGATGTAGATCAACGCCTTCCGTCTCCTTCTTTCGTGTTTCTATAGAACCCGAAAAAGAGTGCCCCGAAGCCCCCAAGGGCGATATAACCGGCCACACTGGTGGCAATACCCCCGGTCGTGACCGCCGCGAAATAAACCTACGCCAGCGGCGTCCGTTCGACGACCGTTCCGTCGTAAGTGGGGTACTGCTCGACGATCTCGCCCTCATCGAGGTCGCCGTCCTCGATCATTTCCTCGAGGAGCCACCACGCCAACTCGACGTGATCCGGTTTGACCGTGTAGAACTCCTCCGGGACGCCGAGTTCCTCCAGTCGCGCTTCGGTCTCCCAGGTCTTGCCGTAGACGATCGTGCCGTCGTCGGTGATCTCGTCGAACTCCCGGCGGACGTTTCTGGCCATCCGCTTGAGCCGCGAGCGGTGCTGGGCGGCGTCCTTGAAGACGCTGGTACAGAAGTAGACCTTCTCGTGATCGCCCATCCGCTCTAGGATGTCGTGTGAGCCCTCGACGGCCGACATGTGGTCCTCCTTCAGTTCGAAGCCCTCCTCCTGCATCCGGCGGTAGTTGCCGTCGGACATCTCGAACTCGTTGATGTTGCAGAAGTCGGCGGCCCCCTCATCGAGGAACTGCAGAAACTCCGGTTCCGCGCGGATCCCGGGGATCTCGAAGGCGGGCGTGATGCCTTCCTCGCGGGCGACGTGGAGAATCTCCTCCCATTCGGTACCGTGGAGGTCACCCCACAGCTCCAGCGGGGGGTGAAAGCGGATCTCGTCGAGGCCCGCCTCGGCCAGCCGACGCATGTTCTCTCTGCCCCCGGTGATCCCCGTATAGAGGTGGGTGTGGTGGTCGGCCCCGAACTCCTCTTTCAGGAGGCTGATGTACCGACAGGTCCGCTCGAGAACTTCCTGGGGTTCCCCGCCGGTGATCGAGGAGCCCAGCGCGTCCATCCGTCTGGCCTCCTCGATGATGTCCCCGTCGTCCTCGACGGGGCGTTCGTTGGCGTATACCTGCGTGACGTTCTTTCTGTTCTCGCCGAGCGGGCAGTAAAAACAGTCGCGCTGATCGCAGTAGCCGTAGACGAAAAGCACCATCTTGCCGCCGACGGCACACTGTTCACAGCCCTTCGAGATCATTCGTTGTGTCTGTTTGGCCGTCGAGGCTGAAAAGTCGCACGTTCCGGCCCGGCGGCTCCCGGGGAGCACGCGACGGCCTCGCTGGTGCTCCCGACGGGCCCACCCGGAGACCGGCGTCGGAAGGACACGAACCGGGGCTACTCCTCGTCCTCGGCGGTCGGGACGGGACCGGTCCCGACGACGTCACGGATAGCGGCCTCGAAGGCCTGTCTCGTGTCGAAGTACACCTCGTCGCTCTCCTCGAGCACGTCGGCGAGTTCACGGGGACCCTCGGGCGTCCGGATCGTCGTCCCGCCCTCGCGGTCGATGACCTCGCTTTTCTCGATCGCATAGTGGAGCCGCGAGGCCACCCGTGCGGGCGGGGCGCCAGCGACGGGAGCCCCGTCGCCGAGCGGGACGGCCGGTCCCTCTTTTTTCTCCTCGTCGTCGGTCATACGGCGGCCTTCGGTGCGTCCGATCCTAACCCTTACGGAGCGGATGGAGGATTTGATAGGCTTCGAGACGAAACGAGGGGTATGTATCGCTGGGGACACGTGGGTGCGGCGCTGTTCTGTTATGCGCCCGTTGGGGCGGTGTTGACCCGGACAGGAGCCCCGGAACTGGCGCTTTTGGGGGCCACCGTCGCGGTTGCGCTCGCGACCGTTCCCGACGCCGACGAGTACCTCCCGATCGATCACCGGGGGCCGACCCACACGGTCTGGTTCATCGCAGGCGCGGCGCTCCTATCGGCCGGTGTCGGATGGGCACTCGGGGCCGCCGTCGGCCGTCCGGTCGCCATCGCAGCGACGGTCGGGACGGCGGCGGCGCTGTCGCTTACCTCCCATCTGCTCGCCGACAGCGTCACGCCGATGGGGATCCGCCCGTTTCGCCCCGTCTCAGCGTGGCATTACACGTTCGACGTCACGCCCGCCGCGAACCCGCGGGCGAACGTGGCGCTTCTCGGCGTCGGGAGCGCCGTCACCGTCGGCTGT
The DNA here is from genome assembly GCF_024449025.1 of Natronomonas aquatica. Lineage (GTDB taxonomy): Archaea > Halobacteriota > Halobacteria > Halobacteriales > Haloarculaceae > Natronomonas > Natronomonas aquatica. The sequence goes on along the minus strand of NZ_JAHLKM010000004.1, from coordinate 115,773 downwards.
CAGGCGCTCGTACTCGGGATCCAGTAACCGTCGTTCGCGACACAACCGGTTTCGACCACAACCAATTTATATTTCCCCGTGGTATTATTCAGTTGTATGACCCAGTTTAGCGAATTCAGCGACGTCGGCGAAGCGGAAGTAACGCGCGCTATCGGCGCCGAGTGGACCGAGGAGTTCATGGACTTCACGGAATCGGACGTCATCATCGTCGGCGGCGGCCCTTCGGGGCTGATGGCCGCGAAGGAGCTCTCCGAACGCGGCGTCAAGACGATGGTCGTCGAGAAGAACAACTACCTCGGCGGGGGCTTTTGGCTCGGCGGCTTCCTCATGAACAAGGTGACCGTCCGGGACCCCGCCGAGAGCGTCCTCGACGAACTCGACGTCGACTACACCGAATCCGACGAGACCGAGGATCTCTACGTCGCCAACGGTCCCGAGGCCTGCTCGGGGCTCATCAAGGCAGCCTGTGACGCCGGCGCGAAGATGCAGAACATGACCGAGTTCACGGACATCGTCATCCGCGAGGACCACCGCGTCGGCGGGATCGTAATGAACTGGACGCCGGTACACGCCCTGCCGCGGGAGATCACCTGCGTCGATCCGATCGCCGTCGAGTCCGATCTGGTCATCGACGCGACGGGCCACGACGCGGTCGCCGTCTCGAAACTCCAGGAACGGGGCGTCCTCTCCGCGCCCGGGATCGAACACGCCGACGAGCACAACACCGGGATGGATCAGACCGACGAGGGACAGTACGGCGCCCCCGGCCACGACTCGCCCGGCCACGACTCGATGTGGGTCGGCGAGAGCGAGGACGCCGTCGTCGAGCACACCGGCGTCGTCCACGACGGCCTCATCGCGGCCGGCATGGCGACGGCGACGACCTACGGCCTCCCGCGGATGGGGCCGACCTTCGGTGCGATGCTGCTTTCGGGCAAGCGGGCGGCCCAAGCGGCGATCGAGGAACTCGGTGTCGACGCGCCCTCCGTGGACGTGACGACGCGGCCCGAGCCGGCGGACGACTGATCGAAGCGGTCGCACCCGACACTGCACCGGGATTTTTATTCGGGGCTCTCGCCTACTCCGATGAGACCCCCTGGGCTGACACGACTCCCAGCACGTCGCGGCCTGCCGTGACGGGCGCCACTTCGTCGTCCCGATCCCCGGTCCAGCATGTCCGGCCGGGGACACTAATACGCTTGGTTGCGCCGGTCTACAGAAAAACGCCCCGACAGGACAGAAACCGGCCGACTGGGGACACGGTCAGCGAGTCCGAAAGAGCCACAGACTGCACAGTATCCGGCGCAATCGTAGTTAGAGCTCGAACAGTTCCTCACCGGGCGCGACGTGCTCTTCGACGGTATCGGTATCGATCGAGATACCCAGTCCCGGCTCCTCGGGCACCTGGATCGTGCCGTCCCGGATGAGATCCTCGGCCTCGGTGTGCATACCGTCCCACCACGGTACTTCTCGCGCGTGCCACTCCAGCGCAAACGCGTTGGGAACGGTGGCACAGACGTGGACGCTGGCCATCGTTCCGATGGGACTCGAGATATTGTGCGGGGCGAGAGGCACGTCGAACGCGTCGGCGACCGTTGCGATCTTCCGGAACTCGAGCAATCCGCCGCATTTCTGGATATCCGGTGCCGCGACATCGATCGCCTGTTGGGTGAAAAACGGGACGAAATCCTCGACTCGAGTGAGGTTCTCCCCCGCCAAGATGGGCGTCGACGTGCTCTCCGAGACTTTACCGTGGGTCTCGGCACTCTCGGGCGGCACTGGATCTTCGATCCAGTCGAGGTCGTATTCCTCGACGTTACGGGCGATTTTCGTTGCGGTCTCGACCGAAAAGTTCCAGTGAAGATCGAACCCGAGAGTCGGTTCGTATCCGATCTCTTCGCGCACTGCACGAACGATGTCGACTTTGTGTTGGATCGCGGGCCCTGATAGCCGCCGTGTCGCAGTGTCGGCTTCCTCGGTCTTTACGTCGAGATCGAACTTCAGTGCGTCAAATCCCTCATCGATGACCTGACTCGCCGCCTGCGCGTACGACTCCGGCGAGTACACCTCGCGGGGGTTTTCCGACGTGGATTCCGCCAGGTTCTCACCCGCGTGACAGTCGGCGTAGATCTGGACCTCGTCGCGGTACTTCCCCCCGAGCAGCTGATAGACCGGAAGTCCGGTGACCTTTCCTGCGATGTCCCACAGCGCGATTTCGATCCCGGACACCGCTGCCTGGGAGTATCCGGTCGAACCCCCCAGTCCCGAGAGCAGTTGTGTCATGTGTTCTACGAGTCGGTCGATGTCCAGCGGGTTTTGCCCGACGAGGCCGGGCTTGAGGAACTCGGCGTGCTCGCCCGCTGGACCCGGAAATGCTTCACCCAGGCCGTATATGTCGGCATCGGTCTCGACCTTGAGAAGCACCCACGGAAAGTTGCCTTCGACGACGGTAGACTTGATGTCCGTGATCTCGATGTCCCGGTCGGGATGGCGACGCTGATCGGTCTCACGCAGGTCGCGCCACCCGATACCGCCTTTCATGTCCGCTACCAGCTGGCGATACTTTGACTCATCTGACATACGTTACTCTGTCGCGTTCTATCTTAATAAAGCCCGAGAAGTCGAGTTTTCCTCCACCGATCAGTTCCGAGATAGGCTCGGCTGTTTCACTGTCTTCAGAGAGAGTGTTATTCGTGATACCCGTCGGCAACTGTCCCCGTCAAGAGCCCGACGAACCCGAGTCCGAACGTCTCGTATCGCCGATCGACGGTCCGATCGACCAGCGCGGAGCGGGCAGTATCGATCCGGCGGGAGAGTTCGTCGTCGACGGCACCGAACGGGGCCCGGAGGACATCGGCGGGCCCGAGGGCCGGCGATCCGGCCGCGACGAAGGCCCTGAAGGCCGGGGTCAACGGCCGCCCGCAGGCGCGCTCGGAGGCTGTCGCATCGAGCAGCCCGATCCGGCCGCCGGGACCGAGACGATCACACCACAGATCGACGACCGCAGCCGGGTCCGAAAAGAGCCCACAGACGAACGTCGCGAGGACGGCGTCTGCCTCCCGTATCGGCGGGTCCGTCGCGTCGCCCACCACGACCTCGACGTTTCCGTACCCGTCGATCCGCCCGCGGGCCACCTCGAGCAACGGCCGGGTGAGGTCGACGCCGGTGACGCGGCCTTCCTCGCCGACCACCTCCCGGAGATACGGGAGGTTCGCGCCGGTTCCACAGCCCATCTCGACGACCGTCGCGCCCGGGGAGGCCACCCGCCGTGCCGCGGCCCGGCGCCACCGACCGACCCCGGGGGCGGTCGCGATCCGGTCGTACAGCGCCGCCCAGCGGCTATAAAACGACCGGACGGACGTCATCGACGGATCTCGCGGATCGCCTCGACGACCGCGGCGGCGTCGGAACCGAGCACGTAACAGACCGGTTCGACCCCGAACCCGCCGGTCTGATACAGCACGTCGGCGTCGGGGGTCGCCTCGATCGCCCCGGCGATCGCGTCCTCGAGGTCGGCCTCGGCGTCGAACTCCACTGTCTCGTAACCCGCGGCTTCGAGCGACTGGATGATCCCGTCGTCGTACCGGACGTTGAGCGCCGCCCGGGCGTCCGAGCCGGCGCGTCTGGCCGCAAGAAGCAGCGAGGCGACGTGCTCGGAGACGCCGAATTCGGGGTCGCCGGGGACGGTCGCCCGGCCCTTGACGTCGAGGATGCGGCCGGGGACGGCCGCCACGTCGTCGATCGTCGTCGCGTCGGGCAGCGCCTCGACGAGGTTCGATCCGACCGCCGGGACGAGCGCGGCGAAACCGCTCGTGTTCTCGAGCGTCCGGACCCCGCGGCGCACCGACGACCGGACGCGTTCGGTCATCCGGAACTCACCCTCCGGATCGTGGATGTCGAGCGGACCGTCGTGATCGGCGATCGGCGGATAGGCCGCCTCGTGGAGGCGGGCGAGCAGATCGCCGCGTTCGAGCCGGCGGATGAACACCTCGGTTTCGACGAGCGCCTGGACGCGGCTCATCTCGCCGGTCGTCAACCCCTCCGCGAGCCCCTCGACGAACTCGAGGAAGCGATCGTCGCGTTCGATCTCCGCGTTGGTCTCGACCTCGCCGTGGGCGTACTTCGAGACGGCGCTTTGGCTGATCCCGAGCAACTCGGCGACCTCGCTTTGGGTCAGCTCACGGTCGCGCAGTTCGCCGGCCAGAACCGTCCGGAACGTCGGGAGGAACTCCTCGACGACGACCTCCTCGATGAACCTCATCGGTCGAGCTGTCCTCCCCCGAACTCGTCGTCGACCTGGATCCGGGAGGCCTGCGGTCCGGTCTGGTCCTGGTACTTCGATCCGCGCTCGCGCCCGTAGGGCGATTCCGCGGGCGTCTTCAGCTCGGTGAAGATGACCTGCGAGATCCGCATATCGGGGCTCAACGCGACGGGGGCGGTCCCGAGGTTCGAAAGCTCGAGCGTGATCTGGCCCCGGTAGCCCGGGTCGATGATGCCCGCCGTCGCGTGGATGACGATCGCGAGTCGACCCAGCGAGGACCGCCCCTGGACGGTTCCGAGCAGGTCCGGCGGAACCTCGATCCGTTCTTTCGTGGTTCCGAGAACGAAATCGCCGGGGTGGAGGATGAACTCCTCGCCCTCCTCGACGTAGGTCTCCTCGACGTACTCGTCGACCTCCTGTTCGCTGTTGGGGTGGATACAGGGGATGTTGGTCCGCTGGAACTCCAGGAACTCCCGTCCGAGACGGAGATCGATGCTCGCCGGCTGGATCTGTAGCTCCGGATCGGCGATCGGTTCGACGATGAGGTCGCCGTCCGTCAGCCGCCGACGGATGTCGGCATCGGAGAGGATCATACACCGACTCGGGACGGCAGGAGGTTAAAACCGAACGATCCCGCGGGCTGGATCCGCCGGAACGTTCAGGTACCACCGCCGACGACAGTCGGACAGCGCATGTTCACCCACGACGAGGTCGCCGGGATCGTCGATCTCTTCGGCGCGCTCACCCACGAGGAGGCGGTCGAAGCGCTCTCCGAACTGGCCTACCGGCGCGGCGAGGATCCTCCCTCCGAGGCGATCGGCGAGGCGATCGAGGCGTTCGCGCTCGTGGAGTTCGAAAGCGGCGACGATCGGCTCCTCGCGCCCGGCCCGGCCGCATTCCCGGAACTTCCGGCGGGAAGCGAGGATCTGCCGCATATCCTCGATGTCGGAAAGCGATCGGTCGATCGCGACGCGATCGAACGGGCGGCCGTCGAACGGCTCCGCTCGGAGGTCGATCGGGTCACCGCCGACGGCGACGGCGAGCGCGCCGCCGCACTCCTGGAGGTCAGCTACGACATCGAGGCGTGGAACGGGACCGACCTCTCGGCGGTTCGGGACCGACTGGAGCCGATCGCCGATGGCACGAACTAAAAACACCGGGAGCGTACGGGGCGTATGGACTGGGAGCGGGTGCGGTCCCACGAGCCGACGGCGGCCGTCGAAGGCGATCGGGAAGCGGCAGTGCTCGTGCCGGTCATCACCCGCCCGGACGGCGAACACCTCCTGTTTACGAAACGGGCCGACCACCTCGGGGAACATCCCGGGCAGATGAGCTTCCCCGGCGGGGGCTACGAGCCCGGAGACGAAGATCTGGCGGCGACGGCGAAACGCGAGGCGTTCGAGGAGGTCGACCTCGATCCCAGGGACGCCGAGATCGCCGGCCGCCTCGACGATATTCCGACGGTCACGAACTACCTCGTCCGGCCGTTCGTCGCGAAGGTGCCGGACCGCGAGTACGTCCCGAACGAGGCCGAAGTCGCCGAGATCGCCGTACTCCCGCTTTCTGCACTCACCGACCTCGAGAACTACGAATCCGAACGCCGCGACCATCCCTATTATGGCGACATCCGGATCCACTACTTCCGCGTCGACGGCTACACCGTCTGGGGCGCGACCGGCCGGATGCTCGTGCAGTTCCTCGAGTTGGCGACCGACTGGACGATGCCGCCGGAACCCGACCGGATCGTCGATCCGGACGCCGACTACCCGATCTAGCGGTCCCCGCGGATCCGGCGTGTCAGGGCGGCGGCGGCGACCCCTCCCAGGCGTCCATATCCGAGTAGAAGTTCAGCATGGCGAACTTCAGTTTCTCCGGCGCGATGTCGATGTGTTCCTCGCGCTCCTCGGGTGGGAAACTGGGGTAGACGCTGTACTCGTTGAGTTCCGACCGGCGCGAGCCGGTGTAGCGTTCGTCGACCAGGACACGGGCGCCGAAATCCTCCGGGGAGCGGATCACGCGACCCAGCGCCTGCCGCGTCTTCCGGACCGTCGGGATCTCGACGGCGTACCGCCAGCCGGCCTCGCCCTCGTTTTCGCCGTCGCCGAACGCTCCCTCGTAGGCCCGCTGGACGGCCTCCATTCGGTCGTCGAGATGCGGGTACGGGACGCCGACGACGACGACGCTTCTGGCGGCCTCGTCGTCGAAGCTGACGCCCTCGGCGAGCGTTCCCCAAAGCGAGGTGAAGAGGACGGCGTCGTCGCTTGCGATGAACTCCTCGCGGAGCGTTTCGGCTCGCGTCCCGGGCTCGTCGAGATACGGCGTCGACCCCCCAGAAAAGCGGTGATAGTAGCGTTCGGCCTCCGCGTAGCTCGGGAAGAACGCGAGCGTGTTCCCCGGCGTGAACCGGACCGTGTCCTCGAGAACACCCCCGACGGTCTCCTGTATCGTCGGGTCGTCCCGCTGGCTGGCGAAAAGCGCCGGCGTCTCGACGGCGTAGGTGCGCCGCCGCGACTCGGGGAACTGCTCGCCGTAGGCCATCGTCACCGGCTCCGAGAGCCCGAGAACGTCCTCGGTAACCTCGAAGGGACGGAGCGTCGCGCTCATCAGCACGGTCGCATGCAGCTCCTCGAAGAGCGGTTCGGTGACCTGCCGCGGGAGGCAGGTGTACAGCTCCGCCCGGCCAACGACGCCGGTATCGGTCCGCCGGACGCCGACGATCGGATACGTACCGGCGTCAGCTCCCTCGGCCATCCAGCGTTCGAGAAACGCCGCGGCGGTCAGCGTCTGACAGTCCGTGCGGGTCGTCGCCTCGCCCTGCTTGTAGGCTCGTTCGTAGCGGCGATCCAGTTCCTCGCCGAGGGCGAGCGCGGCCTCCAGATCCGCCTCGAACCCCTGGCCGGTGTAGTGCTCCAGAAACGAAATCGAGAGGTCGTCCCGTCCCGTCTCGTTGTCGACCGGGACGTCCGACCACGTCTCGTCGACCGCCTCGCGGTCCCCGAAGCCGAAGGAGGACTCGTAGGTCTCGACCAGCGCCTCGCGGAACGCGCCGAGGACGTTCGCGGCCGGGCCCGCGCGGGCGTCATCGACGTCTTCGAGTTCATCGAGAGCGGCATCGAGGGTCCGCTCGGCGAGGGTTCGGGTGGCGTGCTCCCGGGCGGCGTCGGCGACGTTGTGGGCCTCGTCGAAGACCGCGATGACGTCCTCGGGGTCGCGGCCGAGCCACCGGAAGAACTGCTCGCGGATCGCCGGATCGAGCAAGTGATGATAGTTGCAGACGACCAGATCGACGCCCTCCATGCCCTCCTTTAGCAGTTCGTACCCACACAGGTCGTGCGCGTCGGCGTATTCGTAGATCTCGTCGGGCGTCCGGACGTCCTCGTAGAGCCACGAGTAGAAAGCGTCGGTGTCGCCAGCGAGGTTGTTGTAGTAGTGCGAACAGGTGTTCCGCTCCTCCTCGAGCGCCTCGATGCTCGTTTCGAGTTCCTCGAGTTCCTCGAGTACCGCCCCGCGGGCCTCCGTCGCCGCGCCGTCGCCATCGCGGCTCGCCTCCAGCAGTTCACTCTCTTTGGCCTCGAGTTCGGCGATCTCTTCTTCGGTCTCGACGAGTTCCCGGGTCGTGTCCCGGAGCGCCTGACACTCCTCGTAGCCGACGTCGATGTGACACATCGACGCCTTCCCCCGGAAGACGACCGTCCGGATCGGCACCTGCTCGGTGATCGCCCTCGCCTCCTCGATGAACTGGCGTGTCTGTTGGTGGACGTTCGTCGTGATGAGCACCGTCTTGCCGGCCGCCCGCCCGTACTCCAAGGCCGGCACCAGGGAGGCGAGCGTCTTCCCGGTCCCGCAGGCCCCCTCGAAGAGGACGTCGCGCTCTTCGACGAGCGCCTCGCGGATCCGGCCCATCGCTTCCTCCTGGTGGTCGTATGGCTCCTCGTAGGGGAAGAACCGCCGGTGGCCGTCTGTCCCCGACACGGACGGAGATTGGTCGCTTTCGATTAAAAGGGTTCGGCGGTGTTTATTCGTCACAGCACGCCATCGCGCGTTCGATCGACAGCCTGAGGTCGGCGAGTTCACCGAAGAGGACGGCGACCGCCGACATCACCGGGTACTCGACGTCGAGGTCCTGATAAAAGTACGCCGCGATGTCGGGGACCTCGGCCGGCAGCCATCGCGTCCGCCGCTGCTCGAAGATCGTCGCCTGCCGTCGCTCGGAGACTGTCTCACATTTGTCCTCAAGGACGGCGAGGCGGCTGTAGTAGGCGTCGAGCGCCCCGAAAGAACGTTCCGCGAACGGGACCGCAGACAGATCCTCGAGTTCCACGGCGACCGTCGACAGCGTTTCGACGGCTCCCTCGATCGAGTCCCGTTCGGCGTCGATGTCCGTCAGAAACGACGTCCGGGAGGCTTTCGACTCCGCGATCGCAGACAGCACGGCCCGCTTGCGCCGCTCGTCGAAGGTCGTCCCTTCAGTCAGCGCGGCGGCGAGGTCGGGGGCGAACTCCTCGGCGAGACTCTGACGGTACGTGTCGCCGTAATCCTCGTCGTAGTGGGGGACGCTCATTACTGTCGCCTTGTAGGCGTCCCGGACGCGACCGAGGCCGCCACCGGCCGAAGACGTTTCGGCAGCGATCGTCCGGGGCTGTCCCGCCGGGACCGGCGGTCCAGTCGCCGTATCGATCGACCGAACGCGTCGTTCGAACGCCTCGAACGCTTCGAGTTCGTCGGCGATCCGTCGCCGCTCGCCTCGGAGTTCGTCCGCGGCCGCGTGCAACCGATCGGAGACCGCCGAGACGTCCGAACCACTCGCGTTCATATCTTAACGTCCCGGCGGCGGGGTATAACCGGTTATAATTGGGGTATAGACCGCTGAGAAGCGGGATCGATAGCTATTGAGTCAAACGTACGGCTATATAGGTCTCGTGACCCGGAGGGCATACACTGTCGGCGATACGTCCGTAATAAATCGTGTCACCGGGGCACGGGGATGTCCGAAGAGTATAGCCGACAGTATCAGGAGCCGAGTTCGAAGGACGGAACCGCTTCGCCGGACCGTTCCCCGCCGCCGGCGAACTCGACGCCGGTAATCTCGAATCGGGCCCCGCCGTCCTCCCCGTCGGTGGCATCGATCTCCCACCCATGGGCCGTCGCGATGTCCCGACAGATAGAAAGCCCGTGACCGGACCCGTCGGCGGCCGTCGTGACGCCCGATTCGAAGACTGCCTCGCCGTACTCGGGGTCTATTCCCTGTCCGTTGTCCTCAAGGTAGAACCCCCGCCGGGCTTTGAGTCGTCCGAGACGGACGACCCGCCCGCCGTCGGACTCGCGTCGACCGCCCGGGAAGCCGTGTTCCACACAGTTCCGAAACAGGTTCTCCAGCAGGTCCGCGAGCATCCCCTCGTCGGCGACGATCTCGAGGGCGTCGGGACGCTGTAGCGCTATCTCGGGTGTATCGACCAGACGCCAGGCGCGCTCGGCGACCGTGCCGAGGTCGACCCGTTCGGGTTCGGGGATGCGCTCGCCGGTCCGTAGGTACTGAGCCATGTCCTCGACGAACGTCTCCAGACGGTCGTGAACCTCCGCGACCCGGTCGAGATGCTCCGGATCCGGGTTCTCCCGTGCGGTTTCGAGCCGACAGTTCGCGATCATCAGCTTGTCCATTACCTCGTGTGTGAGCGTCGAGGCGGCCGTCTCGAGACGGTCCGGGTCCGCAGTCGCCGCCGACGCGCCGGAGGGAAGCTGCTCTAGGGCAGCCCCCGCGAGCGAGCCGATCCCCTCGGCCGTTCGCCGCGTCCCGCGGTCGAACGCGCCGGGACGGTTCGCGGTGGCAACGAGTATCCCCGTCGGTTCGATCGGGGTACACAGAAGCGATCGGTAGGACACCGTCGGCTGGGAGGCGGAACGCGATTCGGCATCCGGATCGTGGAACTGCCAGCCCCACGGGCCCTCGACCGGATCCGCGACGACGAGCGTCTCCTCTTTTTCGTGCGCCCGTTCGATGAGGCCGAGCTCGTCGGCGAGAGGGCCCTCCGAAGCGCCGGTGACCCCGGCCGTCACGCTCGCCCGACTCACGAGGTCGCCGTCCTCGGGGACGGCGAGTGCACACTCGTCAGCGTCGGTGAGACGGAACAACGACCGGACCGCGACGTCGTAAACCTCGGTCTCCGTTCGCGTGCCGAACAGTTCCCGCGCGACCGAGAGGAGTTCCTCGTTTTTCGACATATCAGGCGGCGTTCGGGTGGTAGACCGGTACGTTCGGTCGCACTGGCCACGCCTCCGGGATCGGTGACATCGCCGTCGCGGCCGGCCGGGGGGCGGCGGCCGAACCAGCATGTCTCATCGTCGGCTCACTCGAAGTCGCCCTCTTCGAGGGCGGCCCGGAACACCATCCCGAGCGCGAGGTGCTGGCGGGCCGCGGCCGCGACCTTCGAGCGGGTGTCCTCGGGATCGTCAAGGACGTACTCTTTGGTTTTGACGAGTTCGCGCTGGTCGAGAAGCCCGCTTTCACAGAGTTCGTGCAAGCGGGGGTAGACCGTACCGGGGCTGAGCATGGTGTCGAACTCCTCGGCGAGATCGTCCAGCAGTTGCTTGCCGTGGGTGTCGGAATCCCGCAGTGCGATCAGCGAGACGAGCAGCTCGTCGAGCGAGGATTTGATGTGGTCTTCGTCGTAGGAGAACTGTTCGGCGCCGAAAAGCGAGGTTTCGACTTCCGAGACGGTTTCGGAGACGGCCGTTCCCGGCTCCGGCGAGTCGTCGATGCCCTGGAGTTCTTCACGGAGCGTCTCGACGGAGATAGACTCGCTTTCGGTCCCGGTTCCGATCTCGGTCGGTGACTTCATCTGCTTCATATCTCCCCCAACACCCCCTACGAGTATAATAAGGGCCCAGCGGTTTCAGAACGCGAATAGCTGATTCAGGATCTGAATACCGGCCGGTAGGTTTATAATAGGCAATCGGCCCGCAGGGGACGCGTCGAGTGAAGAACGGATCGAAGCCACCCCGGGACGGGGACAGACGTATCGGTTGGGTATTAAATCCCGAGGCGTCAGTCGAGTCAAAAAACGACGGCTAGGGGCTGTCGGGATCAGGAAACTCCGATCGATACGACGCCGACGGATCCGATCGATCCGGGCCGATCCGGTCAGGCCAGGGCGTTCAACATCAGTACGAACACGCCGAACAGGACGCCGAAGGCGACGACTGTCCGGGGATCCATCGTCGGCGTGTTGCTGTCCTCGGAGTCGAAATAGCGGACGAGGCCCGCACTGGACATCAGCCCGCCGGAGTTTTGACCGCTGCTCATACCTGTCCGTTCGTCCGCGACGGCGTAAGCGTTTCGACACGACCCGCCAGCCGCTTGGAAAACGCTTATGCGGTCGGATCGGATACCCGTAGCTATGGCTGTCACGCTGAAAGATTTCTACGCAGACTGGTGTGGCCCGTGTAAGACCCAGGATCCGATCCTCGAGGAGCTCGAGGAGGAGTACCCCGATGTGGAGTTCGAGAAGGTCGACGTCGACCAACAGCAGGACGTCGCAAACGAGTATCAGGTCCGATCGCTGCCGACGCTCATCATCGAGAACGACGACGGCATCGTCGAGCGGTTCGTCGGTGTCACCCAGCGCGACGACATCGAATCGGCGCTCGGCGAGGCAGGAGCCTGACGGGACGGGAAAGCGCGGAACCCGAGCCCGAACCCGAACCCCAGTGGCTACGACAGCAGATGCGTCAACAGCCCCTTCTGTGCGTGAAGGCGGTTCTCCGCCTGCTCCCAGACGATGGCACCGTCGCTCTCGAGCGCCGCGTCCGTGATCTCTTCGCCGCGGTGGGCCGGCAGACAGTGCATCAGGAGCCGGTCGCCGAGTAGCTCCTCGGTCACCTGAAAGCCCGCCCCTTCGAAGGCCGCCAGTTTCGTTTCCCGTTCGGATTCTTCCCCCATACTGACCCACACGTCCGTGTAGACGACGTCGGTGCCCGCGACGGCAGCCTCGGGGTCGGTTGTCGTTTCCGGGGCAGTGCCGAGTTCGGCGGCCCGATCGAGGATCGCGTCGTCGACGCCGTAGCCCTCGGGGGTAGCGACGACGAGATCGAGCCCGACGACCGCGGCACCGAGGACGAACGACTGACAGACGTTGTTGCCGTCGCCGACCCACGCGACCGTCGCGTCCTCGAAGCCACCGAAGTGTTCTCTGATCGTCAACAGGTCGGCGAGCGTCTGACAGGGGTGTGCGTCGTCGGTCAGCCCGTTGACGACCGGAACCGTCGCGTACTCGCCCAGTTCGACGACGTCCTCGTGGTCGTAGACCCGCGCCATGATGACGTCGACGTAGCCCGACAGGGCGCGTGCGGTGTCTTTGACCGGCTCGCCGTGGCCCAGATGGATGTCGTCGGGGCCCAGAAAGATCGCGTGTCCGCCGAGCTGTGTCGCGCCGGTCTCGAAGGAGACCCGCGTCCGCGTCGAGGGCTTCTCGAAGATCATCGCCAGCGTCCGACCCGCCATCGCATCGGCGGTCTTTCCGCGGGCGGTCCGCTCTTTGAGATCGACCGCCCGGGTCAGGACGTCTTCGAGCTGTTCTCGTGTCAGGTCGTCGATGTTCAGGAAGTTCATGCCAGTTCCTCCGCAACCGTTTCGAGCACCGCGACCGCACGATCCAACTCGTACAGTTCGAGGTGTTCGTTCGGGGCGTGATCGAAGTCCGAATCGCCGGGGCCGTAGGTCACCACCGGACAGTCCCACGCCTCGGCGTAGATGTTCATGTCGGCCGTTCCGGTCTTCCGTAGGAGCCGGGGGTCGCCCTCCTGCTCGCGGATCGCGACCCGGAACGCCCGCGCGACCGGCGTGCGGGGACTCTGCATCGTCGGCTCGACGGCGTCCGTCCAGTTGACCGTCCCCGCCGTCAACTCGCCGTCCGCGATCTCTCTGACGTCTTCCGTCGTGTACGACGGTGGGACCCGAAGCTGTACGTCCAGCGTCGTCTCGACGGCCAGCCCGTCCTCGGAGACGCCGCCCTCGATCTCGACGGGCTTGGGGGTCACACGCTCGAATATCGGGACGTCCGCCGCGTCGGATACGTCGGTGTCGGCGTCCCGGGCGACGCTGCTTCCGCCGAACCGCGCCTCGACGGCAGACCACCACGCGATGGCCTCCTGGATGGCGTTGTTCTCCGGACGGGAGGTGTGACCCGACTCGGAGGTACAGATGTAGGTCCCACTGAGGATGCCGCGATAGCCCAGCGTGATTCCGTCCCAGCCGGAGGGTTCGCCGTTGACGACAGCCTCCGGGGGATCGCGGTCGTCGACGAGGTGACGCGCCCCGCGGGAGTCGACCTCCTCGCCGACGACGCCGACGAAGGAAACGCCCGTCCGGACGGCGGCGACAGCCAACGCGGCGAGTGGCCCCTTCGCGTCGACCGCTCCACGACCCCACAGTCCGGGGCCGTTCTCTCCCTCCTCGATCCGAACCGGGATGTCGCCGGGGACCGTATCGATGTGGGACGTATAGAGGACGCTGTCGTCGGCCGGCGCCCGGACGTTGCCGACCTCGTCGACGAAGACGGTCCGGCCGTTCCGTTCGAAAAAATCGGCGAGTACCTCGGCACATGCCGTCTCCTCGGGCGTCGGTGAGGGGGTCGAGACGAGTTCCTCGAGTAACTCGCGGGCCTCCGTGTCAGCCGGAAGTGTCGGGGCCGTCTCGCTCATGTGAGGACGGCCTCGAGAGCGTCGACGACCTCGTCGGCGTGCTCGCGCTCGACGGTCAACGGCGGCAACAGCCGAAGCACCGTCCGGCCTGCCGGCAGCGCCAGGATCCCGTGTTCCAAAGCGAGATCGCGCAACAGCCGGTTCGAGCCGCGCTTGACCTCGATACCGATCATGAGACCGTGTCCCCGGACCTCACGGATCTCGTCGCCGAGCCGGGCCTCGGTCTCCTCGCGGAGGTAGGCGCCGACATCGGCCGCGTGCGCGGGGAGACCCTCCCGTTCGATCACCTCGAGCGTCGCCCCCGCGGCGGCCGAAACGACAGGACCGCCGGAGAACGTCGAGCCGTGGTTGCCGGCGTCCTCGGCGATCCAATCGCGACACAGCGTCGCCCCCAGCGGGAGCCCGCTCGCGAGCCCCTTCGCCGTCGTCAGGATATCCGGAACGACGTCGTACTTGTCGGCGGCCCACAGCTCGCCGGTCCGGCCGAGCCCGGTCTGGATCTCGTCGAGGATCAGCGCCGCGCCGGCGGTCGCCGTCTCGACGCGAACCGACTGGAGATACTTCTTCGAGACGGGGTTGATCCCACCCTCGCCCTGCAGGGGCTCGATGATGACCGCGGCGGTCTCGTCGTCGACCGCCGCCGCCATCGCCTCGCTGTCGCCGTACTCGACGAACTCGACACCGTCGGCCAGCGGGCCGAACCCTTCCTTGTACTCGTCCTTCCAGGTGGCCGCGAGCGACCCCATCGTCCGGCCGTGAAACGCCTGGGTCGTCGCGACGATCTTCGAACGCCCCGTCGCGTGGCGGGCGAACTTCAGGGCCGCCTCGTTGGCCTCGGTGCCGGAGTTACACAGCCAGACGTTGTCGATATCGACCGGCGCGACCCTCGCCAGCTGTTCGTACAGCGCCGTTCGAGCCGCGTGGGGGTACGACGCCTGCACGTAGAACAGCTCCTCGAGTTGGCCCGTCGCCGCGTCGACGACCTCGGGGTGGCAGTGTCCCACCGGCGTACAGGCGTAGCTCGCGCCGAAATCGAGGTACTCGGTTCCGTTCGTGTCGTAGAGATACACTCCCTCGCCACGGTCGATGCGGATCGGTTTCTCCGAGAAGACGAAGCCGCTCATGGTTGTATCAGTGTCATTCGAGCGCGTCCGGAAAAACGTGCGTTCCGGCGCCATCGAGGGCCGAACGGATCGGTTCTTCCGCGTTGGCGTCGGCGATCACGACCCCGCTGGCGCCGCCCTCGAGCGCTTCGGTCGCCGCCATCACCTTCCGGTTCATGAAGCCCTCGGCGGCCGCCTGCAGTTCCTCGTACGCCTCGGGCGTCCCGACGCGGTCGATTCGCGTCGCGGGATCGTCGGGATCGCGGTAGACGCCCGAAACGTCGGTCAGCGAGACGAGCGCCGCGCCGAGTTCGGCCGCGACGGCCGCCGAGGCGCGATCGGCGTCGGTGTTCACCGCGACGCCGTCGTCCGCCAGCATCGGCGGGGAGGCCACGGGCGTGTACCCGTCCGCCAGAAGCGTCTCCAGCAACTCGCCGTTGACGTCCTCGATCGTCCCCGAGTGGTCGCCGCGGCGGATCTTCCTTTTGCCGTCCTCGAGGACACGAACCGCCGACTTCCGGGGGCCGGTGAACAGCCCGCCGTCGACGCCCGAGAGGCCGACCGCGTCGACGCCCTGGTTTTGCAGTCCGGTCACGAGGTCGGTGTTGACCCGCCCGGCCATCGCCATCTTGAACACGTCCATCGTCTCGGTGTCGGTGAACCGGCCGACGACGCCCGATGGCGTCTCGACGTATTCGGGTTCGATACCCATCCGTTCTAAGGCGTCGTCGACCGCCGTCGAACCGCCGTGGACGACGGCGACGTCGGTCCCCCCGTCGATCAGCGCCGCGATATCGGCGAGGGCGCCCTCGGGGTCGACCGCGCGGGCGCCGCCGATCTTGACGACGACCGTCATGGCGAACCCACCGGGTGTAGCCCCTCGAACCCGAGGCCGGCCGTCTCCTCGAAGCCCAACGCGACGTTGGCCGCGTGGACGGCCTGGCCGGCCGAGCCTTTCATCATGTTGTCGATCGCCGAGAAGACGACGACGCGGCCGTTCTTCGGGTCGACCTCGAAGCCGACCTCGGCGTAGTTCGAGCCGGCGACGGCCTTCGGTTCGGGGTACCGGTAGACGCCGGACCCGCCCGCGACGATCCGGACGAACGGCTCCTCGGCGTAGCTGTCTCTGAACGCCGTCCAGAGATCGGCCGTCGAGACCGGCGCCTCCGGGTAGACGTGGCAGGTCGCCGACGCCCCGCGGGTCATATCGACCGCGTGGGCGGTAAAGGAGACCCCCGTACCGAGGAAGGCCTCTATCTCGGCCTCGTGGCGGTGGCCCGTCGGCGCGTAGGGCCGGACGACGCCCGAACGCTCCGGATGCGAGGAGGCCTCGCCGCCGCCCGCCCCGCCCTCCGAGGAGCCGACCTTCACGTCGACGACGATCCGCTCCTCGCCGGCGAGGAGATCGGCCTCGAAGAGCGGTTTGAGTCCGAGGATCGCCGCCGTGGCGTTACACCCACCCGAGGCGATCAGCGCCGCGCCGGGGAGGTTCTCGCGGTTGAGTTCCGGCAGGGCGTACTCGGCTTCTTCGAGGAGTTCTGGGCGGTCGTGGCCGTCGTACCACTCGTCGTATTCGGCCTCCGAATCCAGCCGGAAGTCCGCGCTCAGATCGACCACGGTGTCTGCGGCCTCCCGGAAGGCGTCGATGCGTTCCATCGTGACGCCGTGGGGCGTACACGCAAAGAGGACGTCGACCGACTCGAGATCCGCCGGCGAGGAAAACCGGAGGTCGCGCCCCCGGAGGTTGGGGTGGACGGAGCCGACGGTCTTGTTCGCGTAGCCCCGGCTCGTCGCCTGGACGACCTCGAAGTTCGGATGGCCCGAAAGCAAACGCAGCAGTTCGCCGCCGGTAAAGCCGCTCCCGCCGACGACGCTTGCGGTGTGCGGTCCGCTCATGCGGTCACCTCGACGCCGCGGACCCGCGATTCGAGCCAGTCGACGACCGTCGCCGGCACGTCGACGTCCGAGACCTCGTTGAGCGCCTTGAACTCGACGGTGTGGTTGACCTCGTGGACGGTGTAGGAATCGCCCGTCTCCATCAGATCGACGCCGAGCAGACCGCCGCCGACCGCCTCGGAGGCGCGCTCGACGAGATCCGCCATCTCGTCGGTGATCTCGATGGCCTCGGTCTCGGCACCGCGTGCGGCGTTGGTCAGCCAGTGATCCGACGAACGGGCCATCGCCGCGACCGGTTCGCCGTCGGTGGCGACCACACGGATGTCACGGCCGGGCTTCTCGACGAACTCCTGGATGTAGAAGACCTTGTGCTCGTAGTGACCGAGGGTCTCTTTGTGTTCGAGGATGGCCTCGGCGGCATCGCGGGAGTCGATCTTCGCCATCAGCCGCCCCCACGACCCGATGACGGGTTTCAACACGCAGGGGTAGCCGAACTCCTCGATGGACTCCATCGCCGACTCCTTGGTGAAGGTGACCTCCGTCGCCGGGGTCGGAATCCCGGCCTCGGCGAGAACGAGACTGTTTCGGGCTTTGTCGGCACAGATCGCCGCCGTCTCCGGATCGTTGACCACCGGCAGATCGTAGGCATCGACGAACCGGGTGACGTACCGCGAGCGGCTGGTGGCGAGACAGCGATCGACGACGATATCGACCCCGTCGAACGCCTGGGGGGGCTCGTGGACGCCGAACCGCTCTTTCCGGACGTCGATCTTGGTGACCTCGTGACCCCGATCGCGGAGTTCGCTCAACAGCAGTTTCTCGTCGCGGCGGATACGCGAGTAGAGGACGCCGACGTTCACGCGGACTCACCCGTCTTCGGGCGGCTGCTCCGCGACGCGGACCCGGACCCGGACCCGGACGCGGTGTTCACACGGCGGGCTGTGCCGACGTCCATCGCCTTACTCCCCCCAGTCCTCTTCGAGTTCGGGGGCTTCCTCGAGGGCGATCGGATCGATCGAGACGACCTCGAGTTCGGCCCCGGTAATGGGGCTGTCGATGATTTCGCCGACCTCGACGTCGCCGGGAATCTCGATCTCCTCGCCCGTGATGGGGTCTTCCGCGGTGATAGTTTCGTCTGCCATTGTACCGGATACTCGGTTGTGAACCCACTTAAAAGCTTCGAACTTATCAAATGAAATTAATAACCGATACTGGAGTCTAGCGGACCCTAAAGGGCTTTTTAGCGATTAAATTCAGCTGTATGTCAGATATATGTTATTAGCTTTGTCGGGTCGGTCGACGGTCAGACACGGCGGGCAACCTCCGTTTCGAGGGAGTCTCTGGCGTCCGCGAGGGCGTCCCGCCGCGTCGAGAGCGTCCCCCGGTCGGCCTCGATGCCGCCACGAAGAGTCGAGAGGCTCCCCTCGATCGTCTCGGGCGCCGGGCCGCCGACGGAGTCGCGAGACCGGACGCTCTCTACCGGATCGAGGGCGTCGGCGACCGCGTCACGGTCGGCGTAGGCGGCCAGCCCATCGCCGAGCACCGCCTCGGCCGCCGAATCCAGATCGGCGTACGTGACTGTCTCGCCCGCACGCTCGGCCGCCGAGGCGACCACCTCGTGGGCGGTCCGGAACGGAACCCCCGAGGCTGCGAGCAGATCCGCGACGCCGGTCGCCGTCGAGAAGCCCTCCCCGGCGGCGGCCGCGAGGGCGTCGGTCCGCCACTCGGCCGTCGCGACCGCGCCGGCGGCGACGCTCGTCGCCTCGGTTACCGCGTCTATTGCCTCGAACGCGTGTGTGTGTGCGCGCTGGAGGTCGCGGTTGTAGGCTCTGGGGAGCCCCTTCAGTATCGACAACAGCCCGCCCAGCCCGGCGGCCGCATCGCCCGCAGTCCCGCGGACGAGTTCCATCGTGTCGGGGTTTTTCTTTTGGGGCATGATCGAGGACGTCGAGGCGTAGGCGTCGTCCAACTCGACGTAGCCGGCCTTCGAGTAGACGACCAGATCCTCCGCCAGCCCCGACAGCGTCGTCGAAAGCGCCGCGACGGCGGCGGTCGTCTCCACGAGGAAATCCCGCGCGGAGGCGGCGTCCATCGAATTCTCCACCAGCCCCTCGAAGCCCAGCAGGGCGGCCGTCCGCTCACGATCGATGTCGAACGGCGTCCCCGCGAAGGCCGCCGCCCCGAGCGGCGAGCGGTTGATCCGGTCGTAGGCGTCGAACAGCCGCTCGGTGTCGCGGGCCAGCGCCGAGGCGTACGAACACAGGTAGTGAGCGACGGTCGTCGGCTGGGCTGGCTGGAGGTGCGTAAAGCCCGGCATCACCGTCTCGGTGTGGTCGGCCGCGACGTCGACGAGCATCCGGCGGGCCTCGAGGGTCGCCTCGATCGCGTCGAGGGCGTCCTCGCGCAGCCGATAGCGGATACAGGCGGCGACCTCGTCGTTGCGCGAGCGGGCGGTGTGCATCCGGCCGCCGCGTTCGCCGATCCGCTCGATGACCGCCGTCTCGATCGCCGCGTGGACGTCCTCGCCGTCGGAAAGTGCGCCGTGGCCGGCGTCTTCGATGTCGTCGAGCGCATCGAGGATCGCCGCCGCGTCAGCCGGCTCGAGGATCCCCTGTTCGTCGAGCATCACGACGTGAGCCCGATCGACGGCGAGATCGGCCGCGAAGATGCGCTCGTCGGCCGCTAGACTCGAGAGAAAGCCGCGGGCCGGCCCGCCACTGAAGCGGTCGCGGCGGACGACGTCGCCCGCCTCGTCGCCCGCGTCCGAACCGTCCGTTCCGCCGTCGCCCTCGCCCGACATCGGTTATTCCTCGTTGTTCTCGATAACGCGGTTGGCCAGACGTTCCTGGAACCCGTGGTACTTCGCGACGCCGGTCGCGTCGTCCTGTTCGATGCTGCCGGTGACGTCCTCGGTGTTGAACGAGGCCGCCTCCGCGGAGTAGACGGCGTATTTCGACTCGCGGCCGACCGGGCGGGCCTGTCCACCCTCGAAGCGGATCGTCACGGTACCCGCCACGCGCTTTTGGGTCTTCTCGATGAACCCCTCCAGTGCGTCGACCAACGGCGCGTTCACGAGCCCCTGATAGCCCTTCTCGGACCACTCGTGATCGATTTGCTTTTTGAAGGCACGCTCCTCTTTCGTCAACACGAGGTCCTCAAGCGCCGAATGGGCGTTCAGAAGAACCGTCGCGGCGGGATGCTCGTAGTTCTCACGGACTTTCAGCCCGAGCATGCGGTCCTCCATGATGTCCGAACGACCAACGCCGTACCCGCCGGCCAGTTCGTTGAGGGTTTCGATGAGTTCGACCGGCTCGATCGCTTCGCCGTTCAACGAAACCGGGTAGCCGTCCTCGAAGCCGACTTCGATCTCTTCGGTCTCGGCGGTCGGTGCCTCGGTCCACTCGTAGATGTCCTCGCTCGGCACGTAGCCCGGCTCCTCGAGTTCCGAGCCCTCGATCGATCGGCTCCAGAGGTTCGTATCGATGCTGTATTTGCCCTCGTCGCCGCCCTCGATCGGCAGGCCGCGCTCTCTGGCGTACTCCTGTTCGAACTCCCGGGTCAACCCGAGTTCCCGGACGGGCGCGATGACCTCCAGGTCCGAATCGCGCCAGACGGCCTCGAAGCGGAGCTGGTCGTTGCCCTTGCCGGTCGAGCCGTGAGCGAGCCCGGAACAGCCCTGCTCCGTTGCGACCTCGAGGATCGCCTCGGCGATGACCGGCCGGGCCAGCGCGGTCCCCAGCGGGTACCCCTGATAGGAGGCGTTCGCGCGGACGGCGTCGAAACACAGCTCGGCGAACTCGGCTTTGGCGTCGACGACGTAGTGTTCGAGATCCAGCGTCTCGGCGGTCTCCTCGGCCTCCTCGAACTCCGGGGTCGGCTGGCCGACGTCGACGGTGACGCCGATGACCTCGTCGTAGCCGTATTCTTCTTCGAGCAGCGGTACGCAGACGGTCGTATCGAGCCCGCCGGAGAAGGCGAGCGCGACGCGTTCGGTATCTGACATTGGTGGTTTGGGTTCTGAAAGCGACCGTCGGCCGGACGGTCATCGTCGGAAATCGGAGCGAGCGCGACGGTGGATGGGGATCTATTCGGGCCTGGCGGCCCGTCGTCGCGGTCGCGGGAGAAGAACGAACCCACCGCTATCGTCGGTCGCGTCGCGGTGAGGCTCTTTCATGTACTCGTCTCTATCCGCAGAACAGTACTAAACGCTTGCGGAACGCCGCCTCCGTGGGGAACGGTGCCGTACGCCGGCCGGCGGGGGGTCAAACGACCCATAGGGGGGTCACCGCTCCCGGGCGAAAAAAAGCGTCGAGAGCAACAGCGCCGCGGTCCCGATCGCGATCGACCCGTCACCGTGCGTCTCGGCGGGAGCGGCGACGATCTCGAAACCGTCGCCGAACTCTGTCAGCCCCGGCCACCTGGCGACGGCGTCTTCCTGTCGGGACGGCTCGGGGGAGACGCTCGCGAGTTCGTACCCGTCGGGGGCGACGACGACGAGTTCCCGATCCAGACTGGTGTACGTCGAGAACGGCTCCGACAGCACGATCCGCTCGTCTTCGAGCGTTGCGAGGTTCTCCCAGCGGAACCCGTAGGCGACCGTCCCGGTCTCGCCGTCGACCGTCGTTTCGGCGGTTACCTCACCGATCACCAGTTCGCGGTCGAGATCCTCGGCGACCCGCTCGGAGACCGACTGCATGCTGCCGCGGACCTGTCCCGCCGCCGCCCGTCTGAACTCCTCGTTCTCGCGGAGTTCCTCGAAGAGCGCCCGTTGCTGTGGGTCGGTGATATCGAACTCGTCGGTGAAGACGACGTCGGCGTCGCCGTTCGTGTCGAGTTCGATCACGAGTTGGCCACCGGCGGGTCGATCGTCCGCCTCGGCCGCGGCGACCGCTCCGGCCGAAAGCCCCGAAAAGAGGGCAACGATACAGAGAACCAGCAGAGCCCGAACGGGAAGCTTCATTACCGGAACGTTGCGACGGTGCCTCAAAAACCGACCGATCGGGCCCGGCGGGGTGGCCACAGCGTTTTTGCGTCCTCCGATCCCAGCGACCGGTATGCACACCGGTGGGAAACTCGACGTCGAGGACCTGCTGAAGCTCGTCCTGATACTCGTCGTCGTCCTGCTCGCCCTCCAGATCATCGGGCTGTTCATCGACATCCTCGCGTCGATCAGCCCGCTCGTCGCGGTCGTGATCGTCGTCCTTATCCTCGCGTACTTCCTCGATTACATCTGAAGCGTGTACAGCTGTAACGTTCCCGTCCCCGCCGAGGTGTCCCGACTCGCCCGCGGGCTGGCGACCGACTGCTTCGAAGCGACACCGCGGGACCGACACACCCTCGTGGTCAAACGACTGGGGGAAGGCGATCCCGACAAGCTCGCTCGCCGGATCAGGCGGGCTCTCGAGGGGACGGCGCCGTTCGCGGCCAGAACCGCCGGCGTCGAACTGTTCAGAGAGCCCGAGACCGGCCACGGTCCGGTCGCGTATCTACGGATCGAATCGCCGGCGCTGTTGGCGCTCCACGAGCGACTCTGTTCGGTCACCGAGCCGATCGAGGGACTCGAGGGCGACGACTACGATCCCCACGTCACGATCGCCCGCGGCGGCGACGCGGACCGTCTCGCCGGCGCGGCCACCGGCGGGTCGATCACCTGGACGGTCGATTCGCTGCTGGTGTGGGCCGGGCCGTACCGCGAGCCCACGGCCCGGATCTCGCTGCCGGTTTGAATCTCCACCGCGGAGTTGACATATAAGCGGAAATCCTTAGTGGGGATTCGATCTCGGTAGAATACAGTGATAAGCTACCCCACGGCTAAACCCGTTGGTTTACGCGCTGCATTCGTATGAACAGAGGTTCGAAGGGATGACAGCCGGCGGACCGGCGGACGGGACGAGCGGTGATCGTTCGGACCGCTACGGATCGATCGTCGAGTCGTTGGCCGACGGCGTGTTCGTCCTCGATCCGGACGGGACGGTCGTCTTCGTCACCGAGGCGATCGAGACGTTCCTCGACATCGATCGCGACACCCTCCTCGGGGAGACCTTCGAACAGCTCCTCGAGCGGGGGCTGGTCTGCGCTTCGGTCTCGGGTCGCTCAACGTCCCGTTTTCACGCTCTTCGTCACCGTCGCCGTCGGTCTCGGGTCGCTCATATCCCGGCTCAGTGCGTTCTGTGAAGCGTACGGCTTCCGCCGATACACCCCGCCGCGGGACATCGCCGGAATCCTGTTTTACCGCGTCGTCGAGAACGTCCTCTATCGGCGGTGGAAAGCGGCGGTCGCCTCGAAAGGGGTCGTCCGGTTCCCCCAGGGCGATACGTCGTGGGGAGAGATGACTCGCGTCGACCCCGAGAAGCGATCACTCCCCGACCGCGTCGGCGAAGCCCCACTCTGTGGCCCGATCCAGCGCCTCCTCGCGGGCGGACTGTCTGATGTCCTCGATCGCCGCCTCGTTTTCCAGGAACGCCTCGATCGAGTCCTCGCGTCCTCGCCCGACGGCCTCGCCGGCCGCCTCGCGCGTCCGGTCGGCCAGCGCCGGATCGTCTGCCAGCCGCTCGGCGACCGCACCGGGTCGAACACGTAATTCGTCGGCCCGATGCGGAAACTCGAGGGCGTCGGCCTCGAGCGCGTACAACTCGAACTGGTACGGCGGGGGGCCGAGATCCGAAAGCGCCGGCGGACCGCCCCGGTCCGTCCCGGCGTGGTACGCGAGCGCCGGAACCCCGGCCTCGAAGGTAATGACGCCGCGTTCGTCGCCGTCCCCGAGCAGAGAGTGTCGCGAAGCGAGCAGCGCGTACCCGTCGAGCCGCCGGTCGAGCACGTCCGAAAGCGCCGGCGAGAGGTCCGTGAGCACCCGCGAGCGGAGCAGTTCCCCCTCGGGGATCATGGCGGGTCCGGGATGACGGCGGTGCGGAACCGCTCGGCGACGGCGTCGGCGTCACCGTCGTTCGGCGACAGCCGTTCGGCCGCCGTCCGGAACGCGTCTGCGGCGGGACAGTCCGGCGCGTGGGCAAACAGCGGAACGCCCTCCGATCTGGCCGCCTGCACGGCGTCGCTTTCGGGCACCGTCGCCAGTGTCGGCCCCTCGAAGTACCGGTCGGCCTTCGCCGTGATATCCTCGATATCCCCGCGGGCCCGGTTGAAGATCGTCCCCGCGATATCCGAGCCGTACGACAGCGCGTACTCCTGGACCTTCAGCCCGTCCGAGACGGCCGGGACCGTCGGGTTGAGCACGACGACGACGCGGTCGGCCAGCACGATCGGGAGGACGGCGCTTTTGGAGTTCAGCGTCGCCGGCGAATCGAGCAGGAGGACGTCCGTGTCTGCGGCCAGTTCGGCGACGACCTCGCGCAGCCGATCCGGTTCGGCGGCCTCGAAGGCCGCAAGCGACGTCCCGCAGGGGACGACGGACATCCCGAACCGGTCGTAGGTCGCCTCCGCGACGGGAACGCCGCCCTCGACGAGGACGTCGTGCAGCGTCGTCTCGACGTCGGCGAGACCGGCGTGAAACAGCAGGTTCGCCATCCCAGTGTCGGCGTCGACGACCGTCACGTCGTAGCGGTCGGCCAACGCCATCCCCAACGCGACCGTGCTCGTCGTCTTGCCGGTCCCGCCCTTCCCGGAGGCGACCGCGAACGCCTCGACCATTTGGTTTCGGTTGTACCGGTTTCGGATATAAGGGTTCGGGTCGGCGGCCGGTCGACGGCCGGATCGATCAGACCACGTCGCCCCGAACGCTGACACCGCCGGCTTCGGTCCGGGACGCACGGAGCGTTTCGGCGGCGGTCTCCGCTTCGTCGGGGTCCATCCCGAGCGTCTCGAAGGCGGCCGGAAGCGTCGGGAAGACGAACGCCCCGGCTTCGAGTTTGCGGAACGCCTCCGTGCTCGTCCGGCCGCCGTCGTCGGTGTCGACCCAAAGACAGGCGGCCCGGGGGTCGAGCAACTGCGTGTAGTCCTCGCGGGCGCGGGCACCCTTCAGCCGCTGGGTGACGTTGTTCTCGAAGCCGGTGTTACAGACCTCGAGGTGGACCGGTTCGTCGTCCTCGAAGAGATGCGCCGCCAGACACTTCTCGGGAGCCGCGTGGCCGTTTCGGTTCGCCCGGACGTGCTCCGGGAACCGGTCGGCCCACGCC
Organism: Natronomonas aquatica; assembly: GCF_024449025.1. Classification (GTDB taxonomy): domain Archaea; phylum Halobacteriota; class Halobacteria; order Halobacteriales; family Haloarculaceae; genus Natronomonas; species Natronomonas aquatica. The sequence goes on along the minus strand of NZ_JAHLKM010000004.1, from coordinate 90,688 downwards.
GCCGAGACCGTCTTGCCGACGCCGGTAACGCCGAGTTCGGCCTCGAAGTCGGCTTCGCGGTCGGGGGCATCCCTCAACAGGAGGTCTTTCGTGAGATAGACACACAGCCGGTCGATCGGGTCCTTGCCGAGAACGACGTCCCCGAAGGCCCACACTTCCCGGACCGGGACCGGCATCGGGGTAGTCTCGATCGTCTCGACGACGTCCCGGAGCCGGGAGACGGCTTCCGATCGGCTGTAGCTCATCATCCAGGGTAATACCGCATCACGCAAAACAGTTGCTTCCCGAGGTCCGGCGCGTGTGGAGTCGAAACCCGTATCCGCGAGAACCGGCAAGTCACCGGTGATGCAGTGCGACAAGTGTGGCGAGACAGCCGTCATGCACGCCGCCTACTCCGGGCTTCACCTGTGTGAGGGACACTTCCGCCGATCCGTCGAGACCCGCATCCGACGGCGGATCCGCGAGGACGGAATGTTGTCCGACGGGCCGACGCCCGAGGACCCCGAAACGTGGCTCGTCGGCCTCTCGGGTGGGAAAGACAGCGTCGTCCTCACCCAGGTCCTTGAAGAGACGTTCGAGGACGACCCCCGCATCGAACTCGTCGCGCTCACGATCCACGAGGGGATCGAGGGATACCGCGACGCCTCGCTACAGGCGTGTCTGGAACTCACCGACGCCCTCTCTATCGAACACGAAGTCGTGGCTTACGACGAGGAGTACGGCGTCGAGATGGACGCGGTCGCCGAGGAGGACCCGCTTGGGATGGCCCCCTGTGCGTACTGTGGCGTCTTCCGGCGGGACGCGCTCTCGAGATACGCCGACGAGTACGGGGCCGACAAACTGCTGACGGGACACAACCTCGACGACGAGGCCCAGACCGCGATGATGAACCTGCTGTCGGGCGACGTCCGACAGATCGCCAAGCACTTCGACGCCTCGCTGGGAAGCTTCGACGATCGGGAGATCGACGACGACCCGTTCGTCCCGCGGGCGAAGCCGCTCCGGGACGTCCCCGAAAAGGAGGTGGCTCTCTATGCGCACCTCAGGGACCTCCCGGCGCACACGGCCGAGTGTCCCCACGCCAGCGAAGCCTACCGCGGTGAGATCCAAGAACACATCCACGAACTCGAGGACGGACACCCGGGGACCAGACACTCGATCATGTCCGGGTACGAAAAGCTCGCGGAACTGGCCGCCGAGACCTACCGCGACGACGGGACGGGCGGGTCTGAAAACGAGTGCGACCGGTGCGGCGCACCGACAAAAAGCGAAGTCTGCCGGAAGTGCGAGCTGGTCGACGCCGTCGGCGGCGAACTCCCGGGCGACGACTGACGGCGTCAGTCATCCGTCATACACCGTGTTTACACCAGATATGTAAGAATATTTGTAGAGTACTTTTCAACAAAAAGACCGAACAAAGGCCGATTCAGTAATATTATATATTTGACTTATCGGATTACGTCAATACCGTTGTTCTGTTCGACTTCCGAGTGACCGCCGTCGGTCTCGCCGACGCCGAAGTCCCGGGTCGTTCCGGTCGACCCCTCCGAACGCGTCGAGCCGAACTCGTCGCCGTCCTCGACGCCCTCGATAGCCTGCCGGGAGGCGTCGGCCTGTTTCTGGGTCGTCGGCCCGAGGATCTGTGCCGACTGGACGCCGGTCATGATCGCCATGACGCGGACCTTGCCCTTGTACTCCTCCTGGATACGGGCACCCCAGATGACGTTCGCGGAGGCTTCGAGCCGTTCGGTGATGTTCTGTGCGATCCCCTCTGCCTCTTTGAGGGTGAGATCCGGACCGCCGGTGATGTGGACCAGCCCGCCCGACGCACCGCGGTAGTCGACGTCGAGAAGCGGGTGGTTCATCGCGTCGCTGACGACCTCTTTCGTCTTGTTTTTGTCCTGGGTCTCCCCGACCAGCATGACCGCGACGCCGCCCTGATCCATGATCGACGTCATGTCGGCGTAATCGAGGTTGATGAGCGACGGCTGGGTGATCGTCTCGCTGATGCCCTTGACGGTCTCTGCGATGATCTGATCCATCACCGAGAACGCCTTGCCGATCGGGAGGTTCGGGACGTAGTCCAGCAGGCGGTTGTTATCGAGGACGATGATCGAGTCCGCCTCGTTGCGGAGTTTCTCGAGTCCCTCCTCGGCTTTCACAGTGCGGGCCCGCTCGACGTTAAACGGTGTCGAGACCATCCCGACGACGATCGCGCCCTGCTCTTTGGCGATCTTCGAGACGACCGGTGCGGCCCCGGTACCGGTGCCGCCGCCCATCCCGGCCGTGACGAAGACCAGATCGGCCTCGCCGAGGACTTCCTTGATCGTCCCCTGGGCCATCTCAGTCGCACGCTCGCCCATCGAGGGGTCGCCACCGGCACCGAGCCCGTTGGTCAGCGACTTGCCGACGAGGATTTTCGTGTCGGCCTCGATCATCTTCAGGTGCTGTTTGTCGGTGTTGATGGCGATAGTCTCGGCGCCCTCAACGCCGATGTTGTACAGCCGATTGACCGTGTTGTTGCCGGCACCGCCGGCACCGATGATGACGATTCGGGGGTCGCCGAACTCGTCGTCTTCGGTCGTGGCGTCCATCTCTCGCTTTTCGGCCTCGGCGTTCTCCAGCGCGGAGTTGACGATATCCTGCATCGTCTTACACCTTGGCCCAGGGACGGGTTTTCTCGGCGGCGTCCGTCTCCTGTTCGTTTATCATCTCACGCACGGCGGAGCGAATCGCCTCGCTCCGGTTCGGGAACTGCCCCGTATCGACCATGCGTTCGACCTCTTCGATCTGCTGCTTCGGGATTCGTAGTGTCACACGCTCCATATTGTTTCCCCTCTGGTTGTGAGTAAGACGACGTTGCACACGCGATCGTCCCGCGTTTACACCGACAAGAGGGCCGATATCGGTTGTTTCGTCGGCCATCCGTCGAGTGTAAGACGCGTCGTCTTACGCAAACGTATGGACAGAAGGGACCCACTTAAATCTTTGGGCAGACGTAAGACAAATTCACAGTTTCGGCGTATACACGCCGAACACAACTGTTTTCGGCGTTTACGGATCCCTGAGTACGTCTGCAGCGGGCGTCCGACGGCCGCAACTGGGGCAGAACCCCCAGTCCGAGCGGAGCTCATCGCCACACTCACAGAAGACGCGGTGGCTGGCTTTCTCGCCGCAGTTCGGGCAGTAAACGGCCGACGGCGAGAGGGTTTCTCCGCACTGTTTACACGTATGCTCCTCGTCGTCAGACTCGTTTTCACGATCGGCGGACCGTGTCTTACGGTCCCCGGCGTGTTCGTGTGACACGTTCCCGGAATCGCCATCAAGCGTGATGTTTACGTTTACGTCCTGCGGCTCGGCGGGTGTATACGTCCGGTCGAGCCGGTCGGCGATGAGCTCGTCGACGCGCTCGACGATGAGTTCGTCGATGGAGTCCTCGGACGCCGGTTCGCCGTTTTCGTCGTTTACGCCCGATTCAGCCGCGTTTACGGACGAACCGGCGTGTTCGTCGAGGTACTCCCGGAGCGCCTCACGCATGACCTCGCTCTTCGAGGCGTCGAACGCCTCAAGCTGTCGGACGAGGTCATCGTCCGCCCGGAAGGTGATCTTGCTCATTATCCGTCCGACAATTGTGTGGGACGGTATTTCAATCTTCGCGCGCTGTCTGACAGCCGTCCGTCAGACGGTGCTCGAAGGCGCGTCCCCGATAGAGGTCAAAACCGTTAAGTCACCCAGTCGTCTCGTTTCGAGTACGACCGCCCTTAGCTCAGACTGGTAGAGCAGTCGACTGTAGATCGACTTGCCCCCCGTTCAAATCGGGGAGGGCGGATACTTCTGATTCTGACCGGTGAGCGTGGCGAACCGCAGCAGAATCGAATATCCTACCGACCCGATTTGAGCTTGTGAGTCGCGCACAGCGAAGCGAGCACGTCTCACAGTGTTCAACTCGGGGAGGGCGGACTCGTTTTCCAGCCGATCCGCTGCCGACGGCAGAGCCGACCCCCTCAGTCGTCCTCTTCATAGGCGTGAACGTCGTCGACCGACGGGGCCCCGATAGCCAGTACCCGGACGGACGAGTCCGCGTCGTCGGGGTTGTACGCACGGTGGGGGCTTTCGGGCTCGGCGACGAACGCCTCGTCGGCCCCGAGGATGAACGTCTCCTCCGGAGTCTCGACGTACAGGGTCCCCTCGAGCACGTAGAAAACCTCGGTCTGTTCGTCGTGGTAGTGGTATTTCAGTGGGGGTTGCTGGCCCGGGGCGACCTCGTACACCCGGAGTCCGAGGGGCGAGCCCTCGTAGTCGAGCCCGGCGGCCGCGCTGATCGAGCGGACGTCGGCCGGACGGTCGTCGTGCTGTTCGAGATCGGCGGTGACGACGTGGTGGTATTCCATACCGGATGTTCCGGTGCGCTGTAGTATAGGGGTTGTGTCCCGACCGGAGGGCCGACGCTCCGGGCCCGACCGCCGCGGTCGAGTGAAAAAGAGCTACCGACGACCGAGCCGACAGCATCGAAGCCCCCCCGGGCGCTGTCGACCGACGTGTATCTCTGAGCGCACGCGGACGAAGGACATCGGTTCTCCAGGACCGCCGAACGCCGGCTCCGCGAACAGACGCTCGGCCGACTCGAGGCGGTCTACGGGGCGGCCGTCGAGGCGTCGGAGTGACGGTCGGGGCGGGGTCACGTGTATGCACGAACGTGCCTAATCCCGCCGCAGGCGGGCGATTGAAACGTCACATCCAATTATACGGGCCAGTCACGAACAGGTATGACAGAGCCGGGGCGTTGCGGGGCCGCTCCGACCGGAGGCAAACGCTATGGCACTACTGAGTCGCGTCCGAAAGCTCATCGGCGACGGCGGCGACCCTATCTACGAGTGTCGGCGCTGTGGAACCACGCTCGACTCCGACGCTGGTGACTGCCCGCAGTGCGGAAAAAGCGACATCGCTGCCTACGAGATCCGGTAGTCTGCCCCTACGCCTCGTCGGACATCGCGCCGAAGACGCCCTCGGCGTCGGCCGGGACGTCGAAGTCATGGAAGTGTTCACCCTTCTCCTTCGAGAGGACGTTCAACGCCGCCGCGGCGCCGTCGCCCGCGGAGATGATCGCCTGCCACTCCTCGGCCCGGACCATCGCGCCCGTCGCGTAGGCGTTCTCGACGCTCGTCTCCATGGTGACGTCGACATCGACGAGATCGCCGTCGAACGCACAGCCGAGCGACTCGGCCAGCTCGCGGTTCGCGCCGGTCGCCAAGACGAGGTAGTCGGCGGCGTACCCGCCCTCGTCGGTTTCGGCCGTGAACCCCTCGTCGGTCGCGGAAACGTCGGTCGCCTCCGCGCCCTGGATCCGGTCGACGCCGAAGCTGTCGACCTGCGCCCGGGCCGTCTCGATGAACGCCGAGCCGTCGATCGAGCCGACGCCGAGATAGTTGAAGAGGTGGGCCTTGTGCATCCAGGTCCCGTCGGTATCGAGCAGCGTCGTCTCGAGGCCGTTCTTCTGGGTGAAAAGAGCCGCGCTCAGGCCGGCGGGGCCCCCGCCGACGACGAGCACGTCACTTCGAGAATCGCTCATATACCTGTCTGACGGCGTCCACCGACAAAAGCCTGTATGTCACAACAGGACACACGTTCCGAGAGGGCGCCATCCGGAACGATGCGGGCCGAAACATCCCGAGTTATGCATCGAACAGGGCGGTGAGTTCGGTTCTCTTCGAAGGGCGTTGCCTCACGAACACACGTGATACTCGGAAAGTATTTCCTCCCCGCGGGAAATCGCCCGGGTATGGACGTTTTCGGCCTCATCGGAAACCCGGTCGGGCACTCGGTCTCGCCGCCGATGCACGAGGCGGCCTACGAGGAACGGGGGATGGACGCTCGCTACGTGACCTTCGAACCCGCCGAGGACCGGGTCGCCGCCGTGCTAGACGGGGCCGAAGCGCTCGGGATCGCCGGACTGAACGTCACGCTGCCGTTCAAAGAGCGCGTCGCCGAACTCGTCGAAACCGACTCGCTGGCAGGGCGGATCGGCGCGGTGAACACCGTCGACTTCGACGGGGAACCGACGGGGTACAACACCGACGCGGCGGGGCTCGTTCGGGCGTTCGAACACCACGGCGTCGAACTGTCGGGGTCGGCGGTCGTCGTCGGAGCCGGTGGCGCCGGGCGGGCGGTCGCCTTCGCACTCGCCGACGAGGGGATGGCCGTCCACGTCGCGAACCGGACGGTCGAGCGGGCCGAATCGCTCGCCGACGAGGTACCGAACGCGAGTTGGGGCGGACTCTCGGCTCTCGAAGAGCGGCTCGCGGGGGCCGACGTCCTCGTCAACGCCACGAGCGTCGGGATGGAATCGGACGAGACACCCGTCCCCGCGTCGGCGCTCCACGGGGAACTCGCCGTCCTCGATGCCGTCTATACGCCGCTCGAGACCCGTCTGCTCCGGGACGCGGAGTCGGTCGGCGCGACGACCGTCGACGGCGCGTGGATGCTCCTGTTTCAGGGGGTCGAGGCGTTCGAGATCTGGACCGGCCGGACGGCACCGGTCGAGACGATGAACGGCGCGCTCCGGGACGCCCTGTAACGACCGGCGGTCGTATTTAAGTATCGCGCCTCGTACTGTGGCGTATGGGCGTTTTCGATCTGATCCGAGCGGTCTTCGGGTTGAATAGCTCCGAGACCACTCAACGAACAGACGTGTCGGCGGGGTCCGGTTCCGACGACGAGCCAGCCGGATCGGAACCGACGACCGCCGAAACCGACGAATCCGTCGCCGCAGGTACGGACGCCACAGCCTCGAGGGGTTCGATGACCGAGACGCCGAGCGAGGACCCGGAGGCGGTCGCCGAACCGGACGCCCCGTCGGCGGACGACGTGGCCGACGATCCGGTCGACAGTATCAGCGGGATCGGCCAGGCCTACGCCGGCCGTCTGGCGGAGGCGGACATCGAAACCGTTGGGGAACTGCTCGAGGCCGACGCCGCCGAGCTGTCCGGGCGAACCGACCTCTCCGAAAAGCGGATCCGGCGGTGGCAGGAGAACGCCGGCGGGGACTGAGACAAACCGCGAAACGGTTATTTTCGGCCGCCTCTTCGCTACCGTATGCAGATCTCCACCGACCGGCGGGCGTTCCGGGAGACGGCGCGGACGGCGCCCGAGAGCGCGCGGGTGCCGGTCGAGTTGCGGCTCCGCGTCGCCGATCCCTTCGAGGCGTACCGGCGCGCCCGCCGGGGCGACGGCGGCGATATCTTCCTGGAGACGACCGGCGGCCAGCCGGGATGGGGCTACTTCGCGACGGATCCGATAGAGCGGCTCACGGTCTCTGCGGACGCGGTCCCGATCGGCGACGGGGCACCTTCCATGGAGGCGATCGACGCGGCGCTGGCCGACGAAACGCTCGAACGCGGCGGCTGCGAGACGCCGTACCCCTGCGGGCTGTTCGGGTGGCTCTCATACGACATCGCCCGCGAGTTGGAGTCGATCCCGGACGACACCGTCGACGAGCGTGGATTACCGCGGCTCCAGGTGGCGAAATACGACCGCGTCGCCGCCTGGGAGGAACCGCACGCGAACGAAGCCACCCTCCGTGTCACCGCCTGCCCGCGACTCGAAGAGTACGGATCGATCGACGCCGCCTACGAGGGGGGGCTGGCCCGTGCCCGCGAGTTGCTCGCCCGAATCGTCGCGGGCGACCGATCGGCCGGTCGCCCCCCGGCGACGCGCGGTCCGATGACGTTCGAAAGCGACTGTGGCCGGTCGGAGTTCGCCGAGCGCGTCCGGACGGTCAAATCCGCGATCCGGAACGGCGAGACGTTTCAGGCCAACGTCTCCCAGCGTCTCTCGGCGCCGGCGGCCGTCCACCCCCTGGAGGCGTACGCCGCGCTCCGTCGGGTCAACCCCGCGCCGTACTCGGCGCTCGTCGAGTTCCCCGGCGTCGATCTGGTGAGCGCGAGCCCCGAACTACTCCTCGATGTCGACGGCGACCGGCTCGCGACCGAACCGATCGCGGGCACCCGACCCCGGGGGGAAACGCCCGAGGAGGACGAACACCTCGAGGCGGAACTTCGCGCCGACGAAAAGGAGCGAGCCGAACACGCGATGTTGGTCGATCTCGAGCGAAACGACCTCGGGAAGGTAAGCGAGTACGGAACCGTCGACGTCGGGGAGTACCGCCGCGTCGATCGGTACGCCGAGGTGATGCATCTCGTCAGTCTGATCGAGGGAACGCGCCGCGAGGGGTGTTCGATCGCCGACGCCGTCGGGGCGGTCTTTCCGGGCGGGACGATCACCGGCGCGCCCAAACCGAAGACGATGGGGATCATCGACGGCGTCGAGCGGACGCGGCGTGGCCCCTACACCGGAAGCGTCGGCCTGTTCGGCTTCGACGACCGGGCGACGCTCAGCATCCTCATCCGGACGCTCGTCCGCCGCGGCGACCGGTACTACCTCCGGGTCGGGGCGGGGATCGTCCACGATTCGGATCCGGACGCCGAGTACGACGAGACGCTGGCGAAGGGCCGGGCGCTCCTCGAGGCCATGGACGCGGCCCGTTCGGCGACGACGGTCTCGATGGAGACACCGGAACGATGAGTACGCCGACCGTGCTCGTCGTCGACAACTACGACTCGTTCGTCTACAACCTCGTCCAGTACGTCGGCGTCCACGCCGAGGTCGTCGTCCGGCGGAACGACGCGATCGACCTCGCGGGGATCGAACGGCTCGATCCCGACGGCATCGTCGTCTCGCCGGGGCCGGGGACACCGGCCGAGGCCGGCGTCTCGGTTCCGGTCTTTGCGGAACTCGCCTATCCGACCCTCGGCGTCTGTCTCGGCCACCAGGCGCTGTGTGCTGCCCACGGCGTGTCGGTCGATCACGCGCCCGAGGTCGTCCACGGCAAGCCGTCGACGGTCACCCACGACGGGGACGGTCTCTTCGAGGGGCTCCCCGAGCGGTTCGAGGTCGGCCGATATCACTCCCTCGCCGCCATCGGAGAGTTGCCCGACGTACTGGTCGAGACCGCCCGGACGACCCGGACTGCCGACGACGACGGCGTTCTCATGGGCGTCCGGCACCGCGAGAAACCACACGCAGGCGTCCAGTTCCACCCCGAAAGTATTCTCACGGATGCCGGCGAACGGATGGTAGAGACGTTCTGTCGGCGCTGCGGATCGGAGGCGGGTCGGGTGTGACAGTTTATAACGTCGACGGCGAGTTGGTCGACCGCAAAGAGGCGACAGTCAGCGTCGACGACCGGGGGTTCCGGTACGGCGACGGCGCCTTCGAGACCTGCCGGGCCTACGGCGGCACGGTCTTTCTGTGGGGAAAACACCGAGAACGGTTAGAGCAGACCTGCGAGACGCTCGGGATGAGGGAAGCGGTACCCGGGGACCTCCGGGCGCGGATCGACGAGACGCTCGCCGCGAACGACCTCGCGGAGGCGTACGTCCGGGTCTCGGTCACCCGCGGCGTCCAGCCCGGAAAGCTGACCCCGGACGAGGACGTCGACCCGACGGTCGTCGTCTACGTGAAACCGCTCCCTGCCGGCGGGACCGACGGCGAGGCGGTCTGGGACGATCCGGCCACTGTCGAAAGCGTCGCGACGCGCCGGATCCCCGACTCGGCGCTGCCGGCCGACGCGAAGACCCAAAACTACCTCAACGGCATCCTGGCGCGGCTCGAACTGCGGGAAAGCGAGAGAGGGGCCGACGAGTCGCTCATGTGTGACCTCGACGGGTACGTCGCCGAGGGCGCGACGAGCAATCTCTTTTTCGTCGACGACGGGACACTGATGACTCCCGAAGCAGGGTCGATACTCCCGGGTATCACCCGTGGGACGGTGCTGGAGCTGGCCGACTGGATCGACGTTCCGTCCGAGACCGGCCGCTACACCGTCGGGGACGTCCGCCGCGCCGAGGAGGCCTTCCTGACGAACACAACCTGGGAGATCCGCCCGATCGCCCGCCTCGACGGGGCCGCCGTCGGTGGCGGGCCGGTGACAGATCGGCTACGGCGAGCCTACGACGAGACTGTCGATCGGCGCTGTTACGGGGATACGGACGGATCGGGAAACGAAGGCAGAGACGGCGACGGTCAGAACTTGTAGTTCGACTTCGATTCCAGGTCCGTCGCGTCGCTCTCGATCGGGCCCGCCCGGACGAACTCGTAGTCGTCGTCGGTCAGATACACGGTGTCGTCCTCGACGGCGACGTCCACCTCGTTCAGGTACGCCCCCTCGCAGGGACCGAAGTTACAGAACCCGGTGTCGGACTCGAAGTACGCGCCGTGGTTCTCACAGATGAACTCCTCGCCACGCATCTCCGCACCGGAGCCCTTGTCGATCCTGATGTGGGTGTAGTGCTGACAGTAGTTCAGCCACGCATAGATCCCGGCGTCGTTCCTGACGAGGATCGCCTCCCGCTCCTCGTCGGTGTCGGTCTCCCGGAGCGTGAACAGATACGTCGTTTCGGTAGGGACGTCCTCGATCGAAGCGACGGCACGTCGGGAAGCCATCGACGCTCGGTACCGGCCGGCTAAACAAACCCTTTGTGAAACCGCGGCCGGGTTTTTATGTACCCGGCCGGTCGTATCCGGTCCCATGAGCGATCTCCGCGTGCTCGTCGACGGAACCGAACTGTCGGCCGGATGGAACGACGGGAGCCCCGAGACGCGCCGAGCGATCGAGGACGCGCTCCCGATCGAGGGCGAGGCCACCCGCTGGGGCGAGGAGCTGTACTTCGGGACCGACATCGACGTTCCGGCCGAGTCACCCCGGGCGACGGTCGAACCGGGGGCGCTCGCCTACTGGCCCCAGGGGAACGCCGTCTGTCTGTTCTGGGGGCCGACGCCGGCGAGTACCGGCGACGAACCGAAAGCAGCCTCGCCGGTGAACGTCTTCGCGAACGCCGACGTCTCGGCGTTCGATCCCGGCGCGGGCGGCGCGACGCTCCGGCTGGAAGCCGGGAAGCGAAACGAATAGCGGTCGGTATCAACCGACGTCCGGCCCGTCCCAGATAGCCGAAAGGAGGTTCCGCTGGGCGGCACGCAGGTGCCGCGAGAACGTCGGCTGGGCGATCCCCAGCGAATCGGCGATCTCGCCGCCGGTCCGCTTGCGGTTCCCGTCGAAGTATCCGGCGTGGTAGGCCGCCTTCAGAACGTCCCGCTGGCGGTCAGTGAGCGTCCCCGCGAGCAACGCCTCCCACGGCATCCGCTCGGACGGCGCCGCGTCGCGTTCGGCTTTGAGTTCTGCCTCGCCGAAGAGCTCCCGCGCCTGCCCGAGGAACCGCCGCCGATCGCGGCTCCGGCGGACGGAGACGACGAGTTCACACGAGCGCTCCGAGACGGTCATCGATCGGAAACCCGCACCGAGGACGGTGGTCTTCGAGGCGTTGCACGTCCCCCGGGTGACGAGCCCGTAGATCGGCGACGCCCCATCCGAGAGCGCCTCGATCGATTCGATTTCGGGGACACGTTCGGCGGCGGCGATGGCGGTGTCGGGATCCGGATCCGAAATCAGACAGTAGAGCCGACGGGTGTCGCCCTTCCGGCGGCTCACGCTTCTGACCTCGACGGGCGAGGAAAGCCGGCGCGCGAGCGTCCGGAGCGGGTCGTCGTCTTCGATCGCCACCTCGAGGACGAGTTCGCGGCTCCCGTCGCCGTACAGCGCGTTCCGGCGTTCGACCGCCGTGATCGCGTACCCGACGAGCGTCCCGAGTTCGAGTAGTATCTCACGGATCCGGGGATCGAACGTGTCCGGCTCGGTCCCGTAGACGCTCAACGCGCCGTGGACGAGTTCCCGATGGCGGATCGGGACGGTGAACACCGACCGGTAACCCCGCGAGAGCGCCGCCGAGTGCCAGGCCGCCTCGCCCTCGGGGTGGGGAACGCGGTGTTCGCCGTCCGTGACACCGCCGAGCGCGACCCGGGCGGCCAGGGCAGGGACGTCGGCGTCCGGTGAAAGCGAGATCGTGTCGAGATACGACGCCTCGATGCCGGACCGGGCGGCCGGGACGATCCCCTCCGAGGGGAAATCGACGGTTCCGATCCAGGCCCCGGCGAAGCCGTCCAGCTCGGCGAGCGCCTCACAGACGCCCTCGTTGATCTCCGTCCGGGAGTCGGCGTCGATCAGCACCCGGTGCAGCGACCGGATCGTTGCGTTGAGGGCGTTTACGTATTCGAGCTGTGTCTTTCGCTCCGTGATGTCTACGATATAGCCCGTGTATCCGACGATCTCGCCGTCTTCGCGGAGAATTCGAGTGTAATCGAGCACCCAGCGGACGGCGCCGCCCTTCGTCACCATCCGGTAGGGCTCGTGGTGGAACCGATCGGTCGTCGGATCGCTGTGCCGTTCGACCTCCTCTATCACCCGCCATAGGTCGTCGTCGTGGACCAACTCGGCGTATGGCGGGTCGGCATCGTAGAGCTCGGCCGGCGTGTACCCGAACAGTCGCTCGACGTTCGGCGAGACGTACTCGACGGGCCATCCCGACTCGTTCCGCCAGATGAAGACGACGACGGGACCGTCGGTGAAGGGCTCTCCGTCCCCCATCGGGGTCGCGAGTTCGGCCGGTCGTTCGGTCATACCATCGGACCTCAGTTTCGGAAAGGATCCCGGGAGAGATAAATCCGATCCCGTTGACCCGGGAGGGACACCGCAAGCTATTATAATAGCGTCCGCGCTTTTTATCAGCCGAACGGTATATGAGGTCGCGAGCGGTCGATCTGACCGGTCGTTTCGGTTCACGAAGGCAGTGGGCGTGTGGGATGCACCCGACGTTTCGTGCTACATCGGACCGACCGTGTCATCCGATCTCGACCGTCTCGACGTCGGGCTTCGGACCGCCGACGACGATCCCATCAGCGTTCGGTCCGATCGTGATCTCTGCACCGGCAACGATCGGGGCGACGAGCCCCGCGACGACGACGGTCGGATCCGTGAAGGGACCACGGACGGCGACGACGCTGTCGCCGTCGATCGATGCGCGGTCGATGACACGGCGGGCCGCCCCGAGTACCTCGCCGTGGGTGTAGGTGTCCCCGTCCGCCCGGAGCAGGGGGTCTGCCGGGGCGACCTGATCCGGCGGCGCCGTCGGGTTCTCGCTCCAGACGTCGCGCTCGAAATAGGAGACCGACGGGTCCGCCGGCGGATCGTCGTAAACGACGCCCTTCGTCTCGGGGCCGAACGCGTAGGCGTCGATATCCGCCGCCGGCACGACGAGGGCGCGAACGTCGCTTTTGACCTCGGCGGACGGACCGAAGCGGACGACGGCGCCGACGGCGGCCGCCCCGTAGAACGTCAGGACGGGTTCGGGGATCGGGTCGTCCGCGATAGCGACCCCGGCACCGCCCCTGACGCCGATGTGTCTGAGGAAGTTCCCCGCCTTCCAGGCGCTGGTACAGAACCGCCGGTAGTCGTAGCCTCTCTCGACCGCCGGCACGGCGAGTGCGGTCGACTCGGAGCGCCGGTCACGCGCGATCACGTCGCCGAGGACGTCCATACCGGACGTTCGGGCGGGGCTGATTTATATATCGCCGTTGGCGGACGAACACGGCCGCCGAGGTCGGTTTCGCACGCTGTCGTATCCGTCACGTACTTCCGGAGACCGACCCTACCGTAATTATGGAGTATCTCGAGCGCCGTCGGGCGCTTGTCGAGTCGCGGCTGGAGGCCGTCCTCGAGTCGACAGAGCCGGACGCGATGACAGAGCGGCTCGAGCACGTCTCGCTTTCGGGCGGCAAGCGCGTCCGACCGACCGTCACGCTGCTTTCCTTCGAGGCGGCCGGCGGCGAGTTGGTCGGCGAGGACGGCTGCGGGTCGGCCGCTTCCGCGAACGCGGTCGATTTCGCCGTCGGGATCGAACTCGTCCACAACGCGTCGCTTGTGGTCGACGACATCATCGACGAGTCCGAACTCCGCCGCGGCGTCGAGAGCACCTGGGCGGCGTTCGGCCACGGGCCCGCGATCGCGACCAGCGACGGGCTGCTCGGGGAGGCGTTTTCGCTCTTCGGCAGCGACGACCGGGCGATGCGGGCCGTCGCCGAGGCGATGGTCGAACTCGGTGAGGGCGAGGCGACCGAACTCGTCGCGGAGCCGACGACCGAATCGGAGTACGTCGAACTCGCCCGCCGGAAGACGGGGGCGCTGTTCCGGGCGGCCGCGGAACTGGGGGCGATCGCCGCCGACGCCGACACCTACACCATCGAAGCCTTCGGAAGCTACGCCGAGCGCGTCGGGATCGCCTTCCAGATCCGCGACGACGTCCTCGATGCGACCGCCGACGCCGAGAAACTCGGCAAGCCGACCGGCCAGGACGCGGCGATGGAGCGTCCCTCGCTCGTCCAGATAACCGAGATGACTCCCGAGGAGGTCAACTCCCGTGCGCGCTCGGAATCGGACGCCGCGCTGTCGTCGCTTTCGGCGGCCGATCCCGGCGAAAGCACCGCCGTCGAGTACCTCCGGGATCTGGCGGAGTTCGTCGTCGTCCGCGAGCGGTGAGACGAACGACGGTGAGTCTCAGGGTTGTGAGCGGCGAGCGGTGATGGGCGGGGACGTGGGTCAAAACAGCAACGGGAACGGAAACCGGTTTACCCCCGGGGGACCGAGCCCCCTCCATGATAATCCCGGGGTCCACCTCACAGGAACTCGCGGCGGCGCTCGCGAGCGAGCTCGGCGAACCGCTCGCGGCCGTCGAGTACGACCGGTTCGCCGACGGGGAACGGCTCGTTCGGATCCCCGAGACCGACGAGCGGGCGATCGTCGTCGCCTCGACGGTCTCCGATGCCGCACACGTCGAGTTGCTACAGCTACAGGACGCCGCCCGATCGCGGGCCGAGGAGGTCGTCACCGTCCTCCCGTACATGGGCTACGCCAGGCAGGATCGGGCCTTCGAGGCCGGCCAGCCCGTCTCCGCGCGGGCGATCGCGCGGGCGATCTCGACGGGGACCGACCACGTGGTGACCGTCAATCCACACGAAAGGCGGGTGTGTGAGTTCTTCGACGTACCCTGTAGCGCCGTCGACGCCGCCGGGCGGCTGGCCGAGCCGCTGCCGGAGCTGGCCGAGCCGCTGTTTCTCTCGCCGGACGCCGGGGCGGTCGGGCTGGCCGAAACCGTCCGGGACGCCTACGGAGCGGGCGAGACGGACTACTTCGAGAAGGTCAGACACTCCGATACCGACGTCGAGATACGGCCGAACGACGCCGACACCGCGGGCCGGGACGTCGTGTTGGTCGACGACATCGTCGCGACCGGCTCGACGATGAGCACGGCGATCGCCCAGCTCTCGGCACCGGACCAGGTGTTCGTCACCTGCGTTCACCCGATGCTGGCGGCCAACGCCCGGACCAAGATCGCAACCGCCGGGGTCGCGGCGGTGTACGGCACCGACACGATCGAGCGGGCGGTCTCGTCGGTCAGCGCCGCGCCGGCGATCGCCGACGAACTGTAGACGGCCGCCCGATTCCGCGCTGTATCAGTCCCGACCGGCGAGCAGGCCGAGCCGCAAAAGCGCGAGCATTGCGGCGAGCGGGCCGAACCCGGGTTGCTCGTCGACGATCGGCGGCGGATGCGACGGTCGCCGACAGCGTCACCGGCTCGTTCGGCTCGATCTCTGTCGGCGACTGTGAGAGCCCGTGTTCGAGTTCGACCGTTCCCGTCGCCGCCGTCGCGGAGGCGGTGAGAACGGCCGCCCCCCGCATCAAAGCGCCGACGAGAAACGCGAGAAGGACCGTCGACCGGACACTCATTACGCCCCGGCGACGGGCTCGATCGCGATCGCCATCTCGACCGACTCGACGTCCCACACACGCTCGTGGCCGTCCTCGATGGCACCGAGCTCGGCGGCCCGAACCTCATCGACGATGAGGTCGCGGTGCCCCTCGACGAGTGCCGCGATCCGGTCGTCACGAACGTCGAGATCGACGCGGATCTCCGCCTCGATATCGAGATCAAGTTCCTTCCGCATCTCCTGGATCCGCCGGATGACCTCCCGGGCGTACCCCTCGCTTTCGATGTCCTCGGTGAGCGTCGTGTCGACGTAGACGACGCCGCGGTCCTCGCCGTCGACATCGAAGGCAGTCCCCTCGATCCCCTCGGGGGTTTCGGTGTTGAACGAGACCATCTCGTCGGTCAACTCGACCTCTCGGCCGAGTTCCCGGGCGACCGCGTCCTCGAGCGCCGAGTGGTCGGGTTCGGCGACCGAGACGGCGTTGATCGCGTTCATGATCTCGCCGGCTGTCTCGCCGAAGGTCGGTCCGAGCACGGACATGTCCGCGCGGGCGCTGTAGGCGAGTTCCTCCCATTCGTCGTCGGGGGCGATCAACTCGATCTCGCGCGCGTTGAGCCGGTCCCGGAGGAGATCGCGGTGCCGATCGACGGCGGCGGCGGCTCGCTCGTCGTCGGCGGCGACGACGACCCGCGTGACGGGCCATCGGAGCTTGCGTTCGGCCTGCTGGCGGGCGTTCGATCCCGCCTCCTCGACCGCGTCGATGATTTCGATATCGGCCTCCAGTTGCGGATCGTGCAGGTCGTCGTCGACGGTCGGCCACTCGCACATGTGGACGGTCCGATAGCCCGACTCACCGGTCAACGTCCCGTAGATCTCCTCGGAGACGAACGGCGCGAAGGGCGCGAGCAACTTGGTCGTCTCCAGGACGGTGTGATACAGCGTCGCGTAGGCGGCCGTCTTGCTCGCCGAATCGGCCTCCTCCCACATGCGCTCGCGGACGACCTGGATATAGAACCGGGAGACGTCCTCGACGATGAACTCGAGTAACGCATCGAGGGCACGGTCCTGTCTGTAGGCGTCCCACTGTTCGGTCATCTCCGTGGTCACGGACTGGAGCCGCGAGAGGAGCCACTCGTCGACCGTCTCGAGTTCCGCTTCCCCGATTGGGGTTTCGTCGGGATCGAAACCGTCGAGCCGCATGTACGGCAAGGGGAACCGGAAGACGTTCCAGAGGATGTTGAGATCCCGCTGGCGGTTCTCCATCTCGTCCCACGAGAAACGCATATCGTCGCCCTGGGGGTTCTGCGTGAGCAAAAAGAGCCGCATCGGATCGGCCCCGTGGCGGTCGATCGCCTCCTGTGGGGCGACGATGTTGCCGATGGATTTCGACATCTTGCGGCCGTCCTCGGCCAGCGCCCACCCGTGCATGAGGACGTTCCGGTAAGGGACCTCATCGAGGGCGGCGCTTCCCATCCCGAGTTGGGACCAGAACCACCCGCGGGTCTGGTCGTGGGCCTCCATGATCAGGTCGGCGGGCCACAGTTTTTCGAAGGCCTCCTCGTCGCTCGGGTAGCCGATCGTTCCCCACGAGGCGACGGAGGAATCGAGCCAGACGTCAAAGACGTCCGGCACGCGGGTGTAGGTCGTCCCGTCTTCGGTGATCGTCAGTTCGTCGACGGTCCCCTTGTGGAGGTCGATCGAATCGGGGTCGATCTCCTGGTCGACGCGCTCTTGGAGTTCCTCGCGCGTCGCGACGACGATCGCGTCGTCGACGCTTCCGTCCCACTCCTCGGGGACCCAGATCGGGATCGGGATCCCCCAGTAGCGCTGTCTGGAGACGTTCCAGTCCGGCGAATCCTCGATGAAGTCCCGGAAGCGGTTGTCGCGGGCTTCCTGTGGGTACCACTCGCTTTCCTCCATGTTCGCGAGCAGTTCGTCTTTGATATCGGTGACGGTGATGAACCACTGGTCGGTGACCATCTGGATGATCGGCGTATCACACCGCCAGCAGTGGCCGTAATCGTGGTGGTGGCTGTCCCGTTCGAGGAGCAGGCCCTTCCGGTCGAGGTCGTCCATGATCGCCCCGTCGGCGTCCTCGACGAACTGTCCGGCGTAGGTGCCGGCCTCGTCGCTGTAGACGCCGTCCGGCCCGACGGGACAGAAGATCTCGAAGCCGAGTTCGCGGCCGCGCTCGAAGTCGACCTCGCCGTGGCCCGGCGCGGAGTGGACAAGCCCCGTCCGGTCGGCCTCGACGTAGTCGGCGGTGTAGACCTCCAGTGCGCCCTCGAAGTCGGGGGCGTCGGGGACCTCCTCGCGGAGGGGGTGTTCGTACGCCCAGCCGACCATCCCCTCGCCGGACACTTCCTCGCGAACCTCGTAGCCGTCGTAGCCGCCGCGCTCGATCACGTCCTCGACGCAGGATTCCTCGAGGTACAGCGTCTCCGTCCCGCCGTTACGTTCGGCGGCGACTGCCTGGTAGGTCGCTTCGCCGTCGACGGCGACGAAGGTGTTCGCCGGGATCGTCCACGGGGTCGTCGTCCAGATGACGAGGGAACCGTCCCGATCGACGAGGTCGAACTTCACGTAGATGGAGGGGTCCTCGACGTGTTCGTACTCGACCTCGTTGTTCGCGATGGCGGTCTCACACCGGGGACACTGGCTGATCGAACGCTGGCCCTGCTCTACGAGCCCGCGCTCGTGGGCCTTCGAAAACCCCCACCAGGCGGCCTCCATGTACTCGGGATCGACCGTCTTGTAGGGGTCCTCCCAGTCCATCCAGACGCCGAATGACTTGAAATCCTCCTGGAGCCCCTCGAGTTGCTCCTCGGCGAAGGACTTACACTCCTCGATGAACTTCCGCTCGCCGAACTCCTCGATGTCCTTTTTGTTCTCGAAGTCGAGCCGCTCTTCGACTTTCGTCTCGATCGGCAGTCCATGCATATCGTAGCCCGGCCGATCGGTGACATCGTGGCCGCACATCCGGAGATAGCGGATGTAGGCGTCCTTCAGCGTCTTGTTCCAGGTCGTCCCCATGTGTGCCGCCCCCGAGGTGTAGGGCGGCCCGTCGACGAAAAAGAAGTCCTCGCCGTCGGCGCGGTGCTGTTTGGTATGCTCGTAGGCGTCGACCTCGTCCCAGTACCCGAAGACGCGCTCCTCGACCGCGTCCGGCTCGTACTGGTCGTCGACCTCGGCGAACCTGCTCATACCGACACAATCAGCCGCCGGTGTTAAATGGGAATCGGTAGCGTCCTCCGGCGCCGGCCGGATCGGCGCCCGCGGGACGGCTCGATCGGAGCGACGTCGGTCCGATCTCCGGACCGAAAAGTGGGGGTTTTTCCGTACTGAAACCGAGGATCATGGTATGCAGGGTAACCTTCCGCCGGAGGCCCAAGAGAAAATCGAAGAACTTCAGGACCTCCAGGAAACCGCACAGCAGGTCGCACAGCAGAAACAGCAGGCCGAAACACAGCTTCAGGAGTCACGCACGGCGCTGGAGACCCTCGACGGGATGGAGGGCGAAGCGCAGATGTACCGCGAGGTCGGCGAACTCCTCATCGAGACCGACTACGAGGAGGCCTACGACGACCTCGAGGAGAAAGTCGACAGCCTCGAAGTCCGCGTCGAGACGCTGAACAAACAGGAAGAGCGCGTCGAAGACCAGTTCGAAAGCCTCCAGGAGGAACTCCAGCAGATGCTGCAGGGCGGCGCCGGCGGCGCTGGCGGCGGCCCGATGGGCCCCGGCGGTCCCGGTGCCGGCGGCGCGTAAGGCAGTGACCGACCCAGCCGACTCCGCGGAGCCGACCGACGAGGCGGTCGTCGAGGCCGCCTCCGACGCCGCGGAGGGACTCATTCTCTCGCGGTACAAACAGTCCGACGTGACCGACATGGACGTGACCGTCCGTTTCGAGTCCGGAACGCTCGAGGTCGACGTCTATCTCAACGCCCCCGACGAGCCCGACCCCGAGTCGGTCGCCGAGGCGGCTATCGAGGCGGCCGAGGCGGCCGTCGACGAACTCTTTGAGGACACGTAACACCGGCGACTAACTCGCAAGCAGGAAGATCAGAACGCTCACCGCGGTCGCGGCGGCGACGACGATCAACAGTAACGCGCCGCCGATCTGGACCATCGCGTTCGCCGTCGCGGCCAGCGCCTCCGTCCGGTCGGTCCCGAAGACCGTTACCTCCGTTCGTTCGGTCGCGAGCCCTGCCTCGACGGGTTCGAGATCGGCTTCGGCTTCGGCGACCAGATCGACGACCAGATCGACGAGCCGGTCG
This sequence comes from Natronomonas aquatica, assembly GCF_024449025.1. Classification (GTDB taxonomy): domain Archaea; phylum Halobacteriota; class Halobacteria; order Halobacteriales; family Haloarculaceae; genus Natronomonas; species Natronomonas aquatica. Next base: position 70,702 of record NZ_JAHLKM010000004.1, on the reverse strand, counting down.
GGATCGATCGCGTCCCCCACCTGATTGGCCGCCGAGACGGTGTTGACGACGTGGGTATCGGTCGTCATGACCTCGGTTTCGTCCGCGTCGACGGCCCCGACGATCGCCGCCCTGAGCCCGCAGTCCATGTTGTTGCCGTCGACGAGTACGTAGACGGTTCGTCGGCCGTCGACCTCGAAGACGGCGACCCGGACGCCGAGGGGTCCGATCCCTTCCTCGGGGGACCAGTCGGTCTCGGTGTCGGCGATCCCGACCGACAGCGGGCCGCGTTCGGCAGCCGTGAGGCGTTCGGCGACCCGCCCGGCGGCGCTCATCAGGTCGAACGACCGGCGCGATCCGGGGCCGACGCGACCGGCACCGTCCACCATCCCGTCGTTGCAGTTGTGGGCGTCGACGAACGCGATCTCTCGGAGGCCGGCGGCGCGGGCTTCGGCGGAGACCGAAAGACCGACCGAAAACGCCACGTCGTCGGCCGGTTCGGGGGCGTGGGTCGCGACCAACAGGGCGTCGTCGCCGATCGCCTGTCCGAGCACCCGCGAGTCGCCCTCCCGCTCTCGGTCGGCGTGTGTCGCGGCCCGTCCGTACTCGATCCGTTCTTCGGCACGGTCGGCGGCCTCGATGAGCGCGTCGACCTCGCGTTCGGAGACCAGATTGAAATCGTGGCCGGCGGCCGCATGCGGGACGAACGCGAGCCCCTCGGTCGCCGCCGCGATCCGCTCGGGGAGGTTGCCGCCGCCGATCTCGCCCATGGGGCCGGGATGGACCGACGGGACGACGAACCGGGCCTTCTCCGTGCCACCGGGCCGGCGGATCGACAGGACGGTCACCGGCACGATCGCCGACTCGCCGAGGTCCCCGAAGAACGCCTCGAGTTCGTCCGACCCCGCCGCGGTGTGGCCGATGAACCCCCGGACGAAATCGAGGACGGAGACGCCGAGGTTCCGCTGCCAGGGACGATCGATCGCACGCAGGAACACCCAGACGCCGGCAGCGTAGACGACACAGAGGGCGGCCAAAAGCGCGAAATCCGGTGGCCGGACCACGAGCAGGTCCGCGGGATCGGTCGAGCCCCCGACCGATAGCTCGCCCTCGAGGAGATATCCGACGGTACCGCCGTAGACGAACCCGAGGATCGCCGCGGTGAGGGTCTGGATACTCGCCGATATCGCCGCGATCGGCAGCGATCGCCGGGAAACCGCCGTGATGACGAACAGCCGGAGCGCGAAGATCGAGGCGAGGGCGACGACGAGCGCGTCCGAGACGAGCGATTGACCGGCGCCGGCCGCGGCGACGACCGCCGCCGCGGTAACGAGAAAGACGACCACGACGACCTCACAGACGAACGCCAAAAGCGCCGACCGGTTGTAGGTGAGTTTCCCGCCGAGCGCGCGGTCGATCGGGGGCGTGAGGAAGGCCGCGACGACGGTCGGCAACCCGACGTAGATCATCCCGCGGTAGGCGTCGTCCAGCAGGAACTGCGAATCGAAGGCGGCGACGCCGACGATCGCGGCGACAAAGAGAGTCAGAAAGAGACTCGCCGACCAGTCCGGTGCGCGGAAGACGAACCGCGACAGCGACGCCAGATCGCCCCGCGTCCCCGTCATTATCGGAGAGGGGTGCTCCGTCCGGTTAAACGCCCCGGGATCCGGTCGCGGCCGATCGCGTCCGTTCGGGGCGCTACAGTCGCTTCGCTCCGTCGGCAGGTCGGTGGACTTAGTACGGAGGCGACGAAAGAAAGGTGGTATGAACGTCGCAGACGCGATGACGCCGCGGTCGGAAGTTATCACTGTCGAGGTCCCCGGGACGCGAGATGACGTTCTCGAGTATCTGCAGGATCTGGGATTCTCTTCGGTCCCGGTCATCAGGACTACCGACGACGGCGAACAGTTCCGGGGGCTCGTCACCCGGGAGTCGCTCATCGAACAGCCGGACGAAGACCAGCTCGCGTTGCTCGTCCGCGAGGTGCCGACGATCGGACCGTCGGGGACACTGACTGAACTCGCCGAACTCGTCCTCGAATCCGGCGAACGACGCGTCCCGGTCGTCGAGGACGGGGCGCTCGTCGGGATCGTCACCGTGACGGACATCGTTCGGGCCATCGCCGAGGGCGAACAGGACGGATCGGCCGAGGTCGGCGGACTGGCGACGCGGGAAGTCAATACGGTGTATCAGGGAACACCGCTGCCGGTCGCCGAACGGGGACTCTCGTATGCGGACGTGCCGTACGCGGTCGTGCTGGACGACGAGGGCAGACAGACGGGTATGCTCACCGAAGTCGATATCATCGAGGTCGCCCGGGTCGTCCAGGGCGAATCCAACCCCGGCGACGCCGTCGCGAACCAGGACGACGAGTGGATGTGGGAGGGGATCAAGGCGGTCGGGAGCCGGTCGATGCCGACGCTGAACGTGGAGATCCCGTCGGCCCCGGTCTCGGAGTTCATGACCGAGGATCTCGTGACCGTCCCGAAACGCCGGAGTGCACGCGAAGCCGCCCAGTCGATGCTGTCGAAGGACGTCGAGCAGATACCGCTGCTCTCGGGGGATGACCTCGTCGGCATCGTCCGAGACGTCGATCTGCTCAAGGCACTGGTTTGAGCAGGCCGACGCCGCGGGATCCCGGCAGCGCCGACCTGCATCTTTTATTCAGTTCGATGTGAACCGGCGTGTATGACGGTTTACGAGTCCGATCTGCCGGGCGTCGGCAAGAAGTTCGAGATCGAGCTCGACGACGAGACGACACTCGTCGTCGTGATCCACAACACGGGCAAGCGGGAACTCTTCCGCCGGGAGGGAGATGAGGATTCGGTGAAGCTGTTCGAACTCTCCGACAGGATGGCTAGACAGATCGGCACCATACTCGAGGGAGCGTACTTCCAGCCGATCGCGACCGATACGACCGAGACGATGCTGGACGACGACTCGCTGCTGGAGTGGATCAAAGTCACGGAGAGTTCGGAACTCGTCGGTCGAACGCTCGGAGAACTCGAGTTCCGCAGCGAGACCGGCGCGTCGATCGTCTCGATCCAGCGGGACGAGGGGACCGAATCGAATCCCGGCCCGGAGACCGTCATCGAGGCCGACGACACGCTCATCGTTCTCGGGACCAGAGAGGCGTGCCGTCGGGTCGAATCGCTCGCCGGCAGCGATATGTCCGTCGAAGCGGACGCCGAGGAGGACGATACCTGACACATGGCGGAGATACTCTTCGAGCTAGGACTGATGCTCGTGGCGCTCGTCGCCGCGGCGACGATCGCCCACTGGCTCGGCCAGTCCGTGATCCCGTTTTACGTCGTTTCCGGGATGGTCATGAACCCGTTCGTTCTCGGGCGTGTCGAGTACGCTCCCCTTTCCGGCTACGCCATCGAACTGCAGGCGTACATCACGCTCTTGGCGGAACTCGGGATCGTCTTTCTGCTCTTCTTTCTCGGGCTGGAATTCAGCCTCGATCGGTTGTTCGACTCCAGCGAGAAGATCGGGAAGTCGGGAGCCCTCGATCTGGTCGTGAACCTGCCGGCCGGCGTCCTCATCGGCCTCGCACTCGGGTGGTCCCTGCTCGAAGCGTTCGTACTCGGCGGTATCGTCTACATCTCCTCGTCGGCCGTCATCACGAAGTCGCTCATCGATCTCGGCTGGATCGCCAACGACGAAGCGGGACCCATGCTCGGGACGCTCGTCTTCGAGGACCTGTTCATCGCGTTCTATCTGGCCGTACTGTCGGCCGTCCTCCTCGGAGGCGGCGAACTGGCAACGATCGCCGTCGATGTCGGCGTCGCGATAGCGTTCCTTTTCGTGCTCGTAAGCGCCGTTCACTTCGGCTCGGAATACTTCGGTCGGTTCCTCGATACCGGCTCCGAGGAGATGTTCGTTCTGCGTGCCGTGGCGATAACCGTCTTCGTGGCCGGCTTCGCGCTCACGATCGGCGTCAGCGAGGCCGTCGCCGCCTTCTTCATCGGGATGGGATTCTCGGGCACCGATCACCTTCACGACCTGGAACGTCGGCTCATCCCGCTTCGGGACCTCTTTGCGGCGGTCTTTTTCTTCTGGATCGGGCTCCGGACCGATCCGTCCGTGTTTCCGGCTGTCGCCGGGATCATCGTCCTGTTAGTTCTCGTGACGACGCCGACGAAGCTTCTCACCGGCTTTCTGAGCGGTCGCATCTACGGGCTCGACGACAGACGCAGCGTCCGGGTCGGCTGTGGGATGGTGACCCGCGGGGAGTTTTCGCTCATCATCGCCGCGATCGCCGCCGACGCGGTCGTCGGCGGGGCCGTCCTCACTGAGATCGTCCCCGCCGTCGCCGTCGGTTACGTCCTCGTGATGAGTGTGCTGGGGACGACGTTTATGCAGTATTCGGGACTCTTCGAGCGGTTCGTCGTCGACAACCGGTCCGCGGCGACAGCGGATTGAAACCGGACCGCGGCACGTCGGATTCCGAACGGATGGCGAACAGGCGGCGCTTTCCGCCCGGCAGTCCTCGCGCCGCGCTCCCGCCCCGGCGGACTGCCGGCGATCGTTCAGCTCACGGCGGGAGTGGCCCCGGTTTCGTATATAAACCACCGGACGAGCGCCTTCACTTTCACCGTGGCGGCCGAACCCTTATACAGCGAAGCGACGAATCCTTCGGTAGATGGCGACAGCCACCGGCGAGACGGAGTACGTGGAGGGGCCGCTCCTGGTCGACGGCCTGCTCGAAAAGCGGCGCTACCAGCTCCGGCTAGCCGAGACCGCCCGGTCGGATCACACGCTCGTCTGTCTGCCGACGGGGCTCGGAAAGACGGCAGTCAGCTTGCTCGTTACAGCGGGACGGCTCGCGGAACACGGCGGGATGTCACTGCTTCTCGCGCCGACGAAGCCGCTCGTCCAGCAACACGCCGCCTTCTATCGGGAGGCACTGTCGATCGACGACGAGGAGATCGTCGTCTTCACCGGCGACGTCCGGCCGGACGACCGGGCCGAGTTGTGGGAGTCGGCCCGCGTCGTCTGTGCCACCCCACAGGTCATCGAGAACGACCTCGTCGGCAACCGCGTGTCGCTTTCGGACGTGACACACATCACGTTCGACGAGTGCCACCGCGCGACGGGCAACTACGCGTACAACTACATCGCCGACCGGTATCACGCCGACGCCGGGGACCCGCTCGTCAGCGCGATGAGCGCTTCGCCGGGCGGCGACAAGGAGGAGATCCTCACCGTCTGTGACAACCTCGGACTCCGGGAGGTCGCGGTGATGACCGAAGACGACGCCGACGTGGCCGACCACACCTACCGAACCGAGGTCGAATGGGAGCACGTCGAACTCCCCGAGACGGTGATCGAGATCCGCGATGCGCTCAACGACGTGATCAAAGAGCGGCTGACGAAACTGAAACAGCTCGGCGTGACGAACTCGACGGATCCGAGCATGTCCCAATCGCAGCTGAACGCGATACGGGCGAAGCTCCAGGAGCTCATCAACAACGACGACGCCGACGGTTACGAGGGGATGAGCGCCCACGCCGAGATCATGAAGCTCCGACGGGCCGTCGAGTTGGTCGAAACCCAGAGCGTCGAGTCGCTCCGCAGGTATTTCGAGCGGCAACGCGAGGACGCCAAGTCTTCGGGGGCCTCGAAGGCGAGCCAGCGGTTCGTCAGCGATCCCCGCGTCAAGGAGGCGATGCGGCGGGCCGAGGAATTCGACGATCTCCACCCGAAGTTCCGACGGGCGCGGATCCTGCTCGCCCAGACGCTCGGCATCGAGAACGGCGAACGCGTCATCGTCTTCACCGAATCCCGCGACACCGCCGAGACGCTGACCGACTTCCTCGGAGGGCACTTCGACACCCGCCGCTTCGTCGGGCAGGGCGACAAGGAGGGCTCGGACGGCATGACTCAGACCGAACAGAAGGACACGCTCGATGCGTTCCGGGCCGGCGAGTTCGAGGTGCTGGTGTCGACCTCCGTCGCCGAGGAGGGCCTGGACGTGCCTGACGTCGATCTCGTCCTCTTCTATGAGCCGGTGCCGAAGGGGATCCGGTCGATCCAGCGGAAGGGCCGGACCGGCCGCGCCAGCGACGGGCGCGTCGTCGTGTTGCTCGCGGAGGATACCAGAGACGAGGCGTTCTTCTGGATGTCGAAACACGAGGAGGACCGGATGGAGGATGAACTCCGGAAACTGAGGAACATCGAGGGCGAAATCGAAGCGGAAATCGCCGAACAGGCCGGTCTGGAGGCGTTCGGGGGAACGGATCGGATAGGGGAGGGCGACGGCGACGATCGACCGACAGCCTCCCCGGAAGATACATCCGAACCGACGGCCGATACCGGCGAGGAGACCCCGGAGAGTCCCTCGAATACGACAGCCAGATCCGGACAGGCCGGACTCGCTGACTTCGCGGGCGAGGCGAACGCCGACACGGATACGACAGCCGAGGACGACGCGACGGTCGCCGAGGCCGCCCCCGACGGCGAGACGATCGAGATCGTCGCCGACCAGCGCGAACTCGACTCGCATATCGCTCGCGATCTCTCGACCCGCGAGGGGGTCGAAACGCGCCTCGAGACACTCGCCGTCGGCGATTACGTCCTCTCGGATCGGGTCGTCATCGAGCGGAAGGCGGTCGAGGACTTCCTCGATACGCTGGTCGGCGGCGACCGATCGCTGTTCGAGCAGGTCGGCGCGGCGGCGCGTCACTACGCCCGCCCCGTCGTCGTGATCGAGGGCGAGGACCTCTATGGATCCCGGAACGTCCACCCGAACGCGATCAGAGGGGCACTGGCGTCGCTCGCGGTCGATTTCGGCGCGAGCGTCATGCAGACGGAAGACGCCGAGGAAACCGCCGACCTGCTCGAGGTCATCGCGAGACGCGAACAGGAGACCGACGACCGTACCGTCTCGGTCCACGGCGAGAAGGGCGGCAAGACGCTCGCCGAACAGCAGGAGTACGTCGTCGGATCCGTCGCCGAGGTCGGCCCGGTCACCGCGCGCGCGCTGCTCGAGCACTTCGGCAGCGTCGAGGCGGTCATGTCGGCCGAGGAGGAGGCGCTGCTCGCGGTCGAGGGCGTCGGCGAGGTGACGGCCGACCGGATCCGGACAGTCACGGAAAGCCCCTACCCCGGAAGCAAGTGAGGCCGGGGCGCTTCAATCGGCGACGGCACAGTTGTTCGGCCCGAGTTCGAGTTCGAACGCCGCCGCGTCGTCGACGACCTCCCGGCCGAGATTGATCGCGACGATCCGGCCGTGGTTCGCCGGCGGCTCCCCGACCGACCCGACGATCCGGTCGACGAACGCCGCCCGCGGTTCGGAGAACGCCGACAGCCGCGCCCGGAGCGCGCCGAGTGCCGCGGTGTAGGGGGCGGCCGTCTCCGGACGGACGTGTCCGGGCGCGACCACCGTGTCGTCGGGCAGTTCGGCGAACCGCTCGGTGAGCGTCGCGTGCAGTTCCCCGGCGAGGTTGGACGGATCGGCGTCCCCGCCCTGCAGGTCCGGCCGTCCGACACCGTTCAAAAAGAGGGCGTCGCCGGAGAACAACACGTCCCCGAGCAGCAGCGACACCGAGCCGGTCGTGTGTCCCGGCGACGCCCGGAACCGGAGTTCGCTCCCGCCGACCTCGATGGCGTCGCCGTCCTCGCGGCCCTCGACCGCGTAGTCGATCCCCCGTTCGACGGCGGCGGCCGGGATCGACGGGGACACGCCGGCGGCGTCGGCGACCGCCCGAAGCCCGCTGACGTGATCGGCGTGGACGTGGGTATCGACGACGGCGACGACCTCCGCGTCGAGGTCGGCGACGTCCTCGAGGTACCGGTCCGAGAAGGCTGCGAGCGGATCGACGACGACCGCCTCCCCGCCGTCGACGACAGTGTAGCCGAGACAGCCGGTCGCGGGGCGGTGATACTGAAACACCGTCGCGTCGGTCGCCGTCGAGCCGATCTCGCGCCGACGGTAGACGTCCGCCCAACCAGCCATCCCGCCGGAGAGGTTCCGGGCGTCGATCCCCTCGTCTTCGAGCATTCCCACCACTTCGGCGCTCTCCTCGCCCCGGGGGCAGACGACGACGTAGGATCGTTCGGGATCGACGAGCGATCCGACGTCGCCGGTCACGTTCGCGCTCACGAACCGCATGTACGGGACGTGGACCGACTCGACGTTCGGGCCCTCGATCCGCCAGGCGTCGATCTCCTCGCGGTTCCGGACGTCCAAAAGCGTGATCGACTCACCGGACTCGACCGCATCCGCCAGTTCCTCGGGCGAGACGGCACTCGATTGGTCGGCGTCGTGTTCGGACATACCGTCGGGTACGCACGCGATCGGCATGAACGGTCCGGGAAGCCGCGTCGTGTCGTCACCACCAAAACGTTGTGTACCCCCGTTTCCAACACCGGGCATGGACGCGAACACGTTCCTCGATGCGGTGCGGGAGGCAAACAACACCGAACTCGACCGACTCGGTTCGGAGAAGGCGCTCGTGGCGGAAACGGCCGCACACCTGGATCGCGATCACGTTCTGGACGCGGCCGCCGCCGCCGAGGCCCGTGCTGCCGAGACGTTCGACCGGTGGGCCGACGACGAGCCGAACGAGCGCGTCGCGGCGGCCTTCCGCGAAGCCGCCGAGAGCGAACGCGACCACTGCCGGCAGGTCACCGAGTTGGGCGGGACGGCCGAGGACCCGCCGGCCGACGCGCTCCATTCGCACCTCCGGGAACTCGATTCGACGCTTTCCCGCGTCGCCGCCGGCCTCGTCGGCCGTCCGCTGGTCGCCTCCCGGACGCTGCTTCAGGTGATCAACTTCTTCGTCAACCAAGGCGAGACCGACGCAGCCGGGACGTTCCGGACGCTCCGGGGCGACACCGACGGGACGGCCGAGGACGGCGCCGAACTCGTCGTCGAACTCTGTGAGGCCGACGGGGCGTTCGACCGCGCACTCGAGTCGGCGGGCGAGGCGATCGAGGTCGCCTACGCCGAGTACGCCGACACCCTCGAGGGGATGGGCGTCGATCCGAAGCCGGTCTGTTGATCAGAGCCGACGGATCGCTCCGAGCGTCTCGGCGGCCTCCCGTGCCGCCGCGAGCAGCTCGCGCTTCCGGCCGACGTCGCGTGTCTCTTCGGCCCGCCGGGTCAACGATCCGATCTCCCGCCGCAGCGACGCCTCGGCGTCGCGGAACTCCCCGCCGGCGTCGGATCGACGGTCTGCGTCCCGCCGGTCGTCGCCGGTCGTCTCGCGGTCCCGCCTTTCGGGGGACTGCTCGTCCCGAGGGGCCGGGGGCTGAACCCGCGCCGGTCGTCGCTCGCCGGCCGGCGTCGGCGTTCGATCGTCCGGCGTTTCGGAGGAGGGCGGCCGTCGGTCGTCGGCCGATCGGTCCGGCCGGGCGTTCTCCGGTGCGTCGTCGGCCGCCGTCTCGGCAGCCGAGCCAGCGCTTTCGGCGGTCGCTCCGTCCGGGTCGGCGTTCGATCGTCCGGCGTCGTCGGCGTCGGCGTCGGTGTCGTCCTCCTCGGTGATCTCTTTCTCGCAGGTCGGGCAGAACTGCCGGCCCTCGTACCGGAACACGGGCGAGTGACACTCCGGACAGTGTCGGTTCGTCATCGTCGCCCCCTGCAGGAGGAGTTCGCTCATCCGTTCGGAGGCTTCTCGCTTTTCTTTGTCGCGTTCGTACTTCTCGCGTAGCTTCTCCCGTTCGGCCTCGCGATCGAAGTCGCTCATACCCGATCCAACGTGCGTTCGCCGCAAAAGGACTGCGTTCGAGTCGGCACCCCCGACGGAAGTTCCCTCGGCTGCCACGGCGGGGCGCCCCGACCGGCGGTTTTTAATCTTCGAGGGGTCGAAGGCCGGGTATGCAGGTGAAATCCCGCCACCACCTCCGGTCCGACGAAATCGACGCCCTCGAGACGTCGCTGGCCGACCACCTCGGAATCGACCTCGACGGGGACGACTACGAACGCGTGGAGTTCGCCGACACCGACCGGGAGGTCGTCCTCGTCGACGGCGAGCCGCTCGTGGCCTCCTTCGACGGCGAACTCTTTCTCACTGTCCGGGGCGCAAACGAGTATCCACCCGAGAACCACGTCGTCACCGTCGATGCGGGGGCGATCTCCTTCGTCTCCGACGGCGCGAACGTGATGCGGCCCGGGATCACGGCGGCGACCGACGACATCGAACCCGGCGATCTCGTCGTCGTCGTCGAGGAGACCCACGAGAAGGCGCTGGCGGTCGGCCGCGCTGGGACGGACGGATCGGATATGGCCGGCGAATCCGGAAAGGTCGTCGAGTCGCTGCACCACGTCGGCGACGATCTCTACGAGTTCCACGCCTGAGTTCCGGCGTCAGACGCCCGGCAGCCGAACGACGGACGTAAGACCTATGTCTCGGGCAGTCGGTCACTGGAACATGGGACTTATGAGCAAGCTCCTCGGCAACAGCGCAAACAGCGCCGAGGACTACGTCGAACTCGACGTCGACGATTTCGACGCCGACGGCGCGGCCGCGACCGTCCAGATCCGCTTTGCGGACATCAGTGACAAGAACGACGTCATCGACATCAAAGACGCCGTCTACGACGGCGATATCGTCATCGCCGACATCATCAGACACACCACGAGCGACCGGACGATGGAACACATCGTCGACGAGCTGAAACAGGTCGCAAACGAGGTCGGCGGCGACATCGTTCAAAAGGAGGACGACCAGATCATCATCACGCCCGGCGGGGTCAGCATCGCCCGATCGAAGCTCAACCAGTAATACCCGGGAGTGGACCGCCGGAGGGAACCGAGACTGAGACCGGGACCGGGAAACCCTTTTTTATTGGCGCCGGCTGTAGCCGGTATGGACCCCCTCGAGGGCGAGGCCTCGTCGCCGATCGAGTACGAACCCGTCAGTGTCAAGGACGTCTTAGTCGAGATGAAGGACACGGCGGAGTTGCTCATCGACCTCTCGTACTCGTCGGTGCTGCACCGCAGCGAGGCGCTCGCCGAGGAGGTACTCCGGCTGGAAGAGCGGATGGACGTCCTCGAGATGCGGGCCCGCATGAGCCTCCTGATGGCGGCCAGAAGCCCCGACGACGCCGAACAGCTCGCGCCGGTACTCGGGATCGTCACGGCCGCCGACACGATCAGCGACGCGGCGGGCGACATCTCGAAGATCGTCCTCGAAGAAATCGGCCTGCCCGAGGCGATGCGGGCGGCGTTGCCGGACGCCGTCGAGACGCTCGTCCGGGGGGTCGTCGACCCCGGTTCGGGCTATGCTGGTCGGACGCTGAAGGATATCGACCTCGAGTCCGAGACCGGCGTCCGGGTGATCGCGCTCCGGCGGGGCACGGAGTGGCTGTTGAACCCCGGCCCGGAAACGGAGATCGAGGCCGACGACGTCGCCCTGCTCCGGGGGCCGGACTCGGAGATCCCGGCCGTCTACCGGGAACTGACCGAAACGGCGTACGAGCCGCCGGCGAGCGCCCCACAGGCCATCGACGACCTCGGGCGGGCCGTCGACACGATCGTCCACATGAAGAACCTCTCGGAGCTGGCGGTCGATCTCGCCTACAGCAGCGTCCTCTTCGACAGCGAGGAGCTCGCCGAGGAGGTCCGGAACCTCGAGGTCGAGGTCGACGCGCTCGAATCGCGCTTCGAGGCGTGGGTGCTCCGGGCGGCGGCCGACATCGATGATCCGGTCTCGCTCCGGGGATTGATCCATCTCGGGACGAGCACCGAGGCGATAAGCGACGCCGCCGTCGAGATCAGCGAAGGCGTCCTCCGGGAGATCGAGGCCCATCCCGTCGTCAGGATGGCCGTCCAGGAGAGCGACGAGATACTCACCCGCGTCGAGATCGAACCTGCGAGTGCCCTCGACGGGACGGCGGTCACGGCCGGGGTGCCGGACGCCGACGTGACGATGTCCGTTATCGCGGTCCGTCGCCCGGACGAGGGGTGGATCCTCGTCGCCGACACGGACGTCACACTCCGGGACGGCGACGTCGTCATCGCCAAGGGGACCCGGACGGCGGCCGAACAGTTCGAGGGACTCGCGGGGTGATCGGCGGCTCGGGCGCGATCGGCCCGGCGGTGGCGTCGAGACGCCGATGGAGCGATCAGCCCAAAAGGAGCGTCGAGACGCCGATGGAGCGATCAGCCCAAAAGGAGCGTCGAGACGCCGATGAAGATGAGCATCCCGAAGACGTCGACGACGTTCGTCACGATCGGGATCGTCGTGTCGTCGGGGTCGATCCCGAGCCGATAGGAACCGTAGGTCGTCGCGAAACTGAGAACGACGGCGATGACGGCGACGGACAGCCCCGAGACGAGCGAGATGGTCAGAAGTGTCCAAAAGCCGATCGTCGAGCCGACCACGAGCCCGACGAGCCAGGCACCGACCCCGAGGGCGGCAAAGACCGTGGCCGCAAGCGCCAGGATCGCCGAGACGTTCGCCCACAGCACGCGGTCGTAGGGGTCGAACTCCGTGGTCCCCAGATGGAGCCGCGTCGTGAGCCGCGAACTCAGGATCGTCCCGAGGTTGCCGCCGGCGCCGACCATCGTCGGCACCATCACCGCGAGCACGCCGTACTCCTCCAGCAGTTCGCCCGCCTCCTCTAAGGTGATCCCCGCCCAGAGGACGACGACACAGAGGACCAAAAGCAGCGGAAACATGTTCCGGACGATCCGGCGGGCGTCCCACGATTCGAGCGATCCCCGAGCGGCCATCAGACGAACACCACCTCGACGACGGCGACGGCGACGAACAGAAACAGCATCCCGAAGATATCGCCGAGCGTCGTGACGATCGGTCCGACGAGGTTGTCCGGGTCGTAGCCGGCGTTGTAGCCGGCAAAAAGCACCGCGAGCAGGCCGAAGACGAGGACCACCGAGGTCAGAGAGCCGGCGATCAGCATGATCGCGACGAGTTCGTAGGGCGCGGCCGCCGGCCAGCCGAGGAGTCGCAGCGCCACCCACGAGATGACGCCGATGACGGCCGAGATCGCGATCGCATTGACGAAGGAGGCGACGACGGCGTTCACCAGCCGCTCGTCCCACTCGAAGGACGGGGGTATGAGCCCCTGATGGAGGCCGCTTGCGATCCGGCCGCCGAGGGCGCCGTAGACGTTCCCGCGGGTGGCCAGAAAGACGGGGACCATCACCAACAGCCCGGGGAACCGCTCGACGCTCTCGAGCAGTTCCTCCAGAACCAGCCCGGAGAAGAGCCCGCCGAGAAGCGCGACGAGCAGGATCGGCAACGCCTCCCGGTAGATGGACCACACCTCCTCGCGGAAGTCCATACGTTCGACTGTTCGAGTCGGCTGTTAAACCTGCCGACGTTGGGGCGGTCGTCGTAGCCGGACGGAACGATATCGACACGGGATCGCACGCTGACGGAGGCCGACAGAACAGCGTGAGCTTCGCCGAAGTCGATGTCAGGGCCAGCCGGTCCGCTCGTCGTCGTCGCTTTCGGCCGGCTCGCGAGCGAGCCGCCAGCCGGCGGTCTCGGCGGCCTCCTCGACCGGTCGGAACTCCCAGCCGGCGGCTTCGGCGGCCTCCTCGATGTCCCTGTCGACGGCGACCAGGATGTACCGGTCGGCGCCGTGTTCGGGCTGGTTTCTGATCTTCACGAGGCTTTGGTGTTTCTCCCGCGGTCCCGGGAGGAAATCGGGATTGAAGGCGTAATCGCGGGCCCGCTTTCTGACGAGGTGGGTCGGCTCGTCGCTCACGAGGCCGAGGTGATCCGTCCACTGTTGGGTGTCACGGACGACGGCCGCGGGATCGGCGAGCCGTTCCAGCGCCGCCAGCTCGAACGCGAGCGTGATCGTCTCTGGCTCGTCGGCTGCCATACGCCCGGTTCGGCCGAGGCGCCGAAAACGGTAACGGTGTTCACCTCCCGGTTCCCGGCGCCGGCGGCGGCTCCGTCGCCGGTACCGACCCCGACCCCGGCGTCCGGTGAGTATTTGACCGGCGAGCCGCAGGGTCGGGTATGGACGAGGCGCTGGGACCGCCGCCCGAGATGGCCGAGAAGGCCGACGACCTCACGCCGATGCTGTCGCAGTACCTCGAGCTGTGTGAACGCTACGACGACGCCCTCGTGTTGTTCCAGGTCGGGGACTTCTACGAGACGTTCTGTGCGGCCGCCGAGACGACCGCCCGCATCCTGGAGATCACGCTCACCCAGCGGGAGGACTCGACCGGGACGTATCCGATGGCCGGGATCCCGATCGACAACGCCGAGTCGTACATCGAGACGCTGCTCGATGCGGGGTATCGGGTCGCCGTCGCCGATCAGGTCGAAGCGCCCGAGGAGACCTCCGGGCTGGTCGATCGGGCCGTCACCCGGGTCGTCACGCCCGGAACGCTCACCGAAACCGAGCTTCTGGCCGACGGCGACAACAACTTCGTCGCCTGTCTGACCGACGGGTACGGGCTCGCCGTGCTCGACGTTTCGACGGGCGATTTCTACGCGACACGGCTCGACCGGATCGACGCCGTCGCCGACGAACTCGAACGCTTCGACGCCGCCGAGGCCGTCGTCGGTCCGGACGCCCCGACGGAGCCGTTCGGGTCGAACTGCATGGTCACACCCTACGAGCGGTCGGCGTTCGAACTCGAGACGGCCCGAAAGAAGGTCCGATCGTACTTCGGGGAAATCTCGCTGGCCAGCGACGCCGAAGTCCGGGCCTGCGGCGCCCTGCTCGCCTACGCGGAGTACGCCCGCGGCGCGAGGACCGACGGCGAGACGACCCGCCTCTCGTATCTCAACCACCTCACCCGGTACGATCCACGCGAGTACATGCTGCTCGATGCGGTCGCGACCCGCTCGCTGGAGATCTTCGAACCCAGACACGTCCACGGGCTGGAGGGGGCGGCGCTCTCGGAGACGATCGACCGGACGGCGAGCGCTCTCGGCGGTCGGGAGCTACGCGATCGGCTCCGGCGACCGCTGTTGGACCCGGACCGCATCGACGCCCGCCTCGACGCCGTCGAGGCGCTGCTCGCGCGTGTCGGCGAGCGGGAACGGGCGAGCGAACTGCTCGCGGACGTCTACGACCTCGAACGGCTCGTCGCGGGGATCTCCCGGGGACGGGCGGACGCCCGTGATCTCCGGGCGCTGGAGTCGACGCTGTCGGTCGTCCCCGACCTCCGGGCGTGTCTCGACGAAGCGGCGACAGGAAGCGACGTTCTCACAGAGATCGCCGACGACCTCGACGACTGTCCCGACGTCCGGGAACTGATCGACGCCGCGATCGTCGAGTCCCCGCCCGCAGAGATCACCGAGGGCGGTCTCGTCCGCGAGGGGTACGACGAGACGCTGGATTCGTTGCGGACGACCGAACGAGAGGGGAAGGCCTGGATCGAGGACCTCGAGGCCGAGGAGCGGGAACGGACCGGGATCGACTCGCTGAAGGTCGGTCACAACTCCGTCCACGGGTACTACATCGAGGTGACCGATCCGAACCTCGATGCCGTCCCCGGGGACTACCACCGCCGGCAGACGCTGAAGAACGCCGAACGGTTCTACACGCCGGAGCTGAAGGAGCGCGAAGACGAGATCATCCGCGCGGAAGGGCGGGCGGACGAACGGGAGTACGAACTGTTCACCGAACTCCGGAGTCGGGTCGCGGAGGCGACCGAACGGATACAGCGGACGGCCTCGGCGATCGCCCGGCTGGACGCGCTGTGTTCGCTCGCGTCGGTCGCCGCCGAGTACGACTACTGCCGGCCGGCGGTCGGCGCCGACGGGATCGACATCGAGGGGGGCCGTCATCCCGTCGTCGAACGGACCGAATCCGCGTTCGTCCCGAACCCGGTCGATCTCCCCCGCGATCGGCCGATGGCGGTCGTCACCGGCCCCAACATGTCCGGGAAATCCACCTACATGCGACAGGTCGCGCTGATCTGTGTGCTCGCCCAGCTCGGGAGCTTCGTCCCGGCGGAGCGCGCCGAACTCCCGGTCGTCGATCGGGTCTTCACCCGCGTCGGCGCCTCCGACGACATCGCCGGCGGCCGCTCGACGTTCATGGTCGAGATGACCGAACTCGCCGACATTCTCGCCGAGGCCGGCGAGGACTCGCTGGTCGTCTTGGACGAGGTCGGCCGGGGAACCTCGACGCGGGACGGCTACGCGATCGCGCAGGCGGCGACGGAACACCTCCACGACGAGATCGGGGCGTACACGCTCTTTGCGACGCATCACCACGAACTCACGGACGTGGCCGAACGGCTCCCACGGGCGAGAAACTACCACTTCTCGGCCGCCCGGACCGCCGACGGCGTCGAGTTCGAACACGATCTCAGGGAGGGGCCGGCCGAGGCCTCCTACGGCGTCGAGGTAGCGGAGATGGCGGGCGTGCCGGCCGAGGTGGTCGATCGCGCTGGACAACTGCTGGCGGCGGTCGATTCACCGACCCCGACCGACGCCGAAGCGACTATCTCCGAGACAGCCTCCACCGACGGCGGCCGGGAGGCTATCCTCGCCGAACTCGACTCGGTCGATCTCGCCGAGACGACGCCGCTCGAGGCGTTGAACCTGCTCTCGCGGCTCAAATCGGAACGCGAGTGAGGCCACGGTTTTTGTGTCTCCGCGAGAAGCCCCCGACAGTGACGACGCTTTTAGACGAGCTTTCGGGGTACGAGTTCGAGGACGCGGTCGCCTCGCTGTTCCGCGCGCTCGGGTACGACGATGTCTCCGTCGCGACCCGCGTCGCCGACGAGGGGCGGGACATCACGATGTACGACGACGGGACGGCCTACGTCGTCGAGTGCAAACACACCGACACCGTCTCGCGGCCGGTCGTCCAGAAGCTCCACTCGGCGGTCGCGACCTACCCCCACGACGGCCCGAGGCGGGGGATGGTCGTCACCTCCGGCCGGTTCACCGGGCCCGCCGAGGCCTACGCCGAACGGCTCAGGGAGAACGGCGATCCCCACCCGATCGAACTGATCGACGGCCGTGCCCTCCGGGAACTCGGCGAGCCGGTCGGGATGGACCTGTATAACGGCCGCATCGAGATCGTCTGCGAGGAGACGCTGCCGGTCGGCGAGCCCGAGGCGGTCCTCGCGGCGGTCTTCGAAGCGGTCGAGAACGCCCCTGCGACGCTGCCGGAGCCGTCGGTCGGCGTCACGTACCGTCCGGTCGTGGACGTCCGGGCCCACACGCGGGCGACGTTCGAGACGAGCGTCGGCGTCATCCACCGGATCGACCGCCGGGATCACCTCGTCGTCGAGGCCGACCCCTCGGGGCCGCGAGTGGCGCCCGAGGGGCTTTCGGGGATCGTCGACACCGACCCGATCGCGCTCTCTGAGGCCCGATCGAGACACGGCGGCGAGGCCCGCCGCTTCGGGTGGACCGAATCCGACTACCGCGAGTGGGCCAGAGAACGGCTGTGTGACGCCCTCGAGACGACCGTCACCTACACCGGCGACAACAACGTCACCTACACCAGGGACTGCCGGCCTACCCCGGACGACGTCTCGTTTCGGTCCGTCGAGCCGATCTACGTGCCCCGCGTCGAGGTCGCCGTCGAAACGGGGGACTACACCCACAGCTACGAGTACGACGCCGGCGGGAACCGACACGCGACTCGAAACGACGCGGTACGGCGGTGTGTCCACTGTGGAACCGACGCCGACGCTGACGAGGAGGCGTACACCTACTGTGAGAACTGCGGCGCGATCGCCTGTGAGAGCCACACCGAGACCGAACGGCTCACCGGCGAACCGGTCTGTACCGGCTGTTCGGTCACGGAGTCGTTCTTTTTCGCCGAGAAACACTTCTTCGATACCGAAAACGCCGAGACGTTCCGAAACCGGTACGAGGCGATGCCGTTCTACCGGAAGGCGCTGGAGAACCCGCGGTTAACCGCCGTCCTCGTCTTGGGGGTGCTCGTCGCCGTGGGGCTTGCGATCGGTCTGATCTAGTCCGCCTGTGGCGTCAGCGAGACGAACTCAAGCCCACGCTCCGCGAGCAGCGCCTTCGCCCGCTCGGTGACCGAAGGCGCGACGAGTACCCCCCGGATCTCGGCGTCGGCGTGCAGATCCCGTTCGAGCGCCTCGACGTACCGGTTCAACTGTCCGACCGCGTCCGGGCCGACCCGCCGCCGTTTCAACTCGAGGACGACCGTCCGACCCTCCCGATCCTCGCCGTAGACGTCGACCGCGCCGGCCGGCGTCTCGCGTTCGGTCGAGAGGGGCCGAAAGCCCGCCTCGACGAGGTCGGGCGATTTCAGGATCCGTCGTTTCAGGTCCGCCTCGGTCCCGACGAGATCGATCGACTCGTCGTCGGTGGGATCGAAGGCGGCGACGTGGACGACCGTCGAGAGCGTGACGGCGAGCCGTTCCTCGGGGTTCGTCCGGACGCTCTCGATCACCAGGGCGGCGTCCTCGATTCGACAGTCGTGCTCGCTGCCCGGCGGCTGCCAGTTCACCGGCTTTTGGCCCTCGTCGCCGTGGACGAGATGCGTGCCGTCCGGCTTCAGCATGACGTGTCTGTCGCCGGGAGCGAGTTCGGAGGCCGCACGCCCCTCGTACTCGACCGTACACCGCCCGAAGAGCGTCACGAGTGCCGCCCGATCGAGCGCGTCGGAAACGAGCGCCGCCGCCTCTGTCACCGTCGGATCCTGCAGGGACTGTGGGAACCCCCCGGACGGTCGATCCTCGTTCACGGGGACGAGTAGTCGCCGCCGGGGATTAAGTCCCCTGCTCTCGCGGTGTCTGTCGCCCGCGATCGCGGCCGGCGATACGAACGTTTAGAAGCGACGAAACCCTACCGGACGGTAACGACCACGATCGCCGCCGGCCGCCCGCGGCCGACCTCGTCCGTCCGGGGAAAGCCGACCCGCGGGTTCCGGATCACGACAACCCATGACGAACGATACCGACGCCGGCTGTACGCTGTGTGACCTCCCGACCGACGGGAGCGATATCACCGACGCCGACGGCAACCCGTTCTGCTGTCGTGGCTGTCTCGACGTCCACGAGAGCCTCGATCGAGTCGATTCGGTCGACGCCGACGACGTCAGAGAGCGCATCGACCGGACCGACGCCCCGGAGGGGGACCGGGAGGAAACGGCGCCGTCGCTGCCCGACGGCTACGAGCGGACGTTCCTCGAAGTGCGGGGGATGTACTGTGCGACCTGCGAGGCGTTCATCGAATCGATCGCACGCGAAACAGAGGGCGTCCGCTCGGTCAGTGTCAGTTACGTCACCGAGACCGTCCGGATCGATCACGATCCCGATCGGGTCTCGGTCGGGGAGCTGTGTGAGGTGATCTCGGGGCTCGGGTACACCGCCTTCCCCCGGGAGGACGCCTACAGCCAGCGGCAGGCGAACCACATGGAGACGGTCCGGGTCGCAGTCGGCGTCCTCGTCGGGATGGCGGTGATGTTGCAGTACATCACGATCATCTATCCGACGTACTTCGGCGGGCTCTACTACGACGAGCGGACGGCGGAGTTTCTGGCCGACGCGATGGCCCACGAGGGCGGCACGCCCTTCTTCATCGTCGTCGCCGTGCTGACGACGGTCGTGTTGCTCGTGACCGGGAAGCCGATCCTCCAGGGCGCCTACGTCGCCGTCCGGACCCGGACCCCGAACATGGACCTCCTAGTCGCCATCGCGGCGGTCAGCGCCTACCTCTACAGCACACTCGCCGTCATCGTCGTCGAGGAACCGCACGTCTACTACGACGTGACGGTCGCGATCGTCGTGGTCGTCACCGTCGGCAACTACCACGAGTCCAGCCTCAAGCGCCGGGCGACAGAGCGGCTCTCGGAGCTCACCTCGGTACAGGTCGACGAGGCGCGTCGCCGCCGGGAGGACGGAAGCTACGAGGAGGTCGCCGTCGAGGACCTGGAGGCCGGCGAACGGATCCTCGTCCGGACGGGCGAGCGGATCCCCGTCGACGGAACAGTCCGGGAGGGCGAGGCCGCCGTCGACGAATCCGTCGTCACCGGGGAGTCGATGCCCGTCGACAAACGCGAGGGCGACCGCGTGGTCGGCGGGGCCGTCGTTGCGGACGGGGCCGTCACCGTCGGCGTCGACGAGCGGGCGACGAGCAGCCTCGATCGGATCACGGAGCTGGTCTGGGATCTCCAGAGCGCCAACAGCGGGATTCAGGGGCTGGCCGACCGGCTCGCGACGGTGTTCGTCCCGCTCGTGCTCTCGATCGCGGCGCTCGCGGCTGCCTTCACCCTCGCGGTCGGCGGCGGGATCACCGGGGCGTTGCTCGTCGGGCTGACGGTCCTCATCGTCTCCTGTCCGTGTGCGCTCGGGTTGGCGACGCCGCTTGCGGTCGCCGCCGGGATCCGGGACGCGCTACGGCGGCAGATCGTCGTCTTCGACGAGACCGTCTTCGAACGGCTCCGGGAGGCCGACACGGT
Source organism: Natronomonas aquatica (assembly GCF_024449025.1). Lineage (GTDB taxonomy): Archaea > Halobacteriota > Halobacteria > Halobacteriales > Haloarculaceae > Natronomonas > Natronomonas aquatica. The sequence continues at coordinate 50,380 of NZ_JAHLKM010000004.1, read as the reverse complement.
TGTCTTCGACAAGACAGGGACGCTGACGACCGGCGAGATGGACGTCGTGGAGTCGACCCTCTCGCCGGAGTTGCTCGAAGACGCCGCGGCCCTCGAAAGCCGGTCTGCCCACCCCGTCGGGAAGGCGATCGCCGCCCTCGTCGACGGCTCCGGGGACGCGGCCCCGGCGGCCACCGACGGCGGGTCGATCGAGCGAGAACGGGAACGCGAGCGGGTGGCCGACGACGCGGCCGACACCGACCCCGGCGATCGCCCCGCCGTCGAGTCATTCGAGAGCCACGACAACGGTGTCTCGGGCCTCGTCGACGGTCGGCGCGTCGTCGTCGGCCATCCGGACCTCTTTTCCGAACTCGGATGGGACCTTCCGCCGGAGATCGCCACCTCGGCCGAGACAGCCAGGGACGTCGGGCGCGTCCCGGTCGTCGTCGGCCACGAGGGACGCGCCGAGGGGATCGTCGTCGTCGGGGACGAGATCCGCGAGTGGTGGGCGGAAACGGTCGAGTCCCTCTCCGAGCGCGGCGTCGAGATCGTCGTACTGACCGGCGACGACGAGCGCGCCGCCGCGGTGTTCCGGGACCACGAGGCCGTCGACCGCGTGTTCGCCGGCGTGCCGCCGGAGGGGAAAGCCGAGACGGTCGCACGGCTATCGGACCGCGGCGAGACCGTCATGGTCGGGGACGGCACCAACGACGCGCCGGCGCTTGCCCGCTCGGATCTCGGGATCGCGCTGGGCGGCGGCACGGCGATGGCGGTCGACGCCGCCGACGTCGCGATCGTCGACGACGACCTCCGGTCGGTCGAGGCGGTCTTCGAGCTCTCCGCGGCCGCGGGACGGCGGATCAAGGGGAACCTCGCGTGGGCGTTCCTGTACAACGCGATCGCGATCCCGCTGGCCGTGACCGGTCTGTTGAACCCGCTTTTCGCCGCCGCCGCGATGGCGACGAGCAGCCTGCTCGTGGTGAGCAACTCCTCGCGGCGGCTGCTCGACGATCCCGACGCGTGAGTCGAGCCCACGGTCCGGCTTCCGGACGGCTCATCACGGCCTGTCCGCGGTCCCCGTCGTCGTCCCGGGACGGTCGCCGACCCCGGCGTCGCCGGTTGGCATCCACACGACCGTGCCGCGCTCGGGGTCGAGCCACCGGAGCGCCCGGACGATCGCCCCGTCGTCGGGGCCACAGACGCCGCGGACGGCGCGCGCGCCGGCCAGCCAGCCGCGGAGGTAAGCGGCGTCGGCCTCGCCGTCGTATCCGACGAGCGCGACGGCGGGGCTATCGGCCCGTCCGACGGCGTATCCGTCGATCCCGAAGACGAGATACGTCCGCACGGAGAAATCGTCGTCGACGACGTACAGCGCCTCGTGTTCGATCGGGTCGACGTACGCCTCCAGATCGACGAACGAAAGCTCCGTAGCGATCGGATCCGTCTCGACGGCGGTCCCGGGTGGCTCGCTCAGCCGTCCGCCCGCCGGCTCGAGCAACTCTTCGGCCCGCTCGCGTGCCCAGGCGTCGTCCGATCGGCCGCCGAAGGGCGTCTCGGAGGTGAGCGCCGCGGGATCGACCCGCCAGTGTGCGTAATGGAGGTCGTAGCCGTCCCTGTCGTATGCAACGAGGGTTCGATGGCCCATACGCCGCGTGGGCGCGTATTCGGTTATAAATCCGTGTCCGGAAGCGGGCCGGTTATCTCGATCGTGCGTCCGATCTCCCAAGAGCGGCGGCACGGACCCGAACGTTCTTTGGACTCCTATCGGAACGACGAACCGATGGAACCGAGCCAGTGTGAAGCCGTCCGATCCGTCGCTCCGGAGGGACCGTCCCGTCCGACGAGCGTGTCCGGTCCGAACGATCACCGGAGCGAGCCGAGGCGAGCGCGATGACGGAAGAATCGACCACAGAGGAACTCAGAGAGCGATTCGACGCCGGAAGCGCGCTCGGTACCTGGGTTTCGATCGGGCACCCGATGATCGTGGAAGCGGCCGCGAGAGCCGAGTTCGATTTCGTCCTCGTGGACACCGAACACACCGAGATGAGCCTCGAGACCGTGGCCGAACTCGTCCGGGCGGCGGCGGCCGCGCCCGGATCGCTCGGCGTGATCGTCCGGCCGGCCTGGAACGACCCGGTGCGGATCAAGCGGATCCTCGATCTCGGCGTCGACGGGATCATGGTCCCGATGATCGACACCGCGGAAGCCGCCGAGGAACTGGTGCGCGCGACGAGGTACCCGCCGGAGGGCGACCGCGGCCTCGCGTCCGGGCGCGCGACGGGGTACGGCCAGCGCTTCCTCGAGTACGTCGAGTCGGATCACCGGTCGCTGTTGACGATCGCCCAGATCGAGACGCCGACCGGCGTCGAAAACGCCGGCGACATCGCGAGGGTCGAGGGCATCGACGCGCTCTTCGTCGGCCCGGCCGACCTCTCTGCCTCGCTCGGCGTCTTCGGGGAGTGGGACGCGCCCGAACTCGAGGAGGCGATGGCCGAGGTCATCGAGGCGGGGGAAGCCCTCGATACCCCAGTCGGGACGATCGCCGTCCGGGGGGCCGACGTCGGGGACCACGTCGAGCGGGGGTTCGACTACCAGATCGCCGGCAAGGACATGACGACGCTCATCGAGGCCGGCGAACGGATCCGCGAGACCTACGAGACCGAACGCGAGGACCGCGAGTGAGCGGGAGCGACGGCGAACGAATCGCCGGGCTGATCGGTCACTCGTTCATCCAGACGCCGGACTGTGGCTCGTAGGGATCGGTGGGGATCTCGACGAGCGTCGCCCCGTCGCTTTCGATCGCGTCGGCGACGGTCGTCTCGATTTCGTCGGGGGTTTCGGCCCGCTCGACGTCGAGGCCGAGACCCTCGGCGACGGTCGTATACGAGACGGGAGTCTCTCCCCAGCCGTACTCGCCGTCGTCCATCCGGTAGCTCCGGCCGGCCTCCTCGCTGATGATCGCGTAGTCGCTGTTGTCGAGGACGACAACAGTCACGTCGATCGCCTCGTGTGCCAGAGTGTGCAGTTCGTGAAGACACATCAACAGCCCCCCGTCGCCGGTGAGTGCCACGACGTCCTGGTCGGGGTTGGCCAGTTTCGCCCCGATGGCGCCCGGCACGCCCGATCCCATCGTCGCCCACGATCCCGGCGTGACCCAATCGCGGGGTTCGTACGCCGGAAACGACACCAGCGCCCACAGCCGGAACCCGCCCGCGTCCGGGCTCACGACCGCGTCCCGGGGCGTGGCCTCCCGGATCGCATCCAGCGCCGCGACCGAGGTCAGCGGCGGTTCGGTCACGTCCCGCAGTTCCGCGAGCCGGCTGTCTATCGCTTCCCGCGTATCGGCGGCGCGCTCGGGGCCGGTCTCGCTCGCGATCGACCGTTCGGCCAAGGCGGCATCGAGCGCATCGAGCGTCCGGGCCGCGTCGGCGACGATCCCGACGGCCGGATCGTAGCCGGTGCCGATGTCGTCGGCCGCGAGCGTGACGTGTACCAGATCCTCGGGGATCTCGATCGACCAGTGGCGGAAGCTGACCGCGTCGAAGTCGGTGCCGACCCCCAGCGCCGCGTCGGCGTCGGCGATCAGTTCCTTCGTGGGGCGCCCGGCCCCGCCACAGAGTACACCTCCCATGAGTTCGTGTTCGTCGGGAAAGACGGCTTTGCCTTTGTACGTGGGGACGACCGGCGCCTCGAGCCGTTCGGCGACGGCCCGCAGTTCATCGCTCGCGTCGGCGGCCCGCACCCCGCCGCCGGCGACGATGATCGGCTTCGACGCCCCGGCGAGAAGCGTCGCCGCCGCCTCTACTTTCGTCTCGGGAACGCCGCCGACCGACGGCGGGTCGGTCTCGCCGCGCTCGGCGAGTTCGACGTCCATCGAGAGGAAGTTCTTCGGGATGCCGATCCGAACCGGCCCCTTCGGGGGGGTCCTCGCGGCGTCGATCGCCCGCTGGAGTTCCGCGACCGTACTCTGTGGCGTCTCGACGGTGATGTTCTCCTTGACGACGTTGTCGTAGGTGTCCGGCGGCGTCTCGTGGATCCCGTCGCCGCCGCGGATCTCCGGTTCGGTCTCGACGGCGACGTGGAGAAGCGGGGTACAGTCGTTCAACGCGTTCTTGAGCCCGTTCATCGCGTTCATATCGCCCGGACCGGGGATGACGACCGTCCCGGCCATCCCGCCGCTGGTTTCGGCGTACCCCCACGCCTGATGTGAGACGGCGGTCTCGTGGCGCGCCACGACGAACCGGATGTCGTCTCGCTCGCTGATCGCCTCGTTCAGCGGGAGCGACTGCTTGCCCGGAATGCCGAACAGGGCATCGATACCGTTCTCGGTCAAACAGTCGATGATCGCTTCGTTGACGTTCACACCCGTAGTGGGACGGAGGGGGGCCTAAAAATTACCCGTCCGACCGTCCCTCATACTGTCGGCTATAATTTCGTGAATATATCGCGTTACCGGGGAGCGAATATCTCCAAATAGCTATAGCCGACAGTATCAGGCGTACCCGTCGGGGAGATCGATTTCCCGGCGGGGGCCGAGCCCCTGTAAGACCTCGATCGCGGTCGTGAAGTCCCCCGCAGTGAGCTGGCCGAGGAACCGGCCGTCCTCGACGACGAGTATCCGGTCACCGCGCGCGGCGCTCATCGCGACCAGCGCCTCGAAGGCGTCGGCGTCGGGTTCGAGCGAGGGCGGCGCAGGCCCCATCACGTCGGCGACGGTCGTGGTCTCGCGGGCGTCGGGGGCGATCCCCCGGACCGATTCGAGCGTGACGAGACCGGTGACCGTGCCCCGATCCATCACGGGGTAGGCGGTCGTCCGGTCGGTGAGGACGCGATCGAAGAACTCCGCGACGGTCGTCTCCGGCGTGACGGTCCGGACGTCACTCGACATCAGCTCCCGGACGGTCATTCCACGGAGCAGATCCCGGAGAACGGTCGTCCGTGATTCCGCCCCGGCGGCGATGTAGACGAACATCGCGACGAGCAACAGGATGGGCGCGAACGCGAAGACCGCGAAGACCGCCATCAGGATCGCCATGAACTTGCCGACGGTCGCGGCGGTCTGGGTCGCCTCGGCGTACGGACGGTTGCGAGCAAGCAGTGCTCGAAGCACGCGACCGCCGTCCATGGGAAACGCCGGGAGCAGATTGAAGACCGCGAGCACCGCGTTGATCACGGCGAGCGAGCCGACGACGAAGAGAAAGACCGGCTGTGCGGGGACGACAAAGAGCAGCCCGTAACAGACCGCGGCGACGAGGACGCTCATCGCCGGGCCGGCCAGCGCGACGTAGAGTTCGACGTCCCAGTCCTCCGGGAGGTCCTCCATGTGGGCCATCCCGCCGAAGATCCACAGGGTGATCGAGCTGATCGTCACGCCGTACCGGCGGGCTGTCCAGGAGTGGCCGAGTTCGTGGAGCAACACGCCGACGAAGAGCCCGACGGCGGTCGCCGCGCCGGCGACGATCGGCGTCGAACCCGACTGGATCACGGCGATGTCGATGGCCTGCGGCGAGAGCTCGTTGACCACGTCGGTGTAGAACCCGAGCTGTTCCTCGCGGCTGATGAGCCACGCCAGAAGAGGCAGGAAGACGACGAGGGTGATGTTGAGCCGGATCGGAATACCGGTGATCCGGCCGATCTCGAAGCTACGCATGTTCCTCAGTCGTCGGCCGGCCGGAAAACGCTGCCGGATAATCGGGTTCCGCGACGGGTTAGTCGGTCGCCTCTGCCCCCGGCGCGTTCTGTTTGACGCTGTTGACTGCGTCCTCCGCCGCGCTCCGCGAGGAGTATCCCTCGCCGGAATCGGCGACGATGTTGCCGTTGCGGTGCCGGAGCCGCCAGCGATACTCGCCCGCCGCATCCTCGTAGAGTTCGAAGGAGGCCTGGCCGACGTCGAGAACGTCCGCCTCGGGGGCGTATCCCTGGACCCGTTCGATCGCCTCACGCGCGGATGACTTGCTGTTGTATCCCTCGCCGGAGTCGGCGATGATGTTCCCGTTGCGGTGCCGGAGCCGCCACCGGTACTCGCCCGCCGCGTCCTCGTACAGTTCGAATGTTGCCTTGCTCATTGTTGTTGGATCGGTTGGTCGGTCGGATTACTGTTCTTCGATGTCGGCCTCGCCGGCGTTATCGCGGACGCTGTCGACGCCCTGTCGTGCCTTCTGTCGGCTCGCATAGCCCTGCCCGGAGTCGGCCAGGATTTCGCCGTTCTGGTGGACGAGCCGCCAGCGGTACTCGCCCGCCGCGTCCCGATAGACCTCGAAGCCTGTCGGATCGATCCTGAGGTAGTCGGCGGCTTCGGCGTGCTTTCGGACGCTATCCATCGCCCGCCTGACGTTGCTTTTCGACGCGTAGCCCTCGCCGGAGTCGGCGATGATGTTCCCGTTGTCGTGGACCAGCCGCCAGCGGTACTCGCCCGCCGCATCCTCGTAGAGTTCGAACTCGGCCCGGCTCTCGATCTCTATCGGGTCGGTCTCGGTCTCCCCCTCGATGGTTTCCGGATCCTCGGGTTCGATCGTCATCACCGCCGCACCCAGGGCGTTCCGCATCACGCTGTGCATGCCCTGCTGGGCCTTCTGTCGGCTGGCGTAGGCCTCGCCGCTGGTGGCGATGATGTTGCCGTTGCGGTGCCGGAGCCGCCAGCGGTGGCCGCCACCCCTGTCCCGATAGATCTCGAATCGGGCCTTCGACTGCCGGAGCGCCTCGAGTTCGGCCTCGGCGGCCTCGGTCGCGGCCGCCGCCTCGTCGCGCTCTTCGCGTGCTGACTCGAGATCCGCTCCCAGTTCGGTCGTTCTCTCCTCGAGTTCCGCCTTTTCGGCTTCGAGTTCGGACCGCTCCGCTTTGTCCTGTTCCCGTGTTACCCGCTCGCTTTCGGTCTCCGTCTCCGCGCGAGAGAGCATCGGGACGACGATCAATGCGATCCCGATAGCCGCGAGCCCGACGGTGTAGAGCCCGATGACGCCCGTGTGACCGGTCGAGACGGGCCATCCACCGGCCGGGTACACCACGATAAACCACAGGACGGCGGCCAGACAGAGCACGACGCCGACACCGACGACCCTGGTTGCTAACTGTCGGAGGGGAAGCCGGATAGCAACCCCACCAAGCAACAGGGGAAAGCCCACCCCGATGAAGACACCGCCGATCTCGCGTAACAGCCAGTAAGTACCGCCCTCCGAGGCCGGTGGCCGCGGATACGTCCCGCTGTACATGAAGAACACGACGCCGACGACGCTGGCTACGAGTCCGAGCGCGAACAGCCAGTAGCCGTACACCTCGTCGTTCGTCGACGGTTCCGTGATTCGTTCGTTGTAAAACGCCACCAGGGTGTTTTCTTTCGTCGTATCTTGTGCCATAATACCATATTAATTTTTGATTATAATAAATCTTCACCTGAAGTGACATATAATATTCATTACAGAGGGATCGACGCTCGTTCTCCCGTCGGACAGATGTTTTACGCCGTCGGCCCGGAGCGGTTCCGATCGGGCGTATCAGCCGTTCTGTCGGGCGGGATAGCGGGTACGCGCACTCGATCCGACGGAACGGATATCGGTTCGCTTGGACGTCCGTCTTCTAGGAGACCGAGAGTCGCTTTCGATCGACCCTGCACAGATAGCTGTCGCTGTTCCGGCGTGATGTAAGCCGAAAACCGGGGTCGCGGCGGCGTTACTTGCCGCGGTTGTCGTTCGCGCGGACGCTCGGACGGGTGTGTTCGGTTCCCTTGCCGCGTTGCTGGAGCCCCCGACCGCGCTGGCCGGCGGAGGTCCGGCCCCGGTAGGCGCGGCCCCGCTGGCTGTCCGCACAGATCCAGCCCAGATCGTCGTCGTTTTCGATCGCCCCGTGTTCGGGATCCAGGAGGATCACTTCGAACCACTTCTGGGAGCCGTCCTCGCCGACCCAGTAGCTGTTCAGAACGCGGAGGTTCCGGAACTTCCGTCCGGCGCGCTCTTCGGCGATGCGCTGGAGGTTCTTCCGGCGGGTGATCTTGTTGACACCCTGCCGCTTCGAGCGGCGGCCGGCCTTGAACCGCTGTTTGCGGGCGCTGCCTTTCCGGATCGAGACGCGAGCGACGACGACGCCCTGCTTGGCTTTGTAGCCGAGCGAGCGCGCCTTATCCAGCCGCGTCGGGCGCTCGATGCGCTCGATCGATCCCTGGTCGCGCCACTCCTGTTGGCGCTGCCACTGCAGTTCCGCGAGCTTTCCTTCCTTCGGCGTCTTCCACGCCTCCCGGATGTGTGAGTAGAAGCTTCGTGCCATGGTTTCACCACGGGCGTTGTGTGGTTCAATTCCCGGGTGGGAATCACATCCCGACCTGTGTGGACAGGCGCCCGCTGGTGCCCGTCGTCCAGCGAGTTGTGACGGTTTTCACGACAACCGCGGTTAAGCGCTTCGAAACGCCGCGAACGGCGGATCGACGATCGAGCCCGACAGTAAGTTTAATAAGCATAGATGACACTTGTTTCAACTACATGACGCGGAGTACCGCACCCGAGTCCACCCTCGTCACCAGCGGTATCTCCGATAGCGCTACCGGTATCATCGGTATCATCGGTATTATTGGGGCTCCCCAGTAGCCCCACCAAAACACTACTTTTCGATCCGGCTCGAAACGCTCGATAACTAACCCTGTCGCCGGTGTTCCGGCGACGCCACGGACACCACAGACGGATGTCAAAACGAACGACCGCCCCCGAAGAACCGACCGACGAATCGCCCGGACGATCAGCCCCGACCGGCGCCGACGCCGCCATCGTGGCGCTCGAGGCCGCCGGCGTCGAACACGCCTTCGGCCTGCAGGGCGGTGCGATCATGCCCGTCTACGACGCGCTGTATCACTCCGACATCCAGCACGTCACGATGGGCCACGAGCAGGGCGCCGCCCACGCGGCCGACGCCTACGGGATCGTCTCCGGCGACCCCGGCGTCTGTCTGGCCACCTCGGGCCCCGGCGCGACGAACCTGGTGACGGGGCTCGCCGACGCCGACATGGACTCGGACCCGATGGTCGCGCTGACCGGACAGGTCGCGACGGACTTCCTCGGCCGGGACGCCTTCCAGGAGACCGATACCACGGGCGTCACGATGCCGGTGACGAAGACGAACTACGTGAGCACCGATCCCGACACGACCGGCCACACCGTGGGTGAGGCCTTCGCGCTCGCCCGGGAGGGGCGACCGGGACCGACGCTGGTCGACCTCCCGAAGGACGTCACGAAGGCCGACTCGGCGGGAGAGCCGGTCGGGCCGGAACTCCCCGACGGTTTCGACGTTCCGGACGCGGCCGACGGCGAAACCGTCGCGGAGGCGGCCGAGGCGCTGGCCGACGCCGAGCGGCCCGCGATCCTCTCCGGCGGCGGCGTCATCAAGGGCGAGGCGTGGGAGGAACTCCGGGCGTTCGCGACCGAGTACGGGGTTCCCGTCGTCACGACGATGCCGGGGATCGGATCGTTCCCGGAGGACCACGATCTGGCGATGGAGGTCGCCGGGATGCACGGCACCGGCTACGCGAACATGACGCTGCAACACTGTGACGTCATGTTGGCCCTCGGGACGCGCTTCGACGACCGGCTGACCGGCGGCGTCGAGACGTTCGCACCCGACGCCGAGATCGTCCACGTCGACATCGATCCCGCCGAGATCTCGAAGATCGTCCACGCCGATTACCCGCTCGTCGGCGACGCCGGGACGGTGCTGGATCAGCTCCACGACGCGATGCCGGCCGCGCCCGAGGCCGGCGAGTGGCGCCAACAGTGCCGGGAGTGGCGTGAAGAGTACCCGCTGGAGTACTCGGCCTCCGAGGACGAACCGGTCAAGCCGCAGTTCCTCGTGGAGGCGATGGACGAACTGACCCCCGACGACACGGTCGTCACGACCGGCGTCGGCCAACACCAGATGTGGGCGATGCAGTACTGGACGTACCGCCACCCCCGAACGTGGGTCTCCTCGCACGGGCTGGGGACGATGGGCTATGGGCTGCCGGCGGCGATCGGCGCCCGCTTTGCGGCCGACGACGACCAGTCGGTCGTCTGCTTCGACGGCGACGGCTCCTTTTTGATGACGCTACAGGAACTCTCCGTCGCCGTCCGGGAGGAACTAGACATCACGGTCGTCGTGCTCAACAACGCCGCCGTCGGGATGGTCAGACAGTGGCAGGACGCCTTCTTCGAAGGCCGTCGGATGGCTTCGGAGTACCCGTGGGTGCCCGGGTTCGACGTCCTCGCGGAGGGGTTCGGCGCCCGTGGGTTCCGGATCGAGACCTACGAGGAGGTCGACGAGACGCTCCGGGCGGCCTACGAGTACGACGGCCCCGCCGTCGTCGACGCCCACGTCGACCCCGAGGAGGACGTCTACCCGATGGTCCCAAGCGGCGGCGACAACACGAAGTTCGCGATGAACGAGGCCCAACTGGAGGAACTGTGAGATGAGCGGTGAAACCGGATATCCGGGCCCTCACGAGCGCGCCCAGCCGTCGGGCCGGCGGAACCCCGACGGGACGCGGATCGACATGGATGAGACGCCCCCCGACAGGGACGCCGACGAACGGCGGGCGGTGCTGACGACGGTCGTCAAAAACGAACCGGGCGTGACCGCCAAGATAACCGGGCTGTTCGCCCGTCGACAGGTCAACATCGAACGCATCGTCGGCGAGCCGATGGGCGACGGGACGCGTTCGCGGATCACGTTCGTCGTCGAACCACCTCACCCCGGCGTCGATCAGGTGAAAAGGCAACTCAAGAAGCTCCTGCCGGTCATCTCGGTCGAGGAACTCGATCTCGAAGCCGCCGAAGAGCTCACCGCCTCGGTTAACGAATCTTAAGACCCCTCGCGCCCGACGGAAGCGTCGTCAGTTGTCCGTCGATTCCACGCCACCGGAGAGCGCCCGGGGCCGGCGGGGACCGACCACCGAACCCTGATCGCTGGTCAAAACCGTTATGCGGTAGCAATGGCTGACCCGCCGGAACGATCCTTCTCGGAATCCGATGAGGAGATCATGCGTGCGACCTACCGTGCGCTTCGGGAGCACGGCTACGCCGATCTGACGATCAAACGCATCGCCGAGGAGTACGGGAAGTCGACGGCCGCCGTCCACTATCACTACGAGACGAAGGACGAACTCCTGGCGGCGTTTTTGGATTACATCCTCGATCGGTTCGTCGAGACGGTACGCGGCGTCGAGACGATCAACCCCGCCGAGCGGCTCGAGCTGCTTTTGAACAAACTGCTCGTCGAACCGGCGGAACACTACGATCTGCTCGTTTCGATGCTGGAGATGGAAAGTCAGGCCCCCTACAACGGGACGTTCCGCGAGCGGTTCCAGCAGAACGACGAGTACATCGGCTACATGCTCGAAACCGCAATCGAACGCGGGATCAAGGAGGGAACCTTCCCCGAAGTCGACGCCGAACACGTGGCGACGACGCTTTTGACGATCGCCAACGGTGCCCGAACCCGGGCGGTCGTTCTCGAGGACCTCGAGGCCCTCGGGACCGGCCGGCGGGCCGCCGAAGAGTACGTCGATTCGGTCCTCTCGGAAGGGAGTGAACGGGGAAGCTGATCGGAGATCGAACGGGCTGTTGTACCCAACCCGGTTGGCTGAACCGGGGGGTCTGGCGAGTTCCAGGAGTCGTCGGGCCGTCGGTGGAACCGAAACAGTAAAGCCCGAACTGACCGTTCGATAGCCAACGTGAGCGCTCCGTCAGCCGGTGCCGTCGGGGCTAGAGGCACTTCCCACCAGCGTAGGTGGCCCGGGGATTGCCGCCGAACGCGCGGACGATCGCCCGAGACAACCGGACGGGAGCACACACGACACACATGGACCACACCGAAATATCGAACGTCGTACTCGTCACGGTCGATTCGCTCCGGGCAGATGCGATCGGCGCCTACGACGAGAAACGTCACACGCCGGTCATGGACTCGCTCGCCGATCGCGGCGCCGTGTTCGATCGGGCCTTCGCGACCGGCAACTGGACGCCGTTTTCCTTCCCGTCGATGCTGGCCTCGCGGCCGGTGTTTGCGGATACGGGCCGGATCGGCGTCGACGGAACCCCGACGCTCGCCGAGACGCTTTCTGAAGCCGACGTCTCGACGGGCGGGTTCAACGCCGCAAACGGGTTTCTCACCTCACACTGGGGGTACGACGAGGGCTTCGACGAGTTCGAACCGTTCGTCGCCAGCGTCGGGTCCAGCATCTACAGCCGGTATCTCGCCACTCACCCGACGGTCGAGGCGTGGCTCCAGTTCGCGACCTCGCCCGTCCGGCGTCTGAGTTCGTGGCTCCGCGGGGAGAGCGACGACCGACCGTTCCTCGATACCTCCCGGATGTTCGACGTCGAACACGCCGCGAACTCGTTCATCGAGGAAACCGACGAACCGTTTTTCCTCTGGATCCACTACATGGACGCCCACACGCCGTACGTGCCGGCGCCACGGTACATCCGGGAGGTGTCATCGAACCTGCTCGGCACCCACCGGATGATCCACGCCCACACGCGAACCGGACTCGGATGGGAGGTCGGCGATCGGACGCTTTCGGACCTCCGGACGCTCTATCAGGCGGCGGTACGGCAGGTCGACGCGAGCATCGGTCGCCTTCTGGCGTCGCTTTCCGCGAGCGGCGTCAGGGACGAAACCGCGGTCGTTCTCGCGGGCGATCACGGCGAGGAGTTTCAGGAACACGGCCACCTCGCTCACTACCCGAAGCTGTACGGCGAACTGATCCGGGTGCCGTTCGTCGTCGACGTCCCCGGCGCCGACAGCCGCCGGATCGACGGGCAGGTGGGGCTCGATTCGATCCCGCCGACGGTGACCGACCTGCTGGGCGTCGAGGCGCCGGCGGAGTGGACCGGATCGACACTCGCGCCGACCGTCCGCGAAGGGGAACCCCCGGCCGACGAGCCGGTGGTCTCGGTGACGGTTCGCGGCGAAGAAGTGACGACACAGCCGATCCCCCGATCGCTGGAGGACGGCGATCTGGTGGTGAGCGTCCGCGATCGGGAGTGGACCTACATCGAGAACATCGATCAGGGGACCGAAGAGCTGTACTACCGCCCCGGCGATTCGGACGAACAGCGGGATCTATCGGACGGTGGGGACGCCGAACGGCGACGCGTGCTCGATCGGTTCGGCTCGATCGCCGACGGTCACGCGCGGCTGCTCCGGGCGGGACCCGACGGGGAGTCAGTTCGGGACCGGAGCCAGGACGTCGACGAGGACCTCGGACACCGGCTGGAGGCACTGGGCTACCGATAGATGCTCCGGGCGTTCCTCCGCAACCTCCTGAGCGGCGCGCTCGCGCTGCGGCTGCGGCGGTTCGTCCTCGTCGGCGCCGTCGCTGCCGGCACACAGATGCTGCTGCTTTGGATTTTCGTCGAACTCGCTGGCGTGAACTACATCCTCGGCGCCCTGATCGCCATCGAAATCACGATCGCCCTCTCGTACGTGCTCAACAACGCCTGGACGTTTCAACAGATACAGAACACCGGAACCGTCGGCTATCTCGTCGGGCTAGTCAAGACCAACCTCGTCCGCGGGACCGCGATCCCGATCCAGCTCTCGGTCCTTTTCGTGTTCGTAGAGTGGTTGCTCGTCCCGTATCTGCCGGCGAACGGCATCGCGATCGTGATCAGCGGCGTGTACCGGTACGTCCTGGACGCCCGGTGGACGTGGGGATAAAAGTAGCGATGCCGGTTCCGTCCCGTCACAGCGTCGAACCGCCGGTCCCCGGCCGACCCGCCGGGGAAACGAAAAACACACCCGACTCCGGGAAGGTTCGAACACCATGGTCGTGACCGTCCCGTCGTTCGCGATCGGTCTCTCGGGGATCCCGCTGGCCGGGACGATGGAAGCGGTCGTCGAATCGGCGACCGGATGGCCCGGGATGGGTATCATCTTCGTGTACTCGTTTCTGATCGCGTTCATACTGCCGGGGCCAAGCGAGGTCGTCCTCGCGGCGCCGATCGATCTCGGCCTGTCGCGGTGGGCCCGCCTCGGGAGCATCATGCTCGTCAGCGCGACCGGGAAGGCCATCGGCAGCGTGTTCGCGTTCCACATCGGCCAGGAGGTCAAACGGGCCGGGCCGATCGTCCGGTGGTTGCGCCGCTCCCGGTGGGACGTCATGCAGTGGTCCGAAAAGCGGTCGGTCCAGCTCGCACAGCGGTACGGGTACGGCGGCCTCGCGATCGCGCTGTCGGTTCCGTTCTTCCCCGATACGATCTCGATTTACGCCTTCGCCGTGCTCGAACGTGACTACGTCCGGTTCGCCGCGGCGACGTTCCTCGGGAGCCTCGGCCGGCTCGTCGTCACGATCGGCCTCGTGGGTGGGCTGTTCGTCGTGTTCTGAAGCGGGCTGACGTAACCGTTTGTGGATACACCCTTTCTCCGGAAAACGGCCGAGCGGTTCGAATGCGGTAGCTTGCACCGCTTGTATCGAAGTGTCGGTTTTTGCTCCGGTCGTCGATAACCACTATTGGTTACATGGATTGCGGAAGGTATATTTGTTATCAGTTCGACGGTGTATCTATGTCGATACAACGCCGACGGTTCATCGCGGCGATAGGTGCAGGGACACTGGCGAGCGCTGCCGGATGTGCACAGGCCGGAGGGAACGGCGACGGAACCGACGGCGGATCCGACGGCGAAGACGGCGGCGGGGCGGACAGCGGGAGTGCCAACCAGCCGGACGTGGCCGGCGAAAGGCTGACGCTCACGACGACGACGAGTACCTACGACACCGGGTTGCTCGATGCGATTCACCCCGACTTCGAGGAGATGTACGGCGTGACCGTCGACGCGGTCGCCCAGGGGACCGGGGCGGCCCTGGAGACCGCCCGCAACGGGGACTCGGACATCGTGATGGTCCACGCCCGCGGCCTCGAAGACGAGTTCATGCACAACGGCTACGGGATCAACCGCCGCGATCTCATGTTCAACGACTTCGTCATCGTCGGGCCGACGGACGATCCGGCTGGGATCGAGGGGACGGAGTCCGCGACCGAGGCGCTCGGCACCATAGCCGAGGCGGGGGCGCCGTTCGTCTCGCGGGGGGACAACTCCGGAACCCACACCAAGGAGCTGAACCTGTGGGAGGCCGCCGGAACCGAACCGGGCGGCGAGTGGTATCAGGAGATCGGCGGCGGGATGGGCGAGGCGCTGAACAACGCCAACCAGCAGGGCGCCTACACGCTCTCGGACCGGGGGACCTTCATTTCACAGCGCTCGGAGATCGACCTCACCGTCCTCGTGGAAGGCCCCATCGAGGGCGGCCCGGAGATCCTCTCGAACCCCTACGGAGTCATGGCGGTCAACCCCGGCGTCCACGAGAACGCCAACTACGATCTGGCGATGGCCTACATCGGGTGGATCACCAGCCCCGGAGCCCAGGAAGCCATCGCGGAGTACCGGGCGAACGGCGAACAGCTGTTCTTCCCCGAGGCCGTCTCGGAGGATCCGAACTTCCAGCAGTACGTCCCCGAGGGGTGGAGTAGCGGCTCCACCGACGAGTAAGCGTGCCACTGGAACCACTCACAGAGCTGCTGTTGGCCGTCTTCGACTCCCCGTTCAGGGAGGGCTACGTTCCGAGTATCATCTACGTCTCGCTGTACGTGAGTCTCACCGCCGTGACGCTGAGTACGCTGTTCAGCGTCCCGGTCGCCGTCGTGTTGGGCTTTAACGACTTCTTCGGCAAGCGGTTCGTGAAGTCGGTTATCAACACGGGGATGGGATTTCCCAGCGTGGTCGTCGGGCTCGTGGTCCTTTTCGCCGTTTCGAACCAGGGGCCGCTCGGGTCCCTGGAGCTCGTCTTCACCAGGGAGGCGATGATCATCTCGCAGTTCGTGCTAGCGACGCCGCCGATCACGGCGATCAGCCTCGCGGCGATCACCGGCGTCGACGAGAACGTCCGCGGTGCGGCCCACGTTCTCGGCGGGACGCGGCTCGACGTGGCGCTGGTCGTCCTCAAGGAAGCGCGATACGGGATCGCGACGGCGATCCTGGCCGGGTTCGGCCGCGCCATCAGCGAGGTGGGGTCGGTCCTGATCGTCGGCGGCAACATCACCGGCTCGGACGGGATCTCGAAGACCCGGACGCTGACGACCGCCATCCAGCTCGAAGCCCGCCAGGGGCGATACGAGACGGCGATGGTACTGGGGGCGATCCTGGTCGTGCTCGTGTTGGCAGTCAACGCCGTCGTCGTTCGCTTCGGCGATCGGGGGGTGCAACGCTGATGCTTCGAGCGACCGACGTCTCACAGTCCTACAGGGACGAATCGGTGTTCCGGGAGCTTTCCATCGGGATCGACGCGGGTGAGGTCGTCGCCGTCATCGGACCGTCGGGGGTCGGGAAGACGACGCTGCTGCGAACGCTCGCCCTGTCTCTCGAGCCGGACGGCGGGGCCGTCACCTTCGACGGCGCGGACGCATGGACCCTCGAGGAAGCCGAACGGCTCTCGCTGCGGCGACGGGTCGGGATGGTGTTTCAGGAGGCGAGCCTCTTCGACGCCTCGGTCGCCCGGAACGTCGAATACGGGCTCCGTATTCGCCGGTCGTGGTCCGAGCGGCTCCGTGAGGGACTCCGCTCGACCGTGCGCCCGGACGGGACCAACGAGGCCGTCCGCGAATCCCTCGATGTCGTCGGGCTGACCGACAAAACGAACCAGCATGTAGCGTCGCTGTCCGGTGGTGAAGCCCAGCGGGTCTCCTTCGCCCGGGCGTTGGCGTACGATCCGGACGTCCTGCTGCTCGACGAGCCGACGTCCGATCTGGACCCGCGAAACACCGCCGTGATCGAGGAGGCGATCGCCGAGGCCCGGGATCGGGGGATCGGGGTCGTCGTGGCCACACACGATATGCACCAGGCGGAGCGCGTCGCGGATCGGGCCGCAGTGTTGCTCGGGGACAGCATCACGGAGATCGGTCCGACCGAGGAGATCTTCGAGCACCCCTCGAACGAGCGCACCCGGAAATTTATTTCGGGCGAGTTGGTATACTGACCGGACACGTGCCCGCGAACCATCCACGCGACCGTTCCCACCGATGACGCTCGAAAAAGGCTTCGAACCCCATCTCGCGATCGGCGAGACGACCGTCACCGGCCGGGATATCGAGATGCTCCGTGCGATCGACCGGTTCGGGTCGATGCACGAGGCGGCGAACGAACTGGGGCGATCGTATCCGCACCTCCAGCGGCGCGTGGTCGAACTCGAGGAGGCGATCGGTCAGCTAACGGAGCGGGTTCGGGGGGGCGAAGGCGGGGGCGGCACGCAACTGACGCCCGACGCGCTCGGTCTCATCCGGCAGTTCGAACGGTTGCGGGTCGAACTCTCGGGCGTGACGACGGTTCCCGAATCGGTCATCTCCGGAACAGTCACGGAGCGGTCGGGGGAACTGGCGACCGTTCGTACGGCCGCCGGAGAGATGACGGCCCGCGTCCCGACGCGGGCGGAGGACGTAGAGATCGCCGTGCGAGCCGACGCCGTTGTCCTTATCGAACCCCGATCGCCGGCACACGACCGGACGAGCATCCGCAATCAGATCCCGGGGGTCGTCACCGGGGTCGCGATCGACGACGCGATCGCCACCGTGACCGTCGAGATCGACGACGGCGTAATGATCGAGTCGGTTGTAACCGAAGAGAGCGTGGACCGACTCGGTATCACGGAAGGGACGGACGTGGTCGCCGCGTTCAAAACGACGGCCGCGAGGGCGATCACGGCCGACCCGTAGCAGCCTCCGTTCGCCGGTTCGACCGGTCGGGATCCGACGGTATCATCACGAACGCCGGATCGGCGGTCGCACGATCCGGGCCCGACGCCCGCCGGCGGTCGTCGCGGACGAAGAACGGGACCGCCCTCTGGATACCGGCTTGCTCCGGGAGCCGCCGCGCTCGCTTCGGGCGGTTCGGAGTCGGTTTTGTATCGTCGTTACTGGTTTACGGTCGTTCTGACGGTTTCGAACGTCCCCTCCGCCAGCTCCGTTGTGAGCGTCTCTTCGCCGACATCCGGGGTTTCCTGCGGATATTTCTGGCTGAAGTGTCCGAGCAGGTTCTCGACGTCCCTGGCCAGCAACTCGCGGCTGTTCTCGTGGTCGGTCGGGACGGCCTGCGGCCAATCGAAAACGGTCACCCCGTCGCTGGCGACGAAGACGTTGTACTCGCTCATATCGGCGTGCACGTAGCCAGCCCGGTAGGCCGCCGCCATCTCCTCTAAGACGAGATCGAGGGCGCCGACGACCTGCTCGGGATCGAGTTTCGCCCGGGAGAGTTCGACCCCATCGATCCGCTCCATGACGACCGCGTGGCGGTTCTGGTCGACCGGACGGGGGACCGAGACGTCGGGATACAGCGCCTCGAGTGCGTCGTACTCGCGTTCGGCGGCCTTTCGAGCGGTGTAGAGCCACGACCGGTGTTCCTTGTCGGCGGTGTACTCCCGTTCCTTCTGGACCGCCCGGAAGTTCGTATACCCCTCGCGGTGGTATTTGAGCGCGAGCGGCTGAAACGAGCGGGCCTCGTAGACGTCGCTTTCCTTGCCGACGCCGAGCGGTGCGCCGACGCCGTCGATCGTCTCCCGCTCGGCGAAGGTCCGCAACGCGAGCGCGTCGTACCCCTCGAAGGTGAGCCGGTAGCCGGTGTACTGGATCGTCTTCCGCTCGAGGAGTTCGCGGTCCATACAGCGGTCGATCCGGTAGTCGATCTCTCCCGGATCGAGCCGGGAGAACTCCGGGAGCTTCCCCTCGGCCACCCAATCCGAAAAGCGCATCCCGTGTTCGATCCCCGAGAGTAGATGGAAGTCCCCCTCCTCCAACTCGGCCATCCGCGTGGCGACGTTCTGTACCATCTCGGCGGTTCTAGTGGCCCCACAGGCAAAAACGCCCCGTGTACGGCCGGAAATAAAATAAACCGTATAGCGCGATATCAAATCAGGTCTGCCCCCGGAGGTACCATCTTTTAGGGGACGATCCCCGAGACCCCTCTAATGGCACACGTCGAGAACATCCGTATCTACCCGGTCAAAGGACTGGATCCGACGGCAATCGAGTCGGTTACTGTCTCCGGCGCCGGGACGCTGAAGGGCGATCGGAAATACGCGATGGTCGGTTCGGACGGGGAGACGCTCAACGGGAAACAGATCGACGACATCAACGAGATTACCTCGCGGTTCGACCCGGAGACGGACGTTCTCACCGTACGCGAGGCCGATACGACGCGCCGGTTCGATCTCACCACGGAGCGGGACGAGGCCAGCGAGTGGTTCAGCGATTTCGCCGGCGAACCGATCGAGTTGCGCCGCCGCGAGCCGCCCGCCTTCGTCGACCGCCCGGCGCTCGGTCCCTCGGTCATCAGCACCGGAACCCTCGAGGAGATCGCCTCGTGGTTCGAGGGGATGACGGCCGACGGCGCGCGCCGGCGGCTCCGCCCCAACGTCGAGGTCGGCGGCGTCCCCGCCTTCTGGGAGGACCGGTTCCTCGGCGACGATCCGTCCGGGTTCGAGATCGACGGGATCCGCCTCGAGGGAGCCGAAGCCTGCGGGCGCTGTGTCGTTCCCACACGCGATCCGGATACCGGCGAACCGATCGAGGAGTTCCGACAGCGATTCATCGAACGACGCAGAGAAACCCTCCCGGAGTGGATCGACGAGGACGCGTTCGAACATCTCTATACCGTGATGGTTATCACGTCGATCCCCGAGCCAGATCGCGGTGAAACGCTCCGTGTCGACGACGAGATCGACAGTGAATAGTCACGACGCAGGGTGGTGCTGGGACGGTCGGGACACCGATCTTACCGGCGCAGAAACGACGGGAGATCGAGATGCTCGGGGAGGTCCGCCGCCGGGCCGGACGTCCCCTCCCTCGAGAGCAGATCGGGGAGCCCCGCCGGGAGGTCCGCCCCGTCGGTCGTCCCGGGATCCAGCGTCGTCTCGACGAGCCGGTCCCAGATCTCCTCGTCGTCCCCGACGGTCGCCTCGAGTTCGAGCGCCTCCGCCCGCCCCTCCTCGTAGGCGAGTTCGACGATGCTCCGGTCGTAGGTGTCCGGCGAGCGCTCTTTGAGTCGCTCGTAGGCCCCGTCGTCGGGGTCGCCACAGACCGACGCGACGCCGAGCGCGTAGGCCCGCCTGAGTACCTCCTCTGTGGTGTACTCTTCCCGTTCGTCGAAGTATCGGTCGTACATCGTCATCTCTCGGTTCGCTTCGTCCCGACCGAGACCCCGCTATCGTCGAACGAGAGGTCGTGGATGTCGGTATCGATCGCCGTCCCGCGCATCTTCAGCACCTGGATCCCCCGCTGCATCCCGCCGTCCTCGAGGAAGTTATGCAGGAAGACGACCCCGTGGGCGAGGTAGTGTTCGTCGGCGTAGGCGGTCGGGTCGGTCATCTCCGAGATCAACACGACGGTCGCGTCGGTGCGCTTCAGCGAGGTCAGAAACTGTATGGTGTTGCTCTCGGCGTCCGCGAGGAAGTGATCCAGAAGCATCGTCGAATCGATGACGACCCGATCGATCCCGTTGGAATCGATGAACCCGGTAAGCCGGTTGACGAGACTCGAGGCGTCCCGGTGTTTCCCGGGGGGCCGAAAGAGCCGTTTCCCCTCCGAGGAGAACACGTCGACGAACGTCAGCCGGTCGGTCTCGATCGCCCGGTCGAACCCGAACTCGTAGCCCGACATGTCCTCGACGATGTCGGCGCGCGATTCGTGCATGCTCACGAACAGACAGTTCTCGCCCTGTCGGGCCCCCTCGACCAGAAACTGCGTGGATATCGTCGTCTTCCCGCTCCCGGGCGGACCGGAAAGCACGTAGAGACGGCCCGCGGGCAACCCACCCCCAACGAGCGGATCCAGACCGGAGACGCCGCTTGAAACTCGCATACGTAGTACAGGGTAAATATCGTATATAATAGCTCACTCCGACTCAGCGTTCAATTCTGCCGGCGTCGGTCGCCGGATCCCGGAACACAGTTGGCCGACGAACACCGAGAGACGGTCGAATGATACGCGACGTCCTCGAAGCGGTGCGGCAACCGGAGCATACCGGCGAGAACCGGTGCCCGCCGTGTACCGTGGTGAACGTGCTTCTCGCGGCCGCTCTCGGGGCGCTGGTTTCGCGGCGGTCGAAACCGGCCGGCGCGGCCGTCACCGTCGTCTCGATCGGGCTGATCTACCT
Source organism: Natronomonas aquatica (assembly GCF_024449025.1). GTDB lineage: Archaea > Halobacteriota > Halobacteria > Halobacteriales > Haloarculaceae > Natronomonas > Natronomonas aquatica. The sequence goes on along the minus strand of NZ_JAHLKM010000004.1, from coordinate 29,248 downwards.
CCGGGGGTATCTGGTCCCGGGGACGCCCGAACTGACGAAGCGGTACCTCCCGCCGTCGGTACTGCGGTGGTTCGGGAAGGAGCCGGATCCCGGCCTCGCGGTCGGAGTCGACGCCGAACCTGCCGCGAACGGCGAACGTCGGTCGGGACCGACCGCCGGGGACGACGGCGGAGCGGCGACGGTTCCGGAGGACCTCGAGACGTACTTCCTGGAGGCCGGGATCCTCGAACCGCGCGAAAGCGACGGAGACCTCCAGCTCACCGGGGCGTTCGAGGCCGAGTGGATCGACGCGATCGATTCGGTCCTCGAGTCGGGGGTCGATACCGGGGCGGTCGTCGGGGCGTTCGGGTTCGAGGACGGTCCGGCGGCGTTCGACCTCGAAGAGAAGGGAAACGGCGCCTACGCGCTCCAGTACGGAAGCGAAAGCGACGAGGGCCGCAGGCGCAACGCCGGGACGTGGCCGTCCTACGCCGCGTTGGTCGCCGACATCGCCGCGAGCAGGCGGCTCGGATCGTGGCTCGAAGACTGGGACGCCTACGGGCCGGAGGCGAAGGGACGGCTCCCCGGGGGGCTCCGGATGTTCCTGGAGACGTGTCCGACCGCCGAGGGTGGCGTCGAGCTGACAGAGGAGACGGTGACCTCTTGCTGTAGCTCCGAGACGGTCGTCGCCGTCGTCTGTGAGGAGACGGGCGATCGGCTCTTCGAGCACCCGCTTCCCGACTGACCGTGCTCCCATCGAAGCGACGGCCGACGAGCGAGCGTTTTTAGAGGACTGCCCGCACACCAATAGGCGTGCGACTCGAAAACACCTACATCGGCGTCGACGGGGTCGGCGAGACGACCGAACGGAAGCTGTGGGAGTCCGGCGCACTGACCTGGTCGGAGTTCGATCCGACGCTGTGTGGCTCGCGGACCGCCGACCGGATCGGGTCGTTCATCGATCGCGCCCGCCCGCGGCTGGCCGAGGGCGATTCGACGTTCTTCGAGCGGGCGCTACCGAAAAGCGAACGCTGGCGGCTCTACGAGAACTTCAGCGAAGCGGCGTGTTTCTTCGACATCGAGACGACCGGACTGGACCGCGACCGCGACGCGGTCACCTGCGTGAGCTTCCATCAAGGTGGCCGGACGGAGACGCTCGTCCGCGGCGATGACCTGACCCGGGAGAACCTCCGGGAGCTACTGGACGTGCCCCTGCTCGTCACGTTCAACGGCGCCCGGTTCGACGTCCCGTTCCTCGAGTCGTCGTTTGATCTCGACGTCGATTCGCCGCATCTCGACCTGATGTACCCCTGCCGGCGCGTCGGCCTGACGGGCGGGCTGAAGGCCATCGAACCCGAGGTGGGCGTCAAACGCGACCGCCCGGACATCTCCGGGGAGGACGCCGTCCGGCTGTGGCGCGAACACGAACGCGGCGTCGACGGCGCCCTCGAGACGCTCGTCTCGTACAACCGCGAGGACGCGGTCAACCTGCGGACGGTCGCCGAGGGGACCGTCGAACGGCTCGATCGGAAGCTTTTGCCCTGACGTTCTCGGCCGTGGCCGTTCGGCGTTCACAGTCGGGGGACGCGCCGCGAAAGTCAGCGTGTACAGTCGATCCGCAACCGCTTTTATTCCCCCGCCGACACCGCACGTATGGACTGGCGGCTCATCCCCGAAGAACGGATCGGCGGCCCGACCGCGATGGCGCTCGACGAAGTCGCCGCCGAGGCGGTCGCCGAGGGGGGTCCGGCGACGGTACGGCTCTACCGGTGGACCCCGAGCACCGTTTCGCTCGGCTACGGCAACGACGCCGACATCGTCGACTGGAGGTACTGTGCCGAACACGCTATCGACGTCACCAGACGGCAGACCGGCGGCGGCGCGATCTACCACGACGGGTTCGGCGACGTGGCCTACTCGATCGTCGCCCCCGCCTCGGAGTTCCCGGGCGACGTCACCGAGTGTTACCGACAGCTCCTAAAACCCGTCTTCGAGGCCTTCGAGGCCGTCGGCACCGAGGTCGGGTTCGCCGACGCCGAATCCGGGACGCTGTGGGGCCCGCTGTGTTACCTGCTCGGGCTCGACCCCGCCCACGACCTCGTGGGCCCCGACGGCCGGAAGATCGCCGGTAACGCCCAGTACCGGACCAGCGAGGCGATCGTCCAACATGGATCTTTGACGTTCGAGTCCGATCCCGCCGCCCATCTGGGGCCGTTCGTCGATCCGCCGGTCTCGACGGCCGAGTTCGCCGATCGGGTATGCGGCCTCACGGACATCACGGCGGGAACGCTCGATCGATCGACGTTCGTCGATCGTCTGACCGACGCCCTCGCCGGGTGGGCTGACGCCGAGCGCGGGTCCTGGAGCGATTCGGAGCGCGAACGCGCAGAGGAGCTCGTCGCCGAGAAGTACGGCCACGACCGGTGGGTGCGCTCCCGGACGGATCCGACCGGCTGAGCCGCCGCCCCGGGCGAGTGTCGCGATCCGACGCCCCTATGTGCCGTCTGCCCCGAGAGAGCGTATGCTCCGGATCGGCGCACATACCTCCATCGCGGGGGGCGTCTACAACGCAGTCGAAGAGCAACTCGAGTACGACGGCAACTGCGGGCAGATCTTCACCCACTCGCCGCAGGTCTGGCAGGAGCCGAACATCGACGACGAGGAGGCCGAGCGGTTCCGCGAGCGCTCGGCCGAAGGCGGCGTCGAACCGTGGGTCATCCACAGTTCGTACCTTGTGAACCTCTGTACGCCGAAGGAGGGCCTCCGGGAGAAGTCGATCGCCTCGATGCAGGCCGAACTCGACGCCGCGTCGAAACTCGATATCCCCTACGTCAACGTCCACCTCGGCGCACACACGGGCGCGGGCGTCGAAGGGGGCCTCGACAACGCCGCCTCGGCGCTCGATGAACTCGACGTTCCCGACGGCGTCAGCGTACTCGTCGAATCTGACGCCGGCGGCGGGACGAAACTCGGCAGCACGTTCGAGGAGCTGGCGGGCGTGTTGGATCGCTGTTCGCTGGACCTGGACGTCTGTCTCGATACGGCACACATGTTCGCCGCCGGCTACGACCTCTCGACGCCCGAGGGCGTCGACGGGACGTTCGATACCTTCGATTCGGTCGTCGGGCTGGAACACCTCGAGTGTGTCCATCTCAACGACTCGAAACACGGGTGTGGAACGAACAAAGACGAACACGCCCACGTCGGCGAGGGGCTGATCGGCGAAGCGGGGATGCGCGCGTTCATAAACCACGACGCGGTGGCGGAGGTTCCCCTCGTCCTCGAGACGCCGACCGAGGACGGCAAGTCCTACGGGTGGAACGTCGAGCGGGTCCGGGAGCTTCACGGGGCGTAGACGCGGCGCGCCCGGCGGGGAACCGAACCGCGCTTTTTAACCCCTGATCCGCCCACGGGGGAGACGTACGCGAGGATGTCCGACGGGAACGACGAACGCGGAGGCTCGATCGTGCCGTGGCGGTCGGCGACGTTGCACGTCATCCTCGCGAGTTCGCTCATGGGCGTGATGGGCGTCTCGCTCATCAGCCCCCTGCTGCCGTCCCTCCGGGGCGTATTCGGCGTCTCCGACGCCCAGATCGGGCTCGTCATCACCGTCTATACCCTCCCGGGCGTGTTTCTGACGCCCTTTATCGGACTGGTCGCCGACCGGATCGGCCGGCGGCGGGTCATCATCCCGCTTTTGTTCGTTTTCGGGATCGGCGGGGCCGGCATCGCCGTCGCACACAGCTTCCGGGCGGTACTCGCTCTCCGGTTCCTCCAGGGCATCGGCGCGAGCGCGCTCGTCACACTCGCAGTGACGCTGATCGGCGACGTCTACGAGGGCGCGCGCCGCAACGCCGTCATGGGCGTCAACTCGAGTACGATCGGGACCGGGGCGGCGCTGTACCCGCTGATCGGCGGCGCCCTGGCGAGCGTCCGGTGGAACCTCCCGTTTCTGTTCTTCGGGATCGGTATTGTCGTCGCACTGGTCGCCCTGGTCGCCCTCCCGGAACCGGAGGGGACCGAGCCGGACGACATCCGGACGTACCTCAGCGGGCTCTCCGACGTGGTGACCAGCCCGGAGGCGCTCGCGATTTTTGCGGCAATATTTATCGTCTTCTTCGTCTTCTATGGCGCGGTCCAGACCGCGCTGCCGTTGCTTTTGACCGACGAGTTCGGCCTCTCCTCGGGAGGGATCGGCCTCACGCTCTCTATGGTCTCGCTCGCGAGCGCCGTCGTCTCCTCGCAGTACGGTCGGATCTCCCAGTGGCGGAGCGCGCCCGAACTGATCGCGCTCGGCTTTCTCGCCTACGGGTGTAGTTTGCTGGGCGTCCGGCTGGCGCCGTCGCCGCTTTTCGTCGGCGCCTCGCTTTTGATCTTCGGCGTCGGCTTCGGGCTCGTGATGCCGTCGATCGATACCGCCATCGTGACCGCCGTCCCCGATCGGCTCCGGGCCGGCATGATGGGGATGCGGACCAGCGTCCTCCGGCTCGGCCAGACGGCCGGGCCGATCGCCTTTACCTTCCTCGCCGAGACCTTCTTTCCGACGCCGTCGACCGGATATCGGCTCCTCCTCGTCGTCTGTGGCGTCGTAATCCTCGCGGCCGGGGCGGTCGGGTATCCGTTGCTCCGGCGCTGACAGTCCCCCGAGAGGGCGGAGGGCTTTTGAGCGGTACCGCCCAAGGGCCGCCGATGCGGGAGTTCGATGCCGACTACTTGCGGGAAACCCGCCGGGGGATGTGGGAGGACGGCCGGGCGGCGCTTTCGGGGCTCGGACTCGAGTCGTGCGATCGCGTCCTCGATGTGGGCTGTGGCGAGGGCGCGCTGACCCGGGTGCTCCGCGAGGAGTCCCCCGGCGAGGTCGTCGGCTGCGACCGGGACGCCCGCCTTTTGACCGAACTCGAAGGGCCGACCGTCCGGGGCGACGCCTACCGGCTGCCCTTCGCGGACGACAGTTTCGATCTCGTTGTCTGTCAGGCGCTTTTGATCAACCTCCCAGATCCCGGGCGGGCGATCGAGGAGTTCGCCCGCGTGAGCCGCGATCGGGTCGCCTGCATCGAACCCGACAACGGCGCGGTCACGGTCGAATCGAGCGTCGAGTCCGAGGGCCGGCTCGCGGAGACGGCCCGACGCCGGTATCTCGAGGGGGTCGACACGGACGTCGCGTTGGGTGCCGACGCCGCCGGGCTGCTCCGTGAGGCCGGGCTCGCTGGGGTAACGACGGCCCGGTACGAGCAACGGCTCGCGATCGAGCCGCCCTACACCGACACCGACGTGACGGCAGTCGGCCGGAAGGCAAGCGGCGCGGGGCTCCGCGATCGGCGGGAGACGATGGCGGGTAGCGAGGAGGCGCTCGATTCGCTGCGCGCCGCCTGGCGCGAGATGGGCCGGGAGGCGCTCGCACAGCTCAAACAGGGCGAGTACCGCCGCACGGAGACCGTCCCCTTTTATATCGTCGTCGGGCGGCTGTAGCCGTCGCCTCGGCGGTCACTCGACGCGGTCGAACCCGAGCGGTCCGAGGTCGATCCCCACGACGAGATCGGCGGCTCGATCGTAGGGCGACCCGTCGTCTCCCCCCGTTTCGGGTCGAACGCGTCCGGCCGACTCGTAGACGCGATCGAGGAACGCCTCCCGTGCGAGCCGGTTCTCGAAGAGCCCATGCAGGTAGGTCCCGAGGACGTCGCCGGCGGCGGCGCCGTCGTCCCCGAAGGGTCGCTCGACGGCCTCGAGGAGGATGCTGTCGCCCATGTGGATCTCGTAACCCGAGACGATTCCCTCGGCGCCGGTGAGGGGGCCACAGCCGTCCAGTCGTCGCTCCACCGGCTCGACGGTCTTGTCGGGACTAAAGCGGGTCTCGATCGGCAACAGCCCGACGCCCGGAACGGTCCCGGTGTCGCCCGTCCCCTCGATTTCGGCGTTTTCTAGCCGTTCGCCGAGCAACTGGTAGCCGCCGCACAGCCCGACGATCGGGCCCGCAAAATCCCGGAGCCGTCCGTACAGTCCCCCCTCCCGGGCCGCGATCGCGTCGTCGACGGTGTTTTTCGTGCCGGTGAGGACGACGGCGTCGGCCGAAAGCGGCGAATCGAGGGGGACGAACCGAACCCTGACGCCGGGAATCCGGGCGAGCGGTTCGACGTCGGTGACGTTCGACGCCCTCGGGAACCGTGGAACCGCGATCGTGACGGCGTTCCGCTCGTCGACGCCGTCGTCGCCGATCGTCGCCGCGGCGTCGAGGGCGGGCAACGAGACGCTGTCCTCCTCCGGCAACCCGGGATCGTCGTACGGGAGTACTCCCAGTATCGGTACACCGGTTCGGTCTTCGAACGCCTCCAGCCCCGGTTCGAGGATCGATCGGTCGCCCCGGAACTTCGTGATGACCGCGCCGACGACGCGCTCGCGGACGTCGGCGGGCAGGAGCTCGAGCGTTCCGACGAGGGCGGCGAAGACGCCGCCGCGTTCGATATCGGCGACCAGAAGGACGTCGGCGTCGGCGAAACGGGCCGTCTCGAGGTTCGCCAGGTCCCGATCGTGGAGGTTGATCTCGGCGATCGAGCCGGCACCCTCGGCGACGACGACGTCGTGGGCCGCCGCCAGCCGTCCGTGGGCCCTCCGGGCGGTCTCGCGGGCGCGCTCCCAGTGGTCGTCGTAGTACGCGCCGGATTCGAAGTGACCGACCGCCTCGCCGTCGAGGACGAGCTGTGACTCGCCGTCGCCACGGGGCTTCAACAGGACGGGGTTGTGGTCCGTCGTCGCCGCGATCCCGGCGGCGTTGGCCTGGACGTACTGTGAGACGCCGATTTCGCCGAACCCCTCGCCGTCGGCTCGGGCGACCGCACGCGCGTTGTTGGACATGTTCTGGGCCTTGAACGGGGCGACGTCGACCCCGCGGTCGGCGAGGTACCGACAGAGTCCGGCGGCGACCGTCGACTTCCCGACGTGGCTCGCCGTCCCGGCGACGAGGACCGTCTCGGCGCGTGGCACATCGTTTCTGAGGATGGCAGAGACATACGGCTTACGCCCTCGGGGACGTGACGCTCGGGCATCCGACCGGCGCGAGACGTACGAGCGTGTTTACAGACAACAATCATTATTATACACGACACTGTCGGTTAGGACACGATGTCAGACGAAGAGACACAACTGGAAGCCCGACTCGAAGAACAGGACTCCTTCGAGCCGCCGGCGTCGTTCGTCGAGGGGGCGAACGTCTCGGATCCGGCGATCTACGACGAGTTCGAGGAGAACTGGCCCGAGTGCTGGGAGCGGGCCGCCGACCTGCTGGAGTGGGACGAGCCCTACGACGAGGTCCTCGTCGACGACGACGAGCCGTTCTACGAGTGGTTCACGGGCGGGAAGCTGAACGCCTCGGCGAACTGTCTCGACAGACATCTCGACGATCGCGGCGAGGAACTCGCGATCCAGTGGGAGGGCGAACTCGGCGAGACCCGGGAGTTCACCTACGAGGAACTCCACCGCGAGGTGAACGAGTTCGCGGCGGTACTGCGGGACCTCGGCGTCGAGGAGGACGACGTCGTGACGATGTACATGCCGATGATCCCCGAGTTGCCGATCGCGATGCTCGCGTGTGCCCGCATCGGCGCGCCACACTCCGTCGTCTTCGCGGGCTTTTCTGCCGACGCCCTGGCGACCCGGATGAACTCGGCCGATTCCGAGTACCTCGTCACCTGCGACGGCTACTACCGCCGGGGCGACCCGCTGGATCACCTCTCGAAGGCCAACGAGGGACTCGAGGACGCCGAACGGGAGACGACGACGGTCGTGGTCGACCGGCTCGGCGACGACCTCGATCACGAACTGGGCGAGAACCAGCACGATTACGACGATCTCGTCGCCGAACAGGCGGGCGCCGTGGTCGAGCCGGTCGTCCGCGACGCCGAGGACATGCTGTTTCTCATGTACACCTCGGGGACGACGGGCGAACCGAAGGGTGTCAAACACACCACCGGGGGCTATCTCTCCTATGCCGCCTGGACCTCACACGCAGTGCTCGACGTCAAGCCCGACGACACCTACTGGTGTGCGGCCGATATCGGCTGGATCACCGGCCACAGCTACATCGTCTACGGCCCGCTCGCGCTGGGGACGACCAGCGTTATGTACGAGGGAACGCCGGATTACCCGGAGAAGGACCGCCTCTGGGAGATCGTCGAAGACTACGGCGTCAACCAGTTGTACACCGCCCCGACCGCGATCCGGGCGTTCATGAAGTGGGGCTCGGAGTACCCCGAACGGCACGATCTCTCCAGTCTGCGGCTGCTCGGTACCGTCGGCGAACCGATCAACCCGAAGGCCTGGAAGTGGTATTACAAACACATCGGCAACGAGGCGTGTCCGATCGTCGACACCTGGTGGCAGACCGAGACCGGCGGCATGATGATTACGACGCTGCCGGCGATCGGCGAGATGAAGCCCGGGTCGGCGGGGCCACCGCTGCCCGGTATCAGCGCCAAACTCGTCGACGAGACCGGCGAGGAGGTCGCTCCCGGAGAGGCCGGCTACGTCGTCGTCGACAGGCCCTGGCCCGGCATGCTCCGGACGCTGTACAGAAACGACGAACGGTTCATCGACGAGTACTGGTCGGCCTACTCCGACGAGGAGGAAGACGAATGGGTGTACTTCCCCGAGGACGGCGCGAAGATCGACGATGACGGCTACATCACCATCCTCGGCCGGGTCGACGACGTGATCAACGTCTCGGGTCACCGGCTCGGGACGATGGAGATCGAGTCGGCGGTCGTCGGCGTCGAGGGCGTCGCCGAAGCCGCCACGGTCGGCGGCGACCACGAGATGAAAGGCGAGGCGGTCTACGTTTACGCCATCCTCGAGGACGGCTACGAGCCCGGCGAGGAGATGGAGCAGGCGATCATCGAGGGCGTCGAGGAGGCGATCGGCCCGATCGCCCGCCCCGAGAAGGTCGTCTTCACGTCGGAACTACCCAAAACCCGCTCCGGGAAGATCATGCGCCGGCTGTTGGAGGACATCGCCAACGACGAGGAACTCGGCGACACAAGCACGCTCAGAAACCCCGACGTCGTCGAAGATATCCAGGGGAAGGTCTCCGGCGACTGACCGCCGCCGCTTCGGCCGTCTAGTACTCTGTTCCCTTCCGCGCGCGCTGGCCGGCATCGATCGGGTGTTTCTCTTTTCGGACGTTCGTGACGAGGTCGGCCGCCTCCATGAGATACCCGGGGCGGCTGTGGCTCCCCGACAACACGAGTTCCAGGGATTCGGGTTTGTCCTCGATCAACTCGAGGACCGCCCCGGAGTCGACGAGCCCCCGGTCGGCGGCATAGAGGATTTCGTCGAGAACGAGCATGTGAACCCCGTCGTCCGGATCGCCGTCGAGATCGAACGGCGTCGTCAGATCGGCCGCGTCTGCCGCCTCGACGAGTTCTTTAGCGCGCTCGAAGCCCGCCCGTGCTTCGGCCTCGTGGTCGCGCTCTTCGGTCCCGTCGTTCATCGCGTGCCAGCCGTAGTGACCGAGGTTCTCGTAGCTCAGACCGGGCAAGGCGGCGATGGCGTTGTACTCCCCGCGAACGTCCTCGACGCTGTCGGCGCCGCCTTTCATGAACTGCAGGACGTGGACCCGAAAGCCGTGGCCCGCCGCCCGGAAGGCCATCCCCAGCGTCGCAGTCGTCTTTCCTTTGCCGTCGCCCCACCACACCTGCGTCAGGCCGAACGATTCGGGCGCGGCCGGTTCGATCTCGCGGGGTTCGGGCGTTCGCCCCCGCCCCGGCGTGTCGCGGTCACTCATCGCCCGGAACGTAGGGGGCCGTCCGTATAGCTCCTTTCGCCGGCGCGGCGCCGACCGACCGGGCGACGACGGTGACCGTCGCGGCCGTCGGCCGCGACCTCGACGTGACCGTCAACGGGGTGTGAGCGGGCCGCGAGCCCCGTCACTCGGCGAGTGCCGCCCCAAAGTCGTCGATCGGGACGACCGAGTAATCCACAGACAGGATATCGCTCGTCGCCCGGACCTTCCCGACGAACGTCGAGATCTCCTCGAGAGTTCCCTCGAGGGTGAAAAGCTCCATACAGTAGTGGTCGCCGACGTGGTTGTGAATGTTCGAGACGACCAGCCCCTCGTGGTCGTGTCGGATGCTCATCATCCGCTCTTCGGCGCTTGAGGTCTCGTGATCGAAGACGACGGTGACGACGCCCATCAGGTCCCGGCCCTCCAGTTTCCGGTCCTCGAACTCGCCCAGCAGGTTCCGGGAGGCTTCACGGACGACCTCGCTGCGGCCCGTGTAGCCGTGTTCCTCGGCGAACTCGTCGAGGCGGTCCAGAAGTGAGTCGGGCATCGAGACGCTGACGACGGTCATATATTAACTGAACCACGCTCAAATATTAAGGATTACGTATAACCCGGGGCGTCGGTACGATCCGGGCCCGACAGCACGGGGGTCCCCCGGACTTATTTTCCGAGAGCGAGATAACGCCGGCATGAGTACCCCACCGGAGCCGTCCGTCCGGAAGTCGGCCGCCGCCGTCCGCGAGGGGCGCCGTTCGGCACTCGGTCTCGTCGAGGCGGTGCTGGACCGGATCGAAGCGACCGCCGACCTGAACGCCTTTATTACAGTTCTCGGCGACGAGGCGCGCGAGCAGGCCCGAAAGATCGACGCCGCCGTCGTCCGCAGCGAGGATCCCGGCCCACTGTGTGGCGTCCCGGTCGCGATCAAGGACCTCCGGAACCGAAAGCGGGGCGTCAGACACACGCTCGGACTCGAACAGCTCTCGGAGAACATCGCGGACTCGGATTCGATCGGTGTCGAGCGGCTGGAGGCGGCCGGCGCCGTGATCGTCGGGACCACGAGCACGCCGGCGCTCGGACACACGATCAGAACGGAGAACCGCCTCGTCGGGGCGACCCCGACGCCGTTCGACCGGGAGCGTTCGGCGGGCGGGTCGTCGGGCGGATCGGCGGCGGCGCTTTCGGCCGGGAGCGTCCGCCTGGCGACCGGGTCGGACATCGGCGGCTCGCTGCGTGTCCCGGCCGCCTGCTGTAACGTCGTCGGGCTGAAGCCGACGCTCGGCGTCGTTCCCGAACGCGATCCGTCCGACGGGTTCAGCGCCCACACCCCGTTTCTGGTGAGCGGCCCGATGGCCCGGAGCGCCGCGGACACCGCCCTCCTTTTGGACGTCCTCGCCGGGCCGGACGGCCGGGATCCCCACAGCGTCCCCGAAACCGACGCCGACTACGCCGGAGCGATAGACCGGCCCGCCGGGGAGCTTTCGGTCGCTTACAGCCCGAACCTGGATCTACAGCCCGTCGCCCCCGAGGTTCGCGAGACGGTCGGGGCGGCCGTCGACGATCTGGCAGCCGCCGGTTCGAGAGTCGATCCGACCGGGGTCTCGCTGCCGCCCTACGAGGAACTCTCGATGGCGTACGTCACGCAGGTCGGCGCGTTCTTCGGCGCCTTCGCCGACCGGATCGCCGAGGGATACGGCCTCGATTTCGGGGCCGCCGATCTGGAGCCGACCGTCCGGGCGACGATCGATCTGGCGGAGGGGATCGAGGCGACCGACGAACGGAGCCGGAACGTTCCCCGGACCGCCGCCTACGACGGGATCGAAGCGGCCCTCTCCGGTCACGACGCTTTGATTACGCCGACGCTGACCGTCCCGCCGTACGGCAAGCACCTCGGGGATCCCTTCCCGACGGAGATCGACGGCGAGACCGTCCGCGGCGTCCCGACAGACGCCATGCTGACGTGGGTGTTCAACCTGACCGGCCACCCCGCGGCGTCGGTCCCGGCGGGCGTTACCGACGATGGGCTTCCGGTGGGGCTACAGGTCGTCGGCGGTCGGTACGCCGAAGCGGACGTACTGGCCGTCGCGGCGGCGCTCGAGGAAGCCCGGCCGTGGGCCGGCCGGTATCCGGACCCGTAGCTTTCCCGGCTGTGAGCGAACCACGCCGAGGCTGACCCGTTAGAGCGGTGGCGAGGCGAAGCCAACGTTCACGATGCCGGGATCACGACAGTGACGACGTTGCCGTCATCGTATTCGAACGTCAGCGTGCCGTTGAGGGCGGTCACGCACCACTGTACGAGCCACAGCCCGACCCCGGTTCCGTGCTGCAGCGGCGTCTCGTCGCCCGCCCGAATGGAGTCGATCTCGATGTCGGGGATCCGTTCGTTGTCGTCCCGGACCTCGAAGGCGGTCCCCTCCGAGCCGTTTTCGGTCTCACGGACGCGGACGGTCACGCCCGGGTCGGGTCGGGACGTATGAACGACCGCGTTCTCGACGAGGTTCGAGAGGATCAACGAGAGGAGTTCCGGATCGGTCCGAACGCGTGGATCGGACATTCCGATCTCGACGGCGATGTCGGCGTCAGGGTGGTCCGCGGCCATCCCGGCCCTGATCTCCTCGAGGGACTCCCGAACCGAAACCGCCACCGTTCGCCGCTCGCGTTCCTGGATGCGATCGAACTTCTTTGCTTTGTTGGCGATGGACAACAACCGCTGTCCAGAATCGACGATCGCCCCGGTTTGCTTTTCGAGGGTCGGGTCACCGGCGCTGGATTGGATCGATTTCGCGTGTCCCCTGATCACGGTCATCTCGTTCCGGAGGTTGTGTCTGAGAACGTGGTTGAACACGGCGAGTTGCTGTTTTCGCTGTCGCTCCTCGGTGACGTCGTACAGGACGATCACGCCGCCGACCGATTCAGCCCGGGGGTCGGTCAGCGGCGTGTACGAGACCGCAAACACCCCGCCGTCGCTCCCCGACACGTCGATCTCGCCGGTCGATCGCATCCCGTCGAGCCCCGTACCGGTGAGACGGGCGAGCGGGACGGGCAGCGCGTCGCTCTCGTCGACCCCGAACAGTTCCCTCGCCCGACCGTTGAGATGGACGATCCGCTCTTCGGTGTCAACCGTGAGCATCGGATCTCTGAGCGCGTTGCTGGCGCTCCGCTCGGCGGCTCGCCGCGTCACCGGGTTCGTTTCGAACATATGGGTGCCGACGAATGCGTACGCGTCGAGTGCGACGTGTGGCAACAGAAACAGCGGCGCGAGGTTGAGCGCCGGCCACGGACCGACCCCCGCGAGCCAGACCAACAGCGCGACCGTCGGCGGAGCGGTGCTGAGCGCGACGGCGACCGCTTCCCGCCGATAGAGCGGGCCGTACGAGAGGATCGTCTCGAGCATCAACAACACACCGACGCCGGCCGTAGCCAGCGTGATCCCGACGGCGACGTAGCCCCAGGGTCGGATCGTGTACAGCACCGTCGCCAGATCGAGGACGGGAGCGAGGCGGAACCCGCGCCACAGCAGGTCATGGAAGGGATGGGTCAACGCCAGAAGGGTCGTGCCGACCGGTGACACGAACAGTAACCGGAACCAGTTCGAACGGACGGCTTCGCCTCTACCGGTGTACTCGAGGGCGAACCCCAAAAAGAGCGGGCCGATCCAGGCCAGTCCGATCCAGACGAACGCCTCGGCGAACGCCCGCCACGCCGGATCGAAGAGCAGGAGTCCACCACCGTAGGCGAACGCGGGCACCGCCTGGATCGCGAGGGTAGCCATGAACCAGGTCGCGCCGGCGTCCCCGCGGTACCGGGAGAGATACTGAACCAAAGCAAGGCTCCCGACGCCGGCGGCCAGCGAGCCTAGCACGATGGTCCACCCGTATAATCCGGTCAAGAGTGTCCGGAGAATGGACAATTGCGATAATAATGGTTTGGTTTCGGGGAGATACCGGCCGGCCCACCGTTCGCGTCCCTACTGGACGAGGAACTCGATGGCTGCGCCCTGTCCGAACCCGACACACTCGGTCGCGAGCCCGCGGTCTGCATCCCGTTTGTGCATCTCGTGGATCAGGGTGACGGGGAGCCGCGCGCCGGTCGCTCCCAGCGGGTGGCCGATAGCGATCGCCCCGCCGTTGACGTTGTAGATGTCGTTGTCGAAGCCCAGTTCGTCCCGACAGTAGACACACTGGGAAGCGAAGGCCTCGTTGAGTTCGACCAGATCGTAATCGTCGACACCGGTCCCCGAACGCTCGAAGAGTTGCCGGCATGCCGGGACCGGGCCGATCCCCATCACTTCCGGCTCGACGCCGGCGACGGCGTTGTTGCCGACCTCGGCGATCTCCTCGAAGCCGTGTTCGTCGGCGAACGAGCGGGAGGTGATCAACAGCGCGGCGGCGCCGTCGGTCCGCTGGGAGGCGTTGCCGGCGGTGACCGTCCCGTCGGATTTGAAGACGGTCGGGAGTTCCGCGAGTTTCTCGGCGGTCGTGCCGGGTCGGAGCCCCTCGTCGTCGGTGACAGTGATCGACTCGCCGTCCTCGTTGTGGCCCTCGATCGGGACGATCTCGTCGTCGAAGCGGCCCGCCTCGGTCGCCGCGACCGAGCGCTGTTGGGACTGGGCGGCGTACTCGTCCTGCATCCCGCGGGTCACGTCGTATCGCTCGGCGACTGTCTCGGCGGTCATCCCCATCCGTAGATCCGCGATGTTGTGGTATTCGTCGAGTCCGGGGTGGATCTCGTCGTTTTCGCCCATCTGGACCCGGGACATCGACTCGACGCCGCCGGCGATGATACACTCCCGCTGGCCGGCGCGGATCGCGTCCGCCGCGTTGATGATCGCCTCCGCCGAGGAGGCACACCAGCGGTTGATCGTCGACGCCGGCGTGGCCTCGCCCAGCCCGGACATCAGCGCGATCACGCGGGCCATGTTGTTGCCCTGCTCGCTCCGCTGCTGGGCACAGCCCCACTTGAGGTCGTCGACGTCCCCGCCGGTCAGGTCGGTCTCCTCGAGGATCCGATCGATGAGCGGGATCGACAGGTCCTCGGGGCGGACGTCGGCGAAGACGCCGCCCTCCTTGCCGAGGGGGGTTCGGTACGCTTTCACGACGACCGGTGTGTCAGTGCTCATGTACCTCAGCTTGACCCCCCATCACGTTAAAACTGTCACTATAACGACCGTCCCATGTAAATCGAAAAGCGGCTTCGGACGTTAGCTGTTAATCCTACGCCAGAAAGACGTGTCGTGGCCGGTCGGCCAGGACCTCCCGACCCCACTCGACGGTCTCGCGGAACGCCTCCGAGCGGAAAAACTCCATGGCGTCCTCCCGGTCGCGCCACTGGCTGGCGATGAACATGTCGTTTTCGTCGGTCTCGTTGGTCATGAGAGCCGTCTCGAGGTGGCCGTCCATCTCCTCGAGGATCCCCCCGACCTCTCCGAAGGTTTCGACGAAGTCCTCGCGGTGTGCCGGCTTGACGGTGTAGAACATCCCCATCGTGCCGAAGCCGCTTTCCTCGCCGGCGCGGGCGACGATCCCCGGCAGTTCCGAGAGATACCCGCCCGCGGTGTCGGCGGCGTCTTTCGTCTCCCAGATCGAGACGATCGCCGAGCGACCGCCGCCGTGTTCGTCGGCGTAGACGGCTGATTTGACGTGGGTATCGTAGTGGTCGAACCGTTCACCGAGGTCGCTCAGTTCCGACCGGAGCCGATCGGGGTCGGCCTCCGAGTACAACACCAACGCGTAGACGTCCTCGCCGTGGGGTGTGCCGGCGTAGATATCGAGATCCTCGAGTTGCCCGCGGATATCGCCGTCCTCGTCGGTGCCGTGCGTTTCCGTGTCAGTGCTGTCGGCGCTGTCGGCGCTGTCGGTCTCGAACGCCGCCCCGGTCCCGCTTCCGACGCCGGGGAGGTCGGCCAGAAACCCCGAGGCGGTGTTCGCGGCCCGCTCGTTTCGCCACAGCGAGACGACGGCCGTCTCGCCTGAATCGGCCCGCACCGCCGTCAGAACGTGGGTATCGTAGTGGTCGAAGTTCCCCCGGAGCCCCTCGACGGCCTCGTTGAGCTCCTCGGCGTCGGCGTCCGAGCGAAACAGGAGGCCGTAGCCGGCCTCGGGGTACTCCTCGAGATCGACGCCGAACTGCCCGAGCCGGGCCGAAAGCGTCCCGGCGTCGATCTCCTCGTGGTCGGGGCCGCCTGTGTCGGGGCGGCCGCCGGATCCGGAACCGGAACCTGAGCCCTCGTCCGTCCCGCCGGGGTGGCGTTCGTCCTCGGCTCGGTCAGTCCCGGATTCACCCGTCCCGGTATCCGGGCCCTCTGTCGGTACGGTCTCCCCGGCGAAGACAGCCGGCAGATCCGCCGGCGGGAACCGCCGGCCGACGTAGAAGGTGCCGAACTCGGCGAACTTCGACGAGGAGGGATCGAACCGCATCTCATAGAGCAGGTGCTTGATATCGGTCGGATCGTCAGCGAAGAGCGTCACCCCCCACTCGTGGTCGTCCAGACCGACGCTGCCGGAGATGATCTGGCTGACCTTCCCGGCGTACTCGCGGCCGATATCGCCGTGGGCGGACATGAGTTCGCTCCGTTCCTCGAAGGGCAGATCGTACCAGTTGTACTCCGGATCGCGGCGTTTGTCCATCGGGTAGAAACAGACGTGTTCGGCGTCGGGGATCTCCGGGTAGATGCGCTGTTTCATGTAGTTTCGCATCCCCGCGTCCTCGATGTCCTCGATCCCGTCGGCGAGCTCCTCGTGCATGTACCCCGAGACCTCGGTCACGGAGACGTACGAGGAGGCCCGCTCGGTGAACTCGGCGAGCGCGGTCGATTCGAACCGGCGCTCGGCCCGGTCGAGGTCCTCGAGCGTCGGTCGCAAGTGAAGCACCATGAGATCCGCCTTGTGACCGACGACGGTGAAAGCCGCCGAGCCGCCTTCCTCGCTGTCGGTCACCTCGACGTGGGCCCGCAAGTACTCGATGCCCTCCTCGAGGGCCCGCTCGCGTTCCCGTTCCGTGGCGTCGCGCCAGGCATCCCAGTCGATCCGGCGGAGGTCGTGGAGAGCGTACCAGCCCTCCTCCGTCCCCGGTGGTCGTCGCTGTTGCATACTGAAACCGTTCGGCCGCCCGAGTAATGTCGCTTTTGTGTCCGCGCTCCCGGCCGGAGTCGCCACGACGCGGATCCCGACCGGCGGCGGACCGCGCCCGTACGGATACGGCTCGTGACGATAATAAGCCATTAGAGAACATTATAAAAGCTCTAAGCGTCATTTGAAGCGTTGTTAAACGAACAGGGCGCCGTTTCGCTCGCCCTAAAGCGTGCGAACGTTCCCGAATCGACGCGAAGGCTCTGGGGTTTATATAGGGGTACGGACCCATGGCTCGAGTGAGGAGATCACCCATGTCAAGCGCCACGCCCTCCCGTCCTGCCCCTCTCACCGCAGACGACCGAAGCGCCCTCGCGGCCTGGACCGACCGGATCGTCGCCGGGGTCCGGGCGACAGCCTTCTGGAGCGCCGCCGTCCTGCCGCTCGCCGTGATACTCGCGATCGTGTCCGCGCCGGTCGGTCAGTATCCCGCGGTTCTCTCCGGCGTGCTGGCGCTCAACGTGATCTGTGCCGTCGTCGGACACGAACACACCCCCGGAGGTGGTCGATCATGAGCACGAACAGCCTCGGGAGATCGTCGCCCCGTTCGTATCAGGTCGAACAGCTGACGGAATACCTCCATCAGGAGACCGAACGGTCGGGCGGCGACGTCTACGTCAACGGCGACCGTCTCGCTCCGGCGCTGGATCTCCCGCCGGGGAAGATCGATCGACTCCTCCGGGAGCTTTCGGGCTCGACGCCGGGGCTTTCCTTTTCGATCGCCGCCCGGTCGCCACGGACGGTCTGGCGGGTCTCACGGCGACGAAGCTAACCCAAAAGCCACGGAGCGAAAAGCATACCGAGCAGGCTGAGGATCATCGCGACGCTTATCACCCCCGTTATCGCGCTGACCGTGACCTGACTCCCGTCGCCCGGGAGGCGGGCGAGCGTCGCTTCGACGCTCGATCTGAGGATGTGGCCGCCGTCGAGCGGATACGAGGGGATGCAGTTGAAGATCCCGAGGTTGATGTTGACCCACCCGGTCCAAAAGAGAACGTTGACGAGCGCGAAGACGACGCCGGCGCCAAGCGGTCCCGACACCGAGTAGAAGTTCGTGAGTTCGCCGTTGAATCCGGCGAAGTTGTAGCCGGCGTTCGGATCGATCATGCTCATGAAGGGCAACACGAGCGCAGCGAACGTCCGGGAGACGAACGTCGTTACCGGGTCCTCGCCCAAGCCCGACCCGCCCAACGTCGCGTGATACCGGTCGGCGGGATAGGCGTCGATACCGAAATCGTCGACGGCGATCCCGCTCGTTCCCGTCTGGATCCCGCCGACGCCGAGGAAACCGTAGTCCTCGCTCGGGTGTTCGCCGAGCGTGACCTCATAGACCGCCCGGTCGCCGCCCCAGGGATCGTCGCTTTCGTCCCCGTGGTAGACGACGACCTCGACGGTGTCGCCGGGGGCGGTCCCGGAGAGGACCGAAGAGAGTGCCTCCGGATCCGGCGTCGGTTCGCCGCCGACGCTGTGGACGATCGTCGGCGTGTCGGGGGCGCCCTCGCTCCCGAGCGGCCCGTCGGACGGGACCGTACTCACGAACGTGCCGACCGGGAGTCGAACGGTCCCGTTCTCGGTCCCGAGGTCGACGGTCTCCTCGCCGTCGACCGCCGCGACGAAGGCCGATTCGGTGAAGACCTGCTCGCCGTTCACGCGCCGGATCTCGGTGCCGGTCGCGATCGGCCCGTCGACGACCGCGCGGGTAACGATGAGATCCCGCCGGACAGTCACCGGGTCGCCGTCCTTTCGATCGACTGTTACCTCCCTGTCGGCGTCGGACAACGCCGCCGAGAAGGACGACTCGCCGTCGACCGACTCGCCGTCGACGCCGACCAGCACGTCCCCGCGCTCGATCCCCGCCTCCTCGGCGGCCGAACCCGGAAGGGTGCCGCCGACAGCGACGCCGGGAGCGACCGAAACGAGGCTCCCGACGATCGCAAAGAGCAACGCGAAGCTGATCACGGTCACGAGGAAGTTGTTCGTCACGCCGGCGGCGAACATCCGGGTCTTCCCGCCGCGGTCGGCGGCTTCCTGGCTGTCCTCGTCGGGCTGGACGAACGCGCCCATCGGGACGAACGCGAACAGCGCGATCCCCATCGAGTCGATGTCGATGTCCTCGACGCGACACAGGATCCCGTGGCCGCCCTCGTGGACGACCAGCCCGACGAGCAGCCCCACAACGATATCGACCGCCGCCGCCCACGGCAGGAACTGGTTGACACCCGGGATCACCAGGGCGTCCTGCGGTCTGACGAACCCCGCAGTCTGGGGGTCGGTGAACGAACTGATTCCCGACAGAAGCACGGCGAGAAACGAGCCGACCATGAGGACCAAAGCGATGCCGACGCCGAAGTTTCCCCAGGCGCGCCAGAGTCGCTTCGGCGCCGCGAGTCGATCGAGGAACGCCCGCCCGCGCTTCGTGTGGACGGTGACGATCGGGCCGGACACCTTGACCGCGTCGGGCAACAGTCCCCGCGATTTCAGCGCCATCGCCGCGGACATATACAGGAGGATCCCGACCAGTATCCACAGCAGCGTATTCATCGTGTTCCCCTACGGTCTCGGGCACAGATAGGAATTATCATAAAAGCAGGTCGGGTGGACGGGGACAAGGGGATCTACCGGTCGCGTCGGAGTCGGTCGACGACGAACGACTCCTCCATCGCCGCGAGGAACGGGCCCAGCCGGGGACCCTCGTCCTCGTCGAGGAACAGCCGGTAGCCGGCCTCGAAGAGGTCGCCGACGGGGACGTCGTTTCGGCGTGCGGTCTCGTATATTTCCTCCTGGAGCGTCCCCTCGTCGGGCGATTCCGCCGAAATAAAGTCGGCCAGTTCGTCCAGCGCCGCCGCCGTCGCCGGGTCGAACTCGACGTCGGGGAGCGTCTCGGCGAGCCGGTAGTTGAACGCGTTGTCGGTCCGGACCGCCCACGCCCGCGCCTTCCCGACGCGTTCTAAGGCGGCGTCGATCTCTGACTCGGCGGCGTTCTCGGGGAGGTGTCCCGACCGCCGGGCCATCCGTACACGCAGATCCCGGTCGTCGGTCATCCCGAGGACGGCGGCGAACGTATACGGGATCCGGATCGGCCGGTCGTCCCTCCCGGCGTTCTCCGGTGCGACCATCGGGTAGGCGCGTTCGGCCAGTTCCGTCTCCGTGTCGTCGGCCTCGACGTCGCCGAAGTAGATCGCCTCGAACCGGTCGAACTCATCGACCAGCCGATCGAGGCTCCCGACGTCGAAATCGCGCTGTTTCTGCGGGTTCTTCGTAAAGAAATATCGGAGCACCTCGACCTCGAGCAGTTCGAGTACCTCCGCGACGGTGATGAGGTTGCCGGCCGACGACGACAGCGCCTCGCCGTTCAGCGTGAACCACTCGTAAACCATCGGAACCGGCGGCTCAAGGCCGAATACCTCCCGGGCGATCGTCTCGCCGGAGGGCCAAGAGCCCTCGGCGTGGTCCTTGCCGAACGGCTCGAAGTCGACGCCGAGCGTCACCCACTGGGCCGGCCACTCGAATCGCCACGGGAGCTTCCCCTCCCGGAACGTCGCCGTCCCCTCGTGGCCACAGCCCTCGATCGTCTCGTCGCCGGCGGTGACGTCCGCACAGACGTACCCGACGGTTTCGGCGTCGAGATCGACGTCGGTGATCGTCTCCGTGAGGTGCCCACACTCCGAACACTGCGCGAAGAAGGGGACGTACTCCTCGTCGACCTTGTTCTGGAACTCTCCGAGGACTTCCCGGGCCGTCTCGCGGTTCTCAAGGACGTGTGCGATCGCCTCGTCGAAGCCGCCCGACTCGTATTGCTCGGTGTTGGAGACGGTCTCGATCGGGACGCCGATCGCCGCCGCCGAGCGTCGGAGCAGTTCGGTGAAATGTGCGCCGTAGGAGTCACAGCAGCCGAACGGATCGGGGATATCGGTGTAGGGGTTTCCCAGGTTTCGACCGAGGGCGCCGGCGTCGACCTCCCCGAGACCGACGACGTTCCACTCCAGATCCGCGAGTTTTCGCGGCAGCTTTCGCAGGCGGTCCCTGTCGTCGGTCGTGAACACCTGCCGGACCCCGTAGCCGCGCTCTCTGAGCGCCTCGGCAACGAAGTACCCCCGCATGATCTCGTTGAAATGGCCGAGATGCGGGACGCCGGAGGGGGAGACGCCGCCCTTGATGACGATCGGCTCTCCGGGGTCGCCGACGCGTGTCTCGACCTCGTCGGCGGCCGCGTCGGCCCAGAAGGCGCGGTGTTCGCCGGTCCCGATCTCGTAGGGGTCACCCATCGGGGACGACCTCCGTCCCGTCGGCGTTGCCGGCGACGGCGTCGGCGATCCGGGACGGCTCGGTCCCATCGAGCACGACGGCGCGGAGCCCGGATCGCTCGATGATCTTCGTCGCGAGCAGATCGACCGGCGCCTTCGAGCCGGCAGCCGTCTCGATCGTCGAGATCACGTCGACGAGTTCACCCGCGGTCAGCCGGTCGTATCGCTCGGCGTCGTCGCGTTCGTTCGGATCGGCCGAAAAGACGCCGGGGACGCTCGTCGCGTAAACGAGCAGATCGGCCCCGGCCATCTCCGCCAGCAGTGCAGCGACGGCGTCAGTCGTGTGACCGGGGACGGTTCCCCCCATCACGGCGACCTCGCCGCGACGGAGCGAAGCGCGCGCGTCCTCGTGGCTCTCGGCCGGTTCCGGCGTCGCCGAACTCTCCAGAGCGGTGATCAAAAGCCGGGCGTTCAGCCGCGTCACGTCGATCCCGATCGCGTCGAGGTCGTACTCGGTCGCCCCGAGATCCCGAGCCGTCCCGATGTACCGGCGGGCGACGTCGCCGCCCCCGACGATGGTCGCGACCTCGTGGCCATCCGAGACCAGCCCGTCGATGACGCCGGCGTGTGCGTCCACACGATCGGCCTGGAGTCCGGGCACGAGTACGCTCCCGCCGATACAGATAACGACTCTCATTGGGGTCCGGTTGCCGTGTTCCGGTCTTAAGCGTTATCAAGCCGTCCGACACCTACAAGCCGTCCGAGGCGAAGGGACGTGTATGTATGCAGTCTCGGTACTCGGCCCGGAGGCGGCGCGGGCGGTCGAACGGCTCTCGGCCGCGGCCGACGGCCGGGTCGGGATCGTCCGACACGAACCGACCGACACGGACGGCGGCGTCCTGAAAGCCGGATACGGGACCGAGTACGTCGTCGACGACGGCTGGCACGGAAGCGGAACGGAGCTGTCTGTCACCGGCGCGATCGACCGGCTCGCGCCCGATCACAGGTACGCCTTCGTGATCGGAGCGCCGGGTGCGCGGCTCCCGGAGATCGTCGTGGGCGAGGAACGGGCCGACGCGCTCGTTTCGGCTCCGAGCGCCGACGCGCTCGATCCGGCGGCGACGATCGAGGCGGTCGAAGGGACCGAACCCTACGAGACGCTCGAATCGCTCGCCGCCGCGGTGAAACGGAGCGACGAGGCGACCTACTCGGGTGCGATCGCGACCTTCACCGGGCGTGTCCGCGCGAAGGAGGACCCGGCGGACGAACGAACGCGGTATCTGGAGTTCGAAAAGTACGACGGCGTCGCGGAGGACCGAATGGAAGCGATCGAGACGGACCTAGAGGACCGCGAGGGCGTGTTGGACGTCAGGCTCCACCACCGCACCGGGCGGATCCCCGGGGGCGAGGACATCGTCTTCGTCGTCGTGCTCGCCGGCCACCGGGAGGAGGCGTTCGCCGCCGTCGAGGACGGTATCAACCGCCTGAAGGACGAAGTCCCGCTGTTCAAAAAGGAGGTCACCGACGGGGAGACGTTCTGGGTTCACGAACGCGAGTGACGTCGGAAACGCCGCCGAGGCCGCCGACGGAGGAGGCTTTCGCCCCGAAACCGGGCCCGACGCCGGTTATTAATTTCTAGACAAAAATTTTGAATAGAATATTCTAGGGAGTTCATAAAACGTTCTAAAACATTTAAGCGGATAGTAAAACGAACCCTTAACGTCGATTTATTCCGAATCGGGCCGAAGTGAGCCGAAGCTTCACTCGTTTATATACCCCTCCGAGGGAAAGGGGGGAGTGAGGTGTCATACATGAGCGCCACAACGGAACCCTCCACCGACAGCAAGGAAACGCGGCTCCGCGAGTACCTCCGACAGCGAGCCGAGGACGGCGAGGTCTACATCAAAAGCAAGTTCATCGCCGATGACGTGAACCTCTCGCCGAAGGAGATCGGCGCCCTGATGGTGAAGCTGCGCGACTCCGCGGCCGAACTCGAGATCGAAAAGTGGTCCTACACGTCCGCGACCACGTGGCGCGTGACACACGGGTAGCAGGGCCGCTCGGCGGTATCCGCTGATCCCTCCGGCCGACCCGCCAGCCGGCGGGGCGACACCGACCGTTGCCCGTGGTCCCCGTCTTCCGCCGTATCGTCCCGCGGTACCTACCAACCGGCAGACGCCGTCGGTGCCAAGGGATTTATTCCTTTCAGACGCGTTCGGTTCGAACGATGGATGTCCCCCATCGGTCGTCGGACCGCGCCGGCCCGTCACCCGAGGCGCTTTTGCCGGCCTTTCGGACGACCGATATCGAACGAACCGACGACGGCCGCCTCATCTACTATGGCCACCCCCAGACCGGCGTCCGCCAGCTCGAACGCCAAGTGTGGCCGTTGTTCCGCGAACAGGGATACGAGGTCCGGTTCGAGACGGTACAGGACAGCGAGCCCGACCCGATCACTGGTGTCGAGGTCGGAGAGACGCGCCGTGCGCTCGTCGCCAAACCACGGCGGGTCGGGGGCGGCGGCGTCCCGTGGACGAACGTCGTGATGTTTCTGGCGACGGTGCTGACGACGCTGTATGCCGGGACGATCTGGTATTACCAGCCCATCGAGGGACCGCTCGATCTCCTCGCCGGGTGGCCCTTCGCCGCCGCCGTCCTCGGCGTGCTCGCGGTCCACGAACTCGGCCACTATGCCCTCTCGCGGTACCACAGCGTCGACGCGAGCCTGCCGTATTTCATCCCGGTGCCTACCTTCATCGGGACGTTCGGGGCTATGATCTCGATCCGGGGGCGGATCCCCGACCGGAAGGCGCTTTTCGACATCGGCGTCTCGGGACCGCTTGCCGGCCTCATCGCGGCAGTCACCGTCGCAGTGATCGGCCTCCATCTGGATCCGATTCAGGTCCCCGAACACGTCCTCGAAAGCGAGTCGTCGGTCATGATCGAACTCGGGTACCCGCCGCTGCTCGAGTTCCTGGCGTGGGCGACGGGTCAACAGCTCACCTACGAATCCCCGGAACTCGTCGCCAGTCCGGTTATTTTCGGGGCGTGGGTCGGGCTCTTCGTGACGTTTCTCAACCTCCTCCCGGTCGGCCAGCTCGACGGCGGCCACATGGTCCGTTCGATGATCGGCGAGCGAGCCGAGACCGTCGGATCGCTCGTCCCGGCCGCCCTCCTCTCGCTGGCGGCGTATCTGCTCACCTTCGGAAACGTGAGCCAGAACGCGCCCGTTCTGTGGGGGTTTTGGGGGCTCGTAACGATGGCGCTCGCCTACGTCGGCCCCGTCACCCCGATCTTCGACGAACCGCTCGACCGGAGGCGGATCGCGGTCGGGGTTCTGACGCTCGTCCTCGGGGTGCTCTGTTTCACGCCGGTGCCGATCCAGATCGTCGGCGGGTGACCCCGCGACCGTCGGGCCACATCAGTGTGTGAACCCCCGATCTTCGAGGGGATCGTCGTCCATCCGAACGCCCTCGTCGGTAACGGTCCCGATCCGCGTCAGCTCGACCGCGGTGGAGGTTTTCGCCTCCGAAAGGGCGGCTTCGGGGACCGTACAGACGAGTTCGAAGTCCTCCCCGAAGTGAACGCCCAGTTCGCGCCGCTCGGTCGGGCTTGCGGCGACCGCCTCGACGGCCGGGTCGACCGGCACGTCCGCGTAGGTGACCGCCATCCCGCAACCGCTCGCCTCGGCGAGTTGGTGCAACGACCGGGCGAGCCCGTCGCTGGAGTCCATCATGGCTGTCGCGTACGGCGCCAGCGCCAGCCCGGCCGCGACACGCGGTTCGAACCGGAAGAGATCGTTCGCCCGGTCGGTCTCGCCGGCCTCGAACAGCCGGAGTGCGGCCCCGCTCCGACCGAACGTCCCCGTCACACAGACCGCGTCACCCGGCTCGGCCCCCGACCGGTAGACCGGAGCGTCCGTCCGGCCGACGGCCGTCGTCGAGACGGTGAACTCCTCGTGACCGTCGAGGTCGCCGCCGACGTAGGCCGCGTCGACGGCCTCACAAACGTCGACACAGCCCTCGATGAACGCCCCGAGTTCGGCGGCCTCGAATCGCGGGGCGGCATAGACCGCGAGGGCGGCGTCGGCCTCGGCACCCATCGCCGCCACGTCGGAAAGCGACGCGCCGACGGCCCGCCAGCCCGCGGTGTATCGGGTTACCCCGTCCGGGAAGTCCGTCGTCTCGTGGAGCATGTCGGTAGTGAGTACGAGATCATCGAACACCGCACAGTCGTCACCCGCATGGGGGAGGGTGTCACCGACGAGCGAAAGTGCCGCCCGTTCGTCCATATCGGCCCGTCGAGTGCCCGAACAATAGGCCCGTCGGTGCGCGATCGACCCCGGGAGACCCTCACGGACGGATCATTACGGGGCGCCGGACATCAACAGCGTTAAACGCGCCCGAGCGGAACCGGAACGTAATGACGACACTCTACGACGTTCCCGCCGAAAACCTCATCGAGGCGGTCGCCGAGAAGCTCGAAGACGACCTCGAGGAGCCCGAGTGGCTCGAGTTCGTGACGACCGGAACCGGCCGAGAGCTCCCGCCCGAGCAGGAAGACTTCTGGAGCCGCCGTGCGGCCAGTCTGCTCCGAAAGGTCGCCGAGGACGGCCCCGTCGGCGTCCAGCGGCTCCGATCCGCCTACGGCGACGCTGCGAACGGCTCGACACGGTACCGCGTCCGGCCGAATCACAAACGTGACGGCTCCGGGAACATCATCCGGACGGCGCTCCAGCAGCTCGAGGAGGCCGGCTACGTCGATACCTCCGAGAAGCGCGGCCGGACCGTCACCGGCGAGGGAAAGGCTCTTTTAGACGAGACCGCCGAGGAAGTGCTCGAAGAGCTCGACCGGCCCGAACTCGAACGCTACGCTTGACATCCTCCCCGCGCTGAAGCGCGAGGCTTTCTCCTCGATTATCCGTAAGTTCTCTCCGCTGTCCGGTCCGAACAGCAACCTTATCAGTCGACGGACGACCAAAGACGGGTATGGACCACCGCACTCCAGCCGCGACCGTCGGCGTCGTCGGCGGCGGTCAGCTCGGCCGGATGATGGGCGAGGCCGCCGGTCCGCTCGGCGTCGAGCTAGTCGTCTCCGACCCGACGCCGGACTGCCCGGCCGCCCCGGTCGTGCGCGATCAAGTCGTCGGTGACTTCGAAGACTACGAGGCGATCCGAACGCTCGCCGAACGCGCCGACGTCCTCACCTTCGAGATCGAACTCGCCGACCCGGACGCGATGGAGCGGGTCGGCGAGGAGACCGACACGCCGATCCATCCGGACCCGGGAACGCTGCGGACGATCCAGGACAAACTCGTCCAGAACCGGACGCTCGAGAAGGGTGGGTTACCGGTCCCCGCGTTCCGGCGGGTCGATACGGAGGCCGACCTCCGAAAGGCGGGCGAGGAACTGGGCTGGCCGGTGATGCTCAAGGCCCGCGAGGGCGGCTACGACGGCCGGGGGAACCGCCCGGTCGAGGGGCCCGAAGCGGCGGCCGAGGCGCTCGAAGAGGTCGGCGGTGCGGCGCTGGCCGAGGAATTCGTCGACTTCGAGCGGGAACTCGCCGTCATGGGCGCAGTCGGCGACGGCGAAACGCGTGCGTATCCGGTCACCGAGACGATCCACGAAGAAGAGATCCTCAGAGAATCGGTCACACCGGCCCGGACCAACGAGGCCGTCCGCTCGCGGGCGCGGGAGATCGCCTTCGACGTCCTCGAGATCCTCGAGGGCCGCGGCGTCTACGGGATCGAGCTGTTCGAGACGGCCGACGGCGAGATCCTGGTTAACGAGATCGCCCCCCGGCCGCACAACTCCGGACACTGGACCATCGAGGGCGCGGGCTGTTCGCAGTTCGAACAGCACGTCCGGGCCGTGCTCGGGTGGCCGCTGGGGGACGCGTCGCTCCGTTCGCCCGCAGTGACGGCGAACCTGCTGGGCGACGTCACGGACCCACGGGTCGCCGAGCTCGCCGGCACGGAGTCGATCCTCGGGACAGCCGAGGCGTCACTGCACTGGTACGGGAAACGCGAGGCCCGCCCGCTCCGGAAGATGGGTCACGTGACGCTGACCGAGGCCGACGCCGACCGGGACACGCTTCTCTCGCGGGCGCGAAAGCTGGTCGGTTCGGTGTCCTTCAAGTAGCCGGAGGATGTCGGCCCGGTTCGGGGCGGACGAATGAGTTTTGATACGGATGTGACGAGATCACGGCCAGTACCGTCGAGTCAGAACCAGTCGATCCCCCTTCAGGCAGTGTCACCGACCGTGACCGTGAACTCGGCGACGATCTCTCTGGTCCCGTTCGATGCGGTCACGCTGTAGGTGTACGCGCCGGTGTCGGCATCGGACGCGACGGAGACATCGAGCGTCGCTTCGATGGACTGCTGGGGGTCGTCCCAGAGCCATATCGGCGGGAAGCTGTCCGCCTGCCCGTCCGGTGACGGCGAAACGTCCGTCCCCGTCGCCTCGATTCGGTCGGCGGCCGGGAGGGAAAACGCGACCCGATCCGCCCGATAAATGCGAGCCACGATCGTAGCGTCATCGCCCGGCCCGATCGTCGGGGACGATCCCTCGACGGCCAGCCGATCCCGCGGGCGTTCGCCGACGCAACCGGCGAGGACCAGCGCGCCGACGGCGCCGGAACACCGGAGCAGTTCCCGCCGGTTCATGCGTCCGAAGGGGAGGGCGTCGAAAAAAGTCCTGCCGGAAACTGAAAGGGGCGTTTCACGGATCGTCGCGGACGGCATATATCGGAGTCGCCACCACGGATCCGGTCCGGACGCGGGCACCGAACCACAACGCCCAAGCGCCCGCCGGACGGGGACCTCGATATGACACGCTCCGCCGGGGTACGGGACCTCATCGATCTTCTCGAAGCCGAGGCCGACCGCGATCGCTCCGAGGAGGAGACGCCCGAAGTCGGGATCGTCATGGGGTCGGACTCGGATCTCGATACGATGTACGGGGCATACGAGGCGCTGACCGAACTCGGGTTCGAGGAAGTGACGGATTACGACGACCCCCCCGAGAGTCGGTTCACCTTCGAGACGTTCGTCGTCTCGGCCCACCGGACGCCCGGGTTGATGTACGCCTACGGCGAGACCGCCCGCGATCGTGGCCTCGACGTCATCATCGCCGGGGCGGGCGGGAAATCGGCCGATTTGCCGAACATGACGGCCTCGATCGCCTACCCGATCCCGGTCGTCGGGGTCCCGGTCCAGGAGAATTCCGTCAGTTCGGTCATCGGGATGCCGACCGGCGCGCCGATCGTCGCCGTCGACGCCGGCAAGTCGTTCAACGCCGCGCTGTCGGCCGTACAGATCCTCTCGCGGGCCCACCCCGAACTGGAGGGACGGCTCGAGGAGTACCACGACGACCTGCAGGAGGGGGTAGGGGCGGTCTCGAAGCGGCTCCACAGCGACGGGACCGAGCGGTTCCGCGAGAACCGGTAGCCACGCGGGAGTCGCCTTCGCGGGGCGATACCGGACATACCGGACGTTCGTCCCGAACGTGTCACGCCGCCGTCACGCAACTCAACAATCCTTATTAGGCTGACTTCCGAATTTGCGTACGATACAGACCGCATGAGTGATCCATGGATCGCCGTCGGCGCGCTGGCGCTTGTAGGGCTCGCCATCCCGATATCGATGATCGTCGTCTCGAGTCTTCTCCGCCCCAGCGTGCCCGAACAGGGGAAACGCGCCGTCTACGAGTCCGGCGAAGTCCCGACCGGGGACACGCGGATCCGGTTCAACATCCAGTACTACATGGTGGCGTTGCTTTTCGTCGTCTTCGACATCGAAACGGTGCTCATCTTCCCGTGGGCGCTGATCTACAGCGACGCCGTCGCGGAGTTCGGACTCGGATCGGTACTGGGACCGATGCTCGTCTTCCTCGTGATCCTCGTCGTCGGACTCGGGTGGGCGTGGCGCAACGGCGCCGTTCGCTGGATCAGAAGCGAGCGTGTAGAGATCAAGAGCCAACTATGAGCAGCGACCAACACAACGACACAGTCTCGACGCAGGAAGCCCGAATGGGCGAGGGCGTCGACAGCCGATTCAACTCGAAGCTCCGGGAGGCGTTCGGTTCGACGCCGTTTATCCTCACGAAGTTCGACCAGTTCATGAACTGGGT
>NZ_JAHLKM010000069.1 GCF_024449025.1 Natronomonas aquatica | reverse complement strand
TACTCACTAGCTTAAGCTCTCTGAGCGCGTATCTACAGCAATGGGACGAAAACAGCACGTTGTCAATCTCTCTGCTGAGGAACGCAGAACGCTGGAGTGGTTCATTTCGACCGGAGAGCGCAAATCCGAAGACAACACACGTGCGCGGATTCTGTTGAAGGCTGATGACGGGCTCACAGATGCTGAAATCTGTGAGCACGTCGGCTGTAGTATTAGCACACCCTACAAGGCTCGCAAGAACTACTGTAAGCGAGGGCTCGCGGCGATTCATCGCCGCAAGCCCGACCGCGAGTACGCGCGCAAACTCGACGGTGATGCCGAAGCACGCCTCATCAAACTCGCCTGCAGCGATCCACCCGAAGGACGCTCCCGCTGGACGCTCCACCTTCTCGCCGACGAACTCGTTGCACTCGACGAGATCGACTTCGAGTCGATCTCTCACGAAACCGTTCGACAGCGGCTAAAAAAACGCCCTGAAACCGCATCTCTACGACTATTGGGCGATTCCAGCTGACCAAGACAAGCAGTTCGTCTACGAGATGGAAAATGTCCTAGACCTCTACCACGAACCATACGACCAGAACCGGCCGGTCATCTGTTTCGATGAATCAAGTAAGGCACTTCGTGGACACAAGCGCGACCCGATCCCGGCCAAACCGGGATCGGTCGCTCGAATCGACACACACTACGAGCGGAACGGAAAGAAGAAAATTCACCTTGCGACGGAGCCGCTGACCGGGTGGGTCGCTGTCGAGGTCACCGACAAAAGACGTGCATGCGAATGGGTTGACCGGATGATCGAACTGGCAGATGATCACTACCCGGATGCGGACTGCATCCGGGTTGTGATGGACCATCTTAACACACATAATCCGGCTAACTTCTATCAGTTTCTTCCGCCAGACGAAGCACAGGAGTACCTCAATCGTTTTGAGTTTCATTTCGTGCCAAAACACGGGAGTTGGCTAAATATGGCGGAAATCGAACTTGGCGCCCTCAAGCGTCAATGTCTCAATCGCCGAATCTACCACGCAGCGACACTCTGTTCAGAGGTCGCTGCGTGGCAGACTGATCGCAACGCAACAAAGCGACTCATCGACTGGCAATTCACAACTAATGACGCGCGCATCAAGCTACGTGGACTCTATCCAGTCCCGGTTGCCGAAAGCTAGTGAGACAATGGCTGAAGCTACACT
>NZ_JAHLKM010000037.1 GCF_024449025.1 Natronomonas aquatica | reverse complement strand
CCCCACGGTTGATGAACCGAATATCTGGAACTACCTCTGCCGTGATAACGGTAAAGACTAACGCACGACCGTATGAAACACCGCGAGGCGTATCACCACAGACCGGTCGGTTCGAAGCGCCTGCGGTTCCGAACTCGACGGCTGGGGTCGGGCCGAGATCGAACGACTCCCGTCTACTTATTCTCACCATTTAAGATAATATTTCGGCGAAGGAAAGCGTGAACAAACTTTTTATACACCCATCTGACGGCTCAATCAACAGGAGGATGATGATGCAGGGAACATCGCGAGCAACGCTTGCAGTGTCGGACAGTACGGGCCGTCGTGACACCCACGGGGAACTGCATGAGCCACCATCGCTCGTAACGGTGATCCGCCGATGGAAGCTTCAGGCCTGATACGGGTCGGAGCGGGTGTCATCGTCTTCGTAGCGGTTTTCGCACTGTTCGTGACACCCGCCGCGGGAGCCGCCGACGCCAACTCCGCCGCGTTCGAGTACCACGCCGCCGACCTGCTCAAGGACGGCTCGGACGAGGTCACCGATCGGACGATAACGCTCGTCCCCGAAGGGACTGCGACCGAGGGGGATGTCGTCCGAGTCGTGATCGAAAAGCCGGAACGGGATGCTTTCGAGATCACCGGTGCCTCGGGGACGGCCACCGGGGTCGGCATCGCCGTCGATCACACCGCCGATACGATCGAAATAGAGCTTACGAATCTGGGTGGGAACGGGACGGTCACCGACGCCGAGATCACGGTCGAGGCGAGCCTCCGGGCCACGGACGCTGTCGCCTCCGACGCCGTCGAGTACGACGCGACCACAGTCGGGCGCGTCAAGGAGAACGAGACCGACTTGGGTCTTGACAGCGAAAGTGCGATCACGGTCAGTGTTACTGAGGCTGCGGAAATAGGGTTCACAGCTGAAAATATTGATAAAGAGATTGATGGATCGAACCACGAAGTAAACAATTTTGATCAGCTTGCTCTTACTTTTTCTAAAGATAATGTCGTAGTCGATGATGGAGACACGATTAACTTATCAGTAAATCCTGATATAATCAAAAGCAGTGAAGAAAGTGCTATTGGGATCCGAAATGCCATCGAATGGGAAACACAGGATGAGAACATAAGCCACATATCGGTTTCCAAGTCTAATACAAATATTTTGGATGACCATGCAGATAAAATTACTATTACTATACATACAATAGATGGAGACCCCAAACTAATTTCCAACGAATCGATCGCATTAAATGTAGAGCTATTGATAGATGAAGAATCGCTCAAATACGCTACCAACCGGTACCACCGCGTCGATTTCCTCGAAGTCGACGTCGAGGGCGAGAACAACGCCGAGTTGACAGACAACGAGGACATACGGACCGAATCGCCGCTGTTCGTCGACATCTATCCCGGCGAGGTCGAGGAGTTTTCTCTCGACGGTCCGCAGAGCGGATCCGAGGTCGGGATTTCGGAGAACCGATCGGTTCCGATCGGGACCGTCGAAGACCGCTTCGGCAACGAGATCCGGACTCCGACGTTCCAGACCACACTCTCGGGTGTCGAGGGGAACTACACGCAAACCGACGTCGGGATCGACACCGCCGATCGGGACGGTCTGTATCTCGGCCGGGGGCGGGAGATCGAACCGCGCGTCGGCGTCTTCGATCTGACCGTCGAAGTGACCGACGTCGAGGGGCCGGCCACGCACGCCGACGGGGAGGTGACGGCGACAGTGGAGAACCTCACGATCTACCCCGACAACGTGACCACGCGGGTCGCCGGAAGGTCGAGGGATTTCGACGCCGACGGCGGGTCGGTCGGCGTGGCCGTCGATCTGGGCGTTCGGGACGAGGAGATCGATCGGCTCGATCTCGAGCTACGTCGAGTGAGCGGCAACGGAACGGTAACCGTCAACGAAACCGGCGGGGCGCCGACGGCGACGGACCTCTGGACCGAAACCGAGTACGCCGCCGACGACGAGATGCGCCCGGAGAACGCCTGGGTGATCGAGCGCGGTCTCGCGGCGGCTGATTTCGACGGCGGCGTCCGGACTTACCGGCTCGAATCGAACGCGACGGGACGATACGAGATCACTGCTGACGTGATGCCATACGAGGGACGACTGGTGGCGGAGGAAACCGAAATCCGGAGTTCGACGACCCGGGAACACGAAAACGCGACCCGGGGAACCGCGGAGATCGTCGCGACCGGACCGATCGCGGCCGTCGGCGGCGTGGCTGTCCGCTCCGATCGCGAGTTCGTCGGGATCGAGGCCGACCCGGGTGATCCCGTCGTCGTCGAGCTCGGTCGGTTCGTCGACAGCAACGGAAACGAGATCTCGAACACCGAGGAGACGGTCACCGTCGGTCTGGGCAACGAAACGATCGAGAACGGGGTAGGCACCGGGAGCGTGACGGCCGAGGTCGGACCGACGGCGACCGGTTCCGCGGCGACGGCGAAACTCGATCCGACGGCGATCGACGCGATGGCGGTCGAGACCGGGACGAACGCGACCGTGGCCGTCGCGTTCGAGAGAAACCGGCAGCTGAACGAGACCGACGTCACGCTCGTCCACCGCGTGACGGAGCCAGACGGCTCCGGGTGGCACGCCGGATCGCTCCCGCAACCGGCTACGCTCTACGTCGACGCGGACGGCGCGCGGGATCTCGTCAACTGGAACCCGGACACCGGGCGCTACGAGAGCCCGCCCCGCGCGAACGAAAGCGACGTCCTCGCGGGTGACCGGATCGAGGCCGAACACCTCCACAGGGGGTATTATTTCCGCGCCAAGGACGACAGCGCCCGGCTTGGGTTTGATTTCGTGACCGACGAGAACGCGTCAGTGGACGGATCCGGGACCGTCGAACTCGGTCCGGGGTGGCACCTCGGGAGTTCGAACTACGACATCTCCGCCCACCACCGGCGGGGCCTCGACGACGACGTGAACTGGTCGGAGTACGGGTTCGACACAGCCGACGATGCCTTCCTCATCCGTGACACGGCCGGGAACCGACTCTATGACCGGACGAACGGTACCGATATCGACGGCTCGACGGCGACCGTCGGACACGGCGAGACGTACTGGATACGGGTCCGGGACAGCGAGGATTCCCCGCTCGACCGTGAGATCGTCCGGCCGACGTTCGCCGAAGACGAGGGCATAAAGAAACAGAGATAGACAGATGAAGATATTGAAAAAACTATCCATAGCAGCGGCGCTCGTCGTCCTTCTCGTCGCCTGCTGTAGCGGCATCGCCGTCGCCGAAACCGACAGCCAACCCGGCGAACCGGCGTCGTTCTACGGCGAGGCGACCGAAACCAACGGAACGGATATCCCGTCCGGCGTCGAGATCGTCGCGGTCGTCGACGGCGGCATCGAGGACGGGATCACGGTCAAACCGGCCGGCGAGTACGGTGGTCCGGGCGCGTTCGACGACAAACTTCGGGTCGACAGCACGGCCGGCGACGAAGTAACGTTCCGGCTGGTCGGCCCGAACGGCTCCGCCGGCGGGACGGCCCCGCTCGAATCAGGGGTCTTCGCGGTGAACCTGACGTTCCCGGAGGGATCGATCGAATCGCTCCCGCCGTCTCCGAGCGTCGACATCGAGCCTGCCGTTGCTACGACCGACGCACCCATCACGTTCTCGGCGGCTGGGTCGACCGCCCACGACGACACCGAACTCGCCGCCTTCGAGTGGACGATCGAACGCGACGGCGAAGCGATCGACACCTTCGACGGCGAGGTGGTCGAACAGGACATCGAAGAGGCGGGCGAGTACGACGTCGTGCTGACGGTCACAGATGCCGACGGACGATCTGCGACCGAAACGTCCGAGTTCGAGGTCGAAAGCGCAGGCGGTCAGACTGGGTCGAGCGGGGGAGGCGGGGAGGACTCGACGGGGTCGGGCGCCGGAGGCACGGGAGGCACGGGCGGATCCGCCGGTAGCGGTGGGGGCGGAAGCGGAGGTGGTGGGGGTGGGGGTGGTGGAGGTGGTGGAGGTGGCGGTTCGATGTCGGGATCCGGACCGGGAGCAGCGGACGAAACGGAAGCGAGCGATTCCGACGATCCCGTCGACACGGCGACCCGCCGCATCGAGGATCAGTTCCCGGCCACTCCGGGAACGACGGTCGCCTTCGATGGCACCGCCATCCGCGAGATCGTCCTCGAGGACCGACCCGTGGACGGTGAAATATCGATCGCGGAGTTCGAGACGCCGACCGCCGGCGCGCCGCCGTTACCGGAAGGGCAGAAAGCGGTATCCGCCGCCGAGATCACTGTCCCCGATGTGTATACCGAGACTGACGCGGTGGTCCGTGCGTTCGTCTCCGCGGAATGGTTGACCGAACAGGGGTACGAACCCGAGCATCTGACGGTGTATCGGCTCCCGGACGGCGGCGACCGGTGGGAACCGTTACCGACGGAGACGACCGAAACAGACGGTGGATACCTTGTCGAAGCCGAAACGCCGGGGTTCTCGCAATTCGTCATCGCGGGACGGGTACCCCCCTCGGAGGGAGCTGACGGCACAGGGGCACCGTCCGACACCGATCAGACGGCAACTGAGGGAGACACAGAGGAGGGACCGCAGGAACAGATCGGGGCGGGAGAATCGAGCGGTGCGGCCGTGTTCGATCCGGCTTCGCCGTTCGTCCCGCTGGCCGCCCTCTGTGCGCTGCTCGTCGTCGTCGCCGTGATCGGACGGCTGTTCATCCCACGGCGACGCGACGAGTGGTGACAGAATCTCTCGACCGGCGCCCCGATACGAAGCGTTTTGTCGAACGCGTCAGTACCTCCCGACCATGCAGTTCGGCGTCGACGAGGCCGGCAAGGGTCCGGTCGTGGGATCGATGTTCGTCGCGGCGGTCCGCGCCCCCGAGTCGGCGTTACCGGACGGAATCGACGACTCGAAGCGGCTGACCGACGCGAACCGCGAGGCGCTCGCCGATCGGCTCCGGGGCGACGATCGGATCGAAACCGAACTCGTGGAGGTTCCCCCCGAACGCATCGATGCGGGAAACATGAACGACCTCACCGTGGCTGCCCACGCCGAGGCGATCGACGGCGTTGCCCGGAAGGGAGACCACGGACACTGTGACGCCGCCGACGTCGATGCCGAGCGCTTCGGAAACAGGGTCGAAAACCGGACCGAGACCGACGCGACGACCGAGGCGACACACGGCGCCGACGCGGCCGATGCGCTCGTCGGCGCCGCGAGCGTTCTCGCAAAGAGCGAACGGGAACGCCACGTCGAAACGCTCGAGGGCCGTTTCGGAGAGATCGGCAGCGGCTATCCGAGCGATCCGACGACTCGGACGTTTCTCCGGCGGTATTTCGACGAACACGGACGGTTTCCCCCGCCGACGCGGACGTCGTGGGCGACGTGTGCATCGATCCGGGCCGGCGCCGAGCAGACCGATATCGGAGGGTTCGGAACGGATCGACGGTGAGTGCCACAGCCCGGTCGGGGCGTCGAGTTCCGGTCCCGGAGAGGTTTTTACGCTCCGGACAGGAGAGGTGGTATGGACGGGTCGGAGGCGTCGGCGAACGTTCCCCGGGAGGGGTTCGAGTTCGAACACCGCCCGGAGACCGACCGGGACTTCGAGAGCGCGCTCGAACGGGCCCGGTCGGGCGTCCGCCTCGACGTCGAGGACGCGATCGAACTGTTGACCACCGGGACGGAATCGCCGGGGATCGATCTCGAGCGCAAGGAGCGCGTGCTGGAGACGGCCGACCGTCGTCGCGCCGAGGTGGTCGGCGAACAAGTCACGTTCGTCGCGAACCTCAACAACAACGTCACGACCGCCTGCAACGTCGGCTGTCTGTTCTGTAACTTCAAGGACGCCGCCCAGCGGTTCGAAACCGACCACGACGGGGAGACGGGGGGATTCACCAAGACACCCGAACAGTCCAGAGGGATCGTCGAAGACGCGGTCGAGCGCGGGATCTACGAGGTCTGTTCCGTCTCGGGACTCCATCCGGCGCTCGTCCTCGACGGCGAACACCGCGAGATCCTGGAGGCGGCCGACGGGGGCGAAGACCACAACTACAATCCCTCCTCGGCGTACGACGTCGATCCGGGGACCTACGTCGAACAGATCGAGGCGATGAACGTCGACGGCGTCCACGTCCACTCGATGACGCCCGAGGAGGCCTACCACGCCCGCCGGGGAACAGCGTGGAGCTACCGGGAGGTCTTCGAGCGACTCAGATCGGCCGGGCTCGATTCGGTGCCGGGGACCGCCGCCGAGATCCTCGTCGAGGAGGTCCGGGAGGTTATCTGTCCGGGCAAGGTCGGCACCGACGAGTGGCTGGCGGCGATGGAAGCGGCGGCCGACGTCGGCCTCGGGTTGACGGCGACGATCATGTACGGCCACGTCGAAAACGAGGCCCACCGGGCGCTGCACCTCGATCGGATCCGGACGCTGCAGGACCGAACCGGCGCGATAACCGAGTTCGTCCCGCTGTCCTTCGTCCACCAGGAGACGCCGCTGAAAGAACGGGGACTGGTCGAGACGGGGGCTTCCGTCCACGAGGACGAGTTGATGATCGCCGTCTCGCGGCTGTATCTGGATAACGTCGATCACGTCCAGTCGTCGTGGGTCAAGTACGGCGACACGCAGGGGCTGAAAATGCTCACCTGCGGCGCCGACGACTTCATGGGGACGATCCTCTCGGAGGAGATCACCAAACGCGCCGGCGGCGACTACGGCGAGTTCCGGTCGGTACAGGAGTACGTCGACATGATCGAAGCGATCGGCCGGATCCCCGTCGAACGCTCGACGGACTACGAGAAACGGCGCGTGATCGATCCCGACGGGGACCCGCTCGGGCCGACGCTCGGACCGAAAGCCGACGGGACGCCGCTTCTGTAAGGCTTGCTCTATCCGAGCAGCGCCCGGTACCGCCGGCCGGCCTCGTCGTCGGCATCGATCGCGGCCTCGATCTCCGGCGAAAGCCACTCGGAGCAGACGTACTCCTCGTAGACTGGGAGCCGTTCGGAGAGCGGAACGCCGGCGGTCTCGGCGATGTCCTCGAGTTCCCGCAGTGCCGGCCACGCGTACTCGGGATTGATGTGATCGTCAGTTACCGGCGAGACGCCGCCGAGGTCGTCGATCCCACAGTCGAGCAGATCCGCCACGGGCGCGAGGTTCGGCGGGGACTGGATGCTCACGTCGTCGGGCAGCGCCGCCCGCGCCATGGCCGTCGTCCGTCGCATGGTTTCGAGGTCGGGCGAGCCTTCCTGCCACCGTTCGTTGGGGACGACCGGCTGGACGATGATCTCCTGAATGTGGCCGTACCGCTCGTGGAGTTCGGCGATCGCGAGCAGGCTCTCGGCACGATCTCTGGCCGTTTCGCCGATCCCGACAAGGATTCCGGTCGTGAACGGAACGCCGAGTTCACCGGCGATCGCGAGGGTGGCGATCCGCTGGCCCGGCTCCTTCGATCGGGGGCCGCCGTGGGCCTGTACGTCGGCGGTCGTCTCGAGCATGACCCCCATCGATGCGTTCATGTCGGCGACCAGCTCCATCTGCTCGCGGGTCTGATCGCCCGGGTTCGAGTGTGGGAGAAGCCCACATTCGAGGGCGATCTCACAGGCCTCCCGCAGGTAGGAGTGGATCGAGTCGTGGCCGAGCGTTTCCAGTTGCTCGTAGATCCCGGTGTATCTGTCGTCGGGATCGTCGCCGAACGTGAAAAGCGCCTCCGTACAGCCGGCGTCCGCCCCCCGCTCGCAGATATTCCGGATTTCCTCGGGCGACAGAAGCGACGCCGCACCCGGCGGATCGTAGTACGTACAGTACGTACACGTATACCGGCAGGCGGTCGTCAGCGGGACGAAGACGTTTCTCGCGAAGGTCAGCCCGGAGGCGGCGGCGACGTCGGCCGGCCCGACAGAGACCAATCGCTCGGCGGTAGCCGGATCGATCGTCAATTCGACCCCGTAGGCGTCCGCGCCGAACACGTCTTCCCTTGTGTGGGTGAGAAAAATGAACGTATCGCTCCCGGGATCGAAGAGCAGTCGGGACGGTCCCGGGATCTACCCCCGCGTGACGGTCGCCCTCCCGCCGGTCGCGTCCGTCCCGACGCCCACGGGGGCGTCCTCGAGCCACGCCGCCGCCGGGCCGTCGCCGTGGAGGGCGAGTTCGACGAGGTCCTCGGGCTCGTCGATGTCGACCGAAAGGCGGAACGAGTCGATCTCCGTGACGGTCGCACCGATCGCCTCGGCGATCCGGCGGTGGTCCGCGACAGAAACGCCGTGATAGTCGGTAGAAAAATCCGGATGGCGAACGACCAGAGCGTTCGTCCCCCCGCCGAGCCCGGGGGCGATAACGACGTCGCCGTCGGCCCCGAAGAGCCGCGACAGCGCCGCCGGGGTCGAAAGCGCCAGATCGGCCATGACGACGGCGACCGGCGGATCGAGCCGGTCGTTGACCGCCGGCGTCAACAGCCGGTCGTCGACGACGACCGGCCACTCACAGTCTAGATCGGCGGTCGAAAGCACCGTCGGCGAGCCGCCGGCCTCGGCCACCGTCCCACAGACGTCCTCGAGCATGGCGCGGGCGAAGGCGGCCCGTTCGTCCGGCCGGAGGACGCCCGCGAGTCGTGTCTTCGGCTCCGTCGCCGCGAACGGGACGAGGACGTCCATTACTACTATTTCAGCCGGCTGGGACCCTTCTGTCTGGATTTATACAGCCGGTAGCCGCCGAACGCGACGAGCAGGACGACGATGAGGGCGCCGCCACCGATCATCGCGTTCCGCCTGAACTGGCTCTGTGAGGCCTCACTTTCGGCCCGCTCGGCCAGATCGATCGCGTTCTCGAAGTTACCGTTCTCGTAGGACGAAATCGCACTATCGAGCGAGGACTGGGCCTCATCGGAGTCGGAGCCCTCGACGGCCGTTCGGGCCCCGTCGATCGCCTCACGGGCCTCTTTGCTCTCCTGGGTGTAGTAGTGTATCTCGTGGGTCGCGATGTCGTTGTTCGATCCGCCCTCGCGCTCTTGTGTGAAGCTCGCCACGACGAACTCCTGTGGCGGATCGTAACTCAGCTCGCTGATTTCGGGGGTGGTCCCGGTCACCCGGACCTCGACGGTCGCGGTCCCGTCCTCGATGTTGACCGTCTGTGTCGCGTTCTGCCCGTCGATTTCGTTGCGGGAGATCTCACTTCCCGCCTGATCGTACTGCCGGACCGTCCAGGTGGCGTTCCCGAGTTCAGTCTCGGCCGCGAGCGTCCACGACTCGAACTCGTCGAACAGTTCCGTTATCTCGAAGGTCGTCTCGATGTCCGTCCCGACTTCGGACTCCTCGGAGAGGTCCTGTGGACTGCTCTGTACTGCGGCCGTTGTCCCCGCAAACAGCGTTCCGAACAGCAACACCGCGACAGCCACGGCGACGAGTTTGCTACTCTTCATCGTCGCCGTATTGAATAAGCTCTTCTAAACCTTCTTCGCTTTGGGATTTGAGCTCTTCGCTTCGCTCTTCCGCCTCGATCGCCATCCGCTGCATCTCCTTGACTCGGGGGATCTCCGTGACACCGGAGAGGACGACGATCGCCGCGACCCGATCTTCGTCGGGAAGCGGGTAGTCGCCGGCCCGGACCTCCATACACTCCGTTTTGTTCTCTATCCACTTCCGCGCCTTGTCTATGCCTTTCCGGTTGAGCGCCTCCGGCGGCCCGGACACCAAAAGGAGCGCTCGCTCGGTGCTGTCGACTTCACATTGCAACGTCAGCTTCCCGAGCGTCGCCTTCCGGACGAGGGCGGTGATACGGTTCGTCGCGTCGCCCGCGCTGGCGAAACCGTTCTGGTCGTTACCGCCGCGGAGCTTGTCGAGTAACCCCCCACCGTCGTTCGCGTTTTCGACGACCTCGGAAGCGTAGCCGACGCTCGTGATCCCGTGTTCGCCCAGCGTGTTGATGATCTCCGAAGCGTCGACGACGCTTTCGGCGACGTTGTCGCCGAGCGCCTCGACCTCCCCCGCGGAAAAGAGGGCGCCGAAGCGGGTGATGATCTCGTCGTTGATCTCGGTATATCCTTCTCCGAGGCTCTCGCCGCCGGATTTGAACGCGTCGTTGTCGAACGCCAGGAGGTTATCAACCGTCTCGGCGAAGTCCTGAAACGACCGTGCTGCGTTTCGGTTGTAGATCCCCCCCTCGTCGCGGGCGGGGAGGATTCCGAGCCCGTAGACCGGCTCGACGTAGAGCCGCTGGAGTCGCTCTGCGAGCACCGGCGAGCCGCCGCTGCCGGTCCCGCCCCCGAGGCCGGCGATGATCAGAAAGGCGTCGATCTCGCTGGAAACCATCTTGTCGATCGCGCTCTGTATCTCCTCGATGTCCTCCTGGGTGCATTTCTCTCCCAGTTCCGGTTCGGTCCCCGCGCCGTGGCCCTTCACTATTGACTGGCCGATGAGTACCCGGTTCTCGTGGGGGACGTAATCGAGTCCCATCAGGTCGGCCTTCGCGGAGTTTACCGCGACGG
This sequence comes from Natronomonas aquatica, assembly GCF_024449025.1. Lineage (GTDB taxonomy): Archaea > Halobacteriota > Halobacteria > Halobacteriales > Haloarculaceae > Natronomonas > Natronomonas aquatica. The sequence continues at coordinate 11,521 of NZ_JAHLKM010000037.1, read as the reverse complement.
CGTGGCCGACGATACCAGTGCCTCGGGTCGAGTCGTACCTGAGAAACCGGTCGAGAATCTTCCCGCCGGCCTGCCCGAAGCCGATCATTGCAATTTTCATAGATGGTCGTTACTCGGGATAGGGTCCTACTGAAATGATAAGCTTTCGGCCTTCGTCGGACGCTGAGACGACACGTATCGGCTGTCTCATATGTCTTCGTCCCCGAAATCGACGCCGAGATACGCCGAAACCGAGCGCAGATCCCGCTCCTCGAGACCGAAGGCGTCGATGTCGTTTTCGTCGACGGTGTTGTCGAACCGGAGTGATCGGTACTGGTCCGACCCCATCCGCGGCACCCCGGGGACGGCATCGAGGACAGACGCCGGAACGAGATCCAGCGACTTGAGTCCGATCCCCGCGATCCCCATCGGGATCGAAACGACGCCGACCGGCCGGCCGTCGGCCGCGTGGGCCAGTTTCGCGATCTCGGCGAGCGTCAGTACGTCGGGCCCGCCGATCTCGTAGGTCTCTCCGGCGTGGGGGTCGCCGCCGTCCGCCGTGGCCGCCTCGGCCAGCATCGGAACCAGATCGCCGACCCAGATCGGCTGGAACCGCGTCTTTCCGCCGCCCGGAAGCGGCGTAACGTAGGGTGGCGCCAGCCGCTTCGTATAGCGGATGAACTCCCCGTCGTCGCCGAAGACCACCGACGGCCGAAAGATGACCCACTCGGGATCCGACGCCCGGACGATCTCCTCGGCTTGCCCCTTCGATCGGATGTAGGCCGTCTCGCCGCCGGGGTCGGCCCCGAGGGCGCTCATCTGGAGGAGCCGGTCGACACCGTGGGTCTCGGCGGCCTCGACGACGTTCCCGGTCCCGTCACGGTGGATCTCGTAGTGGGTCTCGTTGCCGCCGCGCGGGCGGAACAGCGGCGACAGCGCGACGAGATTGACGACGACGTCCTGGCCCTCGAAGGCCCCTTCGATCGAACCGTAGGCCGTCACGTCACCCATCGCCGTTTCGACACCGTCGGGGAGCGAGTCCCTTTCGGGTGACCGCGACAGCGCCGTCACGTCGTGACCGCGGTCGCGGAGTTCCCGGCAGAGGTGTCCGCCGATGAATCCCGTTCCGCCGACAACGAGTGCGTTCATACCTGTACAACGGCCGGGGACGGTATAAACTGTGGGCGGTGACCGGCCACCGTCGGCGCGCGACGACAACCACTATCACTGCCGCACGAGACCGCCAACCCATGGAGCACTACCGGAAACTCGAGCGGATGTATCACGCCGAGCCGTGCAACGATCACCTCGACGTGACGCTTTCGATCACAGGTGAGGGGGAAGCCGAGATCCGACTCGGCGTCGACGAAGGGGATCATCACGCCGCCGACGGGGTACACGGGACCTACTACTTCAAGGCGCTCGACGATGCCACCTTCTTTGCGGCGAACTCGCTCGTCGAGGACGTATTCCTTCTGACGACCGATTTCCACCTCCAGCTCACTCGCCCGGTCGCCGACGGGAGGCTGCGCGCGACGGCGACCGTCGTCAACGACCACCCGAGACACCTCATCGCCGACGGCGCCCTCTACGACGACGAGGGAAATCAGCTGGCCCGCGGGACGGGGACGTTCGCCCGGAGCGACGTCGAACTCGACGCCGAGATCGGATACGAATAGCCCCGCGCCGAAAGGTTGGACTTATCCGGACGCCCGGAGTTATCGTATCCATGAGCGAAATCGTCGTCACGTTACCCGACGGCTCCGAACTCGAGGTCGAGGCCGGGGCGTCTGTCGAGGACGTGGCCTACGAGATCGGACCGGGGCTCGGCGAGGACACGGTCGCCGGCGTCGTCGACGGCGAACTCACCGACAGGGTCGAGCCTCTCTATGAGGACTGTGAACTCGTCATCGTCACCGAGGGGTCCGAGGAGTACCTGCAGGTGCTTCGACACTCGGCGGCCCACGTCTTCGCGCAGGCGCTCCAGCGGCGCCATCCGGAGGCAAAGCTGGCGATCGGCCCGCCGACCGACGACGGGTTTTATTACGACGTCACGGGCGTCGACCTCTCGGAGGACGACTTCGAGGAACTGGAAGCCGAGATGAGAGAGATCATCGCGGCCGACTACGACATCGAGCGGGTCGAGCGGGATCGCGAGGAAGCCCTCGAGATCTACGCGGACAACGAGTACAAACGGGAGATCCTAGAGACCGAAGCCGAGGGCGAAGAGACTGTCTCGTTTTACGTACAGGACGGCTGGCAGGACCTCTGTCGAGGCCCCCACGTCGAGTCGACCGGCGAGATCGGCGCGGTGAAACTCCTCTCGATCGCGGCGGCCTACTGGCGCGGTGACGAGGAAAACGATACGCTCACGCGGGTGTACGGGACCGCCTTCGAGAGCGAAAGCGACCTCGAAACCTTCCTACAGCGCCGCGAGGAGGCGAAAAAGCGGGATCACCGGAAGCTGGGTACCGAACTCGATCTCTTTTCGATTCCCGACGTGACCGGCCCCGGCCTCCCGCTGTATCATCCCAACGGCAAGACGGTGCTCCGGGAACTCGAGGCGTTCGTCGACGGCCTGAACGACGATCAGGGCTATGAGTTCGTCGAGACGCCGCATCTGTTCCGGACCGAACTGTGGAAACAGTCGGGCCACTACGAGAACTACGTCGACGACATGTTCCTCCTGGACGTCAACGACGAGGAGTACGGCCTCAAGCCGATGAACTGCCCGGGACACGCGACGATCTTCAATCAGGGCAACTGGTCCTACCGGGATCTGCCGATCCGGTACGCCGAAAACGGGAAGGTCTACCGGAAGGAACAGCGTGGGGAACTCTCGGGGCTCTCGCGGGTGTGGGCGTTCACCATCGACGACGGCCACCTCTTTATCAAGCCCGACTCGATCGAGCGGGAAGTAAACGTCATCATGGAACAGATCGAGGAGGTGCTGGAAACGTTCGACCTCGAATACGAGGTCGCCTTGGCCACCCGCCCCGAGAAGTCGGTCGGCTCCGACGAGATCTGGGAGACCGCCGAATCCCAGCTCCGGGACGTCCTCGAAGCCAGGGGGCTCGACTACGACGTCGAACCCGGCGACGGCGCGTTCTACGGACCGAAGATCGACTTCGCCTTCGAGGACGCGCTGGGCCGAAGCTGGGACGGGCCGACGGTCCAGCTCGATTTCAACATGCCCGAGCGGTTCGATCTCTCCTATACCGGCGAGGACAACGAGGAACACCAGCCGGTGATGATCCATCGGGCGCTGTACGGCAGCTACGAGCGGTTCTTCATGGTGCTCGTTGAGCACTTCGACGGGAACTTCCCGACGTGGCTCGCCCCCGAACAGGTCCGGATCCTCCCGGTCTCGGACGACAACATCGGCTACGCCAAACAGCTCAAGAACCGGTATCTCGACGACTTCCGCGTCGAGATCGAGGACCGCTCGTGGACGGTCGGCAAGAAGATCCAGACCGCCCACGACGACCGCGTACCGTACATGCTCGTCGTCGGGGACGACGAACAGGAAGCCGGAACCGTCTCGGTCCGGGACCGCTTCGAGAACGAACGCAAGGACGTCGACGTCGGAACGTTCCGGAATCACCTCGAAAACGAGATCGGCGAAAAGCACACCGAACCCGACTTCGTCGACGGCTCGGAGTGATCCCCGGAGAGCCCGACAGCCCTACTCGTCGTCGTTTTTCAGATCGTCGAGTTCGGCCTCGATCTCCGGATCGGTTCCGGTCCCGGCCTCGATATCGACGTCCTCTTCGGGCTCTACGTCGACGCCATCGCCGCCGGCATCGGAGCCTGTCTCGGCCTTCAGCGTCTCCAGTTCCGCGTCGACTTCACCCTCCTGTCTGATCTCCTCGAGTTCGCGATCGAGGTCGCTCTCTGTCGACAGCGCGCTCTCGAAGGCACCGCTCTCCTCGAGTTCGTCCATCGCGGCCGCCCGCGCCTCCATGTCTTCGGTGTCCTCGCGGGCGCGTTCGATCGACCGGGAGATGTCCTCCATTTCGTCGCCGGCGCCCGTCATGGCCTCGCTGACACGGGCGCTGGCCTCGGCAGCCTCGTAGCGGGCCTTCATCGTCTCCTTCTCGGTGCGGAACTCCTGGATCCGGCGCTGGAGTTCGTTTTTCTTCTCGACGAGGTTGTCCTGGGTGCCCTGTAGATCCGCGATCTGGGTCTCCAGGTCCTCGATCTGGTTCATTTTCTGTTTTTTCTTCTCTAAGGCCCGACGCGCGAGGTCGTCTCTGTCCTGCTCGACGGCCTGTCTGGCCTGTTCGTTGTGTTTTTCGACGTTCTCCTCGAGCCGTCGCTTCTGTATCTCGAGGCGTTTCTTCTGTGTGGTCAGGTCCGCGATCCCCTTTTTTACGTCCTGCAGCTCGTCTCTGAGCTGCTCGTAGGAGTAATCGAGCGTTTCGTGGGGGTCTTCAGCTCGGTTCAGGACGGTGTTGATCTTCGATCGGATGACGTACGATGCCCGCGAGAGGATACCCATATACCGCCGTATTGTGGCCGCTACGATTAAAAGGCTACTCCGTCGCCTCGAGTGTGAACTGCTATCGCGACGGTGGGACGGAAACCATTAGTCCCCGCCACCCGACCTCGCCGCCATGGATACCGACGCCCTGATCGAAGCCGTCGATGACGGCGAGTTACGGATACACGAACTCGAACAGCACGCCGACGCCGACGACGCCGCCGAGGCCCGCCGGCGGCTCGTCACCGCGGAGACGGGGGCGGACCTCGAGACGATCGGCGAGTACGCCTTCGGGGCCGCCGACGCCGAATCGAACGTCGAGAACATGCTCGGCGCGGCGCAGGTACCGATGGGGATCGTCGGCCCGATCGAGATCGACGGCGGGGCCGTCGAGGGGACCAGACGGCTGCCGCTTGCGACCACGGAGGGCGCCCTCGTCGCCTCGGTCAACCGCGGCTGTGCGGGGATCCGGGCCGCCGGTGGTGCCACTGCCCGCGTGCTGAAAAACGAGATGACGCGGGCGCCCGTGTTCCGCGTCGACGACGTCGCCGCAGCCGGCGAGACCGCCGCGTGGGTCCGGGCGAACGTCGACCGTCTGGCGGAGGCCGCCGAGGCGACCACGAGCCACGGCGAACTGCGCGAGGTGACACCGTACGTCGTCGGCGACAACGTCTTCCTGCGGTTCGGCTACGCGACGGGCGACGCGATGGGGATGAACATGGCGACGATCGCCACGGAGGCCGCCTGCGAGGTCGTCACCTCCGAGACCCCCGCCGAACTCGTCGCGCTGTCCGGGAACCTCTGTAGCGACAAGAAACCGGCCGCGATAAACAGTGTCGAGGGACGGGGCCGGACCGTTGCCGCCGACGTCGAGATCCCGCGTGACCTCGTCGAGACGTACTTCAAGACGACGCCGGAGGCGATCGCCGAGGTCAACACCCGCAAGAACCTCGTCGGCTCGGCGAAGGCTGGTGCGTTGGGTTTTAACGCCCACACCGCAAACACCGTCGCCGCGGCGTTTCTCGCGACCGGGCAGGACATCGCCCAGGTGGTCGAGGGGGCAAACGCCATCACGACCGTCGACGTCCGCGAGGGCGGTGACCTCTATGCAAGTCTCACGATCGCCTCCCTGGAAGTCGGAACCGTCGGCGGCGGGACGAAACTGCCGACCCAGACCGAGGCGCTCGAGATCGTCGGGGTCGGCGGCGGCGGCGATCCACCGGGTGAAAACGCCGACGCCCTCGCGGAAGTCATCACGACGGCGGCGCTCGCGGGCGAACTGTCGCTTCTGGGCGCGCTGGCCTCGGACCATCTCGCGAGCGCCCACGAGGAACTGGGCCGATAGCGGGCGAACGATCGCCGATCAGTAAGCGTCTCAGCCCCGGTTTTCGTCCGTCGCGTAGACGCCTTCACGGACGAAGAGCACGGGACAGCCGGCGTTCATCATGATCCGGTGGGAAGTGCTCCCGAAGACGGCCTTCCCGGTCGGGGAGCGCTTCCGGCCGCTCAGATACAGCAGATCGCCGCCGACGGCCTCCGTTTCCTGAATGATCGTCTCCCCTTCGGTCCCGATCGAGCCCCGGATCTCGTAGGGAACGCCGGCAGCCTCGAGTTCGGCCGCGAGGATATCGATCCCCTCGAGGCGGCCGGCGAGCTCGGTCGCCGAGGGCGGGTCTTCGTCGGTAAATCCGGCTTCTTCGAGCCCCTCGTTGTACGCCCGTTCGGTAAATACGTGCAAGAGGACGACGCTTGCCCCCGTCGGCTCGGCGATATCGAGTATCGCCTCGGTAAGTTCCTTGGTCCGGGTATCGTCGTTCGGTCCGACTGCGACGACCAGCGTCTCAAGCGCCATGTGGGATACCGGAGGGCCGTACCTAAAATACTGCGCGGTCCCGGCCAAGGATAGATGGTATTTTTTAGGGTGCCGACGTGACATCGGATACGGATCCGATGGAAGAGCACGACGAGGAACCCTCGACGGAGGAGACAGTTCGGGAGGCGGTCGAGCGGTCCCGAAGCGGCGCCCCGGCGGTCGGAGAGGTCGTCCGCGATCGGTTCGACACCGACGAGGTATTCCAACGCATCATCGTCGCGGCCGACGAAGAGATCGACACCGGCGCCCGGGAGCTGTTTTTCAGCGCGCTCGCCGCCGGATTCGCCATCACGCTCACGTTCCTGATCTACTCCTCGATGAGCGCCAAGTCGGAGAACCCGGTGATCGCCTCGCTACTGTACCCGATCGGCTTCGTCTACATCATCCTCGGGGGCTATCAGCTGTACACCGAGAACACGCTTCCACCGGTCGCGCTCGTCTTAGAACGGCTTGCGTCCATTCCGACGCTTCTTCGGACGTGGGGCATCGTCGCGGTCGGGAACTTCGTCGGCGGCGGCCTCGGCGCGCTCGTGCTCGCATACACGGGCGTCTTTTCGCCGGAGACCGCCGCCGCCGCGATCGAGATCTCCCAGCACGGGCTCCACACCGATTTCTGGGATCTGTTCTTCAAGGCGGGCTTTGCCGGACTCATCGTCGCCAGCGTCGTCTGGCTCGATTTCGCCGCCCGCGATACGATCTCGCGGTTCTTCCTCGTCTACATCGCTTTCCTCATGATCCCGCTCGGCGACCTGTTTCACGTCGTCGTCTCCTTTACCGAACTGATGTATCTGTTCTACCTCGGTGAGGCCGCGCTCCTCGGTGGTCTCGTCGAGTTCGTCCTGCCGGTGTTTCTGGGGAACACGATCGGCGGCGTCGTGCTCGTGACCGTCGTCAACTACTTCCAGACGACCGAACGACGGCTGGAATCCGCCCGGGAGGACGGCGCCGACCGACAGCTCTCGATACAGGAGTGGATCGGGGGCGGGAGCGTCGGCCGGACGTACGTCCCGGCCGACAGACCCACAAGACACCGGCGGACCCGGAAGGGCAGCGACGACGAGGACGACTGATCGCCCTCGGTCGCCGGCAGTTCTGGACCACGGATCGCCGGCACAATCAGGCGGATCGACGGACCAACACGATCAGTGCGATCGCCCCGGCTACCAGCGCGCCGCCGCCGACCGCGAAAAGCACGTCGTTAGAGCGCATTCCGCCGATACCGAGCAGCACCCAGCCAAGTCCCGCCAGGGCGTGGACCGCCCCCAGGGTTCGGTTCCCTTCCCGGAGGTACATCCCGCTACCGCCGAACAGCCCGCCGGCGAAGACGAACGCCGAGACGTCCCGGAGCGCGATGGCCGTTCCGCCGACGTCGACCGGATCGACGAGCGGGTCCGCGAAGAACAGCACGAGGCCGGCCCCGAGGCCGCCGACGATGAGAAGCGGGGCGAGCGTCTCGTCGTCCGGTTCGTCGATCAACTCGCCGTCGTCGTCGAAGTCCTCCGGGGAGAACCGGTACTCCTCTTCGTCAGTCACCGTCGATCCCTCCGAAGGCACAGACAGTGTCACACCGATCGGGGCGCAGCCGCGACGAGGGCCGTCGTCGGATCGCGCTCATAGCTTCCGGTAGCCCTCGTCCGTTCTCGTTACCTCGCCCGCCCGGCGGAGCCGATCGAGCGCCCGTTCGACGAACCCTTCCTCGAGGCCGGCCGCTTCGGCGTAGGCCGTCAACTCCGCCGCCGTCGGTTCGTCCAGTTCCTCCAATCCGTCGAGGACGACCTGCTTTCGGCTCCGCGAGCGGCCCGACCCCTCGATCCGTTCCTCGGCGGCCGCCACCGCGTCCGGGTCGACCCCCGAGGCCGAGAGGAACGCCACCTCGTCCATCCCGACGGCGTCGATGTCGATCTCCTCGGGATCGACGAACTCGCCGTCGTCGGATCGCTCGGCGAGCATCGCGCTCCGGACGCGCGCGGCGGCCGCGGAGGTCTCCGTTTCGGCGAAGCTCCGGAGCTTCTCGAGGCGGTATCGCGTCCGACAGCGCGGACACTGGGTCGTCTCCGGGCGTCCCTCGACGGTCCAAAGCGCCTGGCAGTTCCGACAGCCGACGACCCGATACATACCGGTGGGTCCGGCCCCTGTCAGTTGAATCTGCCGGCACGGCTCTGCCGCCTTTCCTGAAAAACAATTACCTAATACATCCTTGTATGGAATAAACCCACCATTATACTTTGAGGGGAAGTCTCTTTATGACGCATTCTTAACTTACGGTAATGCCTGAGCGAACCGACAACCCCGGGGCCACCGACGGGCTCGCGGATCCGACCGACCACCGCGCGAACTGCGGGGTCGGCGTGGTCATGGACCTCGACGGCGGCCGATCCCACGAGACCGTCTCGGACGGGCTCGAACTGCTCGAGAACCTCGAACACCGCGGTACGACGGGTGCAGACGAGAACACCGGTGACGGGGCAGGGATACTGCTGCAGACGCCGCACGAATTCTTCGAGGCGGAGATAGACGGCCTCCCGGAACCGGGCGATTACGCCGTCGGCTCGGTCTTTCTGCCGCCGGATCCCGATGCCGCCGCCCACCTGCAGGACATCACCGAGACCGTCCTCGCCGAGCACGGACTCGACCTTTTCGCGTGGCGGGACGTCCCGACCGACAACGCATCCCTCGGCGAGACTGCCGTCGAATCGGAACCGAACGCAGTCCAGTGTTTCGTCCGATCGGAACTCGACGACGACGAGTTCGATCGCGCACTCTACGTCGGCCGCCGTGATCTCGAAACCACGATCGAGGATCGCCGGCCAGAGGGCTCGGCGCGGTTCTATATCTGCTCTCTGGACCGTGAGACGGTCGTCTACAAGGGCCTTCTGACCGCCGAACAGCTGCCGGCGTACTACCCGGACCTGCTCGATCGGCGCGTCCGGTCGACCTTCGCGATGGTCCATGCCCGTTTCTCGACGAACACCCTCGGCGCGTGGCACCTCGCACACCCGTACCGAAACATCATCCACAACGGCGAGTTCAACACCATCCAGGGCAACATCAACTGGATGCGCGCCAGGGAAAACGACCTCGCGCATCCGGCCTTCGGGGAGGACATAGAGAAACTACACCCGATCATCAACGATCCCGAACAGTCCGACACCGCCTCCGTCGACAACGCCCTGGAGTTGCTCATGCAGGGCGGCCGGGAGATGCCCCACGCGCTCCGGATGTTGATCCCCGAGGCCTGGCGTGGGGAAGCAAACCGGGTCTCCGAGGAGCGACGGGAGTGGTACGATTATCACGCCTCGCTCGTCGAGCCGTGGGACGGGCCGGCGCTGGTCGCCGCGACCGACGGCGAGCGGGTCGGGGCCGTCCTCGACCGGAACGGGCTCCGGCCCTGTCGGTACGACGTGACGACCGACAACACGCTGATCATGGCCAGCGAGGCGGGGGCTCTGGAGCCGGATTTCGGCGAGATCGAGCGCCGGGATCGCCTCCAGCCCGGCCAGCTTTTCGTCGCCGACCCCGAGGAGGGACGGGTCGTCCCCGACGAGGAGATCTTCGACGAGCTCGTCGACGAGAAGTACGGCGAGTGGGTCGAGAAACACCAGCTCACGATCGAGGAACTCGCCGAGCAAGATCCGGGCCCGAAGGGAGAGGTCGACTCGTTGCGCTCACAGCAAGCCCTGTACGGCTACACCCACGACGAGATAGATCACCTCATCGAGCCGATGGCCAAAGACGGGAAGGACCCCGTCGGGTCGATGGGCGACGACACGCCGTTGAGCGTCCTCTCGCAGTTCAACCGACCGCTCTTCACGTATTTCAAACAGCTGTTCGCGCAGGTGACGAACCCGCCGCTCGATTACATCAGGGAGGAACTGGTCACCTCCCTGGAATCGCGGCTCGGCTACCAGCGGAACCTGCTCGAGGAGACGCCGGAACACGCGAACCAGCTCGTCCTCGAGTCTCCGATCCTCACCGACACGGAGACCGCCGCGGTCAAGGATCTCGACGGCGACCTCTCGACGTACGTCCTCGATATCACGTTCGACCCCGAAAGCGACCTCGAAACCGCGGTCGGGAAGATCCGCAGGGAGGCAACGGTCGCAGCACAGGAACACGACGTCATCGTACTGTCGGACCGGGCGGCCGACGCGGACGCGATCCCGATCCCCGCTTTGCTCGCGACCGGCGGCGTCCACCACCACCTCGTCAGGAACGGACTCCGGAACCACGTCGGGCTCGTTCTCGAGTCGGGCGATCCCCGGGCCGTCCACCACGTCGCGACGTGTATCGGCTACGGCGCCGGCGCGGTAAACCCCTATCTCGCCTACCAGTCGATCTCGGATCTCGTGGCCGGCCCCGACGGCGCCGAGGAAGACGCGGCCATCGAGGCGTATATCAAGGCCGTCGAGGACGGCCTGCTGAAGACGATGGCGAAGATGGGAATTTCGACGGTCGAATCGTATCAGGGCGCCCAGATCTTCGAGGCGGTCGGGCTGGACTCGGATTTCGTCGCCGAGTACTTCGAGGGGACGACAGCCCGCACCGAGGGGATCGACATCGACGACGTCGAGGCTGACCTCCGGAAACGCTACGCCGTCGCCTTCGAGGACGATGCCGACCTCGAACGGCAGGGCGAGTACGAACACCGCTCGTCGGGGATGTTCCACGAGTGGAACCCCGAATCGGTCGGCACCCTCCAGAAGGCGGTCCGGCAGGGCGACTACGGGCAGTACCAGGAGTTCGCCGAGCTGATGAACGACCAGCAGGAAAACCTCCAGACGCTGCGCGGACTTCTGGAGTTCGACTCCGATCGGGACCCCGTCGACGTCGAGGACGTCGAGCCGGTCGAGAATATCGTCGAACGGTTCTCGACTGCGGCGATGAGCCTCGGGAGCCTCTCGCCGGAGGCCCACGAGAACAACTCCATCGCGATGAACCGGCTGGGCGGGAAATCAAACACCGGGGAGGGCGGCGAGCCGCCCGAACGGTTCGGCACGGAAAAGGAGTGCAACGTGAAACAGGTCGCCTCCGGCCGCTTCGGCGTCACCTCGACGTACCTGACGAACGCCGACGAACTCCAGATCAAGATGGCCCAGGGCTCGAAGCCCGGCGAGGGGGGCCACCTGCCGGGCGAGAAGGTCAACGAGATGATCGCCCACGTCCGCTACTCTACGCCCGGCGTCGGG
>NZ_JAHLKM010000036.1 GCF_024449025.1 Natronomonas aquatica | reverse complement strand
CAAAACAGCAATGAACTGTGACCTCTCAATTGAGAGCACCAGAGGCAAACTCTAGACCGCTTTGCGACACGACCAAACGCTTGCGCCTCTTGCTTGTCAAGTGGATCGAAGCGTGCAAGCGCCCTCGTCAAGTAAGCTGCATTATCAGCGTTTGATCCTATCTGTTCTTCCTCATCAGGTCGTCCGTTTTCGGTTTTGTCGTTTGTCATGGTTGTCGAGTAACCGCAGTTTTTCGCGGTCACAGTATCGCAAAGCGCGGTATTTTGTACTTATTTAAATACCTTTGCCTCTGAGCACCGGCAAAATAACGAAACCGCAAGAAGGAGACTGGATGAGTCTGAACCAAAATATTCCAACGCGGCGTCGTTGAATCAGGAAAATCAATTGATACAGAGATAACTGTAGCTGAGGTGCGGACCAGCTAATGAATCCATAGAACGACGCATGGGTAGCTCAGTTGACCATAGAACGGTCATGCGCTGAATCGTTCTATCATGCTGACAGTCCAGTGTTCCAACTCCAGCCTTCCCCTTCTGGATCGATCCTTTCTACACTCCCTCACCCGCCACTGGGGGCCGAACCAGCGTCCCTTTTCCATCCCGCAAGGACAAGTACGGCGGGCATCGTAGCCTACATACCAAATGCGTATCGTGTTCGATGACGGGACATTGCTTCTTGAGAATGCACCCGACTCAGTCCCTTACGCGGAATGGGACGATCGGGTCGACGAATACCGAGCGCGAGCGCATCACTACCAAGCCCTACGAAGATGGGCTCAAGCTGACGGCCAAGGGCAGGCAACACTCCATGAGTCAGCAGCGACTGTCGAAACGCTGGATGATTCAGCCCGTGCCTATAGTGATCTGAAACTCGCTCCCGCTGTTGAGATCGAACCCCGCGATTATCAACAGGCTGCACTCGCCGCATGGACTGATAATGGTCGAAGAGGCAGCGTTGTTCTGCCGACCGGGAGTGGGAAAACGTTTCTCGCAGTCCAAGCCATCGCTGATGCTGGGGTCAGTACCCTTGTTGTCGTGCCGACGATCGACTTGATGAATCAATGGCACTCGACGCTCACAAACGCCTTCGGCGACCAACTCCCCCACGATGTCGGCGTCCTCGGTGGTGGCAGTCATGACGTAACGGATATTACCGTGACAACGTACGATTCTGCGTACCGGTACATCAACGAATACGGCGATCAATTCGGCCTGCTTATCGTTGACGAAGTGCATCATCTACCTGCGCCAACCTATCAGCAGATCCCCGAGATGGCTATTGCGCCGTATCGACTCGGGCTCACCGCGACGTACGAGCGATCGGATGGACAACACGAGGTACTTGAAGAGCTGATCGGGCCGGTTGTCTACGAGGAAGAGGTGGATGAACTCGCTGGTGAGTATCTCAGCGAGTACGAAACGATTCATCTCAAGGTCGAACTCACCGATGAAGAGGGTAAACAGTACGACGAAGAGTACCAGATTTACCGCGACTACGTCGACTCCCACGATTTCGACATCTGGAAGGAAGAGGGGTATGCGGAATTCCTGAAGCGCACGTCGTACGATCCGCAAGGCCGGCGGGCGTTGATTGCCAAGCAACGCGCCGAGGAGATCGCCCGGACTGCCGAGAAGAAGTTGGACACACTTGATAACCTGCTCAAGCGGCATCATGATGACCGCACGATTATCTTCACTGCGAACAATGACTTCGCCTACGAGATTTCACAGGAATTCATCGTGCCCTGCATCACTCACCAAACTGAAACAGAGGAGCGAACCGAGATCCTAGAGCGGTTCCGAACTGGGGAGTATTCGATGCTCGTCACGTCCCAAGTCCTAGACGAAGGGATTGACGTGCCCGCAGCGAACGTCGGGATTATCCTTTCCGGCAGTGCTTCGAAACGGCAATACGCTCAACGGCTCGGTCGTATTCTTCGACCGACCGATGATCGGCAGCCAGCCCGTCTCTACGAGATTATTACCGAGGATACGAAAGAACAGTATGTCTCGTCACATCGTCGTCAGGGGGTGACCGGCAGTGCTGACAGCTGATCTTGCTCGCTCGCGCACACGCGATGGGTCTATTCAGCCGATGTTCATCGACTCCGACGATGAACGGTATCGTGAGACGGCTGCTGAGTTGATCCAGATTTTCGAGGAGTACCTGGGCGAGCCGAAAGGCGAGTTAGAGGAGACGATTGATGAGTTGACAATCGCAGATACGGACTATAAGATCGTTCAAGGGCTGGCGAAGTTGCTCCAAGACGAGTGCGAGTTTGAGACTGTCGCAGCCGCTGACCCACGGGAGATTCGGCAACGGCTGTTTGAGAAAGCGAACGAGTCGTATCCGATCGTTCGGCAGCCGACACTCGGTGAGGATACGCAACGATTGGAAGTCTACAGTACGGTAGCTGACCAGCTAGGGATCTCGCTGGAAGAGTGTTACCGGGGGATGTATGCGGATCTTGAAGATAACAAGCGGCTCGTCCGCTTCGGGAACCGAGTCGTGGATAGTTACGAAGCGTCGGATAATGGGGTGTCGACAACACGACTGACTGGCGATAGCGAGGAAGCCTACGCCGAGGATACGATCACTGTCGAGTGGTTGTTAACGCGGTATAACCTCGCGTTGGCACAGGCAGTACTGTACGATGCGACTCGGATGCGAATCCGTGTGTGGGATCACTTCAGCACCGTTTTCAGCTACGTCAAACTGTTCGGGCTGATGCACCGTATTTACCCGATTGATGCGGACGGAAACCGCGTTGCCGATACAGATGCTTCGGATGGGTACGAGGCAGTCCTTGATGGACCAGCCTCTCTGTTCTCACAGTCGCGGAAGTACGGAATTCGAATGGCGAATTTCCTGCCAGCACTCCCGCTGTGTGATCAGTGGGAAATGACCGCAGACATCCTGCACGACGAGGCCACGAATGAAACAGTTCGGTTCGATTTAGATCACTCAGCCGGGCTGTCCTCGCACTACAGCGCCCAGGATGATTTCGACAGTGACCTCGAACGGACCCTCGCCGAAAAATGGGAACGATCGAATACTGACTGGGAGTTGGTTCGAGAAGATGACGTGCTGGATTTGGGTGCGGAAGTAATGATCCCGGATTTCGCGCTTGAGCATCCCGACGGCCGGCGAGCGATTCTGGAGATCGTCGGCTTCTGGACACCAGAATACTTAGATGAGAAGCTAGCGAAGATACGTGAAGCTGATCTTGATCACCTATTGATTGCTGTTTCAGAGCGGCTGGAGTGTTCTGCTGATGATTTCCGTAGGAGTGAGGAGAGAGTTCTTTGGTTTAAATCCGGGATCCATGTCTACGATGTGGTGGAGTTCGCCGAAGAATATGCAACGCCCACGGTCGAAGCTAACTGATATTGGTTCTTCGCTTTTCAGTTTCACTCTGGTTGGATGAGATACTTTATGATGGAACGTCAAGTGAGAGATGGAACTTGGATCCTGTCACACGCTCCAAGTTCCCCCTCTCCATGTCAGAAGCAGCATCCACTCTCGGTAGTTCCCATTGTGTCGATTTTGTTGGCCGAATTGGGCAAACCATAGTATTATTTTTCCAGGGTAGTTGTTCGACCTATGGAAGAGTTACTTCAGCTCCATATCGTCATACCTGAAGAAGTCCCAGATAATTTACATCCAGAAATCAATGGGAGATTCGACGATGTCCATGAGTTACTTGAGGGGCACTTCCCAGTTCCAAACAAAGACGTTCCTTCCTATGACCACCTCGGAACAACGGTTTCATCATCTTTATTCGAACGACGATCAGACAATTTGAAACACATAGATGGGATCGAAGCCCAACTCAAAGATTGGTATGCAAAAGCGTCTGTATTTAGGAGTTCGTACGAACACTCCTTTGGTGAATTCCGTTCACCTGCTGACCCGGATAATCACATACTGCTTCTAGTGACCAACTGCGAGATTGAAGAACCAACAATCCGGTGGAAACTAAAAAAAGAAACGCTGCAGGCACCGCCACTGGTACTGGACGATGAGATATTCCATGCGAATCATGGCGGGATATTCGCAATCGACAGTGCTTCAGGGGACGTTCTGTGGGAAGCCGATGATTGCCAAGTAGTCCAAGTACCCGTTGGGAACGAAAACCAAATTATTGGGAATACCGGGCACGAAGTCATCGCTCTAAGCCGAGCAGGCGGTGAAGTCCAGTGGCGGACTGGATTTGAGATCTCTGACGACGAGATTATCGACTCAAGGGTAGCTATTGGTGCAGACAATGCATATGTCGGTCTTCGGAACGGCGAAATCATTGCACTCTCTTTGGATACAGGAGACCCGAGAACTCTGTGTGAGTGTGAAGACTCTGTTGTTAGACTCCAGATGATCGAACCGGGTTTAATCGCAACAACAAATAATGGAGCACTCTATCTGGTCGATTCATCAGGAAAAACGGAATGGCCTGACAGCGCTAATATCGCTCCCTCGATAAAGCACTCTCAAGATGGCTGCTTGTATGCGGGAGACAGCGAATCATTACTTGCAATGGCCGAAGAAGATGGGACTGTTAAGTGGCAAGTGGACTTCCCAGT
Organism: Natronomonas aquatica; assembly: GCF_024449025.1. GTDB lineage: Archaea > Halobacteriota > Halobacteria > Halobacteriales > Haloarculaceae > Natronomonas > Natronomonas aquatica. Next base: position 18,299 of record NZ_JAHLKM010000036.1, on the reverse strand, counting down.
CGTCAACGACATCGTACAGGTTGGTGACAAACTCTGTGCAACGACCAGAAGGGATCTTGTTTTGGTTGACGCCAAGACTGGTGAGCGAGTATGGGATTACCACGCTGCAAATGAGTTTGCGACGGTATCGAACCCTGTTGTAGTCGACGGCGTAGTCGCATGTGTGACCAGCAGTACGTTTGTTGATGAGGAGATTTATTCGTTTGAACAGAATATTCTTCATATTTTTGATCCAACTGATGGAACAGAGTTGCAGAGTTTTGAACTCGGTGTTGGCGATTGCTATGGTCTATCGGCTGAAAATGAGTCTATTGTCTGTAGTGCTGGTGGGGAATTGATATGTATTGAAAACTTTCCTACTCCGGCCTAGCACTTCTAACATAGGTGCGTTATCAAATGACCAGCAGATGCTCAACATCAACTTAGAGGCGGATGGATCAAACAGTGCTAGAATCGGTAAAAACATTAGTATATAAAATAACATCTTACTATGAAAACCGTTGGAGAAGAAGTATATGAATTGCCTATTTTTGAGGACCAACTTGTTGAATTTACTTATTCACCCACCGAGGACTATACAGACTGGGATAGAGTGGACCCAGAAACACATGATGGAGAGGTCCATATTAAAGAAACAATCTTTGACTCACCGGAAAAAGCAATTCATGTGATTCATCGTGTCAAAAATAAAGATAAAGCGAGATACAGATTTAATATTATTGACCGTGACCGGCGAATCTGCCGATATACTGGTGAGGATACTCCCCCTTGGTCTATTTTTTGCGCAGTAACTAAGTATGGATACCATTGTGAAACAGCACCGGAGCCAAATCGCAAACACATATTTGGACTTTTGTTTGCGGCAGGTACTGAATTAACTCAGCATGTTCAAGATGAAAAGTATGAATACTTTAGCGGTGTAGGATCACTAGTTAGTCAAATATTATTATTTTATTCCCAAATAGCTGCAGTTGAAGAACAGGTTGGTCCTGATCGTATGGAAGAATTTGTTTCGGTGCTTCCAGAGAGTGATAGTCATGGCCCTGTTGAATTTAAAGCTATAGAAACTGCTCTTACCAAGATGGGTATAGAGAATTCGTACATTCCTACGTCTCTGTTTCATCCCTCGGTCGATTCTTTGCTAGATAGTCATATGAGAGATAGTGAGTCAAAAGAAGACCCTGATAGTTCAGAAGAAGGTTCAACAAGTTCTAGGAATTTGAGCTATGTAATTCAGACAAACCGTGGACATGGGGAGCATCAGAATAAGATGTACGTTTCGCTTATTGGGGCCGATGCAATTGACCGATTTTCTTTTGAGTTCACTGATGAAGATGAGAGCGAGTGTGTAGCACAAACAGGCGTTGAGGGAGATCTCCCACCTTACATGGTGATTGACTCTGTACGTGAAGAATATAATATAAAAAATATATCATCTTTTGTCTATGATGAGGACATCCCATTAATTGATATTCTCCTTGATATTGATCAACTTGTTCGACGCACCACATCTCACTTTCCACCAGAAAGTTTTGCTACAAAGAATCTTCTCAGTGAGTATTTATACGCTATCGATGTTTGTTTGGCTGTTGCCGTTGCATATGAATCTGCACCTGCACAGTACAATTATGCTATCGAACAAGTCTTTTCAAAGTTAGGTGTCCCACTCACAGTTCAGAATGTTATAAAAACAGGGCACGCTCAACGTAATAAAATTTCGGCTGTTGCTTTTCAGGCAATCGATGATATAGAAGAAACAAATATGGAAAAAATACAAAAGCGTGGTCGTGGTCTTCATAATATCACTCGTATTGAGGATCGATGGTCAAAAAATGATAACAATGAAATTGAGACCCCTCTGCTTAAGAGGATTTATAACCCGGATGTCTCCTTGCAAGTTGAGTAACACTGCTCTGTGGTTTAGACTGTGGGCAAGGAAATCTGGGGCGAGATACGCGCCCTAAGCCTATTCAGATAGAGTGTAGATCCGACGGAAGAACTGCTATCCGAATAGCAAAATTAGAAAGAGTGCTTTATTGAAAATGCAAGACGGGAGCAGATTCATAGCGTTTTAGCGAGTTTCTTGAGATTGTTGAGGGCGAACAGGAGGACGATCTCACGGAACTGGCGGTACCAGAACCGCGAACGCAGGGCGGAGTCCTGCGTTCGCTTGACCGTCGAGTAGGACGTTTCAGACATCCATCGCTGCGTGTAGCCCTTTGCTCGGATGAGTGCGTTATTCGCGGTTGCTTTCGCTGTTGAACCGCGGTAGTGAACGAGGTACTCGACATCGTGTGCGGCAATCTCATACTCAGTGTGCCAGTCTTGAAAACCATTGTCGGCGGCTACGGCCCGCAGGTCGTCCGCGTTTCGGCGGACGACCCGCGGGCCAGCCTTCGTATCGTGTTCACGCTCGATACAGCAGTGTACGTCCAGCACGGCCAAGGATTCTGTATCGGTCAGCGTCGTCGCTTTGACTGTTTTGACGTTTCGTCCGCGTCGCTGCAAATAATACTGCGAAGCCTGGTTGCGTTCAAAGAACGTGCTGTCGAGTGCAGTGTGGCCAGACTGCGGGTGTTGCTGCGCCGAAATGCGCAGCAACGCCCGCCAGACGTACATCGCATACCGGTCGAAGGAGTGGTAGAATGTTGTTGGATCAGGCGGTGCGTCTGGGTGGATACCGAGTTGATCACACACCGCTGGCATGAGACTCACCCGATCAACGAGTTCGGCGTAGCTGTGGCCCTCTTCCTTGCGAATACAATGAGCGACGATGTGGGCCTCGCGGGCAAGCCCGCCTGAGTCGGGCTTGCCCGCTCGATTCCCCAACGCTTGTTTAGCTACACGTAGTGCTGTCTCAACGAGGTCGAGTAACGCGACGCCCATAATCGCCTTCTCGACCTCATTTCCTCAAACCGTTACGGAGTAATCCTGCCGCTGTCTTCTATTTTCAATAGAGCAAGAAAGAGAGAGATCTTCATAGACTCAGTACCTCGCAAAGCATCTTCGGCTAACTGCTTCTGACGATCACGTTCACTACTGAAACAGTGGCTGGATCTGAAGTTGACGCTCATTCCTGACCAGCCGTGCCCCGAAGCTGTCGGAGTCGGCGGCTTTCCGCCACCAACACGACAACGTTGCCACTATGAGAACACCTGTCTAAATCGGTGATTACCGCTCGAACCGGCCGTCAGGTGGACGGTTTGCTGGGATCGACCGTCTAACCGAGAGAGCGTTCCACGTTGCGCGGGTGACCATGCGGATGAACTCCTCGCAGGGCCATCACCAGAGGCGACGCCCGTCGCGGCGGGGCGTCGCCAGGCTGTGGTTTTTAGAGATTTTCAGTCCCAGAAGATTGTGTGAGTCACTTGTCTCTCCCCAACGCGTTACATATCGAGTACGGAGTTGATGACGAGAAACGGTTGTATGCTGAGTGATCTAAGTGCAGAGAACCAGTTTAGCCGGAATAATTTATCACGCAGTTAGATGAGTTTCTACCCAGGAAGCCCTCAAGCTACCCTATTTCATCCACTAAGAGATTAACCCGTTCCATTTCATCGTCAGTGTATGTTTCTCGGAGTTGATCGGTGAGTTCTACAGGATCAGTTACATCTTCAAATAGAAGATCAATGGCTTTCTCACCACGTTCAGTAATACGGTAGACATCCATATTGTCAACCCGTTCTGCAAGTCCGTGATAAAATAGACTGTACAGTGCTTCATTCGCGGTTTGTGGAGCATACCCCGCGTCGTGGACTATTTCGATATGTAGCTCTGACGGGACGGTAAGTCCTTCCACGTTATTGAGTTCGTGAAGGGCAGTTCGATCTGCGTCGTCGATTGCGAAGAGATCTGGATAGAACGTGTCCTCAGGTTGGTTCTCAAGTATAACTTCAGTTCTAGCGTGGAACGTATTATGGTAGTCTCGTACATATGTGTGGATGTGAAACGCGGCAATCACACCTAGCTTAGTGAGTTCATACATCCCGCTCCGGTCAGCCGGTGGTGCATCGCGGATGTACCCCCGTTCCTCAAGATTTCTCAGTCTTTCACTCATATACCGTGAATCGTGATCCAGATGGGCGGCCACATTTGCAGGCGTTTGTCGATCTCCTGTTGATAGGAGTTCAAGAATCTCAAGATCGGTTGGAACGGTAAGGGGTTTGTCGTACATATGTAAGCATAGTGTTGCAGCCAGTTAAATCTGAATGTTTTAGCTAGTCACCCCACATAGACAATAGTATTACTGAGTAAGTAAAGTAGTAAACTGAAATATGTAGAAGATTTATAACTGCGGAGTTGTTAGTGGTCTGTGTACCTCGCAATCGGAGCCCAGCACTGACGCGGTACGCAGACTGGATCAGTGGATTCGGCAACTGGTTGTCGAGGGAAACCAGAGAGACAAACTATGACAACAAACAACCCGATAGAAGATCAGAACAAAGAGTCAGTAGTCAAGGTCGAATTAGAAACGGTAGTCGAAAAAGTAATCGATGAATTCGATAACGTTGCCTCAATCACTATTGATCACCTTCTGACATATGAACGGCCGAGTAGTATCAGAGTCAGAGTCTATACAGGCGAAGCGGATGGCTTCGAGGACTACTTACAGTTGTTCAGCTCAGAGCACAAGATCGCATTAGATAGAGGAGACCAGACGCTTCTCGTACCGTTCTCCATCTTCGCTACCTTCGATGGTCCCGTCACATGGGATTCCACATCACAAACGACGATCTATATGGACGATAATGTCCTCGGATCACACTCACTGCAGGTTGACGACGGGTTGGCATATGTGCAGGACAAGCTCGAAAATCCAGAGCAGTGGGAATGGGATCGGGAATGTGTATCACCGCTTGAACGGATTCGAAACTACAGTGACTAGGTGATCTTGATTCAGAGTACCTGTAAGAGTTGAACCACATCTAATTGAAATTCATTCAAAACAACCAATGAGAGACGTACCAAGACACGTGGAAACGGTCAGAACAGCTGATACACATATGAAAGACGATCCTTGTGGGCTCCAGAATGATGACCACAAGATCGCAGCCCGATTCCATCGCGTGCTAATATCCGCCCGCGATGCGTTAGATGCGGACGTGAAAATCGTTGCAGGCGGATGTAATAATTGCACCCCGTATGGTGAGAACGGTGCGTACATCTACTATGTTGCTCAGACACACAATATTGATCGACTCCCGATTGGCTATGGGATTGGTAGCGCCGCTGATGTCACACCAAAAGAAATTGCACGCGCATTGGTTGCTGCCGCTGAGCGCTTAGACATTGATGTCTCTTGGAACGGAGATACCACAAAGAAAGTCTACCTTGGTGACGATACCTTCTACGAGGACGAATACGGTTCTTTACTTGAGCCTTGACCGTTCTGATTTAGATGGTCAGAATTGGTATTTCACGTACTCAACGATGAGGGCTCCATCTTCGTGTGGTTGAGATCGTATTCTTCAACCATCGTCTCACTCACTTCTTGTTTTGCAGTGAGATAGAGGATCTGCCATCCCTCTTCGGCCAGTCCTTGTAGAGTTCGAAAGCCCTGGTTGAGTCGATCGGGATCTGCGGCGAGGAACGGGTCGTCAAGGAGTAAGAACCCCGGCGTACTCCCAAGGAGTTGTTGGGCCAGCGATACCCGAGTTGCGAAGTACAACTGATCCTTCGTTCCCTGACTGAGCACTTCAGGTCCGAAGTCCCGTCCATCTTGACGCTCCACGACAAGATCGTGAGCGTCTGGGTCATATGCGACTTGGGTATACCGACCACCAGTTAGCTGTTCGAACGTTCGGGATGCGGGACCGTCTGGAGCAAATAACTCCGAGAGCTTCTGTTCTTCTTGCGACTCGATCCGCCCAAAGATCTCCAGCGCTTTCCGTGACAGTACCGCATCTACTTCGAGTTGCTGGACTACAGAATCCAGATCGTCAGCGAGCGTTCCGAGGCCTTCCTTTGACCGTGTATCTAGTCCGAGACCACGGCCAATAAACGGTTGAGTGTTGAGATCCCGGGCTCGGCGGTCAAATTCATCAAGCGTATCGTCGTGTTCGTCAAGGCGGGTCTGTAACTTATCACGTTTCTTCTCAAGGCGCTCTACCTCGGCTTCGAGTTGCTGAAGCGTCTCCTGATCGTACGTTTCAGCGTCAACCTCGTCTGTCTCGACATCGCTGATGAACTCGTCAAGCTCACGCTCCCAAGCCGCCGCTTTGTCCGCAGGTTCGTCAGCGTCCGGTTCCTCAAAGCGATCAACGAGACTCTGCTTAGCGGTTTGTTGGTCCGGTTCTAACTCTTCACGGGCGGTGACCTGTTCTTCATACTCGTCAATCGACTCGACATCAGCTTCCTCAAGCCGTTCAGCGAGTTCCTTCTCCTGCTCCTCAATCTGAGTCTTCAGCTCCGATTTCTCTTCTTGGAGCCTTTCGAGTATCTCCTGAGCGTTTTGATGCTCCTGTTCCTTCTTGGCTTTTCGCTCGCGGATACGCGAAAGTTCACCCTCAAAAGCTTCGATCGCAGGCGCAACTTCATCAACAGTCTCAACCTCGAACCCTGCGTCCCGAGCCGTCTGAACCGCAGATTCACGGGCGGTCTCACCCCCAGTAAGGCGCTTGTTCGCCCGGTAGTACAGGCCGCCGCTAATGGCCGACACGAGCAAGAGTAGGACACCTAACCCGATTGCTGATAGCGTACCTGTGATTGCTCCGATGACGCCTGCGCCGCCTGCACCGAGTAATGAGACGAGTGCTGCCGGTCTCGTTAATTCAACTTGTCGTTCAGCACCCGTTGCTTCACCCTGTCGCTCTCGGTAGGTCTCCAACGCAGTCCGTGCCTCATCAACTGCTGACTCACGACGTTCGAGATCAGACTGCTGGTCGGTGAGATCATCTAGCTCTTTCGCCGTCTCATTGACCTCATCCTGTTTCTTCTCGACGTTATCATCGAGCTCCTGCAAGTCTTCCTTATCGCGCTGCAGATCTTTCGACAGCGTGCGGAGCTCCTCAAGTGTGTCCCGGTCGTACTCTTCGAGTTCGGCGAGTTGGTCGCTGGTTGAGCGATACGTATCGAGTTGTTCCGACAGGCGTTCGAATTCCGCTACGGTTTTCGCTCTTTGCTGTTCGTCGAGTTGCTTGCGCGTTTCACGAAGATCCCGTTTGATACGGAGTCGTCGCGCATCTAATTCATCCAATCCTTCCTCTTCGATCTCGTCAGTATAGTCTCGAATTTCCTCTGCAAGCGTCTCTGCCTCATCGTGTACATCGCCAGCGTTGTGATAGGATTGGTCGCTGGAGATGTTGAGCCGTCTGTTGGTGAGGCGTCCATAATCTTTCAGTGCTGATTGGATCGCGTTGATTTCCGTCGTATGGATGTCTCCTAGCTTCTCAATGAGCGATGTGTAGTACTCCTGGTCGCTGGGGAGTTGGAGATCGTTGTCCTGGACGACGAACACGCTTTGTAGATGCGCCGGTTCGATCTGGGTGATCTCGCATAAAGACGTGTTTCCATCGCATTCGTACTGCTCGCCGTTGTGTTCGACGACGACACGCCCCGTTGGTGTTTGACTCACGCGAGGTTTCGGATCCATTACGTCTGCAACGTCGGGTTCAAGCAGTTGAAGCAGGGCTTCGAGATACAGCGTTTTCCCGGCCTCGTTCGGTCCCGATATGACCGAGATTCCGTCTTGACAGGGCGGCCGGCAGTCGTAGAGTGGCCCGTACCGATCGATCTCGGCTGTCGTGAGACGCATACTAGATCTCCCCCTGAGCCGTGAGTTGACTGAATACTTCCAGTGTTCGCTCAGTCATCTTCGCGGTTGTTTCGTCGTCCCAGTCCGTCTCTTCGACTTCTGCCTCGAACGACCTGTATAGCGGATGTGATAGAATGTGTTCGACGTTACGCGTCTCGTTCGTTACGGTAGCTGGCAAAGCTGCTGTTGTAAGTTCGTCGTGGAACTTCTCTTCATCCATCTCGACAAACCCGTCAACGTGGATCGAGGCTTCCGAAGAATCAGTAATATGCTGTTGAGCCCATGCTCGAATGTCATCTAGCAACTCCTGCTCGGCTCCCGGCGTAGCCGTGAAATCGCGTGAGACGTAGTGGAAAGTATCTAACGGTTCGAAACTGATTCCATCGTCTGGGTCAAGCACGCTCACACGGCGCTGGCCAGTTTCAGAGGTGCGCGTCGATGCGGGGGTTCCTGGGTAGGTGAACTCCGACCCATCCGAGAAAGATACCTGATGCGGGCTGTGATAGTGGCCGGCAAAATAGTAATCGAACCCCAGTTCCGTGAGCAGTTCTTCCGTGACTGGAAAATAGCGGTGCGCTCCTTCGTCACCGGTTTCGTGGTCATCGAATGGTGCATCCAGACTGCAGTGTAGGAGCAGAACTTCTGTACCTTCGAATGGTTCTCTGTCTTGGAGCGACAGCAGGAGATTGTCGTCAGGGCGTTCCCTGTACGGCAACCCGGTGATCCGGATACTGCTATCAGGTGCAGTCCAGTGCCCGAATGGTTCCTCGGTAATGACAGTACAGGAATCACCAAAGAAGACATCACCACGATACGCCTCAATATCGTGGTTTCCCGGAATGAGAATGATCTCGAATGGCTGATTCGAGAAGAGGTCGTTCCGTAAGTCGGTGCGAAGTTGCTCCACGTTTTCGGGTTGATCGAAGAGATCCCCACCAATCGTGACAACGTCAGTTTTCTCTTGCTCAGCGAGATCGAGGAGTGATCTTAATGCGTCCATTCGCTCCTGATCGTCAGGAGTGAGATGGATGTCCGCTGTATGGAGAACTCGTGGCATCAATAAGGATAACATAAGCAACCGTTATTACAACTTGGGGTGTGAGAAATCATCCAGCTAAACAAGGATCTAATGGTATTGACATTCAGGTTTTATATTGATTCACGGTCTTCGTTATAATTGATGACTGAAAAGGAATCGTTTACCGATTTGCATCTTCCCCGTGTTATCGATACAAGCTCTACTGATTTTATTAATGAATTCTATATACCATTACTTTCACGTGCTGATCGTTATCAAAGAGGTGTCGGATATTTCACCACAAACTGGGTGCGGTCCGCTGCCCGTGGAATTGCAGAGTTAGCTCATAATGGGGGAACTAGTCAGTGGATAGTAAGTCCAAAGCTTCAGGAGAGTGATTGGGACATATTAGAACGCGGTGACAAGGCAAAACGGAATGAAGCCCTGAAAGAATCGCTTGATCAGACAATTAGCAATCTCAGATACGATCTTGAATACGAAACACGGAACGCAGTCGCATGGATGATTGCGGACGGATTACTTGATATTAAACTTGCAGTACCAACCCGTAACCTCTCGGGTGATTTTCACGACAAGTTTGGCATTTTTTATGATAGCTATGGAAACCGGATTGCATTTCACGGCTCCCAGAACGATAGCGAACAGGCACTAAGAAACTACGAGGCATATACAATTGATTGCGACTGGGTTAGTGATAGAGAAGAACAAGCTGTTGATTATCAGGAGAAGCGTTTTATAAACCTCTGGCGTGGATCTGAAGAAGATATTGATATATATAGTATCCCAGACGCTTCAAAAGCTGATATTCTTGAACTCCGTGATCCAGATAATCGACCTTACAGAGCTCAACAACCTACTGGTTCAAAAAGTCCTAAAATTACACTTCGAGATTATCAGCAGGAAGCCGTTGATGCATGGTTTAAAAATGGATATGAAGGCTTATTCCAGATGGCGACTGGTACTGGTAAAACTTTTACTGCACTTGCCGCACTTGATGAGTATATTGAGGTTATTGATGGTCCTCTACTTACTGTCATTGCGGTTCCTCAAAAACATCTTGCTCGGCAGTGGGCAAGTGAGATGGATACATTCGGCCTCGCACAACCCAAATACATCTATGGATCTGCAAACCCAGAGTGGAAAAAGGATTTATCTAGAATAGTCACAAATATTAAACTCGAAAATACCGAGAATGCTTGTCTCATTACGACCCACACAACTCTTGCTGATGAATACTTCCGTAAAAAAATTGACGGGCTTTCTCAAGACTCAATCCTAATTGCTGATGAGGTCCACGGACTCGGATCAGAATACCAACGGCAGGGGCTACGTGAAGAGTATAACGCCCGAATTGGGCTATCTGCAACTCCTGAAAGATATTATGATGAAGAGGGAACTGACTTTTTAGTAGACTACTTTGGGGGCGTCACGTTTGAATACACGCTTGAAGATGCGATCCCGGAATATCTCACGCCCTATGAATACTACCCTGTGTTAGTTGAGATGGATGATGACGAATTAGAAGAGTATCGAGATATGACAAAGAAAGTTGCCGCTGCATACGCAGATGATAACGCAGACGAAGAAATAAAACAAGTTCTACAGTCAAAACGTGCTTCTATCGTAAAAGGGGCCGCACGTAAGTATGACTCCTTGAGAGATATTCTGGAAAATATAGGAAATCCGAAACATCTCCTTGTTTATACTAATCCAAAACAGATCGAAACAGTGGGCAAAATTCTAAATGAGTACAGTATTGTCCACCACAAATTCACCTATCATGAAGGTGATGATCTGCGTGAGGAGCTATTGGAGCGGTTCGGTAAAGGTGAGTGGGATGCGTTAGTAGCTATGAAATGTCTTGATGAAGGTGTCGATGTTCCTGAAACGAGAATAGCGATACTGATGTCAAATAGTGGAAATCCGATGCAGTTCGTCCAGCGTCGAGGAAGAGTACTCCGGAATGCAGAAGGAAAGAACCACGCAACAATATACGACCTCATAGTAGTGCCGACATTAAACCCCGGAGAGGAAATAATAGAGTCCGAACGGAATATTTTGAAGAAAGAATTAGGGCGATTCGAAGAATTTGCCGCAACAGCGAAGAATGAACATGAAGCACGAAATAAACTCGAAGATATTCGGATTGCCTACCAACTGTAATCTAATAGTAGTAAGAGATTAGGGCCTATGGATATTCGTTGCATGTAACCCCCCACAATCATGCAGGACTCTGAGGTTCATTCACTCATCTTATCACGGTTAGGCGATATAGAGGACGACCAGCTCCACTCATTCTTAGAGGAGATCCTTCAGCATGAAAGAGAGATATTGGACGAACCACGTGGACAGTATAAAGACGAGTATGTTTCGATAGTTGACGAATATGTCGACGATAACTTCGAAGGTAAATAAACGATGGAGCAAATGCAGATATTTGAGATAATATTAAATAACTATCGACAATACGGTGGAGAAAATATAATCCCTCTAGAAACTACCGAAAAAGAGAATATCAATATTATTGAGGGGCAAAATGGTGCTGGAAAATCAAACATTCTAAACGCGATCACACTCTGCTTCTATGGACAAGAGGTTCATATTGATTCGAGAGGTGATGAGACATTAGAGTCTGACCCATATGTGACTAAAAGAAAGCTGGATGAACTTGGACCAGGTGAATCCACAGAAGGTTATATTGAAATCAAATTAGGTAGAGAAGATCCTAAATATGCGTTCCGTAGGTCGTTCACCACGGTTCGGAATAAAGGAAATGACAATGATGGTGAGCCTAACTACAGTAACTCTATAGGAGAATTAAAGCTTCGTCAGCGCTTTGGCGGAAATGACTGGGCACCGATTTCGAACCCGGAGAACGTTTTACGTGAGATTCTACCTTCGCACGTCTACGAGTACTTCCTCTTTGACGGTGAACAGTTAGATGAATTCTTTAGCGAAGGTTACTCAAATAGAGTTAAAGACGCTGTTCTAGACATCTCACACGTCGAACTTCTAAATAATGGTGTAAAACATCTTGATGAGGTTCGTCGTGAATACGAGCGTAAATCCTCAAAACTTGGTGGAGATGTTTCTAAGTTACAAAGTAAAAAAGAAAGTGCTGAGGATGAACTAACCCGTCTCAAAGAGAGGCGAGATAAATTAACAGAAGAGATCTCAACGGCCAAAGAAAAGCTTAGGGGTGTTAACAATGATTTGTCTGCTAGTGGCGATGACGCTGTTCGAGAGATGCAAGAACGACGAACATTTCTTGAAGAAAAGTTAGAACAAAAAGACGAGGATCTTATAAAAGCAAAAAGAAAGGTAGGTACCAGTTTAGCACAAGCAGGTGGAGTTGCGTATAATTCAGATGCTCTCACACAAGCTATCACAAAAATAAAAGAATACGAATCTGATGGAAGCGGCTTGCCTGGATTAAATGAAGAACTTTTGCGGGCAATAGTGTCTCGTAAAGAATGCATTTGTGGAACAAAATTCTCTGAATCTGCTGAGGCTCGTGAACATATCGAAGAGCAACTGAAAAATATAGCCTCAAACGGGAAAGGTGCGATTGATGGCCGGCTATCAATGGAACATGCACTAAACGAAGGAGAAAACCTAGTAAATAAATTGACTCTTGATCAGCGAGAGGTTGAGAATGATCGAGAATGGATTGATGACAAAGAAGCAGAATTAGCCAATATCTCTGCTAAACTTGAGCAGAGAGATACAATTGACGATGAAAAAGCTGCTGAACTAGAGAAACAGCGAAAACGCATCTCAAAAAGAGTTGATGAAATGAATAGAGAAATGGGACAAATAGAAGAAAAAATAGAAAGTCAAGAAGACATTATCAAAGATAGACAGAAAAAGTGGGAAGAAGCGATGGATAAACGAGAAAAGAATGCAAATCTTGTCAGAAAAAGTCGCTTTGTTAGTGACGCGACTGATACATTAAATTCAATCAAACGCGATATTCTGGACCAAGTACGTTCAGAAACAGAAAATCGATTAGAACAATATTATAACGATCTTATATGGAAAGATGAAGAATATGATATTGATTTAACAGATGACTACGAAGTAGAGGTGTTCAATCAGGATGGAAGAAAGAATCTTGGATCACTAGCGGCAGGTGAACGACAGGTACTTGCACTATCTTTCATGGCAGCCCTTTCAAAAATTTCTGGTTTTAGTGCCCCCATCGTAATCGATACACCTCTTGGTCGAATCTCAAGTGACCCAAAGCGACGCATTGCTCAGAATATTCCATCATATCTGGAAGAAACACAAGTGACGTTCCTTATGACTGATGTCGAATATAGTGAAGATGTCCGCGCATTTATTGCTGAAAAAGTGGCAAATGAGTACCATCTAGAGTACAAATCAGGAGTAACTGAGGTAGGAAGACAATGACTTCAGCTAACCCAGAGTCTGAGTACGCTGATACAGAACCACGACGTGACATACATATCGACCGCGAATTATATGAGCTATTCACTAACTTACAGAGCTCAGAAGAGTCACCTCTCTACGAGGCAGAAAACCACGATTTATTCATGTTTGCAGTTGGATACGGACGGCGTCACTCAGAACCTCAGCCGACCGAAAGCGAAGAGCATGCATTCTTTGGCCGTTCTCAATTATCAGATACCCAGCGAAGTGTACTTGAGGCAGTTGCAGTTTCTCAAGAAGAAACGGTACATGTATTGAGAGACCAACGTCGAGTTTATGAGCTTGCAGAGCAGTTTGCAAATGCTGGGATAGACAAGCTTCATCAGCGCGTCTTTGAAATGGATGGTGACCCTCTTAGCGAGCTAACATTAGAGGTTAAAGAAGCCTATGAAACGGGTACTAAACAATAGGCTTTGATAATAACAAATAAATTGATAACATGGCACAATATACTCTGCAGCCAGAAACAATTCAACGCAGTCTACAACGACTTCTCAATCAGCCAATCCACCACACATTTGTATACTATTTATCTCTCCAACAGCAGTCCGCAATTGACAAAAGTAGCTCAAATTTGCCGTTACCGTACCAGAAATTTCTCGAATCTTATTTCCGGATTGGTAATCCTGGCAGCTCAACGCCGTATTTTGTTCCATTTACTGATTCAAAAGAAAATATTGAACAAGAGCTCTCAATCGTTCAGGATGAAATTTACTCTCTAGATCCCTCGACACTTCCGACATCATCTCCCCTGATGAAGATCGCAACTGTCGACACAAAAGATTCTGAGCCGAAATGGGAGCTAATGAAAGAACACTGGAAAGTAGCTAGTCACGAACTCTGTAGCGGTAACAAAGTTCCAATTGAATCACTTTCAGCTTATTTATTTCGGGACTACGCATTCAAAACAGATAATCCGTCAGCGGTTACTGTCGTCAGAACATTCACCAACGAATTCGGGTATGAACTAGGGGGGAAAGCATTCTCTCATCTGTATCAGACAGGTGATTCTAATATCTCAGAGGGGTGTTTTGAAGAGTATGAATGATAAACCATCTCAAAGCCTTAACATTCAAAATCCACTCCGGTCTAGTGAGACTGTTCGACAGTTAAACCCTGATGAGCTGAATATACCAATAAATGCAGGAAACAAAGAGAGTACTAATAATCAATGGGATGAATTATTTGACCTAGCGAAAGAAGCAGCAAATCGAAATACTGTGGGTGCTGCTGCTGCCACTGTTAATGGCGATCTTTCGAACGGGGCCGCCCTTACGGGCAAGAATTCTGGTGAAGTCCACGCGATCGAGCTCGCCGTTTGGAACGCCTATTTGAAACACCAATCACCAGTTCAAAAAATCGTGGTATTCACAAATAATAGTGAATTCAAGCCCTGTAACCGTTGTTTAAGCGTAATTAGGGACTATGCAGCGGCTCCAACAATCCGTATCGTTAACATAGAAGGAGAGAACCAAAGAGAGTATTCAGATATTGAATCTCTTCTCTCTAACATTGAGATTGAAGATTCAAATCATAGTCAAAAAAGTGATGATATACAATCTGTCCAACAATCCCCTAGTCAAGCCGGGAATGAGGCTGATGATAGCCTAGATGTCGAGTATATACGATTTCCTCAAGGTGTTTATCATCTAAAATATAAAGGGATTGATAGCACGTTTTGCGGAAGGGACTTAAAAGGAGAGGACTACCGAAGGAGCGATACTGAACCTGAATTACTGGATTCGTGTAAGGATTGTACTGGTGAAAGTTCCCGTAAAACACTTGAAGAACGTATGGCTGATGCACGCAAAGATCTTTGTGATCTTGTGGTAGGTGTACAGCCATCGTCGACAGATCCGGGAACATTTAGCAATGGGGAACTAAATTCGATACTTGATGCTGTACCTACTGAATTCCCCGATTTTGAACGATCTAACGCTCATATAAGATACAACCTAAGCTGGGCAATACGAGATGTAGCTGATGAAAGCCATGAGCCAAATACATTCAAAATTGAGGAAATGAAGGCGTTAATAGATGCAATATCGGATGGCCGACTAATTTCCTCTGCAATGAGCGTGTTCGTATATACTGAACAGGGATATGTGAAACGCACACCACTCTCTGAGTATGAGATGCAGCGCCGAGCAGGGAAAGGATTAGTCGGAGCCAATTTAGAAGAAGACGATAGCATCTGCTCTGTCTTTATTGGGAACCCTCGTGATAATGTTTTATTATTTACAGATGAAGGTAAAGTGTATACGACTAAGGCATATGAAATCCCGGAAAGCCCAAAAGAAGAGGTTGGAGTCCAATTCTCAGCTGTTATTGACTTGGATTCTAATGAAAGTGTCCAACAAACTCTAATGATGCGTAACCTGGAAGATAATGACTATATTGCGATGGTAACGCGTGATGGTTATTTTAAACGAACTGGGGTAACCGAATTCGAAAACATACACTCGGGGGGAATTAAAGCTGTAGACCTTGATGAAGATGAGATTCGTGGAATCTCTTGGACAGATGGATCTAGCGATATTTTTATCGAAACTCAAGAAGGACAATCAATCCGTTTCAACGAGTCAGATGCTCGACCGATGGGTCGGTCTGCACGAGGTGTAGTAGGAATAGAATTGGAATCAACTGATGAAGTTACTGATCTAACTGTTATTGATCAGGGTGGTAATACAGAAATTTTAACTATAACGAGGAACGGCTTTGGAAAGCGAACTCCCACTAACGAATACAGAGTGCAAAGTCGGAAGGGAAAAGGACTGCTTGATATTACCACAGGGGATCGTAATGGCCCTGTGGTGGCTGTTAAAACAGTAAAGTCTGAAAATAGTGTTTTGATATTTAGCAAAAACGGAAGGTTGATCCATATTCCACGCGACGATATTTCAGTCGTAGGTCGTAACACAAAGGGTGTTCTGTTGATGAGATTAAACGAGGGAGATAAGATCGCTGAAATGGACTTAGCCTGAACCGCCTGTTCAAATATGGTCAGTCGTCAGTCTTCTCCAGTACAGTTACTCAAAAACAGATGAGTCAATAGTTTCAGTATTAATAACGCTTGATTGATGGTTGTTGACGCGTGGTTTGGACTTCACAGTTAGAACACCAACTGGCATAGAGCCTTCAACGGCGACTATTTCTCCTTTTGTTGTCTCTAACTCCTCTCTCTCGTTAACGCGGTGAGTCTCTTCATCGTTGACAACTCTTGCTCTCTCAAGTGTAAAATTATTATGCTTAAGCAATGATTTGATCAGTGATGGTTTGGCAGAAAAAATATCAAATTCCTTGTCTTGGCCGTACATAGTTATTGTCGTCTCTTTTTCATCGCCACTAAGTATTGGGTCCGGGGCGACTCTTTCTACGATCTCGTTTTCCCCCATGTTAGACGAGAACGCAGGGCAAATGCAATAAATGCTCTGTTCGAAATTTGTCTAATTAGTATTTGTTTATATACAGACACTTGGCGAAAAGCGCGGCGACAAGGGCCGATGGTGCCGTAGTTGGCTGGTCATTAGTGGTATCGAGTGGGGTTAATCATAGCTTCGACAGTCAATGTGATGTCACTGGAGATTCCCAAGTTTATATACGATTGCGAGAAGAGTACCTGTGTAATGAGCACGGAATTGGATGAGTTAGGCTATCCATCCCCTGACCAGTCTCACACATACGAATTCTATGAGGCTGATGCCCGCGACATACCGCTTGACGACAACACGGTTGATCTTGTTGTTACTTCTCCCCCTTACTATCAGAAACGCGATTACGGATTCGATGAGCAAATCGGACAGGAAACCTCTGTTGACGCCTTTGTCTCCGAACTCGTTGAAGCGATGCAGGAGTGGAAACGAGTCCTGAGACCACACGGCTCAATTATTTTAAATATCGGAGACACGTACGAACGCCGGAGTCTAGTCGGGGTGCCGTGGAAACTCGCAGAAGCGGCGAGAGATGGGGGGTGGCTTGTCCGGAATGAGATCATGTGGATTAAGAATGGTGGAATGCCTGAACCGGCACAGAACCGGTTAGCACAACGCCACGAGAACATATTCCATTTTACACCATCTAACGAGTACTACTACGATCTACACGGGTACAGTCACGCATTCGGTAACGGAGCAAACCCCGGAGATGTATGGGAATTCGGATTTGATCGGAATACCGGCGGTCACCTTGCACCGTTCCCCGAAGAACTTGTAGAACGGTGCTTGACTATGGCGTGCCCACCAGCGGTGTGTACTGAATGCGGGAAACCACTTGAACGGAAACTCCGGCGGACCGACAAGTTAGACCCGGAGCGACCGCAGGCCAAGCGTGCGATGGAAAAATACGAACAGTCGGATCTCACGAAGGAACACATTCGAGCGATTCAATCAGCGGGGATCACAGACGCAGGGAAAGCCAAAGAGATTCAGGACGGGACCGGGCGGAATACAGATGAGGTTCAAAAACTAGCTGACGAAGCGAAAGAAGTGCTCGGCGGGTATTACCGCGAATTCACGTTCGCTAAGAAGGAGACGGCCGGGTGGGAACCACAGTGTGACTGTAATGCCGGAACGGAGCCCGGAACAGTTCTTGACCCGTTCTGCGGATCCGGAACCGTACTGGATGTGGCGACACGACTCGGATTCAGTTCACGCGGCACAGATCTTGACCCGCCGGATGATTTCCAAATGTCCCTCGAAGCGGCAGCGAAAAACAAGTAGTCAGTCTAGGGTAACACTTAGTTAATCGGGGTGTGTCACTCCGGATACTAAATGCCACAGTACGTACTCGATCCTGAGGTAATCCAGGATTGTATGTGGAACATCGTCGATGCTAGGGTTCACCGACACTATCCGGGGTATCTTTGCGTGAAGCGGTTAGCAGAACGTGATGGGTACACACAGAACCTTGATTTCGAATACGATGCGTTCTTTGACACCTTCTTCAAAATCCGTGACTACGCCGATCCATACTTTGTCCCGTTCAGTCGCCTGTGTTTAATCACTAGCGGGCGGGGGATCACGTCGTGAGATCAAAGGCGTTGAAGCGGGAGAGTAG
>NZ_JAHLKM010000035.1 GCF_024449025.1 Natronomonas aquatica | reverse complement strand
GGAGGTCCTCGCGGTGGTCGAGGCCGTGGTAGAGCCCGTCGCTCGTTTTCCCGATGAGCCCCTCGTCATGGAGTCGAGAGAGTGTCCCGGACACGGTTCCGCGCGGCAGATCGAGCTCCTCTCGGATTTCCGCAGGTGTGAATCCGAGATTCGTATCGCGGTACAGGAGTTTGATGATTTTGGCTTTGTTCGTCTCTGGCCGGATCGTGATCGGGTCGTCAGGGTCGTGTTTGCGAAGATCGATCGGCATTTGAGTGTACGCGTTTGTACGCATTTGTAGCGCATAAGCGTACTGGTGACCGTAGATGGCACCGCGGCACAGACCGAGTCGCGTGTCACTGCTCTGATTCGACACTATCCATAATTAACAGTGTGAGCGGTACAAGCCTGAGTGATGAGGCGATTTGAAACCGGAGACCCGCGTGACTCTTCTTGTTTAGTGTCGAGATCGATGATGGTGGCGTTGAGCACCTCTGATAGAGAGATCTCCGTCCACCCGCAGACTCCTAACAGCCCGTGTCCAAGCGGGACGATGAACTCTACGACACGCCCCGACAGGCACCCGGCCCGCGTATTGAAACGAGGAGAATTTGACACAAACACCGTGACGGATACTGTGATCCAGTAATCGCCAGACTGCGAATTAATTGGGACGAGCAAAAATACGTTCCTTCGCTAAAATTGGGAGTGAACAATAAATCAACTTACAATAAAAGAGCTACAACAAGAAACCACGATGCACCAACCTACACGAGAAACACGGTGTCCCAATCAGAGCCCTATAACTGGTGATTGCACATGAGTGACGTGAGAGAAGCAATCGGTGCTGTCGCCGGCCTCCTCTTCGCCGGGTACATCCTCATCCTCATGAGCACAAACATTGACGCCGAACTCGGAATCAACCTTACCTTCTGGGGCGGAGTATACATCCTCGTAGCGATACTTTTAGGCGCAGCGCTTGTACTCGGAATCGTCAAAACGATCGTCAACCAGGTATGATCGGGCAAAAAAACGATACCCGCGGACGGCCTCCAGAGGTCGAAGACGAAGAAATTCTGAACGTCATCCGGCGATCAGAGAACAAAGAAGTCCCGAAACCTGACATTGACGATGCACCAGAAATCACGATTGGGAAAGAAGCTGTCCGGCAACGACTCAACCAACTCGAAAGCGACGGCCGCATCGACTCCCGAACCGTCGGGCGAATGCGACTCTGGCGACTCGGCGAACTCGAAGCTGAAGACCCAGTGAAAAACCCCGCAATGGCGAAAGCACACCGCTGGGCAAACCTCCTGACCGCAACCGGGAGAACATACTTCTACATCGCCTCCGGGTGCCTGTTCACATCAATCACGTTCTTCATTCTGTTCCTACACGGAAACGCCGGGCAAATTGACCCCCCGTTACTTACCGGCGACCAAATCCTGTTCGCCGGGTACATCTTCGGATATGGCGGGGCCTTATTCGGTATTCTCTTCGGAATCGCGTACGGTGCAGGAATTATTGTCCCGAAACTCACTGCCTGGTGGTTACACCGCGCCAGCGACCACGACCGTGAACGTGAGGCTGATACCGAATGAACAACGACGTGACACGCGTTCAGTCACTCCGCCGCGCACCAATTCCCCTCGTAGTCCTACTCAGTATCCCGGTGTTCCTCGCAGGAATACACGCCACCACAACCGAAGCAATCCGTACGCAACTGTATTTTTCGCTCACAGACCCGTTATGGTACACTGCTTGGACCGCAGCTGCCGTTCACGGCTCTTGGACCCATCTTGAAGCGAACATGGTCGCGTACCTGCTTGCGACTCTCACTGGATACGGGATATACACGAAATGGGAACGAGAACGACTCATGCTACTGATTTTCGCTGTGGTGCTGGTTACGACACCACCAGTTCAAAGTCTGATTGATTACGTCGTTCTCAACATTCATCTCAACGTAGTCGGACCGGGCGCACACACGAAAGGGTTCTCCGGAGTCGTCGGTGCATTCGTTGGGATGCTCATCGCGTCAATCGGCGGGTACATCACGCATCGTACGAATACGACGATCGGAAATCACGCCATTCTAACCGTGTTTTTCCTTGCGTCCATCGTCCTGTTCGCCGTGTACCCGCCAGACGGACACGTGCTCATAGTCACTGCCGTGCTACTGCTGATTGGGTTCGGAATCACGACGTACACGATCATCACAGAGCTCAACATCCGTGACGTCAACGGCATCCGAAACCGGATTAGCCAAGCATTCGACGATGTTGTGCTCGTGTACGTGAGTACGGTGGTTGCGCTTACCCTGGTGTATCTTTCATTTCCAGCGGATCCTGGAGCGGGAGAAACAACAGCGAATATCATTGCGCATCTCACGGGGATTGTATATGGATTTCTCGCCACAACAACACTCGTGAGGTCCACCGCGTGAAGACGATTCCGAGCAGCACTCACCCGGACGAAACATACCCCGCAGAGAACACTCAACACGCCGTGAAAGCCTATTGATGCGTAACGCCTGGCGAGTACCTCTCTTCAACTTCTAATGGGAGACCGTTCAGCCCGGTCATTACCACGACAGTGATTTGCGAAATTGAACCACCCCAAGATAGCGAATACATCACACACGACTGGTTCAACTGGGATACTACTCCTGACGTATCGGAACACGACGAGTAACCCCGACGAAAAAATGATGTATTAGCATCTAAAAAATCAGATAATGAAACGCCCGGATATCGGTGATACGTTCACAAACGGGATCGATAACATCACCGACGACGGGATCGGGCAAATCAAAGTCCACGAGGGGCACATTAACGTCGGTCCAGTCACTGAAGACGCACTCGGTGTCGAAGTCACCGCAACACTCGTTGAACACGATCGCGCCGAGCTCCACACTGACTCCATCAAACCCCCAGTCGAAGAAACCGGGTCGCTGAAAGACAGTTTCACCAGAGAAACACACGTCCGCATCGGGAAAACATTCAGTGCCGTCATCAATGAAATCACAGACGACGGGCACGGACTCATCTACACGAGAACCGGGTACATCGACCTCGGCCCAGTCACCGAAGACGCTGAAGGAGAGTATGTCCATGCGCTCAAGCTCCCAGGGAATGCAGCAAGAGTGAAATCCGCGAAAGTCCAGCCAGCCAACTACATTGGCAAGTTAGAGAACACGTTCAACTTCGGGTTCTCCTTAGATTTCGGTGACGCGAGCGCCGAACTGCATAAACGAGACCACAAGACAGTTGGTGTGATTGGGAACTACGCGTCGATCACTGAAGTCCGAGCAGGAACGACTGAACACGACGGTGTTGACGTGTCCGAGCTACAACCCGGTGACGTGTTCGCAGCAGAGGTACTGCGAATCAGCCGGGCAGGAAACGGGATCATCGAAACCCTTCGCGGGCACGAAATGAACATCGGACAGATCCCGCAGCACAAAGTCGGCGATGATGTGAGCATATACTATGACGGGAATACAGCTCACGGGAAATACCTCCCACGAGATCAATTATTCACCGCAGAAATCAAGCGCCGAAGTGAATCCGGGAACGGATTACTCGGAGAAGACACGGCAGACCTGAACATCGGGCCAGTCACCGAAGACGCAGTTGGTGAACGCGTTACCGCCCGAAAAGTGAAACACGGGTTCGGTGAATGTGTGACCGTAGATGCCCGCGCCGACGGGTACGAAAAACAATGGATCGTAGACACGCTCTTCGACGGTGAGGTACCTCCAGGAGCAGAAATCACAGTCACTCTTGACCGGACTAACGAGCACGGGAACGGGATCGTTGAAATCGGTGACGACACCATCAATGCCGGGCCCGTACAGCCCGACGTGGTCAAGTCTAACGACAACGGGGTGCGAGTGAAAATGCTCAACGAAGAATTTGCAAAGTGCATGGATATCGAGGTTCGAGACACGCCATACACGCTTCCTGAAACCGCAACTGCCGCGTACGCGGAGGCTGGCGAAATATTCCATGATGTTATCGACGTGATTACTGACGACGGGTACGGGGTCGTCATCACAGGTCACGATCAGTACGTGAATATCGGCCCGGTTGAAGACGACACCGTCGGAGAGCGAGTGCACGTCGAAATGCTCGCGCCGCAAACCGGGCGATGCTTAACGGAATCTGTCCGAGGAAACGGGTACGATGAGTGGGTTGAAAACGACCCTGAAGCGCAGAGTAGTCATTTAGAAATCCCTGGAGTCACTGTAGCTACGGTCGAAAACACTGGAGATAAGGCGGGGAGTACCGACCAATCAGAACCAGGAACCGTAGATCGAACCCGAGAGGATTCAACCGTTGACGCAGAGCCGGGTGAGACCTCGATTGGCACGGAAGAACCGCGTGACGTTTCCGGTGAAGAAGGAAAAACTGCATCAACGGTTCAAGTAACCAAGAACGAAATCGAAGATCCCTCAAACCGTGAACCAGCAGAGAATATCGATGAACTACGAGCGAGAGCAATTCAAGACAGTGTTGAAGACGTCCCAACCCCAACGACGACCCCATCACCCTCGTCATCAAAGCAAGAGTACACGCGTTCGGCAGCGATACGAGAGTACGTAAAAGCGCGAGCAGATGGGTACTGCGAAGCATGTGGGAACCCGGCACCATTCAAAAACACCGACGGAGGACCGTACCTGCACGCCCACCACATTCACGAGATTAGTGATAGCGGGAGTGACACGGTTGACACGGTCGCAGCCATCTGTCCGAATTGCCATTACCGGATCCACCACGGAGAAGACGGGGACGAATACAACAAGTCCCTCCTCGAAAAGATACAATCTATCGAAAACACCGAGTAATACGCACCAGCCCTGTCACCGGAATTGAATTATCTGCGGACGATCGCACAAACTGCAGGTCATACTGGTCTTGCAGATGTCCTATTGGGCGTCTCATCAGATATTATGTCCTTACCGGAGCAACAGATGGAATTCTCCTCTTTTTATTCACCGCACCACTCATCCTACAACCACATCGGCTCACAATTCTCCGTTACGAATATCCATCTACATCTTCCGAGGCCGAGGTGGTATACTCACAATACCGTTGGATGAACGTCTCTCCGAGTGTCTGGAGCTTATCGAGTTCGGCAGTTCCTTGTTGATCGTTACTCTCACCGACGTGACGAACGAAGCCTCTGAATTTCACCTTGAATTCATCGCTTAGCTGTTCAGCCAGGTTCGCGTCCTTTAAGAATTGAAGCGCATCATGGACCCAACTCTCTCGGGCTTCCCCGTCATGCATATAGTCGTTAAGCTCTTCGGCAAAATCTGCAGGAGTTCCCTTGATTTCAATCGTTTTTTGAGCACTCCCCGATTGCCATTCTTCGAAGTCAGACTGTTTAAGATAACGGGGAAAGATTTTGTGCCAGAGAATGGTGGCTAAGTACTGTTCTGGGGGTTTATCATTACAGATCGGCTTCTCTACTTTCTCTCTCTTGAAGTGTTTAGGATAAAGAGGCAGCGTTTCATAGTCTGCTTCTTCCCCCATATGATGACTCAAAGAGTGTTCGTCACGGAGTGCTCCGTCTCGGAATTCGTCCTCAACCGGAACCACACGTTGGAATTCGTAACGGGATAGCTGGTCTCGCGTGTTGTACTGATATCTGACCACCACTAAGTTCCGATCAATATCTACATCCCCGTCGTCAATTAATCGCTGAATTCGCCTTCCGATTTTAGGGGCCGAGGTCCCACTAATCAATAAAAGGATATCGCATGTATCCGGTTCTAAGGTCTTATCTGATGCACATTGTAGTTCGCTCGGTTCGGCATACCGTTCAAGCTGCTCGACCGTCCTACGGAAGGGTGTTTCTTCTTCGGGGAACGTTCGTTTGATTTCACCGATTAGACCGTAGTCATCGTTCACCGTGACGGCGAAGTCCGGAGTTACGTCGTCCCCTTCGGCCTCAAGGGTCGGGAATCGATCGAAATAATAGTCTTCAAACACCTGACTGTAGGAGTGGTTCAGAAAAGCCTCCCAGCAAGAAACGATATCCACGGCTTGGTCGTACGTATTGTATTCTTTCTCTCTTTTCTCCCTACACTCTCTCGCCGCCATAATTACGCGCTAAAGAAGTCCCCCATCGTGTAGTCTTCTCTCGGATTCTCTAAGATTTCGCCTTCCTCCAGTTCACGAGAAATCTGTTCGGCAACCCGCATTAGTGAATTAAACGAGCCGCGGTAGCTCGGGACGAT
The DNA here is from genome assembly GCF_024449025.1 of Natronomonas aquatica. Classification (GTDB taxonomy): domain Archaea; phylum Halobacteriota; class Halobacteria; order Halobacteriales; family Haloarculaceae; genus Natronomonas; species Natronomonas aquatica. The sequence continues at coordinate 17,607 of NZ_JAHLKM010000035.1, read as the reverse complement.
AGAGACCTCCTTAGGTCCGGTAATAAAGACATCACAGCTGGATCCGTCTACATTATCAAAGACAGAGACGTGTGCATACGGATTGTTATGGTAGACGGTAATGTTTGAATTCGACAACTCGTCAAGTGCTTTGATGAGTTTTCGATTATCCGGGGGATTCTTGAAATGATTCTTATCGAATGAGATTTCAATTTCATTCACGTCTCCAGTCTCTTCGGACCGCTCTTGACCACCAAATAAATCTGCCTTCTGTTGGCCTATGTCGGCAAACACAGGAAGAAGATCGTCAAAGAAGCGTGAAGCATTCCCACTATGAAACTGGAGTTTTCCTCGCCGACTGATGAACGCATCAACGCGTTCCTCATCATCGGAGTTCACCACGAATCGGATTTTGTCGATGTATTTGCCCTCCTCTTCGGCCATCTCAAAGATTTCCTCAAAGGGCCGAGTCTCCCAAGAGATCTGACCTTCGTCGTTACGAGAATATGCGACCGTCTTTTTTGCGATGATCTCAGTTCCAGATGGGAATGAATCTCTAAACCGGTGAAGAACAGTCTGGAGGTCTTTGGACGACGCAAAGAAATTCGAGATCTCCGGCTCACTCTTCTTGAGCACCCAAAGTGGCCCGTGTTCGAATTGATCCGGTGTTTGACCGGATACCGCAGTCCAGATGTTTGTGTCCCCCACTTGGAAGAACGCAAAATCACTTTCAACGACTCGTTGGCCGTCTTCTAAGTCGTCCCGCTCGATGATCTTCGTGACCTGAACCGAGTAGTGATCCTCCTGTTCTTCAGTCTTTACAGTTGTGTTTTCGAGTTTGTAGTTAGTGTATTCGAGTGACTCAATCGGGTCATCCTCACAAACAACAGATTTGAAACGAACTTTGCTCCGACTTCCCTCATCAACGAATACATCGACTGCACGCCGGATGTTCTCCATCGAAATTCCGTCGTAGGCGAATAGCGATTCGCCAGCGCCCAGTCCATACATCTCGGTGATCCCTGCTGAAACGGTTATTACGTGGTTCTTTCCCACCTCGTATAGTTATTGGGTTTTATAGAACCCAGAGACAACCCCCTACTGGACATTCTGTGGGTTTTCAGAACTGGAACCCCGAAAATAGGGTATGACATAACCAATTTGCTTTTCTTTCTTCTAAGTCGTGCGCTGTTGTTCGACAGTGGATAAACAAACCGCCTGTCGAAACCAAAAAGATACCACTATAGAATTAATTGGTAACAGTACACAAAGTCGTTGACTATGCCATGCTCTGAATGCGGTCAGACGCTTATTTACCACCAAGAGAAGGAACGCCTCTACTGTCCTTCCTGCCTGTCTCTTCCTGTTGTTGAGTCTGGTAACATCAATAAGGCAGCCACTGCACTACAAAAGCAGTACTTCAATTATCCGGAGTTGGCGGGCATTCTCGACGAATTTGGGAGTATTCGAGTTATCGCGGAACTCGTGGAAGATCTGAACGAAGCAGCTGCCGGATTACAGTTAAAAAACCGGATGCCGTTCGGGCAAATGTTTCACACCTTACCGCTACTGGTGTCTGTGTATGAAAATATCAAGGAGTTTGACTCTCACCTTGACCCATCGGACGAAGACGCAGCGAAAGGAGTGAAAGAAGCAATTGATGCGGTCCAGAACGCCGACACCGTTCTTGTGCCGATAGTCAAGGGGATTCAAGAGGATTTCATAATCCCGATCGAACTCTCCCCTGTCCAGAACCATTGGAAAGACTTCTACCGGAATCATACCTTCGAGAAATCCGAGTACTGGCTGTGTACTGAGCGGTGTATGCACGCGAATGTCGGCGCAAGAGATGAACTCCGCGAGGACTTCCTCCAACACCAACAGATATTCCGGTCGTTCGAGAAAACGGAGACCGACGATATTGAAACCGTTCGAGACTTTGGTGACGCCTGGTACTCGCTGATTGTTGGCTTGGGATTCGCCGCATCATTAGACGACGACGTGAAAACAGCGTTCACTACGTACTTCCCAGACCACGTAACGATATTCGATATTCAAGATTTACTCTACAAGGTCGGAGACCACGTCACGGAGTTAGGTGTCGTTCTCGACCGAGAAGATTACCGTTCAATACCGGTGTTAGAGCGTGATTTTGACGAATGTGGCGAAGAAGTCTTTGGTGAAGAGTACTGGGAGGACGTGAAAGATCACGTATTGGTGAGCAAGGAGACGCCGGATGCACACCCGTTGTTCTTCAAAATATCCGGGACGAGAGAAGAGAAACGCCCAGGGTGGCGGACTTCTCGTCCGGTGCCGTACAACCGCGTGTTGTTTGGGGATTACTTAGCGAAGCTCACGAAATTCCAAGTTTACCCCTTCTTGAAGAACGGTGATGCTGCTAAGAGCACGGAAATTCTCGATGATTTAACTGCAAAACGCGGACGCCAGTTCGAACGGTTCGTGTTCAAGTATCTGATCGAGACCGAGGCTACGAACGACGTGTATTTTAGCTGCAAAACATCGAAGCAGGAAGGCAACGAGGTCGATGTAGTATTCACGCACGACGAGACCGTGTATTTCGTTGAGTGTAAATTCATGCTGCCGACGTTGAACATGCGGTCACAGAAAGGAATCCAGAAGGTAAACGAGAAATTCGAGGAGAAGGTATTCAAAGAAGGTGCGAACGTGAGTGGAAAGCCGTTCGAAGAAAAAGTAGCGGCGTGGCGGGCGTTAGATACTGATGCTGAGATCTTACACCAACCGTCGGGTGATGCCTCCGAGCGGGAGTGGACGAGTGTCCCAGAGAACTGGATGCGTGGTGATTACGAGATGCTGACTGTGTCGAATTTCGTTCCATCGTATTTGAAGAAGCGGGGAGTACGGTTCCTCACTGATTTGGAACTTTACCGTTGGATTGAGAACGGCGAAGACGTATTCTACGATTCTCTTCACTAATTGACCCTAGGGTTAATGGTCCGCAGTAGCTCTGGCTATATCAACGTTCGACGACACCTCCAGTTCCATTCCGGCGCGGGCTACCTCTCATCAGGGTACAACTCCGTATGATATGCAGTCGTATCCTCCTTGACGGAAAACCGCCTGTGAAGAGTTGGAGGACACCCCCATTCATAACGAAGATGACCGCTGGTGAGGGGAGGAAGTACTTCAGTCAGGAAGCCCAAACCGTCGTATGAACGGGCTAAATATACCCAAAGATGACGATGCCCGAAAGCGTGTGCGAGATGCACTTCGAAGCGCAGATGACCACAACGAGACAGAGTTCTTGAACGCTCTGTTGAAAGTCATTGAGTACGAGCGTGATGAAACGTTCGACAGCTCTGAACTAATTTGAATGGCCACCCCACTGGGGTAGCCAATTCTCTGATGTCGCGCCAGATGTTCGGCGACTAGCACCGACTATTTGCACTTCTTTACGGGCGAATAATCTCGTCGATCGCGTCAGCAACGAATTGTGAACTACCCCTGCCTACTCGATTCGCTGCGTTGCTCCTTGAACGAGGGGGCTTAGCGCCTGAAATTGGCTAAGATACTGTTCCACGGTCGACCGGGCAATTATACCAGATATTTTAAATTAATCTCAACGACCTTACTCGACCAGTTCGTACGACGAGAAGTCCTCGAAGGACCGATCAGTATCCCGCAGTTCCTCGAGTGCGTCCGTCAGCTCGTCGACAGGGATCCGCCGCTGTTCGGTCGAGTCCCGCTCGCGGACGGTAACGGTGTCGTCCTCCAGCGTCCGGTGATCGACCGTGACACAGAAGGGCGTCCCGACCTCGTCCTGCCGTCGGTACCGTCGGCCGATCGCGCCGGAGTCGTCGTAGGCGGTCGCGAAGCCGACACTCCGGAGGTCCGCCTCCAGTTCCGTCGCGTACTCGCCCATCCCCTCCCGGTCCATCAGCGGGAAGACCGCGACGGTCGTCGGCGCGACTTCGGGGTCGAGTTCCAGATACACCCGCTTTTCGCCGTCGATCTCGTCCTCTCGGTAGCCGTGATGGAGGATCGTATAGACCAGCCGGTCGACGCCGAAGGAGGGTTCGACGACGTGAGGCGTGATGTGCTCGCCGCTTTCGGTTCGCTCTTCGATCCGGAAGTTCGCCACGTCGACGGGGACTTCGTAGCTCTCGCCGTCGACCTCGACCGTCACGTCCTCGCCCTCGAAGGCGTCGGGGTCGCGTTCGGCCAGCGCCGCCAGTTCCGCCGCGATGTCGGCGGCCGCCGACCCGTACTCGGGGCCGAGCGTGCTCATGTCGGGGTCGACCGTCGCCCGCGTCACGCTCTTCGGTTCGTCGTACTCCCGGAAGATCGTGAAGTCCTCCCCGGAGTGCTCGCCGTGTTTCCGGAGGTCGTAATCCGAACGATACGAGAAGCCGGCGAGTTCGATCCAGTCGCCGTCGATCTCGGCCTCGGCGTCCCAGCAGTCGCTGGCGTAGTGGGCCCGCTCGCCGGCCAGATGCTGGCGGAACCGGAAGCGGTCCATGTCGACGCCGACCCGTTCGTACCACTCCTTGGCGATCCCCAGATAGTAGCCGACCCACTCGCTGTCGACCGGGCCTTCCTCGACCGCCTCGGCGAGGGTCATCTCCTCGAGGTCGCCGTCGTCGGCCTGCTGGTCGGGCGCCGAGTACAGCGGCAGCCTTACGTCCGCCAGATCGCTCAGGTCCGGTCGGTCCTCCTCGGGGTCGATGAAGAGATCGAGTTCGGCCTGCGTGAACTCCCGGGTGCGGATGATCGACCGCCGGGGGCTGATCTCGTTGCGGTAGGCCCGGCCGATCTGGGCGACGCCGAAGGGCAGTTGGTTTCTGGCGTACTCTTTGAGCTGTGGGAACTCGACGAAGATCCCCTGGACCGTCTCGGGGCGCAGATATCCCGGCGAGGCCGAGCCCGGCCCGATGTTGGTCCCGAACATGAGGTTGAAATCGTCGACGGCGACGCCGGCGAGATCGGCGCCGCAATTCGGACAGCCGATCCCGTTATCGGCGATCAGGTCCTCGATCTCCTCGGTCGGCAGCGATTCGGCGTCCGCCAGATCGGTCTCGTCCTCGATGAGGTGGTCGGCCCGATGGCTCTCCTCGCATTCGGAGCACGCGATGAGCATGTCGTCGAACGTATCGAGGTGTCCGGAAGCCTCGAAGACCGGTTCGGGCATGACCGTCGGCGCGTCGATCTCCTGGTTTCCCTCCCGAACGACGAACCGGTCCCGCCAGACGTCCTCGACGTTGCGCTTCAGCGGCGCGCCGGTCGGTCCGTACGTATAAAAGCCCGAGACGCCGCTGTAGGCGCCGAACGACTGCAGGAAAAAGCCACGGCGCTTGGCAACCTCGACGATCTTCTCGGAAGTCATGTCTGGTCTCACGGCGCCGGCTCTCTTTTGGCTTTCGAGGTCCGTTCGTCCCGAGCGCGACGATTTCGGTCGATCGATCAATCGCCGTTTGCGTCCTTCCATTCGCCGATCCCGGCGGGGTCGAGATGCAGATGGACGTCGCCGACGTCCTCGAGGTCCCGCAGCGCCACGACGAGTTCGGTCTCGATGTCGTGGGCCTCCACGAGCGTCAACTCGCCGTCGACCTCGACGTGGGCCTCCACCTCGAGGTCGGTGCCGTCGTAGAAGACGATCAGATCGTGGACGCCCGAAACGGCCGAATGCGAGCGGAGCGTCTCGACGATCTCCCGGCGCTGTTCGTCGCTCGGGGCGGCGCCGATCAGATACGAGACGTTCTCGCGGCCGATCTCGACGCCCTGATAGACGACGAGGAGGCTGACCAGCCCGCCGGCGGCCGCATCGAGGACGGGCGCGCCGAAGAAAACGCCGACGACGCCGACCAGAGCGGCCACGGAGGTGTAGATATCGTTGCGGCAATCGACCGCGAGCGCCGCAAGCGACGAGGAGCCGACCGTCTCGTTGACCCGCACCGTATACCAATACAGCAGGTACATATCCGCCATCGAAAAGCCCAGGGCGGCGATCAGAAGGGGGCTGAAGACGACCGTCGGCCCCTCGATCAGGCCGCGGGCGGAATCGTACAGGAGGTTCAACCCGAGCAACACGACGACGGTGCCGACGAAAAGCGCCGCCAGCGGTTCGATGCGCTGGTGGCCGTGGGGGTGGGTCTCGTCGGGGTCGGCATAGACGCTGCGGCCCCAGACCAACACGACGATGCTGGCGACGAGGTCGGCGACCGAGTGGGCGGCGTCGGCCAAAAGCGCCACCGAGCCGAACGCGAGCCCGGCGGCGGCCTCGACGGCGATCTTGACGGCGTTCCCGAGGACGTTGACGACGCTCGCGCGGACGAATCCCTGTCTCGCGGCGCTGGCTTCGAGGTCGGATTCGTCGAGCGCCCGCTGGCTCATCGTTCTCTATACCCGAACCGGCCGGATAAGTAGTTGGTTCTGTCGGGACGGCAGGGAGGAAGTCACTCCCGGAGTGCGTCGACCACATCGTCAAGTTCGAAGAGCCGGAGATCGTCGCGTTCCTCGGCAGCAGTCCGGAGGCTCTCCGTGAAGCCAGCACGCGAAAACAGCGCGTACTCGACGCGTCGTGGCCCGCCACTCGGCGGCGTCCACCGAAGCGAATCGGCATGCGATTCTAGCGAGCGAAGTGCGTCGTGGTCGGCTCGTACCGATCGGTACTTGCTCTCGCCGACGGCGAATAGTTATCCGGACAAGAAAAATATTCTGAATAATCATATTCTGAAATATCATAATATCTCTCATCTTTGAGTGGGACACTCCGGTTGTGTCTGCAAAGCGCGTTTGTCGAGGGAACCTCAACAGGCTGGCAGACGTAGTCCGACAACGTCCTTGAACAGGAAGCCTCTGGCTCAAAGAGCCGCCGAAAGCAGCGACTAGCAGGGATAGTTCACTTATTTGAACTATCGTACATCGCTTCGAATGCCTGCTCGCCGCGGATCAACTCGTCGACACCGTCGGTGAGTGTCACTCTGCCGAATACAGTCGCCCGGTAATACGTGTACAGTCCATTCTGTCCGCGCTCCGTGCGCTGGCGTTTCTCGACGAGGCCGGGATCGACGAGTTCGTTGAGATGATAATGCATCGTGCTGCCGTCGACTTCAAGTGCATCTTCGAGTTCCTTCGGACTCATCTCACCGCTGTGGACGAGTCGATAGAGGATCTCATAGCGGGTCCGGTGGCCGACGGCGGCGTGCATCGCGAGATATTCGTCGGGGCTGAGAACGCTCTCATCGGATAGCAGATCTTCCGGGTCGTCCGGGGCGTCGTCCCGGAACGATCGTGTTTGATCTGTCTCCATCGTATGTCACACCACGCGTCGAGGGCGCTTAGTCGTTGTCGAGTCGAGAGTCCTCGAAAACACCGTCATTTATAGCGTTACTGGGTGTGAGCGTCGACGATCGTTTCGATCAGGTTGGTCGGGCTCGATGGGTCAACGTTTCTGGTTAATGCGTGTCTCTTCTGAAGTAGCGAGTAAAAACTTTAATTGAGTTTCGAATACAACCACATATATGGCCACCGCCGTCAAGATGGATGAGGAAACGAAGTCTCAACTCGAAGCCCTGCAGGCCGAAATCAAATTGAAGACCGGAGAGAAGGTCACACAACAGGAGATCCTGGCGAAACTCGTTGAATCGGCCGTCGAATCGCGCTCGGAGTTCATCGATTCGTTCCGATCGGGGACGACGGCACTTACCGACGAGGAGATCGAACAGTTCAATGAGGGGCAGATCTCCTCCAGCGTCGAGACCGACGAAGAGGACATCGATGAAATCCTCTACGGATGAGCGTGTTCGTTGATACGGGTGTTTTTTACGCTCACCACGACACCGACACGAGCCGCCACGACGTGGCCTCGCAAGCGCTCATTCGGGTTCTTCAATCGCCCGAGTACGGACAGGTGCTAACGTCCGAGTACGTCTACGACGAGACGGTCACGCTCACCTACCGACGAACGGGACGTGTCTCTGATGCGATGGAGGTGGGACGCCGGATTCGTGGCGAGGGATATCCCGACGCTATCGAATTGCTCTATTCGTCGCCACAGCTGTTCGAGAAGGCCGTCAAAGCGTACGAGAAGTATACCGAACACAAGCTCAGCTTCACTGACGCAATGACTGTCGCCATGATCGAATCGCGGGAGATCGATACCGTTCTGAGCTTCGACGACGACTTCGATGGCGTGATCGAACGACGTTCCCCTGAGACTGTGCTTGACTAATTTAGTCAGCGTTCAAAACTTCAGCCAAACCGAGCCGCTCTCACTGACCTGCGCGTTCGGCTCCTCCAGGAAGGCTTCGTGGAGCTGCTCGTAGCTCTCCTCGAGCGCCTGGACGATCACCTTCGTGTCCGAGACGATCGGCATGAAGTTCGTGTCGCCGCTCCAGCGCGGGATGAGGTGAGTGTGGAGATGCCCGTCGACGGAGCCGCCCGAGGCGTCTCCGAGGTTGAGTCCGGCGTTGACGCCGTCGGGATTGAACGCCCCCTCGAGCGCTTCGATGGTGCGCTGTTTGAGCCGGGCGTGATCCAGCAGGACCTCCTCGTCCAGGGCTGGATACTCGCCGGTGTGGGGTCGGGGAATTACCATGACGTGCCCCGGGTTGTAGGGATAGTTGTTCAGCAGGACGAAGGCGTGTTCGGATTCGGCGACGACGAGCGCTTCGCGGGCGTCCTCGCGCTCGGGGAGGACACAGAAGGGGCAGCCGTCGATCTCCTCGTTGCCGTCGCGTTCGACCCACTCGATGCGCCAGGGGGCAAACAGCTGGTCCATACCCGGTTTCGGGGCGGGTGTGTCTTGATTCTTGTAGACTGTCTTCCGGCTTCCCGCGAGACGTGAAATTATAACCCCTCGGCCGGTACCTGGGATATGGGCGGGATCGAACTCCACGACAACGTGCTTCTCGTCGATCGAGATCCGAACGAATTGGACGATCTCGCCATCCGATTTAGCGCCATTCTCGATGAGTTCGACATTGATCACGTGTTCGTCAGTGGCTACGTCGCGATCCTCACCGGCCGATCTAGAGCCACGGAGGACATCGATGTCCTGCTCGAACATATCCCTGCCGAGCGAATCACTCGACTCGTCGAACGGCTCGAAAGCGAGGCGTTGTGGGGGCCGGCGATGCCCCTCGATTCGATGGCCGAAATGCTCGAGGACAACATCTGGATCGCCCGCGAGGGCGAGATGGTTCCGCACCTCGAAGCCAAGTTCGTGGACGACGAATACGACCGCGCGTCCCTCGAAAACAGTATCACTGCCCGACTCACCAGCGTCGATGCGGCCCTTCCGATCGGCCCTCTCGAACTACAGATCGCCTACAAACTCTATCTGGCAACTCCGAAAGATTTCGAGGACGCCTACCATCTGTATTCGATGTTCGAGGAAAGCCTTAGCACCCGAGAGCTCGAACGCTGGGTCGGGAAACTCGACGTGACAGAAGAATATGACCGACTCAAACACACGTGATGACCTCGCGGCGAAGCACGAACGAAACCGCCAACAGCGTCTCGTCGCGATCGAACGCTGGATCGAATACATCGAAACGCACGATCCCGACGAGTGGGGCGATCAACAGAACCGGTTGATCAACTCACAGCTCGAATCCGCCCGCCAGTCCGACATCGATATCGAGCACCGACGACGCGTCGCACGGGCCGGTCGTGAATACGCGGAATCGACCACGGATCGCTGAATGCGGTCGGCGAAGCGATACTTATCTCCCTCGACCGAGAGAGCGAACCACCCCGAGACAGAGCCGCAGCCCCGGCGCCCGATGAGAGAGCCACAGCCCGGTCGCAACGAGGAACAACGCGAGTTCGATGAGACCGCCAGTAGTCTGGGATAGTTCTATCAGCGTTTCGAGGATCGTGTAGCCCGTCTTCCCGCCGGACTGTGAGACCGCCGGCCACAGCAGGAACTGAAGCTCGCCGAGATCGCCGTCGAGTAGCGGATACACCGCATCGCCGGCCAGATGCAACAGGTGCCCCACCGCAAAGGCGATGCTCAGCTCCCGCCGCCGATAGTGCGTCGCGACCCGGTGGACGATTACGAGCAGAAGTGCCGTGGCGAACACCGAATGCCCGAGCGAGCGCCCGCTCGGGAGCACGCCGAGATACCACGCCAGCGGCTTGTCGAGGAGATCCGCGAACTGCGTCCCGACGGCGAGCGCGAGGACTGCCGCGCCGTCGGGTATGCTTTCGGTTCTAAAACGACAGAGCGCGGTGTAGAGCAGATAGCCGACGGCGGCGTGACCCCCGGGAGCACTGTGTACATGGAGCATGCTCGCTGTATTAAAGTGTCTGAAACGACACGGTAGCTCCCGATTTTTGCAGGAGAATCTTTCCTTTAAGAAACGAGTCGCTCGCCGTAGTTCACGGGTTCGTCGAACTCGAGGGCTTCCGCGACGGCATCCGGGAGCTCTGGGCGTGGCGCCGATTCGTGGCGCTCGATTTTTTCGGTCTTACGCGTGTTCTCGTAGAGAGCGCGTGCGACCGGGAGACCACGGAGATACTTGTAATCGTGGAGGACTTCGACGCCCCGCTCCGTGAATCCGTAGAACTGAGAGGGGAGATCACGTTTCCCCTCGCTTGGTTCGTACGTGTAGCGCGCCAAGAGGCCGGCGTGGATAAGCGTTTCCAACTGGTCTTTGATGGCCGCCTGACTCTTCCCAGTCATATACTCGAGTTCGGCAAGCGACATGAGATGGGCGGGATGACCCAGCAGCTCCTGGATGATGAGATGGCGCGTATCCTGGGACAGCAACTTGAACAACCGCTGCTGTTCCGCGAACGGCCCTGCATCGGCCGTGCCAGTGTCGGTTTCGCTCATACGTGATGGTACAAGGTAGGGCGGTATAACAGTTAGGATTATCCAAGTTGGTTAATCCAGAAAAAACCAAAGTGATTCAGAAGGGATAAGATGGTGTGGTTTGAATCGGCAGCTAATGACCGACCCAAGCCCGCCGCCGGACGCTGGGGAGATTATGACAGTCGTTCACGAGGCCGTCGGGGGCATCGAACTTGAACCAGCGGAGAAACGGGCGATCTGGCGGTTCACCCAGCGTGAATTGCCGTATCTCTGGAGTCAGCGGACATCGTATTTCATCTTGGGGAGCTATCGCGACCCCTATATACGCCGGCTTCGCGCCGTCCAGAACGAACTCACGAAGCAGCTCGGTGCCTATCCGTTCATAATGGGTGATCTCCTCGAACTTCCGACTGACCGCCTCAATACGTTCGATATCATGTTTTCGTTGCTCGCGACGTACAGCGACTACATCGTTGGGGTCTTCGAGAAGGAGAGTGGTGGGGGGGCGCCTGAACTGGGCGAGATCGATGACCCGCCGTATTTCGACAAGTCGTACGTGTTCCCACGTGATTACGCGTGGGTGACTGACGAGAACCTTGACTCGCCACAGCACGTCATTCAGGCCGCCCTTGAGATAGCGTTCACAGACGATTTGTCGGCGGATAAAATCCAATCAAAAGTCGAGTCGTTCGTTGATCGCGCCCAAGAGAGCGGTCTCGACATCGACGAACAGGAGGTGTGGGATGTGATCGACGACAGGGCAGATGAGGACGAAGAGCCAGCAACGTACAGCTGGGTTCATCTCAACAAGTTCCGCAAATTCGAACTCCACGAACGGTGCTTCCCGTGGACGACAGAGGATGAACTCCGAACTGTGGTTGACGAACTCCCGTCCCCGACACCTCGTCCGGAGTGGGAAAAGAGTGAGGAACGGTGAACTATCCTGCCCTACTCGCTTGGCGGTACACTCATCGTGACCTCCTCCCCGTCGTGAACGACGGGGCTTCCCTGCGTGGGAATACCAGCTAATCGCTGGCAGTGGGTTCTGACTCGAACGCTCCGAGCGTCATCTGCTCTGATTGGCTCTGCTCGAAGTGAGTCGTGGCGCTGTCACAGGCGCTCCCGTCCCGTGAGATGTCATCGCCCGCCGATTTCACTGGCAGGCTCTCACCCCACGGGTCAAGGCGGTCAGCGATGTTGACCGCCGTGGCCAGAAATCGCAGATTTCTGGCTGCCCGCCAGACGTAGTCTGGCGACCGCGTTGATATCTGCGTGATACTCCGTGACCCAGCACTCCTCGTTCTGACAGCGAAACTCGTCGCCGTTCCGGTATCCGACGTGTTGACAGGCGTGACAAATCTGACTCGTGTATTCCGGCCAGACAGATTTGACGGGGATGCCAGCCTCGCGTGCCTTGTCCTTGATCCGATCTTGGAGACGAGCGAACGCCCAAGCGTGGAGACGGCGATTCATCCACTGGCCGTAGTCGAGATCTTCGCGTATTTCCGCCAAGTCTTCGAGGACGATTACTGGCTTCTCGAATTGCTTGGCGTACTCGACTGCCTGCCGGGACGTTTTCTCGATAATGTCTGTGAGTGCGTTCTGGTAGTGGTCGAATCGCTCGTCAATCCGCCACTCGGCGGCATCACGCTCTTGGAGGCGCGTGAGCGTCGTGAACATCTCTTTGCGGAGGTGACGAGCGCGACCACCGTTGACCAGCAGTGGGTCACCCGGAGCCCCGTTCTCGCAGGCACAGCCCGCGAGCAGATGGGCTTCTCCGATGTCAAAGCCGACTGGCGTCACGTCATCGTCAGTACTGTTGTAGTCACCTTCTTGGACGTCGTAGTCGACAGTGACGTGGAGTTGCCACGTTGTGCGGTGTTGTTGCAGGCGGAACTCGCCCACGTCAGCCTCATCGTTGAGGAGATCGTGCCATAGGTCGGCTTGTGCGGGGTTAATTCGCACGGGCAGCCAGAGGTGGTAGTCCTCGTGGTGTGGGATTTTGACGTACCATTCGATTGCGTTCTCTGGTTGGTGATTGAGGCTGAACCCGCGTTCGGTGAACCGGATAGGGTGGGCTTCCGAGAGTTCGTCAGCGTCATCGACTAGCCCCGGCACGTAGTTTTTGAGTGCGTCTTTGGCGTAGCTGGACAGATCGTAGGGCGTCACGATTCCGTTGACTGCGCTTTTCGTCGCACAGCCAGCGTTAAACGCGTCGTGTAATGCCTTCCGGTAGCCGGAGAGCGTTTCCTGAAGTTTGCGCTCTTTGTGTGGCTGTCGGCGGGGCCAGAGTGGCCTGCAACGTTTTTGTGACTGTCTCAGCCATTGACCCTACGGTATGGACAAAGGGCGTAAGGTACACATATGTTACGTATATACACATAAATATGGGAAAGACAGTGAAATTTGAAGTGGGTGATGAACAGCACGAGAAACTGACTGATCTGAAAGAGAGGCGTGGCTACACTTGCAAGGGACTCATGTTAGAAGGGGCAAAGTGCCTCGAATCATAGCCATGTGCGGTATTCAGACAGTCAGAGCTTGTGGAAGAGTCAACAGAGTGTACGCGATTCCTTCCCGGTCTGAAGACCGGGATCTCCTCGCTGAAGGAAGATGAGTATCGAGGAACTCGAAACGCACGTCGACCGGCTCGAACGCGATCTCGATGATCTAGAACACGGGATCGACCGGCCGGACGAGTGAGCGGCCGGCTCCTGTCGGAGCGCCCCATCGCGACGAACCCGTCGACGGATAGTCTGATCGAATTGAATCGGTCCCGTACCTTACGACCACCTCTGTCAGACGTGCCAAATGTACAACCATGAATGTTTATCCCAAAGTTCCACGCTACGATCACCCCGTTGTCCCCTCGGACTTTTTCGACAGCGAGTCGCTCGCGCTCATCGAGAAAGTCGACGGGAGTTCGTTCCGATTCACACTGTACGACGAGCGACACACAGCGTGCTATCCAGAACAGGTCATCGACGCCGCCGACGGGGACAACAGCCTCGTGTTCGGGACGCGCAACACAATCCGCGGTAGCCACCGCGACGCCCTTGATGCGATCGACGGCGCGCTCCGCCGGGCGGTGCGGTGTCTCGGCGAGGGGATCGATTCGGCCGCACTCCGGCGGCTTCACGACGAGTTCGACGGGCCGGTGGTCGTCTACGCTGAGAACCTCGTGTACTCGACGATCGATTACGGCTATACGGAAAGTAAGCTTCCCGCGCTCGTCGGTTTCGATATCCTTCCGTACGCTGAAATCGACACGATGGTGCCGTCCGGAAATCCCTACGAGGAGACCCATGAGGGCTTTCTCGACCTCGAAGAAGCATGGGCCGTCTTCGATCGAATTCGCGTCGCCGAAGCCCCGACTGACGTGTCGTTCGTCCCAGCGACGGTCCTCGAACAGCCCGCGGGCGGCTTCGATCCGGCGTCGTACACGTTTCCCACCTCCTCGCTTTCGGATACCGTCCGCGTCGAGGGCGTCGTCGCCCGAAGCTCCGACCGGTCGCGTCGCGTCAAACTCGTCCGTGAGGCGTTTCGAGAACGCAACCGCGAACAGTTCGGTCAGCGACCGGAAGACGCCGAATCGGGCGCGGAGTACGTCGTCGCTACGTACTGCACCCCCGGGCGGATCCGCAAACAGGTCCGGCAGATGGTCGTTGAAGAGGAGTACGAGTTCGGGCTCCACCTCAACGACGATCTCTACCCGCGGGTCGTCGAAGACATCTGGGCCGAAAACTGGCGAGAGCTGATGGACCTCGACGTATCGTTCACGCCGGCGGACATCTACCCGCTGGTCGCCAAGCGCTGTATCACCGAACTTCGGACGATGCGGACGAACGCCGAACTGAACGACGCCGATCCGACGGCCCTGTGGCGACACCTCGGATGAACAACTTGCTCGCAACCAACTATTCGACCGACCACCACGATATCCGTGCCAATCCAACTGACTGGCGATTACACGACCGCACAGGTTCTCGCTGAAGACGAATCGCTCATCGAAGACAACTGTCTCGAACAGATCCGAACGCTCATCGATCATCCGGCTTTCACCGAGCCGATCCGGATGATGCCCGACGCCCACGTCGGATCCGGCGCGCCGATCGGGTTCACGATGCCCCTGCCGGATCAGGTCGTCCCCAACATCGTCGGCGTCGATGTCGGCTGTGGAATGGCCGCGACGAATCTCGGCGACGAACTCCCTCTCGACGCTCCCGAACGCGAAACGCGTATCCGCGACGCCGTGCCGATGGGACAGGCAATCCACGACTACGACGCCGCACCGCATCTCGTCGATGAGTTCCCGTTCGAGCGTGCGAACGAGGTGTTCGATCGATTCGACGCCGCCTACCGTGAGCGGTTCGGCCACCCAATCGATCCCATCGAGTTCGAGTTCGACGGCTACGACGGCGCGTATTTCAAGCAGTTGTGCGAGCGGGTGCTTGCCGGACGGCGTCAGGGGATGGGGTATATCATCCGTGGGGCCGGCACGCTCGGCGGCGGCAACCACTTCATCGAGTTCGCAAAGGCCCGTACGTCCGGCGAGTACTGGCTCGTTATCCACAGCGGCTCGCGGTATCTCGGCAAATCCGTCGCCGAATACTGGCAGGACCAAGCGACCCAGTATCGGGAAGCCGACGCGATCCGGGCGGCACTGCCGGACGAGTACGCCGAGTACCTGAAGTTCGACCCGGAGACGGTCGGTGACGAGGCCCTCTTCGCGTGGGTCACCGGCGGGATGGGCGAATCCCACATGCGCAAGGACGCGATCCGCGCGTCGTTCGACGATGAAGCCGTCGACGAGGTGTTTCGGGCGCTCTCCCGCCCGCGGGCGGCCATCGCCGATCGGGACGAGTCGCTTGATTGGCTGGCCGGTCGAGAAGCCCACGGCTACTACGTGGATATGCTGTTCGCCCAACAGTACGCCCGCTGGAACCGAGAGCTGATGAGCGACGCCGTCTGTGCGGCGCTCGATATCGAGCCGATCGATCGGTTCCAGTCGATCCACAACTACATCGATTTTCGCGATCTCACGATCCGGAAGGGCGCGACGCCGGCCCGGGACGGCCAGCGGCTCGTGATCCCGTTCAACATGGCCGAGGGGTCGCTGCTCGCCCGCGGGAGAGGGAACTCACAGTACCATCGGACGGCGCCGCACGGCGCTGGGCGGACGATGAGCCGCCGGGAAGCTCACGAATCCCTGACTGTCGAGGCCTTCGAGCGGACGATGGCCGACGTGTATTCCGAATCGGTTGAAGAAGCGGTGCTCGATGAGGCACCGATGGCGTACAAGCCCGTCGAGTCGATCCTCGAGGCGATCAAGCCCACAGCCGAGGTCGTCGATCGACTGGATGTCGTCCACAACCTGAAAGCGACCGAGTGACTCAAACCGGTGGCATTAGAGCCCAAAACTGAGCTTATTCATCGTATTACCAATAACAATGTCACCGCGGCATGAACCTACCCCGGGGTCAAGCCCCGAGGCAGCCGCCTTGCCAACCTGTACATTACGTTCTAACACTCATCACTCGCTCCAGTCGGGGGCTTCCCCAAGTTGGTCGGTCGCTTCTAATGATGCGGGATCCATCCCCTCGGCCAACTGTCGTGAGCGTTCCGCACGTTCTCGATATCCTTCTGCCAGTCGCTCGTTGTCCGTCGGACGTTTGATGACAATCTCGTCGTTTACAGCGGTAGCGAGGCGAAAGCCCATCGGCTTTAGCCGTGGGATGAAGCCGATAACTGGGAATCTCTCCACGTTCATAGCCACGGCTGGGGTTGGATGCTTGCGTAACATCTTTAGGTGAATAGTATCTATATACTGGCGATGCCTCGTGGATTCGACAGGGAACGTACCAGCATCCACAAACTCCAGTACCACTTCATCTGGTGTCCGAAGTACCGTAAATCGGTGCTTGAGGGCGAGGTACGCACCCGGCTCGAAGAACTCATCGAGGAGAAAGCCGACGAACTCGGGTTAGAGATACTGGAGTTGGCGATTCGCCCCGACCACGTACACTTGTTCATCACAGGCGACCCGACGCTCGCCCCGAACAAAATAATGCAACAGGTCAAAGGCTACTCCTCGCGCCGACTTCGGGACGAGTTCGACTTCGGCCTCCCGTCGCTGTGGACGCGCTCGTACTTCGTCTCAAGTGCGGGAGACATATCCAGCGAAGTCATCGAGGAGTACATCGACGCCCAAGCAGGTGAGTAGCCATGAAAGAGACAGTCAAAACCACGGTGCGAGTCAAACTCCACTCGCTGACCAACAGGAAAGCTGACCTACTCGCCCGTGAGTATGAGGCGTTCCAGACCGAGGTACACGGTGGAGACGCCGATCTGTACTCTGCAACCGACCAGCAGGCGTCGAAGGTACAACGGCAGAAAGATCCGAACCCCGGTACGGAACAACCTGTCGTCCTTCGCAACGACGTATTTGACGTGGCCTACGACGGAGACACTGTTCTCTCGTCGTGGTGGGTGAAAGTCCCTGTCTTTGACCCCGAGAAAGAACAGGGTAACTCCATCTGGTGTCCCGCTCACGTCCCACGAAAGGACGCACAACTCGTCCGTGAGGGGAATCTTCGAGACAGCGAACTGGTGCGCCGTGACGGTGGCTGGTACGTGCATCTCGTCGTCAAACGGTCTGTGACCGTCCAAGACAGGTACGACGACGTGCTGGCTATTGACATGGGCGCACGGTGGGTCGCTACCTGTACGTTCCTCTCCGACCGTAAAACCACGTTCTACGGCGAGGAAGTGCGCCGTATCCGCGAACACTACAAGCAACTCCGAAAGTCCATCGGGAAATCGAAGCCTCG
>NZ_JAHLKM010000034.1 GCF_024449025.1 Natronomonas aquatica | reverse complement strand
CCACGCTCTCTCTGCTGACCATCTTGGAGCCAGTTACGAACTCCACTTACAAAGTATTCACTGCTACAGATGAGCGTTGTGAGGATATACACACCTGCAAAGACGAATATAACCTCCGAAACACCGCCCGAGGATGAAAAATAAAATAGGAGGGGTAGAATTAGGGAAGCCGATGAAAACAGCAGAGTCGTTCGAATGGAGACGTACCCCACGTTGCTGAGCCCACCGAGGTTGTCTGGGTGGAGTGGGTCAATTTCCAACTCGTAGTTAGTGACTTCTCGGACGAGTAGAATCGTCGTTACAGGCCCGACAAATCCGTGGCTCAGTATAGCCCCCACGTAGACAGCGTAAGCATACGTGGTCCACAGAAACACTGATCCTACACCAACCATCCCCTGGCTCTGCAAGGCAGGTTCACTTACATATATAATAGCTACTGTAGCAATCGTCCAGAAGGTAGCGACTGAGATACGGTGTTGAGCAAAAAAATGGTTGTACTTCCTCGCTATCCCATCACGGATATCCTCATCTGGGATGAGTTCACCGAGGTGGTTGAAGAACCCCGGCAGGACACGCTCATCATAGAACCATATCAGATACGGTGCAATATTGACCCAAGTCAGGGCTAGTACAGAGGCGTATAAAAACGATACAGATATTGAATCCCAAAAGAGTATCGTATATACGATCGATAAAATATTCCAGGGCAAAGAAAATTTGAATACACTAACAAAAAGCGGATTGTTAATGCCGAACAAGCCGCTCTCTACGTGCTTACTCACCCAATGAGAGTCATGATCAAATTGTTCGTGCATAGTTCAAATTACACCGATTCTGTGGAATTATATTCCCAGCTGTCAGTATACGCATTCAATAGCCGCCTGAGCATCCCGCCATCTGCCACCAGTTGTGTAGCAACAACCGGATGCTGAATAACTCGTCCGATGACGCGCTGTGGCTGACGAGTGATGTCATCGATAGTCAACCCTTCCAGAGCTTCAGCGACATTAGCGAGTAGTTGGGGATCTTCATGTTCGACCCATGCACCTCGCATTAATCGAGCAAGGCGATATTCCGATTTCATCTTATCGAACAGTTCATCGGGATAGGCCGATTCCCTCCCCTCCGAGATTAACTTAGCAAGGAGACTTGCTGACCGTATCCCTTGGCAGATACCCTCTCCCTGGTACCGGTTAGCTATGCCAGCTGCATCGCCAACCAAGAAAACGTTGTCCTCAGGAATATGAACGGATTGGGGTTTTAGACTAGGGCCGCGTGGGATCGTATAAATGTTCACATCCTCCTGATCTGGCACTGGGAAGCCATTCCGTTCTGCTGCTGCCTCCAAGGCGCTCATGTAATCGTCCGGTCGTTGATCGCCCGCCCAGCCGATCCCAACATTCGCATGTGTTTTCGACTTCGGGAACGACCAAGAGTACCCGACATACCCCTCGAAGAAAATTCGAGGATAATCGATATAGTCCGAAAAGTCTCCTTCCACGGTGGCATTCAGAGCTACCATGTCCCCTGTATAGTCCGGAACTTCATCTTTCACCTTATGAGTGAGGGAAGGTTGACCCGTCGCATCAACGATGTAATCATATTCTTCGGTTATATCATGGTATTCGCCTGCGGTGACAGATTTGCCAGTTTCGAAAACGACTCCACTATCGGAGAGCTGTTGAGCCCACTGCTGCTCCACTGTATCACGGTCACAAATATAGCCTGCATCACACTGGAGATCCGAAACGCCCAGTGGTTCCTCATCGGGACTCCGGTCAGTACCCGTGTATACTCGCAGTTGGAACCCTCTCACATTATTGAGAAATCCGTTCGACGAAGTTTTTTTCAAGGGGACGAGGGTAGCATCGTTGATGGCCTCTCCACAATCTACCCGTTTGTCATCGTACTCCTGACGTTCGAAGACACGTATCTCGCTTATTTTTTCCGAATCGATGAATTCGTCCGCGGCAGCCAACCCCGATACTGAACCACCGATGATGGCCACATCTCGGTTTTGTGACTCCATCCTGGTCTCATTTTGTAAAGCATGGGTTAATAATTCTCTGTTGAAACCGTTTAGGTAACGAGTATATAGGGAACTCTCATGAAAATCTTGTAGTACAAAATCACGATTTTCAGATCATAACTGTTCGGGGGCTAACACTTACTGGTGCAGCCGATGACGTGGCAAAACGAGTGGGACAAAAAGCGGGGTCGGAAGCTAGTGTGGTACTCATTTCGCCACAGCATCGGTACGTACGTTTTCGCCGAAACCAAGAGTCTCAAGATGGTTGCAGAGCAACTGCGTCAAAAAAGCCGGAGTTCCGCTGAAAAATACGTTCATCCAATACCGGAAGTCAAGCGAGAAGCAGCCAATATAATGTAGAGTTTGCCAGACACGCCCGGGCTTACTCTGGTGAAACAGCAATCAAGTGTATGAGATTGTCACAACATAGCGTGCAAGATAGAATGCAATTATCGGTTATTTAACCATTCTATAACACTTCCATACAGTCCGAACATTCTATTTTGGGCCAAGGATCCGCCTCACTTATTATCGGCACCTGATGTTGGTTGACCGTTGGCCAGTTCAATACACATATGTCGTTTGATGTATTTCACGAAATGGACGAAAGCTTTATTCAAAGCGTGATCTCACCCACACCAGACTCGGGATCTTCCAGCCGTTGGCACGGTCCCAGTCATCCGGCGTCACATCCTCTTTCGGTTTCTCGAAGCGTTGAGCGAGGTACCGCTTCCAGCGATCGCGTTCGGTCGGTGTGAGGTTGTTGTACGACGGTACCGATCCATAATTCGAGTGCTGCATCACGGATCGCTCGTCGCTCCTCTCGCGTGAGATACTCCCGTGGTTGCGTGCTGGTATCTGCAGAGAATCGGAACTCCGGTTCCCACTCGCCTAACCCGCGTTCGTGATGAAGCCACTTGTAGAGCATCAAGAGTGACTTCATGCAGTTCCGCTTGTGGGTTGCACTGACATCACGGCGTGCCAGGTGATCCATCCACGAGTCAGCATGTTCGTGGGAGAGATTGACCGTGTATCCCTCTTCGTAATCCCACACGTAGCGGTAGAAGCGATCCATCCGGTAACACCGCGGTTTGACCGTCCCCGGTGCGTAGCCGACCGCCTCGTCGGTCTTCTTGCCGAACGTCAAGAGCCACTCCAGACAATCTTCCCGCTCCGCACGGTAATCAAGTAGTTGCCGTTCATTCAGGTACGATTCAGCCTTTCCCGTGACGACTGGGAAGTCCTCAAGATCACTCATGGGGAGATCCCTCGCTGTGTTTCACGATGCCGCATTTGCTGCTCAAAATCCGCGTGGGCAAATTGAAAACCGACAGACGGTATCGGGTTGAGTCTCGTTCCTTCGAACCGGATAGCCCGGCAAAACGCCCGAATCGCAAGAGGGCGCGGCTGTGTGTGAATCCTTCGAATCGACATGGCCTGAGCGTTGAGTCGTTCATGACTGGTTCGTGCAGGCCAAAACCGCAAGAAGGAAGTCGAATTGGGATGCTCCGTCAGGGATTCGAACCCTGGTCCTTGCCGTGAGAGTCCTCGTCGCCCCACAAGAGCCTGCTTCTCGACCGCCCCTATTGACGCTTCCAAATCCGGGGTATTTGGACTGTGCCAGCCCATTATAACGAGGGATGGGTCATAAATACCCGGTAGGGTGCCCTCTGGGCAACGGCGACTCAAACGATTGAAAATCATCTGAACCTCGGTACATCCGAAGACCATCTTTCGTGAATTGTGATACAAATAATGCAGCTAATGGTTCCCGCGACGGAGATGACTGTAACTATCAACCGCGAGTGCGGCATGGACCACGTTATCAGAGATTCAAATCACTGAATAGATGAATGGTATGTCATGACCACGAGGTAGCGAATTATCCTTCAAGCCCTCATCGTCGAAACTACTGATCGAAACTCGACCTAATATTTTTGTTTCGGCAGCCGAACGAGTAGAACATATGAAAATAGCGGTCTCAGGAAAAGGTGGTTCGGGGAAAACGACGATTTCCGGAACGCTGTCGCGTGTCTTGGCTGCAAAAGATTACGACGTGTTGGCGATCGACGATGATGAAAACCCAAATCTTTCGCTGACGGTTGGCATTCCGCGTGAAAAAGAGGTACCCCCAATCCCCGGTGATTTGCTACGGCGAGTCGAGTTACCGGACGGGAAAACGGAATTAGAGTTGGTAGAATCCGTAGAGGAGATTATTAACAACTACGGTGTCGGTGCACCGGACGGCATCCAACTCTTGAAAATGGGTGAGGTCGATCATGCTGGTAGTGGCTGTATGTGCAGCGCCCACTCGACAGCTCGTGAGGTTCTCTCGAACATCGTCGAGAAACGTGACGAGGTAACAATTATGGATATGGTCGCCGGAGTTGAGCACCTCGGCCGAGGAACGACCAAAGATGTCGATGTGCTTCTCGTCGTTGTCGAACCATATTACAAGTCACTTGAAACAGGTCGTCGAACACGAGACTTGGCCGAAGAACTTGGGATTCCAGAAATAAAAGTCGTCGCCAACAAAGTTCGTGACGATCAGGATCGGGAAGCAATCGAAGAGTTCTGCGAGAACAACGATCTCGAGATCACGTCTATCGTTCCGTTCGACGACAGCATCAGGCGGGCCGATCAACAGGGGACAGCCCCGTACGACCACGACAAAGATGCTCCGGCAGTGGCTGCTGTACAGGAACTGGCCGACGACTTGGTTTCAGAGCTCGCCTGAACGCGTGGCCAATTCGGCTCTATCGAGATATACCTTGGAATAGAATTCTATCTTTTTGTTTTCGGGTAGCCATCTTATCGTTTATATTCCTTGTTCGCGTATGGCATCGCAATGAGCGGTGATCGCTCCAACGATATGACATTGGTTCTGAAGCAAGCCGCGTTGGAGCGTCTTGTTGATCCTCCCCAAGCGATAGCAGAGGCAAAGCGATGGACGGAATACATCGGGATCACTGCCGATAAAACGACCCAAACTCAACGATCGCACATCGAAGGAGAAGACCTTGATGTCGATTTTATCGGCGAAAATCTGGTTTCGGATCTCGCAACCGCCCGACAGCGGTTCCCGACCGAGCGACACGTTTTCATCGGTGAGTCCGACGAGGATCGTAAAGCCGCACAGTCTCTCGGGATGGAGTACCTATCAATCACCGAGGCGGCTGACAATGCTGAGTGGACCCTTCACTCCGAGGACGAATAGCTCGTCTCAAGTTCGTCTAAGACTAGATCAACTAATTGATCAAAACGGTCCGAAACAGCCGGACTGAACTCTTCGATCGCGTACCCCCACGAATCGTATTCGGGTTCGATGTCGATCACCATCGAGCCACTCGGGAACTCGCCGAGTGCCTTTGTTATGATGACTACGTTCTCGATAGTATTACTCCCCATTGCACACTCGGCGATTCGATCGACGATATCATCCTCCGGAACATCGATCGTCTCAGTCGGATACGTGTGGATCGCTCCCGGGTCGTTCGATGGAGTCCCAGTGTTGAGACCCCCACCACGCTTTCGAGCGCCGACGACCACGACGTTGTCGTACTCGCCTTTGGTTATCGTCTGGTAGGCGGCGATGGGCGTGTGACTGCAGTCTGCGACGGCAATCTCGGGGAGGTCCCATTCGGCGACCCGGTCAGCAACGACGTTCCCTACCGCGAGGTCACTCAAATACGGATATCCAACACCGACGACCAACTGTGATGCCGTTCGATCACCGGCGATGAGACCAGCGGCAGTCCCATAAGAGCGACCCTTGCTATACCCGTGGCCGCTCCCCCCTGTCTGGTGATCACTTATTTCGAGGCCACGCTCGGCAGCCGTCTGCGGATCTTGGCCTGATAAATCGTCGCTACGTTCCATGGACTCAGTCGTCCGCAAGCATCTCTCGAAGCGTGACTTCGGCTGGCTTGTTGTCCGAGTCGTACGAGCAACCACACGTCGTCATCGTTACGTTTTCTGTGATAACGTCCTGTCCCCCGGGCGTATACATGTGAACGGTGCAAGGCATACAGGGGTCGAAGCTTCGGACCCCCCGAAGAATATCGATAGCTGAGAAGTCTTCCTCGGACTCGAAGTCCTCGAGTATTGGCGTATTCTTGGCCCCCACCTCAAACGGCCCCGATTGACCGAATGGTCCTGTAGGCGAGGAGTTCCAAGTGCTCGGCGTGACGATCTGGTAGTTGTCGATGACACCGTCCTCGATGGTGAGGTGATGCGTGAGGAACCCGCGTCCGGCCTCCCAAAACCCAACGCCGCGGTGAGTCCCGGAATTCGGGATCGAGAACTCGTTGTGCACGGCGTCTTTTCCGTCCTTCAGTAATTCCAGGGCCTCGATAAAGCCGGTGTAACAAACGAGCGCATGGTGAGCCAAAGCGTACGCCTTGCCACGAAGCCGTTCGGCAGCGTTCAGACGGTCCGGAACGTCCCACCGAAGCGTCATTTCCTCCAGCTCTGCCTCCGGAAGATCGAATTCGATTCCGTCACCTGTCGGGCGGATGAACGGGTTGTCCACCTCTTCGGCCAGTGCCGTGATCCAGAGCCGCGCATGCGGACAACACTCCATTGTCTGTCGATCCCATCGTGGTGCCGTACCCCAGGTATACCGATCACGCCACGAGGTCCCTTCGGGTTTCGGGCGTGTCTCCTTGTTCCACGGATGATACGGGCTGAGTGGATCGCCTCCCGGTGACGTTTCGAAGGGGACTGATTCGTCCGTCCAATCCTCGTAGTAGGAGTGATCGACGAACTCTTCCATCCCGATATCGATCTCGGTCAGGTCTGTCGTCACCAGTTCCCCATTAATGATTACTCCCGGCGTTGCCAGACGGGCGTTGCCCCACTCGTCTGCGTCCTCGTACTTCGCGTTGTAGACATCGGGGTCGTCGTAGACACCCGTTCCGATCATATTTATCGGGTGTTCGCCGACGTGTTCGAATCCGGGCTGATGTTCGAGCATGAAATCCATCAGATCGTCCCAGAGGAAGGCGATCTTTTTCGCCCAGTCGAACATGTCGTCCAGCCGGGTATAGTATTGCGTGAACGAAGACCGCGAGAGCGTCGTCGTTACGCCGCCAGGGGCGATCGTCGACGGGTGGGGATATTTCCCGAGCATCAGCGACGCCATCTGGCGAGCGTCCCGTGTCTTCTCAAGCGCTGATAGATAGAGATCGCCCTCCAGGGGATTCAGACCCTCCATGATATCACCGATCGTTTCGTACCCGTGGATGGAGGCATGGGGGGCAGCCGTATCGCGTGCTGTCGAGAGGAGATCAGGGTTCGTATCCGCCATCATGCTCGCCGAGTAATCCGGCCCAGCCAGTAGGTGGAGATGTAGCGAATTATCGTAGAGAAAGGCGGCCGCCTGGCCCATATTGCGTGCCCAGACGCCCATCGGTGGTGGTTCGACCGGAAGCGCCATCTCGAGCGCCATCGACGAACAGATCGAGTGGACGGCGCCACAGACACCGCAGGCTCGACTCGAGAGGTCGATCGCGTCTCTCGGATCGCGCCCTTCTAAAATAACTTCGTAACCACGGAACAGAGTAGCCTGTGCGTGGGCCTCTCGAACCGTTCGGTCGTCTAGGTCGACGTTCGCGTGAAAGGCCAGCGATCCTGCGACCCGTGTGACAGGATCGATATCGATATCATGGAACTCTTCGTCGTCTTCAGATCCGTCTATGGAGGCAGCACTGTCTTCCTGGAGTGCGCCGTTGTCACTCTGTGTGCCTCCGGTCATCTCTTCGACACGTTCAGCCGTCGACTTGTGTGTTTCGTCGACGTAGAACGACCCGTCGTCTGTGAGTCGATACGATCCATCATCTGTCCGTTGAAGCGGCAGGTTCTCAAACATATTACACGGGATTGTCCGGCTCGGTACGCGTCTCGTCTGTCTCTCGGTACTCGTCGGATACTTCACTCAGGCTATCGAGAGCCCTTTCGGGCAACTCTTCGACGACTGCCGTGAACCGTGATTCTGCATCTAATTCATCGTCGGAGACCGTCACATCGTCTAAAAAATCGGATGTGGTTTCGGAGCCATCATCCGACAGCGTTGCGTTCCCTTCGGCGTCGAATTCGACGGGGATCTTATCGAGACACATGCGTCAGTCATCCCCCGTCCCTGGCCGACGTTCGAGACCGCGGTCGGGGTCGTAGTTCGAGCCCCGTTTCAATTGCCACTGGTACAGCCGTTCAGTGACTCCACCGGATTCCTCCCATCGAGTCGATCTATCGAGTTTCTTCATCGAGTTGCGGCGCAGCCGAGACATGATCCCACCGAGTATTTTCGAACTCGTCGTTGAGATCATGGCACCTGGGGCTTTTTTGAAAAACGGTGTGAATTTGTCCGGGAACCCTGGCATCGTACAGCCGATACACTTCCCACCGACGTTCATACAGCCACCGACACCGGCGAGATTTCGCCGGGAAGGCATATTGCACTTCACTGTCGGACCCCAACAGCCTTTACTGACAAGACACTTTTCGCTGCCGTACTCCTCCGCGAAGGAGCCTTCCTCGTAGTACGACCCTCTATTGCAGTGTCGGTGGACTGTCTCTCCGAACAACCATTTCGGCCGACCGAGTTCGTCCAACTCGAGCGGCGGTCCGAATCCCCCGATATGTAACAGGAGGTGAGCGACTGTTTCGATGAAATTGTCACCGACTGGCGCACATCCTGGCACATTGATAACCGGTAGATCGAGCTGACTACGGTAATCACGGCCAAGATAATCCATGGTTCCCATCGCGTCCGTCAAGTTCCCTTGTGCTGCCGGGACACCCCCCCACGCAGCGCAGGTTCCGATTGCGATGACGGCGGCGGCCCCCGGTGCAAGCCGGTCGAGCCAGTCAACCATCTTGACTGGTTCCCCGTTCTCGTCTTTACCCATCGAGATCCAGTATCCGTCCCCATCAATGAGCCGTTCGTTCGGAACGCTTCCTTCGACTACGACAACGTAGGGATCACGCTCGCCGGCGACCGCGTCGCGCATACCGTCAACATACGCTTTTCCGGATTCGACGGCGAGTTCGTGGTGATGCAGGTTTATTTTGGGCAGATGAGGTACCTGTCCACGGAGGAGATCCTCAATGCCCGGATCTGTCGCACCGAGCGTAGCCACGGAACATCCGTCACAGCCCTCCCCTGGTAGCCAGAAGACATCGATCGACTCGAGTTCCTCCGGTTCGGCGTCTTCATCTGTGTTGGGTGTTTCTCGTGCGGTACTCATAAGCACGATTTATTGGTTCTTCGTATTAATTTTATGGGGAAAAGAAGCCTGTTGATTCCGGTTGTTCAGGTTGCCTACGAGGAAAGCAATTCCTCGATCACCTGTTCGACCTGATCGGCGGCCCTCGGGACGGCTTCCTTGATCGGCGCGCTCAGTTCATCGGAAAGTTCATCGGTTTTTGTCGGTTCACAACCGATGAGAACCACGATTTCGGGGAGCACTCCCAGTGCCTCCCCGAGTACGAGTACCTTTGCCGGATCGGTCTGGTGCATATCCGCTGCAAAGCTTGCCACTTCCCGGTCGGAATACTGGTCGACGTCGGGTACAGACGCCCGCTTTACCGAGACGGTTCCCGGTTCTTCTCCCTTCTCCATCGCGTCAACGAGAACGAACGCGTCATATTCGTCAAGCAGTTCCTGGGCCATACTTACCCCGGAGATACCTACTTCGGCAACGTCAATTGTCTCGGGAAGGTCGCGGTCTTCAAGAACGTCCGCGACGGCGACACCGAACCCGTCGTCACCGCGTAATAGATTTCCCATACACGCAACGAGCACGTCCATGCACAGAAACACGAGTCCGCGTCGTATTGATACTTGTTACGAGTGGCATAATATCGGTTCAATCACTAAAATACCGACAATAGATTTTTTAATATCGTCTTTGAGTAACCTGTATGGTTACCGGTTCTCGGGATGGATCTGCGGAAGAGATGCGCCTCCGCGACGAGATACTGGAAGCCGGGTACTGGATGCTGCGCGAAGAGCGAATCGAATCATCAATTGGAGCTAGTGATCTTCAGGTGTTTGTTGATTCAACTGGCGATAGCATAGAGTCCGCGTTTGAGCGGATGGCATCCGATGGCTTGTTCGAAGAGGTAGCTGACGGATACGACCTAACGGACCGTGGCGAGTACGAAGCCAAACGGCGGTTTGTCGATTCGTTCGGCGATCTTGAGGAAAGTCACAACCACGTCGAATGTGGGCCTGACTGTTGGTGTCACGATCTCGACAGCGACGAAGCGTGTTACACCGAACAGTTGTAAACCACGAATAATATTTGCCCAAAGGACGAAACAGTAGCAACTGAGTCCGACCAGCAACCCCTGAAACAAGATCGATATCATTCGAACTCGTGTCAGAATCAAACACTCTTTACGCGTTTCCACAGTTTCGATCGCGGCTACGTACACAAGGGGCTCTCCGTGTCTCCGACGCGTTCGATTTCGAGATCGATGGCCTCGTCTATCATCACAGAGGTGCTCGGATCCCGGGCTACGAGGCAACGTTTGTTTGGGAAGACGGTGGTTTCAGTTTGGAGATCGATACCGTCGGTGATCGGGAAGCGTGGGTGGTTTTTGACGCCGAGGCGGGATGGGACGTGTTTGTCGGTGAAATTGACGGACAGCCGCCGTTTCTCGCGTGGATGTCCGATACGGAATTCGACGCCGAAGAATCCGACATAATGGAAAACAAGTCCGAAGCGATGAGGTATGGCCGGTTCTCCTTCGCCTGTTACGTTCATCGCGGCGAATCTTGGCAGCCGAAGCACCGACGAGCGCAAATGAAAGAGATACCGTTCTTTTTGCATCGTCCGGACGGACGAACTGTTGTCCCGGACAGTCTTGAGTCATACGCTGAAGCGATCCCGCCAGAACTCCGTGGCGGCGAGCCGCCGGACTATCTCGGTATTCAGAACGCTGTCGTCGAATACCATCACTGACTTTATCCTGTTTTCTCGATGTAAAATATCACCTAAAGATACTTAGAACGGTGATCGCTACTCGCACTCAGGGAATTGTCTCTCTCAACAATCTGCTACTGACGTGCGTTCGATTTAAGTAACAGGACCTAAAAGAGCGTCAAGCTCTTCGAGCGCGTATTCGCGTAACTCGATCATATTCTCTTCAAGCGAGTCAAACGTCTCGATGGGGACACCCATTCGGATCTTTAACCAGATGTCACCATCTATGTCGGTGAATTCGAGTACCTCGACGTGTGGTGTCGGATTGTCGAACTCCGCGATGGCGAACGCTTGTATCTCCTGTTCCAGTTCTGCTTCGAACGCGGCTGGAACCAGGTCCGCTGCCTCTTCCGGGAGTCGTAGGTCGTCCGGTAATCGAGCACACAACTCGATCGCGGCGAGATACGCTTCCGATTCCGCATCTTCGAAACGTGTCGTCGATGGGGTGCGAGCCTCATTCGGTTTGCCGGCTGTCGGATCGGAATCTCCAGCGGATGTCGGATCGTTGCCGCCAGTTTCGAATTCGGGTATATCGTCGATCGACGGTTTCTGCCACTGTGGCTCCTTCGGGTCGACGGCGCCGTCTTTTGTAACCTCAACGTCGGCGGTGTCGACTTCTTCGGGCCCTTCGCCTGAAGACGATTCTTTGCTGCTGTCTTCGTCGCCCGTCGAATCCCGTTCTTCGTCTTTCATTATTTTACGCTAACTGGCTATGCCTCGTCAGCCCACTCCAACAGCGGTCTGAGTCGCTCTTCGAGTTCCTTGCCATCGGACGTGAGTGAGTATTCGACGCGGGGCGGAATCTCATCAAAACTCTGTCGTTCTATCAGCCCCTCACTCATCAGCTCGTTGAGCCGTGTCGACAACAGTGAGGAACTCGTTACCCCGAGAACTTCCTCGAGTTCGTTGTAGCGTGTCGGCCCGTTCGAGCCGAGAACTGAGACGATCGGCAGTGCGTGTTTCTTGCTGATTGTATCAATAATTCCGTTGACAGGACAATAACAGGTGCGATCGGTATCAGGTGTGATTGTCGAGGACGAGCAACAGCCACACGATTCGCCTTCTGACATACTCTCTCATATCGGCCCAGCGATTAAAAATCTCTGGCGTGGGCATGGCCGGATCTGCATTCGACGAACTATTAATTTAGGAGACAGATGGCGGGAAACGGGCTCACTCGGATTGTAATCCCGATCGCGGGACCTCCGAATCCGTATGCGGGCCATTTGGATGAATGAAATATATTTCGAAGTAAGTATATTTATTAACATCTGTGTAGTGGCTTCTGAAAACTGAAGCAGATTCAAAAAACAGAAAATGTCGATGGAACCAGATCCCCAATCCGACAACGAGCGGCGTCGAGGCATCCAGTCACGGCGTGACGTAATCGCTGGACTCTGTGGAGCGGCTATTGTGGGGGTGGCTGGCTGTACCGGCGACGATACGACGGGAACAGACGAAACAAGCGACGAGAGTGGCGATCAGGGGGAAACATCGGAGACAGACGGATCGGGTGAGAAAGACAATACTGAAAGCGGAAATCCGTCGGTACCGATACAGTTTTCCGGTCCACAGGGCGCTGCAATGACGCTTCCGACGCGGCTCATTCGTGACGAAGGATTCGCCGGCGATCGGGGGCTGGATCTCACTTTGGAGTTACAACCACCGCCGGCGATTCAGCAGGCTATTTTTGCCCAAGAAGTTGAGTCGGGAACGTTCCCGGTCATGGCGGGCGCCCGAGCAATAAACGAGGGCCGTGACGTTCGCCTACTGGGTCCAGTCTGTCAGTCGTTTAATTCTATCGTCGTCCGCAGCGATGCGGGGATCGAGAACATCGAAGAGCTACAGGATGCGACTCTTGGGTCGATGCCCCGAAGTTCCGCTCCCTGGACCCACTGGGCAGTCCTCGTCAACATGGAGGGGCTCGATCACGAGTCCTACGAGTATCGGTTTTCACCGCCTGCGGCGCTTTTCGGCGCTATTCAACAGGAGGACCTCGACGCGATGATCGGGGTTGAGCCATTCACGTCTCGACTCTTGGATACCGGCGAGTTTGAGGAGATCTACGTGTTCAACGACCGGTGGGAAGATCTCACCGGGCGGCGGATGCCGCTCGTTGAAGTCGCTACTTATCAAGAGACGATCGACGAGAAACCATCGGCGGTCAAGGGCCTGATGAACGCGATGTTCGACGCCGGCAAATATATCGGTGAGAATGCCCGAGCGGTTATCGAACAGTACGAAGAGGAACTCGGGTTAGAAACCGACTCGCAGTTCGATCTAGCCGAGAATCGAATCGGTCACATCTACCCTGATGGGTTCGATGAAGAACTCCGGGCTTCCGGAGCGGAAGTGGTCAAAAAAGCCGCTGAATTCGGGCTCATAGATGATGACCCTGCAGAAACGATGTTCGTTGATCCCAGAGAACTGTGAGCACTCGACTTCCCAAACTTCTCGGATCCGTCTATCAGATCTCGTTGCCGACATCGCTACCGGCCTCGCTGGTGAGGGCCGCATCCGTCGTCACGTTTATCGGTCTTTGGTGGACGGTATCATTATTTTATAAACCGCTATTTCTCCCGGGACCAATGGCAGTGTTCGAGCAGGCTATCGATATCCTATTGTATGAAAGCTTCTTTAGAGAGCTGTCGCGGACCCTGTTTCGGGTCCTCGTTGCCTTCGGTATCGGTCTTTGTCTGGCTGTTTTGCTCGGACTGGTAATGGGGCTGAGCAAGACCGGCGAACAGTTCCTCGAGACGTTCATTATTGTCGGTCTGACGATGCCCGCGGTAGCCGTCACGATTATTATGTTGATGATGCTCGGAATGAATAATACCGCTGCCGTCGCGACGATCGCCCTCGTCATTACGCCCCTGATGACGGAGAACATCTGGGAGGGAACCAAGGATATCGACCGGGAACTGGTCGAGATGGCCCAAGTCTTCAACAACTCCCGTTGGCCGATGTTCCGCTCTGTCATCTTTCCACAATTGATTCCCTACATTTTGGCGGCGGCTCGGTTCGGTCTAGGAGCCGCTTGGAAGATCGTTGTCATCGCTGAATTCTTTGGACTTGGGACTGGAATCGGCTCACGAATCAACGAGGCCTTCGAGTTGTTTTCACTTTCTGGCGTTCTCGCATGGACGCTATCGTTTGTCGTTCTAATGACTGTTATCGAGTTCACGATAATCAAAACTGCCGAGCGTCGTCTGACTCAGTGGCGAGGCGAAAGTGAGAGTCCTCGACTCGGGAAATCCCTTTTTCAGACTTAACGGTTTAGTTTGGAGAAAATCCTCTGATAGTAGTCCGCTGTTACATCGTCTGTGAGTTCACGTGGCCGTGGAGACGTGATATCGACCGACGCGATAATGTCTGCTGGCTTCCTCGATAGAATCGAAATCGTATCTGAGAGGACTATTGCCTCCCGAATATCGTGCGTAACAAATAGGATCGTGATCGAGTTTTCCTGCCATAGCTCGAGCAAGTCATGCCGAAGGTCTTTGGCGGTGATCTCATCCAAACTAGCGAAGGGTTCGTCCATCAGCAATACGTCCGGTTCGATACAGAGAGCTCGGGCGAGGGCGACCCGTTGTTGCATTCCGCCTGACAATGTCCGCGGATACTCGTCGCGGAAGTCAGACAGTCCAACCGTTTCGATTACTTCGGTAATTCGGCTGTCGTAGTTAGATTTCGGTATCTCGGTCCCGTCGAGGGCGAATTTGAGGTTCTCGCCGACCGTCTGCCACTCTAACAATCGCGGCTCTTGAAAAACGAATCCGAGTTGTCCATCTCCAGGCAGCGTAACATATCCTTTATCGGTAGATTCGAGCCCAGCGATAAGGTGCAGCAGTGTCGTCTTTCCGCACCCTGACGGTCCAACGATCGTACGGAATTCCCCCTCTACGACGGATAGCGATAGTCCATCGAGGACCTGCACTCCACCACCGCCGCCTGTGGAATACTTCTTTGAAACGTCTACAATCTCAATACCAGGCATTCGCTCTCAGGAGAGACGAAGGATTAGCTAATGATGTTTACGCTGGATATGACAGCTTCACCTACTCTTCAATAATTTCGTAATACCCGTCACCGTACATTCGCCACTCAACGTAGCCACACGTTTCACGGGTACATTCGAATTCTTCGCCGCGACGGTCACCGTCTATTTCACCGACTTTCCGGAGTGGGGCCCCACAACCGCCGCAAATATCCTTCTTATTACGTATCGCGTCGTGATCGACATCGTCCATGATCAGTCCGTGCAGCGCCGATAGGTACGTATTTTTTTGTTAACAGATCCGTGGAGCCGGTTCGCTGGCCGGTTCCCGCAGGTACCGACTCCCGATACCTGTATCCAACACTACACGACCGTGATGGTCATCGATTCCTTTCCCGATAGCTGCCGCGTTCTCTCCTTTTGGATGCTCTCGAAGCTCGTCTAATACATTTTCCGCTGACTTGGGAGCAACAGCAAGCACTGCAACACCTTCGTTAGCGATCTGGAATGGGTCTAACCCTAACATCTCGCCTGCGCCCTTCACGTCGGAGGTTACTGGTACCCGTTCTTCGCGGATCTCGATACCCACACCGCTTTTCTCGGCGATTTCGTTGAGTGCGCCCGCGAGTCCCATCCGGGTCGCGTCTTTCATCGTTTTTATATTCTTACCACCTACTTCGAGCGCTCTCGCGAGGAGGTCGTTTAGCGGTTTGACATCCGATGCAAGATCGCTACCGAATTCGATACCCTCACGCTCGGCTAAGAGTGAGATGCCGTGTTCACCGATAGAATCGGTAAGCAGGATAACATCGTTCGGTTCGACCGCGGAGTCGGGGGTGACGTGCGGTGCGACGCCGACACCTGCGGTGTTGATAACGATCCCGTCTATTTCGCCGTTCCCCATCACTTTCGTATCCCCAGTGACGACGGCGGCATTGGCTTCCTCGCACGTAGCGGCCATTGAGTCAGCAATGCGCTCCAATTTCGCCACTGGATAATTAGCCTCGATAACCATGGCGCTTGTCAGGGCCCGAACGTCAGTTGCGCCCATTACCGCGAGGTCGTTGACCGTTCCGGAGACGGCGAGGCGACCGATATCACCTCCGGGGAAGAACGGAGGATCGATGACGTGACTGTCTGTGGTCAAGACCAGATTTTCCTCACCGACTGGGATGACAGCGCCATCATCCATTCCGGTGAGACCGACGATAGCGTCTTCGGGATCACCGAAACCAGACGCGAGGGTCTCGGCAACTAGCTTCCGGGTAGCCTCGCCGCCGGCCCCATGTTCAAGCCCGATACGCTCGCTTTCGGTCTCTGAATCGAAATCAGACGTATCTGAGGTGTCGCTCATATATCCGGGTGCCCACCGTACTCGTGCCATATCTTGCAGGTCCCCTCACTAGAGACCATACAGGCACCGACCGGATCGTCCGGCGTGCACTCCTCGCCGAACATCTCACAATCCGTGGGTTCGGCTTTGCCGGACATGATATCACCACAAATACAGTCATCGGCGAGTCTGGCAGCGCTCTCGTCGCGCAAATGCGCCGTTTCGATATCGAATCGTGCCCGTGCATCCCACTCAGCGTATTCATCGCGTAGCACCAGGTTTGCGTCCGGAATGTCGGCGATCCCACGCCATTCACCGTCCTCGGTCTCGAAGACCTCCCAGAGCTGCTGTTGGGCCTGCTGATTACCTTCTTCGGTGACACAGCGTGGATAGGCGTTCTCGACGGCAGCTTCGTCGTTTCCGATCATCTCAACGAGCTTCGTGATACCAGCGAGGATATCCAGCGGTTCGAATCCGCCAACGACGACCGGCAGGTCGTGCTCGTCGACGATACCCTCGAAAATACCCGATCCGGTAATGATCGCGGCGTTACCCGCGGCCAGATAGCCCTGAATATCCGTATCGGGCATCTCGGCGACGATTTCCATCGCCGGAGGGACATATTTATGCGAGGAAAGCACCGAAAAGTTCTCCGGCGGATTGTTGAGAATGACTGATGCGGTGGGAGCGGCAGTGGTTTCGAAACCGGTCGCGAAGAAGACGACTTCACCGTCCTCCTCTTCGGCTATTTCTGCGGCATCGGCGGCGCTGTAGACTACCCTGACATCGGCTCCTTCGGCCCGGGCGTCATCGAGGGATTTGGTCGTCCCGGGGACTTTCAACATATCGCCGTAGGTGGCGACGGTAACGCCCGCTTCGGCCAGTGCGACCGCTTCATCGACCTCGGGCATATTCGTAATACAGACCGGACATCCGGGACCCATGATGAGCCGAACGGAATCGGGTAACATCGATCGGAGCCCGAACTTTGCGATTGACTGTTCGTGGCTCCCACAGACGTGCATGATCGTCGCTGGCGGATCCGACACGTTGTCCGCCAGTTCAGCTAGCCTGTCCGCGATCGCTTCCGCCTTCTCGGGATCACGGAACTCGAGAGCGTTATCGCCATCACCGCCCGGTATCTGTCCGGTCGGTCCGGCTGGTGGCGTATCAGACATTGATATCGAGTTCCTCCAAGAGGTCTTCGGCGTCTTCCTCGTCTGCCGGCTCTTCTTCATCCGCGGCCAACCCACCCGCGCTGCCTGCTGGAACTGTTCCACCGGACTCAATTTCATCCATTACGTCTTCGGCGAGCAGGTCGTCGGGGTCTTCGTTCATAAACGACTCGTAGAGAGCCATTGTTTCGTCAATCTCGTCGTCGGGGATTCGTCTGATGGCAAAGCCAACGTGGTTGAGAATATAATCTCCCGGCTCAACCGGTGAATCCACCGTATCCAGACGCACCTCTTTTTCGACACCCCAGAAATCGACAGTAGCTTGAACACCCTCAACTGATTTGACCTCTCCCGGTACGCCTAGGCACATGATTTTCATAAGAAAGTAGTAATACAGATTAAAATAACTACCGCCCCTAGACACCGGATCTCCAAACGACCACTAACAGGGGTTGAAGATGTGCCCACTATTAGATTCAGTATGGAGCGGGCGACGATCCGGGTGAACGGCATCGTCCAGAGCGTCGGGTTCCGACCGTTCGTTTACAGACGGGCGGTTGCCCATGGGCTCCATGGGACCGTCCGAAATCTTGGAGATGCCGGCGTGCGCATCGAAGCCGAAGGACAACCCGACGCTATCGACGCTTTCTTGACTGATATCAAGAACAACCCGCCACCGCTTGCCCGTATTACATCTATCACAGTTGACCGCGAGCATACCTCTGAGTCTATGTTCGAGACGTTCGAAATCGTCGAATCCCAAAGCGGTGATAGCGGTGGCGGGAGTATTCCTCCCGATACCGCGATCTGTGAGAACTGTCTTGCGGACCTTCGGGACCCCGAATCGAGGTATCACAACTATTGGGCAACCTCCTGTGTCGATTGTGGCCCCCGTTTCACTGTTGTCGAATCGCTCCCGTACGATCGACATACGACCTCGATGGCAGCATTTCCGATGTGCGAGGAGTGCCGATCGGCGTACGAGAACCCGGCAGACCGCCGGTATCACGCCCAAACAATAGCGTGCTGTAACTGTGGTCCCCAGCTCCGGTACGGTACCGTTTCCGACAGCCAGACGACTGATCCGGCTGTTTCGGAGGCGGGGCGAGACAGGTTTCCGGACACGCTGCTGGAGACGGCATCCGGTAAGGAGGCAATCAAGAAGGCGGCAGCGAGCTTACGTGATGGAAAGCTTGTCGTCGTGAAAGGCATCGGTGGGGCGCATATCACCTGCAGTGCTACGGATACAGATGCGATTACACGGCTCCGTAACAGGACCGACCGTCCAGAAAAGCCGTTCGCCGTGATGGCATCGAATATTGAGACAATCCAGTCATTCACCGACCTTTCGTCGACAGAGCGCGATACACTCAACTCTTTTCGGCGACCGATCGTACTGATCGAAGCCACCGGCAGTGGACTCGCGGACCGCGTTGCTCCCGATCTTCACACCGTCGGCGTCATGCTCCCATACTCGGGGATCCATTACCGGCTGTTCGATCGAATCGAAGAACCGCTAGTGATGACTTCAGCAAATCTCCCCGGACAGCCGATGTTACGGTCAAATAACAGCATCGTCGATGGACTCGATGAAGTGGCTGACGGGTTCCTTCTACATGACCGGCGCATCGTCACTCGATGCGACGACTCTGTAGCCCGTATAGTCGACGGTGAGCGCCGTCTTATCCGCCGGTCACGGGGATTCGCACCAACCGCGATTTCACTCCCGAATAACGGAGAGATGTCGGCGCTAGCTGTCGGGGCTGAACTCGACGTTACCGCTGCTATCCTCGAAAAACAGGAGTGTTACTACACACAGTATGTCGGTGATGTGGATTCCCTCGATACGCTTGCATACCTCAAAAACGCTATTCAGCGACTGCTGGATGTGACAGGTACCGAATGGCCATCGGTAGTCGTTCATGATCTCCATCCAGCATTCAATACGACGGACTACGCGAAGGAATTGGTCGACAGCGGCACAGTGGCACGGGCAGTTTCAGTACAGCACCATCACGCCCACGCAGCAAGCGTGCTCGCTGAACACGACTGCCATCGGGCGCTGTCACTCACGCTTGATGGGGTCGGATACGGACCGGATGGGACTGTCTGGGGTGGCGAAGTATTGGATGCGACCCGGACGGGCTTCGAACGAGTCGGCAGTCTCGCCCCCGTTCCGATGCCGGGTGGCGACAAAGCCACGACACATCCGGCACGGCTCACAGCCGGGATATTGTATGCGGCCGATCCAGATCGGGTCGAAGCAATACTCGAACGACATGACGTGCAGTTTCCGGGCGGCGATAGAGAGCGGAACGTAGTTATCCAGCAATTGGAATCGGATGTCAACACTCCGCAAACGAGCAGTGCGGGTCGGTTTCTCGATGCGGTTGCGGCCCTGCTGGGCGTCTGCACTCGCCGAACGTACGAAGGTGAGCCAGCGATGAAACTCGAGGCCGCCGCTGCTCGGGGCTCACCCCATTCGCTTTCGGCCCCTATCTCGAGTCTCAACGGACGAAGGGTGGTCAATACGCCGCAATTGTTCACTGAACTGGTCAGACTTCGATCCGATGGAGTATCGGTTCCGGATATCGCTGCAACGGCACAGGAGACACTGGCGCGGGGACTCGCTGATCTTGCTATCGAAGAGGCGGAAATACGAAACTGTGAAACTGTTTCATTATCAGGAGGCGTCGCGTACAACGAACATATCGCCAGCCAGATTCGGGACAGTGTAAGTAACGCTGGGTTATCGTTTATAACCAACAGACGCGTCCCCCCCGGCGACGGTGGTATCGCCTATGGGCAACTCGCTGTCGTAGCTGCACAGCCTAGCCATTGACATCTTCTTCACCTGAAAGCGGAGGTCCCTGAGTGTCGGGATATTAATATATACAGTTTACACTTTTTTGGTGAGAATCCGTGGAACAACGCTTCTGTCCACCCTACGGTGGGTTGCTTCCCACATTCAGTGGCATATACGAATTCGTGTGATAGGCAACTCGCCAGAATTTGAGCACGGCTCGCGTGACACCTGTTGAAACGCTCAGCGATTGGTGAACATCGGCTGCTACACACTGGTGAGAAACAAGCGCGCTCAGAGTTCTGTTTCCATGTAGGATAGCGTGTCCCAGATGTTCAGAACCGCGATCCGACCGTCGTAGTACGTGTTCTGCAACACGGATTCAATAGATGCCTCTGCGTGGTTGTCATCGAGGAGAATTCCGATCCGATCGAACGCTTTTGAGCCCAACAGCATGACTGCGACCGCAGGCAGCGACGCATCCGTTTTTCGAAGTTTGTCCGGATCAACCTGTTCCCGATCGGCGATTTTCGCGTGGGTGCTATCGAAGATTTCTCCGGCGCGTGGTCCATCGTGGACACGAACACCCGGCTGGAATTCTCCAGTTTGTTTGATCCAATCCGTCGTTTCGGCTTTGTCCACCCAGTCGATACTCATGTACGCCTGTTGTTCGCTTAATTCATCGATCACCCGTGGTGTCAAGAAGAGCCGCACATCGTTTTGTTCCACGTAGTCGATGAAGGTCCGGTATTTCCACGTGCGCGTTCCCCCGAGTGTCCGGAGAAAACTCGTATCCAAGAGCAACGCGGGCGGGAACGGCGTGAGATCACCCTCGCTCATTCCTGGGTATACGGGGCGTCTTCGAGGGCTCTATCGGGGAGTGAAACCTCGAATTCGTCTGCCGGGATGGCCGGATCAAGATCCTTCAGTAGGTAGACGATTTTCTCGATCGCTTGCGTGATCGCAATCCCTTCGACGGCAGGCACGCCGAGTGCGTCCGCTGCGCCGCGGCGGCTCGTGTTCCCGCGAAGGTACTCGATGGTCTGGGCGATCGCGGAGCTGAGTTTCGCCTTGCCGTGCCGTTCGACGAAGAGCTCGATGTCGTCGTCTAACTCGATCGCGCCGTACACTGCAATCAGCACCGGGCCGATGGGTTCTGCACCGTTCCACGTCCCCGAGACTGGCTTTGCTTCCCAGAGGTGGGCTCGCTCGCGTGTCTCGTCCAGTTGTTCCGCCGCGCCGAGTTGTTGGAGAATCTTCGCGTAGTTATGCGCGGCGCTACTGGAGAGATCCACGCGCTCCACGCTTTCCCCGATCGTAGTCGGGGAGTTGAGAAGCATATCCGTGTAGAAGACCGCCAGCTCTGGCCGGTGGAGCAACTCGTGGATCGTGAAGAACTCCTCTCTCTTCTCTTCAGCTTCGGATGATGTATCGGGGGGAGCGTGTGCCACGACATTCCACAGTACGCGGACTATGGACTAAAAACTGCCGGTCAGCATTTCGAGGCGGAGTCACCGGCGGAAACACACACGAGCTGGCCAGGGAAGAAGTCGACACCTTGCAACACAAACCCTAGGATTGTGGCCTACTGACTCTCAAATATTAATACCTGATAAACTCACTTGGTGTCGATGCGGGCACCGTCGGCTTCACAGAGTCCATCGTCGAGCATGACTTCGAGGACGGATGGATTGAGATCGTCATCGAGTTGGGCTGACGCGAGCGGTTCCATCTCCTCGATTATATCGCGGATCGTCAGAAACGCCGGCCGATCCGTCGCTCCTCGGAGGGTATGGTCTTCAGCGCGTTCGGGTGTTTCGGTCATGTCTCAGTACAAACGCAGCTTAAGCGGCTGGGCCCAGAGAACTACCTGACTACTACTGCGGTACAAAGAGATGATGGAATACACCTCTTCGGTGGTCCCGGAGCACGTCCGTCAGGGGGCGCTAATCGTATCCGCCGATTCGTACCGATCGACATACTCTGGCTCAAGAAACATCGCTCCGAACAACTCCTCGTGGGCCGCCTCAAACTCGTCGGTTTCCGTCCACTGGTCGAAAGCCGTCTCCGAATCCCAATACGCGAGCAACAGATATCCCGACCCTTCTTTATTATTCAAAACCACTCATATGTATGGACAAAACACTCATTAGAGAGTTGCTCGCTGACCACTCACGAAATCCCCGGAACTACGGTACGCTCACAGATCCTGATGTCGAGCACGAAACGAGCAACCCCCAATGTGTCGGCCCGACACATCCCGACGGTGATGAAATAGCAATAACGGTGAACCTGTCAGACGAGACACCACCGGTCGTCGAAACGGTCCAGTTCACTGGTCGAGGCTGTACACTCTCACAGGCAACGGCATCATTGCTCTCCGAACAAATGATTGGGACTCCCGTCACCGACATCGTCGAATGGGACAGTGAAACGCTTGAAGACGTGGTCGGGATGGATCTGACACCGTCACGGCTCCGGTGTGCCGAATTGGCGCTTGTCGCGTTCCGAAACGCCGTCGAGGATCGCTAGCCGATCACCTTCACTGTTCGAAAACTCCGGAACCGCGGCATCCTGTTCACCAGACAGTGACTACTTTACTCTCAAAGCCCTGAATGAAAGTACTGTGCCGAGGGTTCTATCGGATGTCGATCGACGGAAGATCGATACCGGTGACGACAAGCAGTTTTACGAGTCGCCTCGATTTGTCACTCACGCCGACGATGCATTCACGTCTCGGTTAACGACAGTATACGAATCGGAGATCACGCCGGGGGATCGTGTCTTCGATGCGATGAGTAGCTGGGTGTCGTTTCTCCCGGACATCCCACTGGAGTACGTTGTTGGCCACGGTCTCAACGAAGCCGAACTCGAGGCAAACGATCGTTTAGACGAATACTTTCTGCAGGATTTTAATAGCAATCAGACACTCCCACTCGAAGAAAATTCGTTCGATGTGGTCTGTTGTGCCTTGGCAGTACAGTATCTGCAGTACCCTGGTGACGTGTTTAGCGAATTCGGGCGCGTCCTCAGGTCTGACGGCGCTGCGATCGTGAGTTTCACCAATCGGATGTTTTCGACAAAAGCGATTCGGGCCTGGCGAACCCGATCGATGGACGAACGAGCGGCGCTCGTCGAAGAATATTTTACCGCTGGGGGATTCGGAGCCAGGGATCGAATCGTCGACCAGCCGGGAACAGACCCATTCTATACGGTCGTCGGTCGACAGCCACCTGAATGAGCGAACAGTCCACCTGCTCAATACGCTCAGCCTGCGACAGCAATTTGAACGAACGGTACCAATCCACTGCTGTGCTGGGACTCCGGTTTTTCGAATGCTGCCGTTGTGCGACCGTGTACGCAGGGCCAGAAGTCCCGCCATCCTGCAGTGACTGCAATGGGCGTGAATTCGTGGAGCTCACGGATCAACTGCAGGCAGACACGTACTTTTCACGACCGTACGATCAGGGCGAGCCATAGGAGCATATTGATTCACTTGATCCGTGATCAGGCGAGCTGGCTATTTCGCGCCGCCGTGTTTTCGATACCAGATACGTTCTCCGATCGGGGACGCTCCATTCTTGATGTCCAAGCGGTCAACAAAGAGATCCCGAACAGCGAGTGTCACAACCAACTCCACAGTCTCGTCATCCGCTGTCGCAACAGTGACAAAGCAGTGGCCATCCCGATGATCAATCAATTCGGTCGTGTCGCAAAGTCCTCTAGAATTCAGTAGTAACTGACTCCCCTGAGCAAGGGGACGCCTCTGGTGTCCACCCG
>NZ_JAHLKM010000068.1 GCF_024449025.1 Natronomonas aquatica | reverse complement strand
CATGCGTCTTTAGCTAAGCGAAGAACCGCCTGATGGCAGTGGCTTATCGAGACATCTTTTCGAGAGGAGTGAGGAGGGCGCAAGTGTGCACCAAGCCCCCTCCTCAAACCAGATTGAACGTCGGCTCACTACCCTCTTTCCCTCTGCTGCGCTGGAAGATCACGCCGAGGCTGTCGGCGTGATCGAACGAGAGGGAAAGCTCCAGATTCCACCTCTCGTGTGGTCGTTTGCGTTCGGCTTCGCCACGGGCGAAAGCCGAACGCTGGCAGCGTTCCGCCGGAGCTACAACTCCACAGCTGACGAATCACTGTCTCCCGGTGGCTACTACCAGCGGTTGACGCCGTCGTTAGCCGAGTATCTCCGCGACCTCGTCGAGTACGGCCTCGGCGAGGTCGCTGTCCCACACACTCTGGCCGACGAGTTCGACCGTTTCAGGGACGTGATGATCGCTGATGGGACGGTGTTGCGCCTCCACCAGTTCCTCTCTGATGAGTTCGAAGGACGCCACGAGGAGCAGGCTGGAGCACGGCTCCACCTGCTCCATAACCCGAGCGATCAGATGCTGGAACGGTTCAGCATCACCGATGAAAAAGCCCACGACAGCACCGAGTTCAACACCGGTTCGTGGCTCGAACAGCGGTTGATACTATTCGACCAGGCGTACTTCAAGTACCGGCGGTTCGCGTTGATCGACGAGAACGACGGCTACTTCGTGAGTCGGCTGAAACCCGACGCAAATCCGGTTGTAACGGACGAGTTACGGGAATGGTGTGGCGACACCATTCCCTTGGAAGGCGAGAAGATCCATGATGTTGTTGACGATCTCTACCGGAAGTACATCGACGTAGAAGTCGAAGCCGAGTTCAAGCGGGAGAAGTACAACGGAACGCGGTCGCTGGATACGAAACGTTTCCGTGTCGTCGGCGTCCGCGACGAGGACGCCGACGACTACCATCTATACATCACGAACCTGCCCCGTGAGGAGTTTTTCCCAGAAGATTTAGCGACGATCTATCGGTGTCGGTGGGCTGTTGAACGGTTGTTTCGAGAACTCAAGACGGAGTACGAACTGGACGAGTTCGACACCACGAAAGAGCACATCGTGAAGATTCTGGTGTATGCGGCGCTGTTGTCGCTGTTAGTGAGCCGTGAGTTGCTGGCGCTGGTGACAGAGTGCGCCAGTGATGACGCTGTCTTTCCACCAGGTCGCTGGGCGGCGACCTTCCGGTCGCACGCCCAGCTCATCCTCGACGGCCTTGGTGAGTTCCTCGGCTACTCGCCACCACCGCTGCTTGACCGGCTGATCGAAGATGCACAGAAAATCCACAAGCAACGACCAATCCTCCAAGAAACCCTCGCAACCGCTACTCAACCGAGGTGTGAGTCTTAGCTAAAGACGCATG
>NZ_JAHLKM010000067.1 GCF_024449025.1 Natronomonas aquatica | reverse complement strand
GGTCGTGTCGCAAAGTCCTCTAGAATTCAGTAGTAACTGACTCCCCTGAGCAAGGGGACGCCTCTGGTGTCCACCCGAGGTGTCCCATGCACGCCACAATCGACGTGCGGTTGACCGTTAGCATCGATGACGACAAAACGATACCGCTGGCCACGCTTGCCGAGTTCATTACCGACCAAAACATCGAATCGGTCCTTCTCGAAGGACTCATCGAAAGCCTCGACGCGGGCCGCGTCGAGGCGCTCTGTGGCGAAAAACACGCTCACGGCAACGGCGAAAACCGGTTCCAACGAGCCGGTACTGATACTCGCACAGCCGTCACAACTGCCGGTGAACACGAGTTCGACCTTCATTACGTCAAAGACACAGCTGCTGATCACGACGAATCCAGTTACTTCCGGCCCGTCGAAGACGTTCTCGGCTTCGACGGCCAAAACCGCTATCAGCAGGACATCGCCGCCCAAAGCGTCGACCTCGCTACCTCACTCAGTTATCGTGATGCGGCAGATCACGGCGACGGCATCTTCGAGAGGATGCCGTCGCCGACCACCATCAACCGTCGCACCAAAGAATACGGCACCAAACTCAAGCAGTTTCTTCCCGACTGTGTCGCTGACACCGACGCTGACGCCGTTATTCCTGACGGCACGCACTGTTACAGCCAAGACGAAGACCGATCGTACCACTCTGTCCAAGCCACGCTTGGCGAAAACACCGCCAAGGATTCACGCTCTCTGCTCGATCTCTCGGTCAACGCTGACTGGGACGAGACAGCCGCCGAGCTCGAAGACATCGGTGCAGTCACTGACGACGCGACGGTCGTCAGTGACGGCGATAGTGGCATTGTCACAGCCTTTACCGACGAACACAGCGATCACCAACTCGATCTCGTCCACGTTGGCCGAACGCTTGACTACAACCTGTGGGACGACGGTGTCTTTTCGTTGGATCGGCGTAACCAGATCGTTTCGGAAGTAATTGAAGAAGTGTTCCATCTGAAGAA
Organism: Natronomonas aquatica; assembly: GCF_024449025.1. Classification (GTDB taxonomy): domain Archaea; phylum Halobacteriota; class Halobacteria; order Halobacteriales; family Haloarculaceae; genus Natronomonas; species Natronomonas aquatica. Next base: position 445 of record NZ_JAHLKM010000067.1, on the reverse strand, counting down.
CTCGGTCATCAAGCATCGGCCAGACGAGGAGTTCGCGGTGATCCGCGAGCGGATCACGCGAACGACCGAGCGTATCGAGAAGACAGCGTGGCAGTTGGATCAGTACGGGTCGGAGAAGGCGGCGAGGTATCTTCGGCGGTGGCTGCCGTCGATAGTGACGTTTGCCAAGCAGGCCATCGAGGGGTTCGAGGTGCCATGGACCTCGAACCCCGTCGAACGACTGATGGGCGAAGTCAGCAAGCGATGCAAGAATCAGTGGATGCGCTGGACGAAGGAAGGATTAGAGGCAATACTCCAGCTTCGGTTGGTGAAATACGCCGATCCACCTTACTATCAGTCGTTCCTCGACGAACTGCTCCAGCGACCGACCAAAACAGCAATGAACTGTGACCTCTCAATTGAGAGCACCAGAGGCAAACTCTAGACCGCTTTGCGACACGACCAA